>CAVOIO010000035.1:0-227958 GCA_963695915.1 uncultured beta proteobacterium
GGGGCCAGGGTCGGCGACATCGGATCAACAGTGATCGACCCGGATGCCGTGTAGCTCGTCATCCCAAAATCCGCATTGGCACTGACGCCAGCTGGCCTCGTAAAGAACCCGATGCCGGGCTGTCCGCTGGCAAAAGTCGAATCGGTGGCTTGGGCTCTGAGCACACCGTTGATGTAGGTGCTGATGACGTTGCCGACGATAGTCGCCTTTATTACGTCGCCGCTGACCAGGTCTCTGCCGAGATTGCCGGCGCCACCTGTAAGGGTCAGAGGCGTAGAGTTTCCGATTGGACCGTTCCGCCTGACGATGTCCACGCCGCCGCGCGTAATTGAAAAGGCACTCATAACCGCGTGCGTTGTCGGCATCGTCGGAGAATCGCAGCAGCAGTTCCATCTCGTGCGTCGTATCGGTTGACACGAGGCTGGGCGATCGAAAGACAACGGCCTGTGCTTGTTGGTCAGGGCCGAACCCGGACAACAGGGCGTACGAATCGTCATAGGTGTCCGTGCTTCCATTCGTGCCAAAGGCGATTCCATTGGCCGTGCGAACATTCGTCCCGACATTGCTTGCGCGACGCCAAACGCCGCCTTCGGAGATCGAGTCTTCCGTCAGGTCGAAATTGCTCGTGTAGTCTTGGGTTGATGGCGCGGCAGCCACCGCAGACGCCGCGTCCTGGACGGAATCGGCGCTGGTGGATGGATCAGTTCCCCCGTTCCCGCTCCCGCAGCCAGATAGGCCAAGCACACCGATGAGTGCCGCAAGAAACAAGCCCAAAACAATTCTTGATCCGACCAGCTGGCGGTTCGACATGAGATGACCTCAAAGATGAATGACTACGCGATACTTGCGGTGGCAGGAAACGCGCGTTCGCCAGCGCAGGTACGCATCAATTCACAGGAAAAATTGCGCGATGGATACGCCAGCGCACAAGAAACGAACACCGACTGCGCAGCCATGTGCGAGGGCGTGCTGACATATCCGGAAAACCAATTTGGGTCGAGGTCAGATGCAACTGTTTTCCTTTGAAAATATGCTGTTCTTAATTGCCTACATGTTGCGAGTAGGCGCGGAATCACGGCTCGCATCATGATGTTCAAGGAATGCCGCTCATGTCGGGCCTTGTTGCTTATCCCATCTCTTACACACGACGCTCTGTACGTTGACGCGCATAAGGCGGAAAGAAACATCTCTGTCTTCAGATTTTTCTCATTATCCTGCTCGCATACACGATGGTCTGGACGCTGGCGTACATAAGGCGGGCACTACTCTTCTTTTTGGTACGTCAGATTTGTCTCCGCGTGGAGACAGTTAAATGCGGTGCACGACTCGACATGCGCTCACCGCAGCGGATTTTTTTCAGTACTCCCTTCGAGGTGCACGCGGAAGTAAAGCAACTGAATCGGTGTTTGTAATTCCTGCCAGCAGAAAGAATGCAGGACGCCTCTGGCCGGGCGATCGGTTGGGGGATTTAAGAACAGGTCGACCATCACGGTGCACCTCGCGAATTGAATCTTCGCGGAAGACAAACGCAACGCTCATGCCAACCGCAATATTCCGTCGGCGGTCAGCCAGTTAGCGAGTGCGCGCATGATGACACCCGCGTTTTTTATGGGGAAACTGTCGTCCCCCAGCGACAGGTCTCGGGAAACAAACAAGAAGCCCTCGAAAGAGAAATCACCGGATAAGACGACGTCGTTGGCCTGGACGGTTCTGCAGCGCAGGAAGTGACACTCGCGCCCACAGCCTTGACGAGCACGGCGGAACTCGTGATGAAGCCAAGCCCCATTGAAATCGCTTGCGCGACCACGACGCCAACAACTAGTGGCGAGCGTTGATGCGATTCGGTCGTGTGCCCCAGGATGGTTGCATCCCCTGAGCAACCTGTAACTTCGTTGAATCACCGCCGTTCACGATGAAGACGTTTTCGATCATCTCGACATATCCGTGGACGTTGCCTGCAGTGATCTCGAACGCTGGGCGGTCTAGCTTCCAATTCGTTACTAATGGGGTTGATTCCCAAGCCAATGCCTGCTGAGATTCGTGCGCTGATTTTGTTGCCGGTTGACATGCGGGAGGTCTTGAGGAATAACTTGGGAGACTATTGAACGCAAATTACAAATTCAATTTACATACCATCAGAACATGAAGAGCGAATAAACGGGAGATTGCGCAGAAGGACATGCGCCAGGCAGTCGTCAGCCAGCGACACGGTCCCGTTATTCAGATTTACCTCGACTTAGGGATCAGGTAATCAACAACGCGGCATCTCTCAAGTTGTGTGGTCGGTTAGCTACATCCCGACGTTACGTCAGAACGTAAACCAAGTCTTGTCGGGGCGCAGGGATATCGAGAAATTTCGATTTCACGCGATCCAGTCGAGTCGCCCGAATCTGAATATCACGATATTTGGCGAAGTCCGGGTGGTCTTGCTTGCGTTGGCTGACAGCGGTCACAACGAAGAATGTCACGAGCCCCGTACGACCGCCTCGAAGGGACAGCAGCCTCTACAGGCTGCCCGCCTGGAAAGTTCTTCCAGCCGTAGCTTTGCAAGGTCGCCCCGGGTATCGGCCAGAAGCCCATGCCCGGCTGACCGCCAGTCCACGTCGTATCCGCGGGGCCGGTGGCTACGAGTGCGCCATTCTTGTATACCCTGATCACGTTGCCAACGATCTCAGCACGCAACACATCACCATCGACCGCCCGACCAATCTTCAAGCCGTCAACTAGCGGTGTGTAATTGGCGAGCGGACCATTCCAGCGCACGATGGCCATGTTGCCATCGTGCGCCCACAGTACTTCGTAGCCGCGCGCATTGTGCGCGGTGATCTCAAATCGAAGCAGCAGTTCGATCTCGTGGCCCATGCCGGGCGAGTAGCCGGCCATGCGAGAGACGGTGCCTTGCGCGTACTGATTCGCTGCGAACGCGGTATTCAGATGCGCGATGGGGTCACTATAACGATTGGGACTCCCGGTGAAGTTTGCCGCAAAGGCTCTACCAGGCACCGTCTGCACGTTGTTCCAGTCGAGTCCAACTGCCTTGCCGTTGATCCACTTGCCGCCTTCGCTGATCGGGTTCTCGATCAAGTTGAAGTTCGTCGAATAGCCAACAGCAGAGGACGCAGGTGCAGGCGCAAGCGCTGGTGCCGTTCCAGTATTCGCCTTAGTGGAGTTGTCTCCCTCGCCGCATGCCAGGAGAGAAACGACAATGGCGGCACACAGCCGCGTGACCCTAACTTTCACCCGCCGCTTTCTCCGGATCATCCATCAGCCATAAGAGCAACAAGGAGGGCTCCTTACGATAACGTCGAAGGTCAGCAGCATCTACGGCAGGTTGCCCGTCGTGAAATCTTTCCAGCCCATATTTTCTGGTATCGCTCCGTCAACAGGCCAAAAGCCTATGCCCGGCTGGCCTTCGGTGAAGTGAGTCCGCCGCAAGGGTCTGACGTGCTCACTACGAGAACATCATTTTTGTAAACCGAGATGATGTTGCCAATGATCTCGGCACGCAGTACATCACCGTCAACCGGAACTGGAATACTGCCAAGCACCCGGATCGTAGAGGGGCGTGTAATTGGTGACTGGGCCGTTCCATCGTACTACGGCAAGATAACCCTGAATGCCCCACAGAATTTCATAGCCGCGCGCACCATTCGGTGTGATCTCGAAACGCAGCAACAACTCGACTTCGTGGTACCCTCCGTTGCCGGTGTATCCTGGCGCCAGATACACCGTCCCTTGCGCATATTGATTGTCGGCAAAGTCAATAAAGGACTTATTCAGATGCGCGATGTCATCGCTATATCGGCTAGGCGTAGGTTTGCGTGGTTGCGACTGCTTGCCCGCCTGTTGTTTTTACATCAGTCCAATCTAGCCCTGCAGCTAATCCGTTCGTCCAGATGCCGCCTTCGGAGATGGGGTTTTCCGTACCGGTGAAACTGGTGGTGTAACTGGCCGGATTGTTGGAACAGGCGACGCTGACATTGGCGACGTTCGCCCCGTCAACGGTGCCCGTGCCGTTGGTGACTGTGCAGGTCTGTGCCGCGGGCTGCGTCAGAACCGTGACGCCGTAGGCGTTGCCGTTCGGAAGCGCGGTGGGGAAGGCGAACGGACCATTGGCGCGATCGTGAGATCATTGCCGCCGTTGTTTTGCAGTACCAGGCTCCCGGAGAGCCCGGAGACCGTGCCGCCGATCGCGAAGCTGTTGGTCGCGCAAGTCACGGCGACGTTGGTGACGTTCGCGCCGCTCACCGTGCCTGCACCGTTGGTGACCGTGCAGGTCTGACCCACCGGATGCGTGAACACCGTGACGCTGTAGGCGCTGCGGTCGACAAGCTGGGCGCTAAAGGTAAACGGACCGTTCGTAGTTACGGTGAGGTCGTTGCCCCCGTCGACCCGCAGTATCAACGTGCCCGTCAGCCCCGACACGGTGCCGCCCAAGCTGAAAGTATTCGTTGCACAGGTCACGGCGACGTTGGTGACGTTCGCCCCGGACACGCTGCCCGAGGCGTTGGTGACCGTGCAGGTCTGACCCACCGGATGCGTGAACACCGTGACGCTGTAGGGCGTGGTATTGATCACCGTACTGGGAAAAGAGAATGCGCCGTTCGCTGAAAGCGCGAGAGGGCTGCCACCGTTGAGCTGCAGCACTACGGTTCCGGAAAGTCCCGAGACCGTGCCACCCACCGTAAACGTGTTGACGGCGCAACTCACGCTCACGTTTGCGACGTTCGCCCCGGCGATCGTTCCCGTGCCGTCGGCGATGCTGCAGCTCTGGCCCGCAGGCTGCGTGAGAACCGTCACGCTGTAGGGGGTGCCGTCGGCGAGCGGGCCGCTGAAAGCAAACAGACCGTCGGTGGTTACGGTGAGGTCGTTGCCCCCGTTGACCCGCAGTACCAACGTTCCCGCCAGCCCCGACACTGCGCCGCCCAAGCTGAAAGTATTCGTTGCGCAGGTCACGGCGACGTTGCTGACATTCGCCCCGCTCACCGTGCCCGCACCGTTGGCCACCGTGCAGGTCTGTCCCGCCGGTTGCGTCAGCACCGTGACGTTGTAGGGGCTGCCGTTCTGAAGCGCGGTGGGGAAGCTGAAGCTGCCATTGGCCGCGACCGCAAGATTATTTGCAGCGTTGTTCTGCAACACCAGGCCGGTGCCGGAGAGCCCGCTGACCGCACCGCCCACGGTATGCGTATCGGCGGCGCAAATCACACTTACGTTCGAGACATTTGCACCGCTTACCGTGCCTGCGCCGTTGGTGACCGTGCAGGTCTGACCCGCCGGTTGCGTCAGTACCGTGACGCTGTAGGCGTTGCCGTTCGGAAGCGCGGTGGGGAAGCTGAAGGGGCCATTGACTGCGATCGTGAGATTATTTGCAGCGTTGTTCTGCAATACCAGGCTCCCGGAGAGCCCGGAGACCGTGCCACCCACCGTAAACGTGTTGACGGCGCAACTCACGCTCACGCTTGCGACGTTCGCCCCTGCAATGGTTCCCGTGCCGTCGGCGATGCTGCAGCTCTGGCCCGCCGGTTGCGTCAGCACTGTGACACTGTAGGTGCTGCCGTCGGCAAGCTGTCCGCTAAAGGCAAACGGACCGTTCGTGGTTAAGGTAAGGTCGTTGCCCCCGTTGACCCGCAGTACCAACGTGCCCGCCAGCCCCGACACCGCGCCGCCCAAGCTGAAAGTATTCGTTGCGCAGGTCACGGCGACGTTGGTGACGTTCGCGCCGCTCACCGTGCCCGCACCGTTGGTGACCGTGCAGGTCTGACCCACCGGATGCGTGAACACCGTGACGCTGTAGGCGCTGCGGTCGACAAGCTGGGCGCTAAAGGTAAACGGACCGTTCGTAGTTACGGTGAGGTCGTTGCCCCCGTCGACCCGCAGTATCAACGTGCCCGTCAGCCCCGACACGGCGCCGCCCAAGCTGAAAGTATTCGTTGCACAGGTCACGGCGACGTTGGTGACGTTCGCCCCGGACACGCTGCCCGAGGCGTTGGTGACCGTGCAGGTCTGACCCACCGGATGCGTGAACACCGTGACGCTGTAGGGCGTGGTATTGATCACCGTACTGGGAAAAGAGAATGCGCCGTTCGCTGAAAGCGCGAGAGGGCTGCCACCGTTGAGTTGCAGCACTACGGTTCCGGAAAGTCCCGAGACCGTGCCACCCACCGTAAACGTGTTGACGGCGCAACTCACGCTCACGTTTGCGACGTTCGCCCCGGCGATCGTTCCCGTGCCGTCGGCGATGCTGCAGCTCTGGCCCGCAGGCTGCGTGAGAACCGTCACGCTGTAGGGGGTGCCGTCGGCGAGCGGGCCGCTGAAAGCAAACAGACCGTCGGTGGTTACGGTGAGGTCGTTGCCCCCGTTGACCCGCAGTACCAACGTTCCCGCCAGCCCCGACACTGCGCCGCCCAAGCTGAAAGTATTCGTTGCGCAGGTCACGGCGACGTTGCTGACATTCGCCCCGCTCACCGTGCCCGCACCGTTGGCCACCGTGCAGGTCTGTCCCGCCGGTTGCGTCAGCACCGTGACGTTGTAGGGGCTGCCGTTCTGAAGCGCGGTGGGGAAGCTGAAGCTGCCATTGGCCGCGACCGCAAGATTATTTGCAGCGTTGTTCTGCAACACCAGGCCGGTGCCGGAGAGCCCGCTGACCGCACCGCCCACGGTATGCGTATCGGCGGCGCAAATCACACTTACGTTCGAGACATTTGCACCGCTTACCGTGCCTGCGCCGTTGGTGACCGTGCAGGTCTGACCCGCCGGTTGCGTCAGTACCGTGACGCTGTAGGCGTTGCCGTTCGGAAGCGCGGTGGGGAAGCTGAAGGGGCCATTGACTGCGATCGTGAGATTATTTGCAGCGTTGTTCTGCAATACCAGGCTCCCGGAGAGCCCGGAGACCGTGCCACCCACCGTAAACGTGTTGACGGCGCAACTCACGCTCACGCTTGCGACGTTCGCCCCTGCAATGGTTCCCGTGCCGTCGGCGATGCTGCAGCTCTGGCCCGCCGGTTGCGTCAGCACTGTGACACTGTAGGTGCTGCCGTCGGCAAGCTGTCCGCTAAAGGCAAACGGACCGTTCGTGGTTAAGGTAAGGTCGTTGCCCCCGTTGACCCGCAGTACCAACGTGCCCGCCAGCCCCGACACCGCGCCGCCCAAGCTGAAAGTATTCGTTGCGCAGGTCACGGCGACGTTGGTGACGTTCGCGCCGCTCACCGTGCCCGCACCGTTGGTGACCGTGCAGGTCTGACCCACCGGATGCGTGAACACCGTGACGCTGTAGGCGCTGCGGTCGACTACCGTACTGGGAATGGAGAACGCGCCGTCCGCTGAAAGCTGGAGAGGGCTGCCACCGTTGAGCTGCAGCACTACGGTTCCGGAAAGCCCGGAGACGGTGCCGCCCACCGTATACCCGTTGGCGGCGCAAGTCACACTTACGTTCGTGACGTTTGCCCCGCTCGCCGTGCCCGCACCGTTGGCGACGGAACAGACCTGCCCGGCGGGCTGGATGAGAATCGCGACGTTAAAGGCGCTGCCGTTCGCGATCGCAGTCGGGAACGTGAAGCTGCCGTTTGCGGAGATGCTGAGGCTGTCGCTGCCGTTGTTCTGGAGCACCACCGTACCGATGAGCCCCGAAACCGTGCCACCGATGCTGACTCCGGTTGCACCCGAGTCGCCGCTCGAGCCGCCACCGCTCCCGCCGTCCCCGCCACAGGAAGCAAGCAGCGCCATCGCTGAAGCGATTGCTAGAGCCCTGACCAGCCGTGGGATGGCCATGCCTACCTCCCCTTGCCGCGCTCTGCTTTATGTAAGTTATCCCCCGGCAGAGTCGGGGGCTTTAAGTTGTGAGCGGCTCGAAGCGGTGCGAGTCGGTCTTGCTTCCAGTGGCTGACAGTGGCGCCACGAAGGATGTCACGAGTTCCTTACGACCGCCTCGAAGGGCGGCAGCATCTACGGCAGGTTGCCCGTCGTGAAATCTTTCCAGCCCATATTTTCCGGGATCGCGCCGTCAACCGGCCAAAAGCCTATACCCGGTTGGCCTTCGGTACACATGTCCCGCCCATCAAGTGATGTCGTCGGTGCAACGAGAGAGCCATTCTTGTAGACGGATAGATCGTTGCCGATGATCTCGGCGCGTAGTACATCGCCGTCAACCGGAACGGAAATACTGCCAACACCCGGATCGTAGAGGGGCGTGTAATTCGCCGACGGGGCCGTTCCATCGCACTATTGCGAGGTATCCGGGAATCCCCCACAGAACTTCGTAACCACGCGCACCGTTCGCCGTGATCTCAAAACGCAGCAACAACTCAACTTCGTGGCCCCCTCCATTGCCGGTGTATCCTGGCGCCAGATACACCGTCCCTTGCGCATATTGGTTATCGGCAAAGTCAATAAAGGACTTATTCAGAAGCGCGATGTCATCGCTATATCGGCTAGGCGTAGGTTTGCGTGGTTGCGACTGCTTGCCCGCCTGTTGTTTTTACATCAGTCCAATCTAGCCCTGCAGCTAATCCGTTCGTCCAGATGCCGCCTTCGGAGATGGGGTTTTCCGTTACGGTGAAACTGGTTGTATAGGTCGTGGTTGCCGTTGTCGGTGGTGAAATTCCAGGAGTAGTCGGCCAACAGCGCATTGTTCGCCGCGTCTGTTGCGTCGGTGGTGATGGTCGCGGTGTATTGCGTACGTCCGGCAAGAGGGGCAGACGGCGTAAACGTCGCAGTATTGCCGTTGACGTCCACCGTGCCGGTGACCGCGGCGCCACCGATCGTCGTCGCCAGCGTGAAGCTCGTGGTTGTGAGCGTGGCGTTGTTCATCGCCTCGGAGAAGGTCGCCGATACCGAGGCGTTCGTCGCCACTCCCGTCGTCGTTATTCGCGGGCGACGTCGAGGACACCGTCGGCCGCGTCGTGTCGGGGGCCACGCCGGTGGTGAAATTCCAGGAGTAGTCGGCCAACAGCGCGTTGCTCGCCGCGTCTGTTGCGTCGGTGGTGATGGTCGCGGTGTATTGCGTGCTGTCCGGCAAGAGGGGCAGACGGCGTAAACGTCGCAGTATTGCCGTTGACATTCACCGTGCCGGTGACCGGCGCGCCACCGATCGTCGTGGCCAGCGTGAAGCTCGTGGTTGTGAGCGTGGCGTTGTTCATCGCCTCGGAGAAGGTCGCCGATACCGAGGCGTTCGTTGCTCACGTCCCGTCGTCGTTATTCGCGGGCGACGTCGAGGACACCGTCGGCGGCGTCGTATCGGGGGCCACGCCGGTGGTGAAATTCCAGGAGTAGTCGGCCAACAGCGCATTGCCCGCCGCGTCTGTTGCGTGCGGTGGTGATGGTCGCGGTGTACTGTGTGCTGTCCGGCAAGAGGGGCAGACGGCGTGAACGTCGCAGTATTGCCGTTGCCGTTCACCGTGCCGGCGACCGGCGCGCCACCGATCGTCGTGGCCAGCGTGAAGCTCGTGGTTGTGAGCGTGGCGTTGTTCATCGCCTCGGAGAAGGTCGCCGATACCGAGGCGTTCGTCGCCACTCCCGTCGCGTTATTCGCGGGCGACGTCGAGGACACCGTCGGCGGCGTCGTATCGGGGGCGGCACCATTGTTGTCACCGCTACCGCCCCCGCCACACGCTGCGACGGTCAGCAGGAAGATCAAGCCAGCGATCAAACGAACGCTGCGATGATCGAGACAAATTCCA
Organism: uncultured beta proteobacterium; assembly: GCA_963695915.1. Taxonomy (GTDB): domain Bacteria; phylum Pseudomonadota; class Gammaproteobacteria; order Burkholderiales; family JACQAP01; genus JACQAP01. Next base: position 9,675 of record CAVOIO010000035.1, read on the forward strand.
TTGCGCGCTAACAACATAGGGAAGTGGCCCAGGTAATATTTTCCAACAACTTAGGTGTATACCAGGTCAAGGGAAGGCTCTGCTGTAGTTGGCGGTCGAATCAGCCCCGCCGCCCCAGGCGGCGAACACTGGCATTGCCAGGTTAAGCGTCCGCGACAAATTCCAGGTAGCGTCCGGGCTTCTCAGCATCGGACAATGCAACACGGATGGGTGAATCAGAAGGGAAGAAGCGGTTGATGTATAACCGGGAACCGTTGTGGCGGGCAAACGATCCCGCGCCCATGGCCCGGCAAATTGCAGTTGCGTTTCTAAAGCACGACGCAGCGCCTTGGATGCACTCATCGGCCTTCCCCCCTTGCACAAAAATCAACAACTGAAACCGCGCTACATGCACGACCCGCAAGAATTCTTCTTTGTCCTTGCTTATATTTTTCTGGGAGTGCGTCTTCCAGATGCGACACCAGAATAAATCTATTCTTGATCAATTACAAACAAATAGTTGAAAATGTTATCTAATTCCTCACAAATTGCATCCATATGATTGACTCGATTAAGAAAATCGTATGCAAAAGATGCTGCGATGAGATTGGTTCTGTCTTACTTTCAGGGGATGAGATGGGCCCGCGTGTGCTTCCGCGTCTGTTTGATTTCGCCGCCGTCTACCAGACGGCGCTGATCGAGGGCGGCGTAGAGGCGTTGCTTGAGCCGAGCCGGCGCAAGACCAACCGAAGAACCGGGTCGATGAGGTCACCAAAGCGGCGGTGTGCGACATGGGCACTGCGCAGCTCGCCTTGGGACTGGTGCGGGTGTCCAACGAGCTGCGCGAGTGCTTCCTCTTTCGCGACTCTTCGATGGCGATGGAGAAATTCGAGTCTGACTCTCCGCTCACTTAGGGCGAGCGGTCGCCGTACTGAGGTATCGGCCGCCCCTGGATGATCGCGCCCCGGTCGTTTGATTACTGAAACTCGTAGGCACCTATATCGATTGTGCCTGCGCTCGGTCGGTCTTGCCGGTTAGCCGGGTGCAGGTACTGGTAAGCCGGCGTCAACGCATAGCTATCACCGATTCCAGGAGCCGTCCCGCTATTGATGCCTGGCGTGGAGACTGTCGGACGGTAATTGAAACCTGCGCGATCTACCAAATTCGGAGCTTCTGTTTGCAGGTTCGTGGTCTGAGTACTGGAACCATCCACTACCGTATCGTTGCCGACTAACAGATTATTTGTGACTACGGCTGTTTCGCTACCCGATTGGTTATGGATATAGGCTACTAGATTAGAGCCAAGATCGTTAACCATCGTGTTGTTGATGATGTACATCTTCTGGCGCGGATTGGTCAGTCCCTCTGATCCAGAAGTAATTAAAGCCCCGGAATTCCCGCTATTCGGGCCTTTTTGCAGAATGTTCCCAATGACGAAAGACAGTCCACCTTTGGAGAAATTGATCTGATAGTTTGAATTGCCATCGTCCTCGTCCATGATGCGGTTATAGAGAATATAATTCTCCTCCGCATTCGTCTTGACAAGTTGGCCCTCATTACAGTGATGCGAATAGGAATAGCGCATTGTGAAACGCGCAATCTGTCCTATGTAGATATTGTGCGTCTGGCCGTCGCCGATCCCGTTGTCGTAGAATTCGGAGTATTCGACCAGGACCCTGTTGGAGCCGCCGAGAATGCCGGTCTCGTTGTCGTGAAACGACGAACCGCATATCGCAATATCGTTGCCTTCCATCCTGATGCCGGCGCCGTTCTCATCCGGGACAGCGGCACCAGAAAACTCGATGTTCTCGATCCTGGTGTTGCTCCCCTGCGTGACCCAGATCGCCTTTTCGTTCGTGATCGTTGCCGCAGCAACGATATGCGCCCGTCCACCAACCCCTCGAAGCGTGATGTCGCTCGCAGTCCACACCCCCTGCTGGTTGGTGTAGGTCCCAGCGTCGATCTCGATCACGTCGCCGTTCTGAACCACGGCGAGCGCTGCATTGGGGCTGGTAAGGGCTCGGCCAGGGCCGACCTGCAAGCGCCGGGTTGGCAGGAAATCGTGAATGGCCCCGCCCGCCGGCGCCGACCGTCACCTGCGCTGTACCGAGGAAAGTGATCGCATCGTTGAGTACCGGATTGTCGTTTGCCGCCTGGTTGGTGAACGCTACGGTATACGTCCCGGCCGCCAGCCCACCGAGTTGGTAGCTGAATGTGCAGGCGTTGTTGTCTTGCGTCACCGGCGCCGTGGTAAGGGGCTGCGCGCCGGTGCCGCCGATGTCGTCAGGTGTGACCGTACCGTTATAGACGTAGACCGCGTTCAGGCCGTTGCGGTTGATCAGCGAGCTGTCCACGCTCCCCGATAGGCTGGTCCCACCGCCTGGGTTATGCGAAACGGCCAGCGTGGCGTTGCGGGTATTGCCGGCAGCGTCATGCGCCGTAACCGTAATCGCATTCATCCCCAGCACGAGCGCGATGCTCGCAGCACTCCAGGGGCTCGTACCGCTGGCGTTGCTGGTTGCGTTGTTTGCGGCGTTGCGCCAGGTCACGCTTACGACGCCGACATTGTCCGATGCGCTTCCGGCCAGGGATACGGTTGCACCCGTCGTGGAATAGCTGCCGGAGGCGGTCGGGGAGGTGATTGAAACCGCCGGTGCAGTCGTGTCGGCTGAAGGAGGGCCGCCAGTCAGGGCAGGGGCGCCTCCGCCGCAGCCGGCGAACGCCAGGGCGAGCACGGGAATGAGCAGCAGAGTCTTTATGCGCGGCATAGGAACCCTTGTTAACGAGTCGGGACAGCGATGTCTAACGGCGTAGCCATTAGTGGAGCCTCAGGAACCAGGCGTTTCCACCGTAGGTCTGGTACATAGACAGCCCCTCCCAATCTCGGCACGTAGAGGAATTTGTTGAATGGCCCATTTACGGTTGCGGGTATTGACGCGCCACCCGTCGTAGGAAACGTCGTGGCCCAAAAGTTGACGCATCAATTTTATAAACGGTACCACCCGAAGGCGCCTGCACGAACCAGATAAGCATCCAAGGCTGGCACATAGACCATTGCGCCTTGCCCGCACTTTGCACATTGCCGCGTTCGTCCCTGTTACCGTTACTGTTGTCCATGTGTTATTTGATAACGTGTACAGATGATGACTGCCATTGTCTCCACCTTGTACGTAAATGCGACCTCGCGTCGTATCAAACGCCGCCATCGTATAAGTACCCATCTGACACTTCCGCTTGCACCTAAGTCAGCGGTAAACGTGTTCGAGCTGCGGTTCCACCGGCCTGTCGGAATTAGCGGCCACGAGAGTAAACGTCTCCCGTAAGAGGATTGGCGGTCGCAGCTGAACCCACCAAGTCATATTGGTACTTAACGGGCTCGGAAGGCGAGGGTGCGTCCCTGCCGGGCTGTAGCTGTTCGTTCCGATGTTGTAGGAATCAATCCTGATCGTGAACTGTCCACTGCGCAGACCATGAATCCGCCAAACAGCATGATGCGATCATTGAACTCATCGAGCGTAACGCCATAATAGGTATGTCGTGCTGTGGGCCTGCCATCGGCGTAGTATTCTGAACATGCAATGTACTCGCATGCGGCGTTCTGCCAAAACCTCGATCCATCGCGGATCGTCGCGCTCCAGTTCAAGCGCATCGACTTCGTTTCCCCAGTAATCACCGTGACCGCCAGTTAGCCACGGAATAAACCTTCGACGTGCGGGGATCGGCCACGAACGAGGTCCATGCGTCTACCTTTGCCGCCGGACCCTCTACCCCTGGAGGTTTCGGCGTTGGCTCGACGCTCGACATCTTGGTGTTCGGAATCTCATACCATTGACCTATCGCCAGAGCGTTCACCCAAGCCGGAAGGGGTCCTGGCGGAGGCAATACCGAGACAGCCGCTGACGCGCTCGCAGTCCCACCCGACCCGGTGCAGGCAAGACTGAATTGGCTGGTGGTCGTCAGCGCGCCGGTAGACTCGCTACCGGAGGTCGCCTTGGCGCCCGACCAGCCGCCCGAAGCAGTGCAAGACGTGGCGTTCGTCGAGGACCAGGTGAGCGTCGACGATCCACCGCTCGTGATAGACGCGGGGTTCGCCGCAAGCGACACTATGGGTCACCGGTGGCGGCGGTGTGCCCGCCACGGTGACCGTCGCCGACGAGCTTGCGCTACCGTCCGCACCGGTACAGGTAAGAGAGTAGTTGCGACTCGCGCTGAGCGCGCCGGTCGACTGGCTGCCGGAAGTCGCCTTGTTACCCGACCACGCGCCCGAGGCGGAACAGGACGTCGCGTTCGTCGAGGACCAGGTGAGCATCGAAGTCCCACCGCTCGTGACAGACGTCGGGTTCGCCGCAAACGACACGGTTGGCAGAGTCGTTGTCGGTCCCTGCAGGGCTTCCTCTACGCCTGCCCCCCCACAGCCGAATAAACTTAGTGTCGCGAGTAGAGTTGCAGAAAACATGACTGCAAAGATTCTTGATCCGACTTTGTTGACGACTTTTTCAACGTTGGACATTATGCGAGGCCTCGAGAATTAACATAAGACCAATACGCAATTCACATGCCATAAACCAGAAGGACGAAAAAACAGAAGATTGCAAACAGGCGGGTGTGAAAGCAGTCGCCAGCGGACGACAAGAAACACTGGAACTTTTTTTCAACAAGAAAAGAGTCGCCAGCAGGCGACAAGAAATTAGTGTTGAGCCGACTGACTGATCAACTGAAGGGATTGCATTTACTTCCGGACGGCCCGTAATTGGGACATACGAAATGCCCTGATTCCGTCCGAGTGATGTGATATCGCGGACGGAAACAACAATAAGAATATGGAATTCTTCAGTGCGTCCGCCCGCGAGAGCGATGCTTCGCGCCCGTCCACACGGTCAATCACACCTTCATTGCGCTCTTCAACAATCCGTGGTGCTCGGGCCGGGAACGGTAAAGCAATTCGATCCACGCCTTGTCGCATCAGTCTCGATCGCGTTCGCGTTTCTCAGGTGAGCAGGCCGTCGCTCATCGCTGTGTCGACAGCGCGGCAGGTGAGCGGCTCGGTCGAGGATCCCCTGGCGAGCCACGAGACCAACCTCACGGGCTTCGTCAACACGCTGGTGGCCGCCCGCGCTACCGCGAGTTCAGGGACGGCGACGTGCGCCATTCCCAGGCCGACATCTCCAAGGCCCGCACGCTCCTCGGCTACGCCCCGACGCATCGCATCCGCGAAGGGCTCGCCGAAGCGATGGGCTGGTATATACGCAGCTTGTCGCGACAGGCTTGAGGGCCATACTCATCACGGGCCCTCAAGTGGAAGGATACCTGCTCCAACTTTGCAAGAGACAAACGCCATTCCGCCCACGAATGTAGTGGAACAGTTACTTAGTGACTAACGGATCCTTTACTCAATCACACCGGAATTCACGCGTCGGCAGTTGAAATCAGGTTCTTTTGCGGCACCCGAGGAGCCTTTTCCGACACCGTGAAATGAGTGAGACCCCATCGCTACAGAGGACGACTTACGCGTGATTTTCTTATTCAAGTCAACTATGTAGACGTAAGTTTTTGAGAAATTAGGTAACGTTTTTACATATTCTGTTATTTGTAATTGATTAAAAATAGATTTATTCTGATGTCGCTTCTGGACGACAACTCAGATAAGCTGCTGCTCGAAGTCCAGAAATGCATTCGAGCAGGTAGCTTGAAGAACTAAAAGGTTTTGTCCGAAGCCGTTGCAGCAAGAAAAGCAAGTTGGGGCGCCAACACGCACTCCCAGACAAAGTATTAAGTAAGGACGAAGAAGAATAAATACTTGGGTCGTGCATGTACGGCGGATTCAGTAGGTGATTCTTTTGCAAGGGGGGGAAGGCCGATGAGCGCATCCAAGGCGTTGCATCGTACTTCAGGAAAGCAATTGCAATTTGCCGGGCCGTGGGCGCGGGGGCGTTTGCCCGCACCCACGGTTCCCGGTTATACGTCAACCGCTTCTTCCCTCCTGATTCACCGACCCGCGTTGCATAGTCCGATGCTGAAAAGCCTGGACGACACTTGGAATTTGTCGCGGACGATGAATCTGTCAATCCTGATTTGTATTCAGCAAAAAAGGACTTCATAAAAAATATCGATCGTCCCGAAGCAAATTGTTCCTGGCGTTGCTGCACGTTGAAATCAAGCAATGACCAAGTAGTCAGTCGTAACAAAAAAATACAAGAATAAATAGTCCGGAATTAGAGACGGGCGCACGTGTGTTGGACCAAGTTAAGGGAGAAAAGACATGAAGGGCAATAGTGAATGCAGGGGAGGGGCGCGCGAACTCTTTCGAAAAGCAAAGCCGAGTAGAGAGGACGCGCCATGATCCACCTCTTCAGCCACTATGTTCCCGGGAGATTGATAGTTCTCGCGGCCCTGGAAGCGCTGGTCTTGTTGATCGCGGCCTATGTCGGCATTTCCCTGCATCTTGCCGGATCCGGGGCCGCGATCTCGGGTGCCGCGAGCAGTATCGTCCCAGGCGGGTGTGTTCGCCCTGGGTATGATGATCGTCATGTCGAGCATGGGGCTGTACCAGCCGGACCTGTGGGACGACACCCGGTCCATCAGGGTGCGCCTGGCTGTCGCCTTCCTGCTGGGTTTCGCGATAACGGGCCTGGTTTCGTATCTGATGCCCTCGCTTAACCCGAGGCCGCTTCGCGCTCGGCGCGACCATCATGCTCGTGGCTTTAGCTGGAAGCGTCCTCGTCCGCGCCGCTTTTCACAAGTGGAGCAGCCTGGGCGCATTCAAGTCGCGCGTGCTGGTGCTGGGCACGGGCTCCCGGGTCATGAAGCTCGCGGAGTATGCACAGCGTAACCCGAATCATCAGGTGATCGGTTATATCTCGCTCCAGCCCTCCAGGCACTACATTCCCTTGCCGCAAGTCCTGCCCATGGCGCCGGGAGATTCGCTGCTGTCCGTCGTCGAAAAATACGCGATCGACCAAATCGTGGTCGCGGTCAGGGACCGGCGGGGCGGCGGGTTTCCGGTGCAGCAGCTGCTGGAGTGCAAGATGAAGGGGGTCAAGGTCGTCGAGTTACCCACCTTCTTCGAACGCGAGTACCGGCAAGTGTTGCTGGAATCGCTGAATCCGAGCTGGATGGTCCTCGGGGACGGCTTCCGCCAGGGGTTCTTCGGGAATGCCGTGAAGCGCCTGTTTGATCTGACCGTGAGCGGGGCGCTGCTCCTGCTCACGCTTGCCTATCATGCTCGTCGCCGCGCTATGCATCTACCTGGAAAGCGGCGGGCCCGTGCTCTTACCGGCAAGAGCGGGTCGGCCAGGGCGGGCGCATTTTCACTCTCTATAAGTTTCGCAGCATGAGAACACGACGCGGAGAGCGACGGGACTCCGCACTGGGCGAAGGCCAACGACGACCGTACCACCCGGGTCGGGCGGTTCATCCGCAAGTTTCGGATCGACGAACTGCCGCAGATCTTCAACGTGTTCCAGGGGGAAATGAGCTTCGTCGGCCCGCGACCCGAACGGCCGTTTTTCGTCGACCAGCTGGTGAAGCAGATTCCCTTCTATTCCTTGCGCCATAGCACCAAGCCGGGGATCACTGGCTGGGCGCAGGTGCGCTACCCCTACGGCGCGTCGGTCGACGATGCCATCGAAAAACTTCAGTACGATCTTTACTATGTGAAGAACCACGGCCTGTTCCTCGACCTCATGATCCTGCATCGCCACCGTGGAGGTCGTGTTGTGGGGGAAGGGAGCCAGATGACGGGCTCTTGGCCAAACGGAGAACGTAACCGTCCTATGGCAATAATTGTCGGGACGGCTCGCTACGCCACTGCTGCAACGGCGTGTCGATTTTTGTTCGTGCTGTTGGTGGCGAACTGGTGCTGGCGTGTGCCTGGCGTGTCGCCGGGCAACCTGCCTGCCGTATGAGAGCAGGGGTGACGTAGTTGGTTGCGGCAACCTGTCGGTGTTTCGCAGTTTGGGAAAAAGGGAGGCAACATGAAAGTCTTGTCCAAGGAAAAGAGCAAGGTGCTGGCAGACAAGAAACGGCTGGTCACTTGCTCATGCGGAAGGCTATATCGACGGCGAAACCTTTCGCCGGCGCGGTAAGACGCCCTCGATGTATGCCCAGATCGGAATCGATGAGTATTGCCTGGGTTTCCGAGCCAGTTACTACGAACGGCAGAACCCGGCTTCAGCAACGAGCCTTGCTGGACAACCTGCGGCGACGCCGATAATTGCGAAGGCGTAGCGATTCTGTCGAACCCGGCGTACCAAGACAGATCCGGAGCAAAAAAGTCAGGCTGCCGGCGGCCTTCTGCCTCCACGTGATGCTTGGCCAGCCTTCAATGGTTCGTGGCCAAAATCGCCCCGAGCATTGTCGCGAGTCTTGCCAATATAGAAGCGAATATTGCTTGCGTGTTGCGTCGCGCTATCGATGATTTTGATTCGGACGGCACACGCGCTTCACTGTGTCGGGTCTCTGACAAAGGTAATAGAATGTCTGGCTGATTGATATTGTGGAAGGAGAACATGCCGTGAGCGTCTGGGGATGGTCAGCCATAGGGCTGCTGGCTTTGGTGCTGGGCTTGGGAGGATGCGGTACGGTCTATCCGCCGCTGGCCGAGCCTGGAAGCGGGATCGATACGCCTTATCTGGTCGGCCCGGGCGATACGCTCAACGTCGTCGTGTGGCGCAATCCGGAGCTGTCCATGAGCTATTCCGGTGCGCCCCGACGGAAAGATCACCACGCCGCTGGTGGAAGATCTGCAGGCGAGCGGCAAGACCGCGACGCAGCTTGCCCGGGAGATCGAAAAAGTCCTGTCCAAGTACATCCAGAGCCCGGTGGTCACGGTCATCGTCACCAGTTTCGTCGGGCCTTACAGCCAGCAGGTCCGCGTGATCGGCGAGGCGGCCAAGCCCCAGGCGCTGGCCTACCGTGAAAACATGACGCTTCTGGATGTCATGATCGCTGTGGGCGGCATCACCGATTTTGCGGACGGGAACAAGGCGAGCATCCTGCGCACCGGCGGCGGCAAGACCCAGCAGTTCGGGGTGCGGCTAACAGATCTCGTCAGGGGGGGCGATCTGTCGGCCAATGTGGCGATGCGCCCCGGTGATGTTCTGATCATACCGCAGAGCTTCTTCTAGCCTCGGGTATGGCGAGAATTCGCTGACCCTGACGATATTTCAACTGGAGTTCTGAGCCTTGAGAGAGCTGACGAGCTTGATCCCGGCGTAATCGAGGCGTTCTGGCTGGGTGCCGTCTGGAGCGAACCTTGCCAGGTACGAAACTTGCTGCGATTCGCGGTTGAAGCTGAGCTGCGCCTGGATGAAAGCACCCGGAGGATCCGAGTATGCACGAGCTGGCCGACCAACTCCTCTCCCACCTGAAGGCCACCTGGCGCTACCGATGGTACGCGGTCGTTGTTGCCTGGATCATTGCATTAGGCGGCTGGATCGCCGTCTACCTGATGCCAGATCGCTACGAAGCTTCCGCCCGGGTCTACGTGGACACCCAGTCGGTGTTAAGACCTCTGCTGTCCGGTCTCGCGGTGCAGCCCAACGTCGATCAGATGGTCGGGATGATGAGCCGAACCTTGATCAGCCGACCGAACCTGGAGAAGGTGATCCGGATGGCTGACATGGACATCGGGCTCAAGACCCCCGAGGACCGGGAGCAATTGATTACCCGCCTGACCAGGGAACTCACCATCCAGAGCGCCGGCCGCGAGAATCTTTACACCATCGCCTATGCCGACACGAACCCCCAGGAGGCAAAGCGGGTGGTGCAGTCGCTGCTCACGATATTCGTGGAAGGAAGCCTCGGCGACCAGCGAAAGGACTCCGAGGCGGCGCGACGCTTCATCGACGAGCAGCTCAAGGCCAACAACGAGAAGCTGGATGCCGCCGAGAATGCGGTGACCGAGTTCAAGCGCCGGCACAGGGCTCATGGCCGGCGGCAGGGGACTACTACACGCGGCTGATCGAGGCGCAGGCTGCCCTGAGTCAGGCAACACTGGAGCTCAAAGAAGCTGAAACCAGCCGGGACGCGATCAAGAAGCAGCTTACGGGTGAAACAGAGATCCCGTCTCTGCTGGGCGATAAGAGCGCCGACGAGGGGGTCCCTCCCGAGATCGACGCCCGCATCCAGGCCCTCGAGCAGAAGCTCGACGGCCTGCGGCTCAACTACACGGAGCAGCATCCCGATATCGTCGCCATCGTGCGCACCATCGCCCAGTTGAAGGAGCAGAAGAACGCGGAGGCCAAGCTGAGGAAGCCCTCCCCGAGTGCAGCCCAGGCTCCGGACACGCGGTATCGGCAGTTGACCGTTTCTCTGGCGACGGCCGAAGCGAACGTGGCTGCCATGAAGGCCCGGGTGGCGGAGTACCGCAGGCGCTATAACGAGTTGAAAGCAGCGGCCAATGCCGCGCCCCAGATCGACGCGGAGTATACGCAGCTCACCCGGGACTACGAAGTGACCAAGAGTAGCTACGAGAGCCTTGCTGGCGCGGCGCGAATCGGCCCAGATCTCCGGCGAAATGGAAACGAGAGCGAGCGTGATGGACTTCCGGGTGATCGATCCGCCCCAGGTGCCGTCCGTACCCAAGGCGCCCAACCGCCGGCTGCTGAATGTCGCTGGTCTTGCTGGCGGCGCTCGGGGGCGGAGCTCGGTCTTGCTTTTCTGCTCAGCCAGATCAGGCCCACGTTCAACGACGAGCGCAGGCTGCGGGAGGTGAGCGGGCTGCAGGTGCTCGGGACGGTCGTCATGGCCTGGACCGATGCGCAGAAAGCGCGCCGGACCCGGGGACTGGTCGCGCTCCTGATTTCCTTCGTGAGCCTGCTTTCGGCCTACGCCGCGATCATGGCGGCGCTCGTGCTGACGGTGTCGAGGGCCTAGGATGAGCATCATTGAAAGAGTGGCAGAGTTGCTTGGGCCGATCGCGCGGCCGAACCCAAAGTCTTCGGCACCGGGCGAGGAAGGCGGTATCCCCGAGCTGGACCTGATCGAGCGGGCAGTCAGCGAGAGCACCGAGCGCTCCAGGTTTCCTGAAGCCAGGAAATTCGTGGCGCAACCGGTGGTCAAGGGTCTCGCGGCGGAAGCGAAGGCCGAGGCCAGGCCCGCGCGTCCCGCCAGCAGGACTACCCGGACTCTCAGGGTCGATCGGGATCAGGCTGCGCCGGCAGAGCATGATCACGCCCGACGGCGAGCGTACCCCGATCGCCGAGAGTTTCCGGCGCATCAAGCGGCAGATCCTGGCGAACGTGGCCAATCCCAAGGCCGGCGCGCCGGCCAACCTCGTGATGGTGACGAGCGCGCTGCCGGGGGAAGGCAAGACGTTCTGCGCGATCAATCTCGCGATCAGCATCGCCCTGGAGATGGACCGCACCGTGCTGCTGGTGGACGCCGACGTGGCCAAGCCGTCCGTTCCACAGGCGCTCGGCCTCAAAGCGGAAAAGGGATTGATGGACGTGCTGCTCGACCGCCGGATCGACCTGGCGGAGGTGCTGTGCAAGACCGACATCGGCAAGCTCACGCTCCTGCCAGCCGGCACGGCGCACCAGCACGCCACCGAGCTGCTGGCGAGCGACGCGATGCGCGTGCTGCTCCAGGAAATGGCTGAGCGCTACCACGACCGCATCATCATCTTCGACTCCCCGCCGCTCCTCGCCGCGAGCGAGGCCGGCGTCCTGGCGAGCCAGATGGGGCAGATCGTCGTGGTGGTGGAAGCGGGGAAGACCTCCGAAGCGGCACTCAAGGACGCGCTGGGCCGTATCGATTCGAGCAAGGTCGCCGGCTTGCTGCTCAACAAGGGAGAAGGCCCCGGGCTGGGATACGACTACGGGGGCTATGGCTAGGGCGCGAGGTGACGCCCAGCCGATGGCTGCAGGCAAGCCCGGGCAGCGGAGATGCCCGCCGCAACCTGATGCGGTTCCTGTCGCTGTCCGCCGCGCTGCCCGCCCTGCTCGCCTGTCCTGCCTGGGCTGCCAAATGGGACATCGTCCCCACGCTGTCGGTCGTAGAAACCTATACCGACAACGTGTCGCTGACGCCGGACGCAGTCGAAGCAGAGTGATTGGGTCACGCAGGTTATTCCGGGGATTTCGATCGCTGCCACCGGAGCCCGGCTGCGATTCAATGTCACCTACGCTCCCGAGGTCACTTACTACGCTCGGGGAGCAGCAGACAACCAGGTATACCAACGGCTCAACGCCACCGGCAACGCGGAGCTTGCGAAGCAGCTCCTGTTCGTCGATGCCGGCGCCAGTGTCGATCAGTATAACGTTTCCCTCCAGGGCCCCCTCACGACAAGCAACGTCAATACCACCGGAAACCGCACCACGGTCGAAGACGTCTTTTGTAAGCCCCTATCTTCGACGTGACTTCGGGTCGGACTGTCCGGGCGGAGGCGCGGTTTACTTACAGCGTGGTGAACTCCGACGACACGTCGGGACTCTCGAACAGCGTGGCGGACCGCATCAATCTGCGGCTGGCAAGCGGCCCTGCGTACAAGCTGCTCACCTGGAATCTTGCCTATAGCAAGGAGACCATCGACTACTCGAGATAGTCGGCTGGACACCGACATCTGAGGTGAGCTACTGGCAACCGCCCGGCGACTGATCACCCCCACTGTGGGCCTGCTGGCGAGGTGGGCTACGAGGATTACGATAACGGGACCATCGGGCGGGCGATCAGAGGGGCCATCGTGGAGCGCAGGATTCGATTGGGCACCGACGCCGCGCACGCGTCTTGTGGCGACCGCTGGTGAACGGTTCTACGACAATACCTACTTCCTCGATTTCAGACACCGCACGCGCCTCACGACGTGGAGCGCCGGTTACAGCGAGACCATCACGACCACGCGCACTGAATTCTTTATTCCGGCCGGGACGAGCACGGCCGGATATCTGGACACATTGTTCTCGTCACGATTCCCCGATCCGGTGGCCCGGCAGAAGGCGGTGGAGGAATTCATCGCCCGGACGGGGCTTCCGCCGAGCCTGAACGCTCCGATCAATGTCTTCGTCAACACAGCTGTTCCTCCAGAAACGCTGGAACGCATCGGCCGGCATCGTGGGGGTCAGAAACGTTCTGATCGCCAATGTGTTCGGGCAGACCCGCGAAGGGTTGGCTGGCGACCAGGTTCTGCCCAACGCGCCCAACGCCAGCATTCAGACCGGGACGAGCCTTCTGTGGAATTGGCGCATGACGGCGCAGAACGCCTGGAACCTGGGCGCAGCTTACAGCCGTAACGAGTCTCCCAACACCGGCGAAATCGATTACCTTACCTACGTCACGATGGGTCTCACCCGGCAGTTCCAGCCGCGGCTTTCCGGCTCCCTCAACTATCGCTTGCAGCAGAATGATTCAAACTTTAGCGGGTCCGACTACACGGAAAATGCCGTGATCGCGACCCTTCAAATGAGGTTTTGACGCTTCATGTACGAAGCTTTCTACCATTTCCAGGCCAAGCCGTTTCAGCTGAGCCCCGACCCCCGCTTTTTTTTCTCCAGCAGGGGCCACCGCCGCGCCATGGCTTACCTGGTGTACGGCGTGCATCAGGGCGAAGGGTTCATCGTCATCACGGGAGAGATCGGCGCCGGCAAGACCATGCTCGCGAACACCCTCGCCCACAAGCTGGCGTCGCGGAACCTGGTGCTGGCCCAGGTGGTGAGCACTAATCTGAAGGCCGACGACATGGTGCGCATGGTGGCTGCGGCATTCGGCCTGCCTCAGGAGAACAGCAAGGCGGTGTTGCTCAACGCAGTGGAGCAGTTCCTGCTCGCTTGCCACAGGCAGGGCAAGCGAGCGCTCCTGATGGTGGACGAGGCGCAGAACCTTCCGGCGAGGTCGGTGGAGGAGCTGCGGATGCTGTCGAACTTCGTGTGCGCCGCCAAGCCCCTGCTGCAGATCTTCCTGCTGGGCCAGCCGGAGTTCCGCAAGACGCTGCAGAGCCCCGAAATGGAGCAACTCAGGCAGCGGGTCATCGCCTCCTGCCACCTGGGGCCGATGGAGCGGCGCGGAGACCGAGGCCTACATCGTGCACCGGCTGCAGACCGTAGGCTGGCGCGGTGATCCGTCGTTCAGCAGGGACGCCTTCGCCGCCATCCACCAGCACACCGGCGGCATTCCGCGGAAGATCAACATCCTGTGCGACCGCCTGCTGCTCATGGGCTGCCTGGACGAGAAGCACGCGTTTACCGGCAAGGAGGTGGCCGAAGTGATCGACGAACTGCAGCAGGAATTTGCGCCTGCGGATCTGCGGGTCAATCGAGTAGGGGGAGGCTGATGCCATCCCGGGTCGCCGGTGCCCCCATACTCTGCGTAGTGGGGGCGCGCCCGAACTTCATGAAGATCGCCCCGGTAATCCGGGCCATGCGGGGCGCCAACCCGCCTCTGCCGGTGCGGCTCGTGCATACCGGGCAGCATTACGACCCGGAGATGAACAGCCAGTACTTCCAGGCGCTGGGAATACCGGATCCGGACATCAACCTGGAGGTGGGCTCGGCCTCGCACGCGGTGCAGACCGCCGAGATCCTGCGGCGCTTCGAGCCGGTCCTCGACCGGGAGCGGCCTGCCGCGGTGCTGGTGGTGGGGGACGTGAACTCCACGCTGGCGTGCGCGCTGGTGGCGGTCAAGAAAGGCGTCGCGGTGATACACGTCGAAGCGGGACTGCGCAGCTTCGACCGCACCATGCCGGAGGAGATCAACCGCGTGCTCACCGACCAGATCTCGGACCTGTTGTTCATCACCGAGAAAAGCGCGCGGGAGAACCTGCTGCGCGAGGGCGTCCCGGAGTCGCGCATCCACTTCGTGGGCAATGTCATGATCGACACCCTGCGGTACAACCTGAAAGAGGCCGTGCCAGCCGCGCAGACTCTGAGCCAGCACGGCGCTGCGGCGGATTGGGGACAAAGGGGCTTTGCCGTGCTCACCCTGCACCGGCCCTCCAACGTGGACGACCCCGGCACGTTGCGGGCCGTGCTGGGCGCGATACGCGAGGTCAGCCGCCGGCTGCCGGTGGCCTTCGCCGTGCACCCGAGGACGCGCGCCAGGATCGAGCAGCACGGGCTGGGCCCCGTGCTGGAGGCGCAGTCGATCTCTGAACGTACCGCCGCTGGGCTATCTCGAAATGCTGGGGCTGATGCAGGCGGCGCGGCTGGTGCTGACCGACTCGGGCGGGATCCAGGAGGAGACCACGGCGCTGGGTGTTCCCTGCGTCACGCTGCGCGAGAACACCGAGCGGCCGATCACCGTGGAGCAGGGCACCAACACCGTGGTCGGAAGCAGTCCGGCGCACATCCTCGCCGCGGTGGACGAGATTCTGCGCACCGGCGGAAAAGCGGGAAGGGTGCCGGAGCTCTGGGACGGCCGGGCGTCCCAGCGCATCGCGGCCGTGCTGCGCGAATGGCTCGATCGCGCGGCCGAGCGGCGGTGGCGTAACGCCAGACGCTGCCAGGATCGGACTGAGCTGATTGGTCTTGACTTATGTCGGCGTCCACGGAATTCATCGGCGGCTATATTTTTGGATTGATCTTATCCCTGTTTATTTGTGATTTGATGGTTCTTGCTCTCGAAGCTATCCAGGCGGCAAGCCAGATCCCAAGTACGGCACCTGCGACGTCGAGTGTGACGTCGGTGAGCGATGCATAGCGCCCCGGCACGAAAGACTGGTGCCATTCGTCGAACACGCCGTAGGCCGACGCGATCGCGCAAGCGCCGATCGCTCTCGCACTCGGCACACGCAGCCAGGCGCCGAGCGCCCAGCACCAGGTGCCCACGCGAGGACGGCGTAGGCCGGAACGTGCAAGGCGTTCTGCACCAAGGGCGGCACCCAGTAGAACAGGCCGTAGAGCGCAGGGTCCTCGGGCAACGGCGTCCCGGGCAGCGAGGAGAGCCAGTAGAGCACGGCCATGAAAAGGAGCGGCAAGGCGACGTGCATCTTGCTCGGCGTCACTCGCGCGCAGCGCGCTGCCAGTGCGGAAAGACTCATCGAAGTAGTCTCAAAAAAAATCGAATCCGCAAGGAGTTGCGGATTGCCAATTTCATCAGTAGCCATTTTAGATGCTTGCCATTAAACTTGGCGCCCATTGCGCGGGTCCGGGCTCATCAGTATTTGCCTCCGGCGCGGGCGGCGGCAAGGCGGCGCAGACCACAGGATCGCGGCCGGGCATGGGGGTGCCGCGACCCGTAAAGACATCCACTGCCGATCCGGGTGAAGCGCCTGCCCAAGCTGCGCCGGAACGGGAACGGCCTGCTGCCAATAACCTGACACGGGAACTCATGAGCGTAGTCGCCGTCGTTGGTCTGGGATACGTGGGCTTGCCGCTCGCCGTCGAGTTCGGCAAGAAGCGCAAGACCATCGGCTTCGACCTGTCGCACGCCAAGGTCGAAAGCTATCGCCGGTTCATCGATCCGACCGGCGAAGTGTCGAGCGAGGACCTGCGCGCCGCCGACGCAGCTCACCGTGACGACCGATCCGGCGGCGCTCGCGCAAGCCGATTTCATCATCGTCGCGGTGCCGACGCCGGTGGATTCCGCGCACCAGCCCGATTTCGGCCCGCTCGCCGGCGCCAGCGAGTCGGTCGGCAAGCACATGAAGCGCGGTGCGATCGTCGTGTACGAATCGACGGTCTATCCCGGCGCCACCGAGGAAGTGTGCATTCCGATCCTCGAGAAATTCTCCGGGATGCGGTGGCAGCGGGACTTTCACGTCGGCTACTCGCCCGAGCGCATCAATCCCGGCGACAAGGAGCACACGCTCACCCGAATCCTGAAGGTGGTGTCGGGCGACAGTCCGGAAACGCTCGAAAAAGTCGCCGCGCTCTACCAGAGCATCATCACCGCCGGGGTGTACCGGGCCTCGAGCATCAAGGTCGCCGAGGCCGCCAAGGTGATCGAGAACACCCAGCGCGATCTCAATATCGCGCTGATGAACGAGCTCGCCATCCTGTTCGACCGGATCGGCATCGACACGCTCGAAGTGCTGCAGGCCGCCGGCACCAAGTGGAATTTCCTGCCGTTCCGGCCCGGCCTGGTCGGCGGACACTGCATCGGCGTCGACCCGTATTACCTGACCCACAAGGCCGACAAGATCGGCTATCACCCGCAGGTGATCCTGGCGGGGCGGCGCATCAACGACGGCATGGGCAAGTTCATCGCCGAGCAGACCGTCAAGCACATGATCCGCAACGGCTCGCAGGTCAAGGGCTCGCGCGTCAACGTGCTGGGACTGACCTTCAAGGAAAACTGCCCCGACATCCGCAATACGCGGGTGATCGACGTGATCCACGAGCTGAAGTCCTACGGCGTCGACGTCCACGTGCACGATCCGGTGCCCGACGCCGCGGAAGCGCGCCACGAGTACGGCCTCGAGCTCGAGCCGTGGGACGCATTGCCGCGCGCCGATGCCGTCGTGGTGGCGGTCGCGCACCGGCAGTTCGTCGCGAGGCCGCTCGCCGACTATCTCGCGAAGGTGGTCGAGCGCGGCTGCTTCATCGACGTCAAGAGCCAGTTCGACATGACGGCGTTGCAGCGGGCGGGGCTCACGGTCTGGCGGTTGTGACGGGCGTGATCGCAGACGCCGATGAACGTCGACAAAGATCCGCAAGTCGTCGAACCGCAGATAAGCTCAAACAAACCCAAGCACTTATTAGCCACAGATACACACAGATAAACACAGATACCAGAATTTGAAGTCAGAGATCAACGAACCCACGAATCACGGACTTGTTAGGCCGCCGATAGACGCCGATAACGGTCAAGTAGGTCGGCGTCCATTGGGGGCTGTGTTCCGCTGTTGATCATTGAAATGAGCTCCAAGTATCAGGAAGTCCAGCAGTTGATCCGGCAACGTCCCCGCCGCTGGCTGATCACGGGTGTCGCCGGCTTCATCGGCTCCCATCTTCTGGAGACGCTGCTGAAGCTCGACCAGGCGGTCGTCGGACTCGACAACTACGCGACCGGCTATGCCCGCAATCTGGAGGAGGTGAGGGAGGCGGCCGGCGCGCGGCGTGGCGCAACTTCACCTTCATCGAGGGCGACATCCGGCAGCTCGCGGACTGCCGGCGCGCCTGCGCAGGCGTGGACTTCGTGCTCCATCATGCGGCGCTGGGCTCGGTGCCGCGCTCGGTCGAGGACCCCTTGGCGAGCCACGAGACCAACCTCACGGGCTTCGTCAACATGCTGGTGGCCGCCCGCGATGCCGAGGTCGCGCGCTTCATTTACGCGGCGTCCAGCTCCACCTACGGCGACCATCCGGGCCTGCCCAAGGTGGAAGAGACGATCGGCAGGCCGCTCTCGCCTTACGCCGTCACCAAGTACGCGAACGAGCTCTACGCCGACGTCTTCGCCCGCTGCTACGGCATGACTTCGATCGGCCTGAGGTACTTCAACGTCTTCGGGCCGCGCCAGGACCCCGAGGGCGCCTACGCGGCTGTCATTCCGAAGTGGATCGCCCAGTTCATCGGCAGCGAGCCGGTGTACATCAACGGTGACGGGGAAACCAGCCGCGACTTCTGCTACGTCGAGAACGCGATCCAGGCGAACCTGCTCGCTGCGACCACCGACAACCCTGCGGCGCTAAACCAGGTGTACAACGTGGCGGTGGCCGAACGCACCACCTTGAACGAGCTGTTCGAGCTCGAGCGCGCGCTGCTGATGGAACATTTCCCGCAGGTGCGCGAGTGCCGCCCGCGCTACCGGGAGTTCAGGGAGGGCGACGTGCGCCATTCCCAGGCCGACATCTCCAAGGCCCGCACGCTCCTCGGCTACGCCCCGACGCATCGCATCCGCGAAGGGCTCAACGAAGCGATGGGCTGGTATATACGCAGCTTGTCGCGACAGGCTTGACGGCCGGCCGGCGCGGTTCATTTAGAGCACGAGGAGCCTTTTCCGACACGTGAAACGAGTGGGACCCCATCGCATCAGAGGACGGCTCACGCGTGATTTTCTTATTAAAGTCAACTACGTAGACGTAGTTTTTGAGAAATTACGTAACATTTTCATAGTGTTGTTGTTTTTCATTGATAAAAAGTAGATTAATCGCGACGTCGCTTTCGGGCGACAACCCTGATAAGCTGATGTCGCTTCGAGGCGACAATCGAAAAAGAGCGGTTCAGCAATCAGTTCAAATGAAAGGTTTCGCCCGAGGCTGTAGCAACAAGAAAAGCAGTTAGGGGGGTCAACACACACTCCCAAAAAAAATATGGCAAGGAGGAAGAAGAATTCTTGCGGGTAGTGCATGTTGCGCAGTCTCAGTTGTTGTTTTTTGGGCAAGGGAGGGAAGGCCGATGAGCGCATTCAGGGCGCTACGTCGTACTTCAGGAAAGAAATTGCAATTTACCGGTCCGTGGGCGCGGGGCCGTTTGCCCGCACCCACGGTTCCCGGTTATGCGCCAACCGCTTCTTCCCTTCGAATCGCCTTCCACGCAGCATCGTTCGGTGCCAATAGGCCCGGACACTTCCTTGAATTTGCCTGCAACGCCACCACCCGCAATCAACAACGCAGGGCACTCGAATCCTGATCGATCAGTTTCAGCAAGATAAGAATTATTAGAAAAATTTCCAGCGTTCCGGCGTGATTTGTTCTGCCGTTCCCAGTTGGGATAGGCAAAAAAAGCAGTCTAATTCAGCCGGAGTTCGAAGCTGCCTTCGCCGCGGTCCACGGCGATCAGGCGCAGCAGCGGCCCGAGTTGCTGCTGGTGTTGGGAGGCAACTTGTGCTGTGGCGAGAAATACGGGATGGTTCCCGTTTGCCCAGGATCCTTTGCCTTCAAGTCGAAGCGGACCCTGAATGGTGCGCAGATAGGCATGGACGGTGGCGCCTTCGCCGTCGAGGCGCAGTTCATAGTCGCCCAGAGGCGAGATCGGCGTGAGCACCGATCCGGCGTCGCGCCATTGCAGCGTGGCGTTGCCCTGCATTGCCTTGCGTTCAATCGTCAGGCTGGCGATGTGCAGAAGTACGTTGCCTGTGAGACCGAGCGGTGCGAGCTTGGGCACGCCCAGACCCAGTACCGTGGCCGGCAAGCTGACGTCGGCGTTCGCCAGTTCGATCCGGGACAACGATATTGTCACCGGAAAGCGTCTGGCTGACTGGTCCAACTCGACTTCGCAAACCAGGTGTCCGCGCAGTAACGACTCTGGCAGAAAGCGCCAGGCGAGGCTTTTGGCCACGCCGGTCCGTCCGCCCGAATCGCGGACTTCGATCTGTCCTGAACCCGACCATAACGTGCCCTGGGCCTCGGCAAGCCGCAGCCTGCCGTTGCTCGCGCGCTGCAGACCGGAGTCGACCAATGTCGCCGGCGCTGTGGCAATGACGGCGACCGTGTAGACAATCAGTCCGATTGCGATCAGGTACCGGCGTTTCATTGACGCGCGGTCCGAACCAGTGTCGCGGTGACGCTGACAAGGCCCGGCGTGGACAGCGCTTCAACGCGACATGCATCGAGGCGAACCTGCTGCGATGTCAGGCTGGCGACCCAGTTGAGCCAGTCCGCGAAGGATACTGCGCCGAACACCACCACCACTTGATTGGCGTCCAGGGCATCGAGTCGCACCAGCTCGCCCGACAGCGCGGCTGCGCCGGCCTGCGCCTCTACCAGCGTGCGCAAATCCGTTTGCGACGCCGACGCGGCCGGCGCGGCGCGCAAGTGCCCGAGCTCGGCTGCCTGCTGTTCCAGACGGGCAGCCTGCGCCCGCAGTGCCGGGACGCTGGCGCGCAGTCGCGTGTGAGCCTGGTCCGCCGACTGCACCAGCCACACATACAACGCAATGCACGCCACCACCGCCAGCACGGCAATGACCACGCGTTCCCGCGGTGCCCGCGATTGCCAGAGTGCGCGCAGTTTCGCGTTCATGACGCCCGCACGGTGATCACGACTGTCCCGCCTCCTGGGCGCTTCGCGGCCGCGGAGCGTTCGACACTCATGCCCAACTGCGTCAGCCGCGTCACGATGCGGTTCACGGCCGCCTCGTCGGTTGTAGCGAGTTCCAGCGTCATGCGCCCGCTCTCGTAGGACAGGACCCGCAATCCGCCCGCCGGCAAGTCCTTCATTCCCGCCATCACCATCTCGATCATCGGCAGGAAGTCGCCGCTGTCGGGTTGGCCTGCGGCATGGCGCGCCTCGGCGAGCTTGCGGCGCATTTGCAGCGCCGGGTCCACCACCGCGACCGCGTCGGGAAAGGATGCGCGAAACCGCGACTCCATTTGCTGGCGCAACGCCCGCTGCTCGTTCGCAAGCGACGTCCAATCCACCACCAGCGCAACCGCATGCAGCGCCAGCGCGCCGCCCACGATCCAGACCGCCGGCCGAAGTTGCGAAGCCGCGTCCGGTAAGAGACGCCAGCGTTGGCGCTCCTGCGCCAGGCTGACGCCGGCACCGGCAGGCACTGTCCGCCAGTCCCAGGTTCCGGCCATGCGCAGGGCGATTCCAAGTTCGCTTTGCCATGCCGCGATGTCCGGCGCCGCCTCCGGCGAAGTTGGATAGATCGCGATCGACGACGGGCCGGCGCTGCGTGCCTGCACTTCGTCCAACATCAGGCGCAGGGACAACGGCGCGACTTCCCGGTCGCCGCAATCGGTCGCGGCGCCTTCGAATTCGCCGGTGCGCACAAACCCCTCGCTGCCGTTCCAGGCAAGACTCCATTCCCCCGTTTTCCACGGCAACAAAAGGGTTTCGCAGTGCACTTCGTAGGCTCGGATGCCGACGCCACCGAGCGCATCGACGCCAGCGCTCCAGTCCCTGCTTGTCCGCAACCGCGAGCGCGTCTTCGTCGCCGATAGCGCCGAGCCAGCTCACCTGATTTGCATCCGGCTCGCCTGCCGTCTGTTCCTCCACCGCGAAGGCAAGTACCGAGCCGGGGCGGCGGCGGGCTCCCTGCGGCACGCGCGCGCGCGCGATCAGCACCTGCGCGGCGGGAATTACCAACTGAACGCGCTCGGCGCGCCGCGGCAACTCCGCAAGCCGGCCTTCGCCGAGAACCGGTTTGCGGCCGCCGTCTACCAGCGCCCACTGGCACCGTTGGGGCGCATCGAGTAGCGAAGCGTAGATGCGCAGCAGGCTCACAATGCTTTACGCCAGACGATGGCGGGCCAGCCGCCGGTGTTTGCGCGCGCCAGCAGCGCCACACCGCGCGCCTGCGCGCCGCCGATGCTCACGCGCAGCGACGCGATGAAGTAATCGCTGCTGAAGGAAATGTTTTCAGCGGCCACCAGGACGTCCTTGGGAAGTTGTCGGAGCAAATCGTTGCGGTCGCGAAAATAGGCGCGCTCACGCTTCGCGACCAGGGCACGTGCACCGTCAAGGCCCAGGCCTTCAATAATGGCGCCAAGAACCTCGGGCGGCGCCGTGTTCACGTTCACGGCGGTGAACGCGGGCAGTGCGGACACGAATGGGCGCAGGCGGGCACGCACGTCATCGTCGAAGCCGCGCACCAGGGCCAGTTCTGCCAGGTCGGTCAGTGGCCGGTTGGCAGCGAGGTAAGGCGGCTGCAACGCCAGATAGTATTCGTCTTCGGCGCCGCCCTGCGGTTGCGGCTCGCTGTCGGCGTCGATCCAGTCGGCCAGCGTACCGGCGAGCGCGTCGGGCAGACCCAGCATCGACAGCAGGCGCCGGAAACTGCGCGAACTGCGCGAGGTTCACCTTTCCGCCCCTCACCAGATTGTTGAGGTTGAACGCGCCCTGCTGGTCTTCGATCTGACCGTCGAGTTCGCCGTTTTCAACCGACATCGGCGGCAAGCGCATCGCCCACGGTTCGCCGAGATGATCGACGTTGCTCAAGCGGCGATCGTCGCTCAGCACGGCGCGCGCCCAATCCGCGCCGGCCAGTACCACCGACTGCGCCTGGACGTGGTCGGCGGTGAGTTCGCTCATGCCGCGCCCAGGTGCTCTGCGTGATCATTATCGCCGTCGCCGCCATGGCGCCAACGCGACCACGCCCATGGCAAGCACGACGGCGACGCCCCTTTGTCCCGCGCTCATGTTCTCAGCCCGAATATGCGCACGATTTCCTCACCCGAGGCGAGCACGATGCGCAGGCGCACGGCCTGGGGAATCGGTGCATCGAGCCTCGAGCCCGGCCATACATCCATCCATGCGAGACTGGCATTGAGGTACTGCAGCTCAAAATGGCTACATCCGTCCAGCACGGGGTAGCGCGCGGGCAGCGTGCCGGGCGCGATATCGAGACCTGGCCACAGCCACAGTTCGATTTCCTGCCGGTCGTTGAGCCGGTAGGCAACCCGCCGCGCGGTGTCCATGCCCTCGACCGAGGCAAAGCGGCTGAACTCAAGCAGCGGTTCCGACGTTGCATCGGGATTACCGCGCCAGGCCGGTGCAGTGCCGGAGGCGGACCGGACGGGGCGTGGTGCGGCCAGCTTGACGTCGCGTTCGAATCGGTCAACGAAGGCGGCCACGCGCCGCCATTGATCGGCTTCCCTGGTGACGTGCTCGCGCGCATCGAGCACCGCGCCGAGTCCGCGGTAGGACATCAGTGCCAGGGCCGATAGAATGAGCAGCGCGACCAGCAACTCGATCAAGGTAAAACCGCGCGTTGAATACCCCGCCGAAGTCATCACTTGCTTGCTCCGGGCGGACGCACCACGAATCCGGAGAGGTGCGCGAGAGCGTGTGCCTCCTCGGGCACAGCGAAAACGCGAATGTCGACGCGCCGGAAGGCGGCGTTCGGCGTCGCGATCACCTCCTCGCGCCAGGAGAATTCAATGCCGCCCTGGCGTTGCGTGCCGTTAAGTATTCCAAGCGATGGCCAATCGCCGCGGGCGCGCTGCTCCGCCAGAAGATTCTCCGCAACCCAGCCGGCGAACAGACGCCCACGCAGTTCGCCGACGCTATTTGTGCCGCCGCCGGCGACCCGCAGCGCCGCGAGAAGCGCGATCGAGATGATGGCAAGGGCGACCAGCACCTCGACAAGGGTAAAACCTTCGCGCCTACCGTCGCGCCAATTCGCCATTCTCTTGCCCTTGTTCCGGCAACACGCGCACTTCGCCGATCGGGGAGCCTGCCACCGTGCAGCGCGCGGCACCAAGGGCCATCTCGACGCTGAAGGCAGGCGTCGCGCCGTAGGGATTGAACTCCAGACGTATTTGCTGTCGCGTCCGCATGTTTTCCACGTGCATTCCGGCGATCACCATTCCCTGCGGGAGCGTTCGCGGGCGCAAAGAATCGTCGTCGAGAATATCGGACCAGTAAGTGTCCTCGCTGAATTGCCAGAAGCGGTAACCCGGTCCGTCCGCCGTCCAGGCGATGGATTTTCCGGTGAGGCGCGACTTCGTCGCGGCGAGATCCAGCAGTTGCGCCAGCCGCTCGGCCTCGACGCGCAGCAGCGCCCGATCGTCGGGCTGCGTAATGGTGCTGACCAGGCCGGCGAACAATCCCATGATCAGCAGCACCACCAACAACTCGATGAGCGTGAACCCCAGGCTGCGCGCTGAGGGATTGAGTGATACAGTGATTGTCAATCGTCGTATCACTTGCGATCTGCCCTCGATCACTTCATCACCCAATTATCTGATCGCCCAATTGTTCATTCCTACAGCGACCACGATCCGATTTCGCCGTCGTTGCCTTCGCCGCCGGGTGCGCCATCGGCGCCGAAACTGAAAATGTCGATCTCCCCGTGTATCCCGGGATTCAGATATTGGTAGGGATTGCCCCAGGGGTCCTTGGGCAGGCGCTCAACATAACCGCCCGCTTTCCAGTTGGGCGGGAGCGGGGCGGTAGTCGGTTGCGCGACCAGCGCCTGCAAGCCCTGTTCGGTTACGGGGTAACGCTGGTTGTCCAGGCGGTAAAGCTTCAGCGCCTGCATCAGGCTCGCAATGTCCTGCTTCGCAGCGATCACCCGCGCCTCGTCGGGGCGGCTGATGATTTTCGGCACCACCAGGGCGGCGAGTATGCCGAGGATCACGACAACGACCATCACTTCAAGCAACGTAAACCCACGTTGCAAGGTCGATACTTTCATTTGACCCTCCTTAGCAAATCCAATGATATCCGAGGGTCGCTCGTCATGTTCCGATCCGGTCGGTGCGCCAATTTATCGCGTTTGCCGGGAGACACACTGTTCGTTAGCGTACATACCACCTGTTCGGCAGCGAACATAATGCACCCTCACTATGGTATAACTTTGGACCCGCGTTGGGGATTCCGGCAGGTCGATCATTGCCCCGTGCTTCGTTACTTGCCGGTGCGCAAACTACGTTGATTATGCGGCAACTGCTACTCGACCGATCGAACATTGCGCAGACGGCCGTGATAACCCTGGCGACTGTTGTCGCGCTGGCATTACTTGGCCTGGTGGCGGCGTACTGGACCTGGGTATGGCTCGCGCCGCTTCCGCAATCGCGCGCGCCGAACGCTGCGGACACAGGCACCGCCGCCGCGTCCGCGGGCGCGCTGTTCGGCAGCGTGCAGCGGGACGCGAACAGTCCGCTACCGACGGGAATCGCGATCAGGCTGCTCGGTATCGTCGCGGCCACCGAAGGGCGGCGCGGATACGCGGTGGTGCAACTCGAGGCCAAGGAGATTCTCGCCGTGCAGGAAGGCGAAGACGTTGCTCCCGGCATCAGGCTCGCGGAAGTCGGCATCGATCACGTCATTCTCGAGCGTGGCGGAATGCGTGAAACGCTCACGTGGGCGGAGAAAAACACAGTCACGGAATCCGCCGCGCTGCGAACCAACAGATGACCTCTTCACCAAAGATTTGCGTCAGGGGCCGAGGGTGCACCCGAAAGTGAAAATGAAGTTTCGCTGGTCAGGAAATGCGCTTCTCTGGTTGGCGCTGGCGGGCACGATTTGCCAGGCGTTGCCCGCGAACTCGCAAGGGCCCGCCAAGGAAACGGCCAGACCCGTTGCACGTCCCGGCTCACCGGTAAAGCCGACCGCAACGCAAGGCGGGCCAGCGACGCGCTCCCCGCAAACGGGCGCCACGGGCGCTAACGAGTCCGCGCGTCCCGCCGATACGTCACCGGTAAAGCCGACCGCAACGCAAGGCGGGCCAACGACGCGCTCCCCGCAAACGGGCGCCAGCGTCGCAGGCCAGCCGGCGCGGCCGAATCCCGATGTCGTCACGCTCAACTTCGTCAATGCCGAGATCGAAGGCGTGGTAAAGGTGGTGAGCGAAATCACCGGCAAGAACTTCGTGATCGACCCGCGCGTGAAGGGCACGATCAACATCGTCTCGGCGAAGCCGTTGCCGCGGACGTTCGTGTATGAAGTGTTTCTTTCGGCGCTGCGCCTGCAGGGCTTCGCCGCGGTCGAGGACCGCGGCATCGTCAAGATCCTCCCCGAAGCCGACGCCAAACTGCATTCGGCTCCCACACTTGGCCCCGGCGACAAGGCCGGTCCTGCCGGGGACCGCATCGAGACGCGGGTGTTCACGCTGGAGTACGAATCGGCGACGCAGTTGCTGCCGATCCTGCGGCCGCTGATCGCTCCCAACAACACCATCACCGCGTATCAGAGCACCAACACGCTGGTCATCACCGACTATGCAAACAACCTGCAGCGCCTGGCAAAAATCATCGACTCGATCGACCAGCCGAGCGGTACCGACCCGGTGGTGATCCCGCTTCAGTATGCTTCTGCGGTCGATGTGGCGGCGACCGTCAACCGGCTGTTCGCGGAGTCGGCGCAGGGCGCAGCTGCACCGGACCCGACGCAGCGCTTCGCGGTGGTTGCGGATGCCCGCTCCAACAGCCTGCTGGCGCGCGCGGGCGATCCTTCGCGCCTCACCCGGCTGCGCAAGTTCGTGGCGATGCTGGATTCGCCGACCAATGCCGGCGGCAACATTCACGTCGTCTATCTGAAGAACGCCGAGGCGGTGAAGCTCGCCGAGACCCTGCGGGCGATCTATCAGGGAGATGCAGGCACGGCGGCTGCGCCGCGCTCCGGACCGGCCGCGAGCCCACTCGGAGCAGCATCGCCTGCGTCGATGTCGGCCGCTGCCGCAACGTCTCCGGCGCAGCCTGTCTACGCTGCGACCGGCGGCCAGTCACAGGCGACTGCGGCGCGCCAGGCATCATCCAGGCGGATGCGGCCACCAACTCGATCATCATCACCGCGCCCGACGCGATCTACAACAATCTGCGCGCGGCGCTGGACAAACTCGACGTGCGTCGCGCGCAGGTGTATGTCGAGGCGCTGATCGCGGAGCTCACCGCCGACAAGGCCGCCGAGTTCGGCGTCCAGTGGCAGAGCCTGAGCGGACTGGACAGCAACGACACCCAGGGCTTTGGCGGCACCAATTTCGGCACCAGGGGCCAGAACATCATCGGCATTTCGCAGAACCCGGCCACCGCCGGCCGCGGGCTCAACGTCGGGGTGGTCAACGGCACGCGTCAGCATTCCCGGCGTCGGCGAGATTCTGAACCTCGGTCTCCTGGTGCGTGCGCTGGAGACCGACGCCAACGCCAACATCCTGTCCACGCCGACGCTGCTGACGCTGGACAACGAGGAAGCCGACGATCGTCATCGGCCAGAACGTGCCCGTTCATCACCGGCTCGTACGCGCTGACCGGCGCGGCGACCACGCCGACGCCTTTCCAGACGATCGAGCGCAAGGACGTCGGACTGACGCTGCGGATCAAGCCGCAGATCTCCGAGGGCGGCACCGTGCGGCTGCAGATCTACCAGGAAGTCTCGAGTGTCGTCGACACAGTACTGCCCAACCCCGCAGGGGTGACCACCAACAAGCGCGCGGTCGAATCGACGGTGCTGGTCGACGACGGGCAGATCGTGGTGATCGGCGGCCTGATCCAGGATACGGTCAACGACGGCGTGCAGAAAGTTCCGGTGCTCGGAGACCTGCCGCTGCTCGGCGGCCTGTTCCGCTACAAGACGCGCTCGCACAACAAGACCAACCTGATGGTCTTCCTGCGGCCGACGCTGGTGCGCGACAGCGCAGCGCGCCGACGCATTCACCGGCGAGCGCTACGACTACATCCTCGGCGAGCAGGAAAAGGCCAAGCCTGCGCACGACGCCGTTCTGCCGGACATGGAATCGCCCTCCTTGCCGCCGAAACCGACGCGTTCGACCCCGCCGCTGGAAATCGACGTAAGGCCGTACCGCGATGAGGGGCGCCGTTGATGAACCGGGGTGCAAGCAGAATTCCCTACGCGTTTGCCAAGGCCAACGGCGTCGTTGTCACTTCCCTGGATGACGATCTTGCGGAGGTGGCGGTGCGCAGCGACGCGCACGCCGGGCGCGCTGGCCGAATTGCGCCGCGCGCTCGGCGTGCCGCTGCGCGCCCGCCGCATCAGCGCCGAGGAGTTCGACGAGCTGATCGCCGCCGCATACAACGGCGCCGACGCCGGCGCGGCCGCGCTGGCCGGCGACCTCGCGCAGGACCTCGACCTCTCGCGGCTGCTGCAGGAAATCCCCAGGATCGAGGATCTGCTCGAAAGCCAGGACGACGCGCCGGTCATCCGCCTGATCAATGCGCTGTTCACTCAGGCGTTGCGCGAGGGCGCCTCGGACATCCATATCGAGCCGTTCGAGACGCGCTCGGTGGTGCGGCTGCGCATCGACGGCACGCTGCGCGATCTGATCGAGCCGGCGCGCGCCCTGCATGGCGCGATCGTCTCGCGCGTCAAGATCATGGCGCAGCTCGACATCGCCGAAAAACGCCTGCCGCAGGACGGCCGCATCACGCTGCGCGTGGCCGGCAAGCCGGTCGACGTGCGCGTGTCCACGATCCCCACCGGGCACGGCGAACGAGTGGTGCTGCGCCTGCTCGACAAGCAGGCCGGGCGGCTCGACCTCACGCGTCTCGGCATGGACGACGCCACGCTTGCGCACATGGACCGGCTCATCCGCGAGCCGCACGGCATCGTGCTGGTCACCGGCCCGACCGGCTCGGGCAAGACCACCACGCTGTACGCGGCGCTGTCGCGGCTCGACGCGACAGCGCTCAACATCATGACCGTCGAGGACCCGATCGAGTACGACCTCGACGGCATCAGCCAGACCCAGGTCAACACCCGGATCGACATGAGCTTCGCGCGGGCGCTGCGCACCATCCTGCGCCAGGATCCCGGACGTGGTCATGATCGGCGAGATCCGCGATCTCGAGACCGCGCAGATCGCGGTGCAGGCGAGCCTCACCGGGCATCTGGTGTTCGCCACGCTGCACACCAACGACGCGGTGAGCGCGGTCACGCGGCTGGTCGACATGGGCGTGGAGCCTTTCCTGCTCGCTTCCAGCCTGATCGGCGTGGTGGCGCAGCGCCTGGTGCGCCGGCTGTGCCTGGAATGCCGCAAGCCCTTCGCCGCCGACGCAGCACAACTGCGGGCGCTGGGCCTTGCGCCGACCGACGGAACCCTCTATTCGGCACAAGGCTGCGCCGCCTGCAATCGCTCGGGCTATCGCGGCCGCACCGGCATTTACGAATTGCTGACGGTCGACGACGACTTGCGCCGGCTGATCCACGACCGCGCTTCCGAGCAGACGCTGCGCGACGCACGTGGTGTCCCGCGGCATGCGCTCGCTGCGCGATGACGGCATGCGCTGGGCCGCGGCAGGGCGTGATCAGCCTCGAAGAAGTGGTGCGCGTGACGCGCGAGTAGCCGCCGCCGGGAAATCGATTCGACAATGGAAGCATTCCAGTACCAGGCGCTTGACGCCGCCGGTCGCACGGTAACCGGGGTGGTGCAGGCCGACACGGCGCGCCAGGCGCGCATGCAGTTGCGCGCGCAGGGCCTGCTGCCCTCGAAGATCGGTCAGGTGCACGCGCGCGAGCGCGCGCGGCAGGCGTGGGCGCGCGGCATCTCCCCGGCCGAGTTGAGCCTGGTGACCAGGCAGATGGCGACACTGCTCGCATCCGGCCTGACCATGGAGCAGGCGCTCAACGCGCTGATCGAGGCGGCCACCGAGCCGGTGACGCGCGAAGTGCTGACCGGGGTCAAGACCGAAGTGACGGCCGGCAGTTCGTTGGCGGGCGCCCTGGGCGCCTACGACAAGAGCTTTCCGGATTTCTACCGGGCGCTGGTGCACGGCGGCGAGGAATCGGGCGCGCTGCCGACCGTGTTGCAGCATCTTGCCGACTATCTCGACGCCCGCCAGGCGCTGAAACAGAAAACCGGCCTTGCGCTGCTTTATCCCATCCTGGTCACGATCGTGGCGCTCGCGATCGTCACCGGACTGCTGGTCTATGTCGTGCCGCAGGTGGTGCAGGTGTTCCAGCAGTCGCGCCAGAGCCTGCCGTTGCTCACCCGCGGGCTGATCGCCCTGAGCGATTTCCTGCGCGGGGCCTGGCCGTATCTCGTGGTCATTGTCGGCGGCGGCTTTGCAGCCGCGCGCCTGGCGCTGCGCCGCGATGCGACAAGACGCAGTTGGCACGCGTTGTTGCTGCGCATGCCCTGGCTGGGATCGCTGATTCGCGGCGTCAACACCTCGCGCTTCGCCAGCACGCTTGCGATTCTGGTCGGCGGCGGCGTGCCGCTGCTCTCGGCACTTGCTTCCGCCGCACGGGTGATGACCAACATGGTATTGCGGGAGGCGGTAGAGCGCGCCATCGAGCGGGTGCGCGAAGGCGCGAGCCTGGCCCGCGCGCTGGGCGAAACCCGCGCGTTTCCGCCGCTGCTGATCCATCTGGTCGCGAGCGGGGAGGTGAGCGGAAAGCTGGAGCAGATGCTCGAACGCGCCGCGCACCTCGAAACCCAGGCACTGGAGCGGCGCCTGGCGGTTTTCCTCACGCTGCTCGAGCCGGTAATGATCCTGGTGATGGGCGGAGTGGTGCTGATGATCGTGCTCGCCATATTGCTGCCGATCATCGAAATCAACCAGTTGGTCCATTAATCCGGTTTCCCGGCGCCGGCGGGAAGCCCAAAAAAAAGCCCGGAAGGCGATCAGGCGATCGCCGTTGCCGGGCTTGGTACTTCAGGTGTTCATCCCTAGGGAGGTAGGGGATGAATTTCCACCCAACCCAATCATCGTACCCCTGTTCCAGGGCGTTCTGTGCGCTAGCGTACATAAGTGGTTAATATTCTTAAGCCCTTGAATCATGTCGCAACGAGCAGTGTCTGGCGCGGAATCACAACGCCGGTCCCGGCGCGTGCGCCGTCGTGCATGTCCTTGACGACCTCGTAGCATTCGCAAGCCGCTGCTACAAGGCCATTGCGGTCAAGGATGGTGATGTCGCCGCGGCTGTAACTGATCAGATTGCGTTTCTGCAGCGCGTGGGCGGCCTTGGTGACGCCAACCCGCCGCACGCCCAGCATGTGCCCAAGGAATTCATGCGTCATGCGAAACTCGGTCCGACTTAACGCGGTCGTGGGTCATCAGCAGCCAGCGGGCCAGGCGCGCTTCCACCACGTGAAAGCGATTGCACGCGGCGGTTTGCGAGATCTGGGCCATCAATGTATGGGTGTAGCGGTACACTTCCCGCTGCAACGGCGAGCTCAGCCGGAATTCCTTCAGGAATTGCGCCGCTGTCATGCGCATGGCCATCCCTGACCCTTGCACCAGTGCGCGAACCGACGACACAGTGTGTCCCAGCACCAGAGGAATGCCGACCATGCCCTCGCGCCCGATCAGGCCAACTTCCAGGGCGAGGTGGCCGTCCGCCAGCGTCAGCAACGACACCAGGGATTTGTTGGGAAAATAGACATGGCGGATCGTGTCCCCGGGCTCGTAGAGCACCTTGCCGAAGGTCAACGTGACCGGTTCGAGGCCGGCAACCAGGCGCTGATACACCTTGCGGGGGATGGCGGCGAGCAAGCTGTTCTCAATGGGTGCCCCGCGCGCAACCTGCCCTGCACTCTCCCCGTTCGATCGCGTCGGCGGAGGCCCAAGAGGCGGCGCGAGCAGAGGGCTGTGCACGGTTTCGTTCACGAAAGCTCCTCAACGATCGCGGTCTTGCGGGAAAGCAGGCGATCGCATTCGCGTTTGACCACCGCATAACACTCGCACACCCGGGCTTCCAGATTCGGACGGTCGAGCACGGTGATCCTGCCGCGGCTGTAATGGATCAACCCCGCCGCCTGCAGCTTGCCGGCGGCCTCGGTCACGCCCTCGCGGCGCACCCCCAGCATGTTGGCGATGAGCTCCTGGGTCATGGTCAGCTCGTTCGAGGGCAGCCGGTCCAGGCTCAGCAGCAGCCAGCGGCACAACTGCTGCTCGACCGAATGGTGGCGGTTGCACACCGCGGTCTGCGCCATCTGCGTGAGCAGCGCCTGGGTGTAGCGCAGCAGCAGATGCTGCAGCGGGCCGCCGCGATCGAATTCTGCTTTCAGCACGCTGGCCCTGAGCCGGTAGGCGTAGCCGGCGCTCTGCACCACGGCGCGGCTCGGGGTGGTCTCCCCGCCCATGAAAAGGGCGATGCCCACCACGCCCTCGTTGCCTGCGACGGCGATCTCCGCCGAGGACCCGTCCTGCATGACGTAGAGCAGCGAGACGATGCTGTCGGTGGGGAAATACACATAGCCCTGTTCACTGCCGGATTCGTAGAGCGCCCAGCCAAGGGGCAAGGGCACCAGTTCCAGTTGGGGCAGCAGGCGCTCGTAGTCCGCTGCCGGCAGTCCAGCGAGAAGATGGTTTTGCTTGGGATCGTGCGGCGCCTGCATGATGAACCGAATCGTTTAGAAAACCGAGGGTGACCGTATTGCCGCGACCGCCTGTCAGCCAGCGACGGATGCAAGGCTAGTTTAGAACTCATGCGCCGTATGTACGCCAACGCACACAACGCCGAATTTAGGGTGGGCCAATTGGCGCATCGGTGGATGGCGCAGGAAGGCATCGGGCGGAAGTGAACCGAGATCGCTCTCTCGCCATCTGAAAACTGTTCAGCGGGAAGGAGAAGACACAGCGGCGCTTTGCCCTGGCGGCAGCGTGAAGCGGAACGTCGAGCCCAGACCTTCCATGCTTTCGACGCTAACCTTGCCGTCATGGGCCTCGACGAACGTCTTGACGATGGCGAGGCCCAGGCCTGAGCCACCCTCCTTCCCGGGATCGGTCTCTGACTTGTCGAACACTTTTTCCAGACGCTCCGGCGCAATTCCCGTACCGTTGTCACTTACCCAGCACTCGATAGTGCCGTCCGCACCGAACTGCCGCGCGCCGATGAGCACCTCTCCGAGCGGCGAGTAAGCGATAGCGTTGGCGATCATGTTCTGGAATACCCGTCTCAACAAGCCGGCGTCTGCATAGACGACGAGGTCGTCGGGCACCTGGTTGATCAGCCGCGTGCCGGCGGTGTGCGCTACCGGATCGAGGTCGTGAACCAGAGCCTCGACCAGCGGCCACAAATCGAACGCGCGCCGCTCCAGCTTGATGCCGACCTCTGACAGGGGCTTGATATTTTCCTCAATTACCTTGCCCACCAACCCGTCGAGATGCTGCACGTTGCGGCGCAGGGTTTTGAACATCTGGGCATGCACTGCATTGTCGCCTGGCGCCGGGAGTGTCCGCTCCAGGACAGTCGTAGCCAGAGAAATCGCATTCAGCGGCGTGCGCAGATCGTGCGCCACAAAGGCGAGATGCTCTTCCTGGCGCTGCCGCACCTCCCGCGCTTGCGCGGCGGCGAATGTCTGCACTGCAAGTCCGATCGCTCCATCCAGGACACGGTTCAGAATGTGGAAGGGCTTCCCTTGCAGGGTCAACGCGTTCGTTTCGGCGAGATCGTGGATACACCCGCGCAGGATGTTGTACTCCGCGACGACTTCCTCGATGTCGTATCCATCCTTGACGCGCTGCAACCCGTGGACCGGCGGGCTGCCTCCGCTTAGCGCCTCCGGGATCGTCTCCTCGGACCTTGCTTGAAGCGCGGCTGCAAGCTCATCGATGAGCTGAGGGATGTGGTCGTTGAGCGTCGGGGTGTCCAGATGCTGCGCCGAAGGGAGCTCTTTCACCTGTTGCCGCCACCCGGAGAGCAAGCCATCGTGCTCGCGCCTGATGAGCGCCGCCAGTTTGTCGAGTTCGCCCATGATCAGTCTCCTTTGGCAATCGCACTATAACCTCAAGGATAGAATGAACACTTTGTGCTGTATGTTCGCTGACACTCACAAGAGATTGCACAGCTTCGTTTTCCGGCCAATGGATTCGGACGACAGAAACGAACTGCCGCGTTAAGCGCGCCAGCGTACAGACCGCGCCGCATGATGGGACGATGTTCATTACTCATCTCAATCAAAGGAGAAAACGATGATGAATCGGGCGGTGGACGCATTCGATCTCGCCAAAGGCAGGATGGCGGGAGATTTCAGGACGATGATCAACGACAGCGAGGATCTGCTGAAGGCCGCGGCGACGGTGTCGGGCGAAGGCTTCGCGGTGGCGCGTTCGAAATTCGAGGAAAAACTGAGACGCGCCAAGGCCACGCTGGCAGACGCTTCGCAACCGGTTTTCAACAGGGCAAAGGAAACGGTCGCCGTTACAGACGACTACGTACACGGCAATCCATGGACCGCTGTCGGTGTTGCGATTGCAGCCGGAGTGTTGATCGGCTTTCTGGCCGCGAAGCGTTAGCAGGCCGGTGAAGAATCTGTGGACTGGCCGCTTTCGGGCAAAAGTCACGAAAGCGCGGTTACTGTGATCGAAAGGGAAGCAATTTAATACGGAGAATCTCTGCGTCAAAACGCTATTGTCTTTTGTCTTGTGAGATGAGGCGTGAGGGAAGCCCCATTCGCCTGGCCGACTCCGTCGCACTTCGCGTCCGCTCCAGGAGGCGAAAAAAAAGCGGCACGGAAGGCTCGTCTGATCTACCTTCTCAATGGGAGCAAGGCGTTGGGCAATCCGATCCGCTTTTACGCCTGACGAATCGGGGTTCGTCATCCAGCCTGCCCGAAGCGAGATCAACGGTGCGATCGGGCTTGAGTGGTGTCAAAGAGGCTTGCGCCCGCTGATCACTCTGAGCAGGACGACCACGATGGCGATCACCAGAAGAACGTGGATGAAACCGCCCATGGTGGTGGAAGTGACAAGCCCCAGGAGCCATAGGACGATGAGAACGACAGCAATGGTATAGAGCATGGCAATGATCCTTTCGTGCCGGGTTGTCTAGGGAAGCTCTGATCAAGTTGCGCGACGCGCGTCGCGCAACTTGATCAGAGCTTCCCCAGGTAAACAGTCTCGCTGCCTGATATGCACAACCGTGCATCGTCATGGTCAGCTCGGACCGCGGCCCTATTGTCTGCGCCAAAGTCAGGACACTCTGTGCGTTCGCGTACAGACGGCGAAAAATGGTGTTATTAAGGCGGCGGGGTTTTTCGGACCGATAATTTTCCCAGGCATGGCCAGGAAAATCCGTTTAGCACTATTCCTGCTCTGCGCAGTGGCCGCAACGGTCGGTGCAGCTGACGAACCTGGCGCCGGAAAGTGGATCGAAGAGGCGGAGGCTGCCTACGACAGGGTCGAAAGCTACACGACCATTGTCCACAAACAACAACGTGTTGCGGGAAAGCTCCTTCCGGAAGAAACAATCTTCCTCAAGTTCAGGAAGCCATTCAGTCTGTACATGAAGTGGATCAAGGCGCCTTACAAGGGGAGCGAGCTGCTGTATGTCACGGGCTGGAATGAAAACCGGGTCAGGGCCCACCGTGGCGGGTTGCTGCGCTTCATAACCCGCGATCTTGACCCAGGAGACCCGGCCCTCATGAAGGGCAACCTTCGTCCGGTCACCGATGTCGGAATTGGCCAACTGATAAAAGGCGTTGCGGCAAGCGTGCGCACGGCGATCAAAGCGGGCGAACTCGGGTTCTCTGAACAGGGGGAAGAATCCGTGTACGGCAGGAGAACGCAGGTACTGGAAATTGTTTTCCACAACGAGGAAGCATGGGGCCATGGTGGCCGCCGGCTGGTCATCAATCAGGATGTCGAGAGCAAGATCCTGATCAGGATCCGGATTTACGACCGGGATGACCAGTTAGTGGAGAACTACGGATACGAGGACCTCGATCTCGACACGCGGCTCGAAGATGCCGACTTCGATCCCGCCAATGCCGGCTATCGTTTCTGACAGTCTTGGCGCCCCGGCTGCCCGAATGGAATGCAGATGTAGAAGCCGAAGGCATCGACCTCGTTGTAGGTCCGGCTGTGCACGACGGCGAAGGCGCCGCCAATCCTCCAGCGCTTGCCAAATTTGAAAAAGTTTTGATATAGCGCTTGCTTTCCCGAGTACTGCAGTCCTGCAGTGGTCATGCGAAACTGGAGGACGCTCAGGCGGTTGCCTGAGGCGGTTGCCTGATTTTCATTCTCCTTTGCGTACCATTGCGGCCTTTGCGTTGAACGCTCTTATTGCCGGCCGGTGGCCGGCTGTTCCTTACGGTGCTGCGAGCCTTCCCGGCAGGGTGCCCCTGATGGCGATGCTAGATCGAGGAGTGTTCCGGAAGCAGGCGATCGCATTCGCGTTTGACCACCGCATAACACTCGCACACCCGGGCTTCCAGATTCGGGCGGTCGAGCACGGTGATCCTGCCGCGGCTGTAATGGATCAACCCCGCCGCCTGCAGCTTGCCGGCGGCCTCGGTCACGCCCTCGCGGCGCACCCCCAGCATGTTGGCAATGAGCTCCTGGGTCATGGTCAGCTCGTTCGAGGGCAGCCGGTCCAGGCTCAGGAGCAGCCAGCGGCACAACTGCTGCTCGACCGAATGGTGGCGGTTGCACACCGCGGTCTGCGCCATCTGCGTGAGCAGCGCCTGGGTGTAGCGCAGCAGCAGATGCTGCAGCGGGCCGCCGCGATCGAATTCTGCTTTCAGCACGCTGGCCCTGAGCCGGTAGGCGTAGCCGGCGCTCTGCACCACGGCGCGGCTCGGGGTGGTCTCCCCGCCCATGAAAAGGGCGATGCCCACCACGCCCTCGTTGCCTGCGACGGCGATCT
This sequence comes from uncultured beta proteobacterium, assembly GCA_963695915.1. Classification (GTDB taxonomy): domain Bacteria; phylum Pseudomonadota; class Gammaproteobacteria; order Burkholderiales; family JACQAP01; genus JACQAP01. Next base: position 46,459 of record CAVOIO010000035.1, read on the forward strand.
CCGCCGAGGACCCGTCCAGCATGACGTAGAGCAGCGAGACGATGCTGTCGGTGGGGAAATACACATAGCCCTGTTCACTGCCGGATTCGTAGAGCGCCCAGCCAAGAGGCAAGGGCACCAGTTCCAGTTGGGGCAGCAGGCGCTCGTAGTCCGCTGCCGGCAGTCCAGCGAGAAGATGGTTTTGAAGGGGCGATTGCTTTGCGGACAAAGAAGGGTTCGTAACCATAAGCATAAAACCTTCCTCAGAGCGAAGCATAAGGGTGATTTAAACTCTTATCAAAATAATCGTACCCCTTATGTGCGACATAGTACATCGTGTGCCTTTGGGGCAAGCGGCTTGTTTGATAGCGGTACCCGGTTCGCGACTGCGTGCCCGTCAGGAGCTGTGCCGCAAAGCGCGTGAAACCAACCCGCGTCAGTGGGCTTGTCACACACGCCATTGGAGCCGCCGAGACCGGCTTATGTTCGCTAGCGAACAGACGGTTGTCGGCAATACTGTGATCATCCACCCGCGCCGGGAGGGGCGCCGCTGTCTTTTCGACTGTGCGAGGCCGCAATCTTCTGTTGCCGGTCCGGCAAGCTCAGTTTCCCCTTCGGATTCGTGTACGCCTTTCCCGGAAATTGGCCATGTACAAAGCAGGAAACGGTTTGACCCTTGCCGAGGATGCCGGCAAGGCGGACGGCATCATCGAGGTGCGGCGCCAGAACGCATTGCTTAAAGCGGGGGCCTTGCAGAATGCGATCCTCACCAGCCCCAATTTCTCGATTATCGCCACCGACGAAAAAGGCATCATCCAGTTATTCAATGTCGGCGCCGAGCGCATGCTGGGCTACACGGCTGCCGAAGTCGTGAACAGGATAAGCCCGAGCGATATTCATGATCCGCAGGAGGTGACGGCGCGCGCCCGGGCACTGAGCCTCGAGCTCGCAACCACAATTGCGCCGGGCTTCGAGGCATTGGCTTTCAAAGCTTCGCGCGGGATCGAGGACGTCTATGAATTGACCTATATCTGCAAGGACGGCAGCCGCTTTCCGGCCATCGTGTCGATCACGGCGCTGCGCGATGATTACGGCGAAATCATCGGTTATCTGTTGATCGGCACCGATAATTCCGTGCGCAAGCAGGTCGAAGTGGAACTCAACCAGGCCATGGCCGCCGCGGAGAAAGCCAACCTCGCCAAATCGGATTTCCTGTCCAGCATGAGCCATGAATTGCGCACGCCGCTCAGCGCGATCCTCGGTTTTGCCCAGCTCATGGAGTCCGGTTCGCCTCTGCCAACGCCCTCCCAGAAGCGCAGCATCGATCAGATTCTCAAGGCGGGGTGGTACCTGTTGGAACTGATCAACGAAATCCTCGATCTCGCGCAGATCGAGTCCGGGAAGCTTCCGGTGTCGATGGAGCCGATATTGCTCACCGAAGTCATGCGCGAATGCCAGGCCATGATCGAACCCCAGGCGCAAAAGCGCGACATCCGCATGACCTTTCCCCGGTTCGAAATCCCGTACTTTGTCAAAGCCGACCGGACCCGGGTGAAGCAGGTTCTCATCAACCTTCTTTCCAACGCGGTCAAATACAACAAGGTGGGCGGAACGGTCGTCGTGGACTGCAACGCGAGCAACCCGGGACGCATTCGCATTTGTGTCAAGGACACCGGAGAAGGATTGACTGTGGATGAACTGACGCGCCTTTTCCAGCCGTTCAATCGTCTCGGAAAAGAGGCCGGCATCGAGGAAGGCACAGGCATCGGCCTGATGGTGAGCAAGCGGCTGGTCGAATTGATGAAGGGCGAGATCGGCGTGGAAAGCACGGTCGGGGTGGGCAGTGTGTTCTGGATCGAACTGAACCTGGCGGCTGAACCACAACCTGTCGCAGCCGCAGCCAAACCCACGGCAGTCGCCCAAGCGCAAGTTCAAGCCAACGCGCAGTTGCGCACCCTGCTCTATGTCGAGGACAACCCGGCCAATCTGATACTGGTCGAGGAATTGATCGCGCGCCGGCCTGATATCCGCTTGCTGAGTGCGAGGGACGGTAGCCGCGGCCTCGAGATTGCGCACGCCTCCCGGCCGGATGTCATCCTGATGGACATCAATCTGCCTGGCATCAGCGGGATCCAGGCAATGAAAATCCTGCGCGCAGACCCGGCAACAGCGCACATCCCGGTGGTTGCGCTCAGTGCCAATGCAATACCCCGCGATATCGAGAAAGGCCTGTCGGCAGGATTCTTCCGTTATCTCACCAAACCTATCAAGATCAACGAGTTCATGGATACGCTCGACGTGGCGCTGAAATTTGCGGAAACGCAATCGGCCCGAGTAGATAAAGGGGAAAAAGCATGATGGTTAGTGCACGCGACATTCTCAACGCCAGCATTCTGATCGTTGACGATCAGGAGGCCAATGTCAGTCTGCTCGAGCAATTGCTGCGCGACGACGGCTACGCCTGCGTTGCCTCGACCATGGATCCGCACGAGGTCTGCGCGCTGCATCGCAAGAATCGCTACGACCTGATCCTGCTCGACCTGCAGATGCCCGGCATGGACGGGTTCCAGGTGATCGAAGCCCTCAAGACCAACGATGCGGACGCCTACCTTCCGGTGCTCGTGCTCACCGCCCAACCTGGCCACAAGCTGCGCGCGTTGCAGGCCGGCGCAAAGGATTTCGTGAGCAAGCCGTTCGATCTGGTCGAAGTCAGGACGCGCATCCGCAACATGCTGGAAGTGCGGCTGCTGTACAAGAAACTCGAAAATTACACCCTGGTGCTGGAACAGACGGTACGGGAACGTACCGCCGAGCTGCGCGAAAGCGAAGCCCGCTATCGCAGCCTGACCGAACTGGCGTCCGACTGGTACTGGGAGCAGGACCAGAACGGGAGCTTCACCAAGGTTTCCGGCCCGGTCCTGGAGATGCTCGGAATCCGGGTCGACGCCCTGGTGGGAGAACCAAACGGTGTTCAGGCGGCAGGCTGGAATGAGGCGGAGCGGGAGAAATTGCAGGCAACCATTGCAGCCCGGCAGCCATTCCTGGATTTCGTCTTCAGCCGCGTCAATGCCGATGGCTCGCAACAGAAGTTTCAGGTAAGCGGGGAGCCGATGTTCAGCCAGTCCAGCCGCTACATCGGTTACCGCGGAATCGGCGTGGAACTCACCGCAAAAAAATAGAACGCAAGATCCCGACGGTTGGCCATGTCATCACCCCATAATCCGAATCAGAACCATCTTCTCGCCGCCCTGCCCGCGGCGGAATTCGAGGCCCTGGCTGCGCATCTGGAACTGGTCCCGATGCCGCTCGGTGAAATGCTCTACGAACCCGGCGGACAGCTGCAGCACGCCTATTTCCCCACCACCGCCGTCGTGTCGCTGCACTATGTCATGGAGTCCGGCGCATCGGCCGAATACGCGGGGGTGGGCAATGAAGGCGTGGTCGGCATTTCGCTGTTCATGGGAGGGGATACCACGCCAAGCTCGGCCGTGGTGCAGATCGCGGGCCACGCTTACCGGCTGGAGGGCCGCCTGCTGAAGCAGGCATTCAATCGCGCCGGCTTGATGCAGGGATTGTTGCTGCGCTACACCCAGGCACTGATTACACAGATGACCCAGACCGCGGTCTGCAATCGGCATCATTCGGTGGAGCAGCAGTTGTGCCGCTGGCTGTTGCTGACCAGCGATCGAGTCCCCTCGCATGAGGTGATCGTAACGCAGGAATTGGTCGCCAGCATGCTCGGCGTACGCCGCGAAGGAATCACGGAGGCTGCCGGGAAATTGCAGAAAGCCGGATTTATTCGCTACCGCCGTGGCCACATCGCGTTGCTTGATCGGTCCGGACTGGAGGCCGGCGCGTGCGAGTGCTACGCCGTGGTCAAGAAGGAATTGCGGCGCCTGCTCTCCGATGTGCAGTACCGCCAGGAGTTCGGTCAACCAGACCCCAGCGTTGAGGTCCAAACAACGACTCAAGCGCGATAGGGTCGCTGACGAACGGGTTTTCGGATTCGATTGTGGGCTGTAAACGGACAAGTCCACATCGCTGCGTGAAGCCGTTCCGCGTAGGTGCGCTAGCGCAAAGCGCGTGGCGCGTGGATGGCGATAATTGAAGCAACGATTAACAACGGTGGAGTGCGATTCGGTCATCCGCCAATCATGAAGTGGGCGACAACTACCTTGACGCGCCGTCCTCAACTCTCCGGACCAGCGGCAGAACGGGGCGATGTGCCTATGGGTCGCCAGCAGAACCCCCGCGTCGACGTCAGCATCGCGAATACGGTCACCTCGCGGAGGTGACGCGTGCACCGGGTCAATGGTGGTTGAGATCCGTACTGCTTCGGGCCCACGGCGCCACCTGAGCGGGCTTCTTGCGGGTGCGGCCGGATTCAGACTGGGGCACGTTGCCCTGGTCACAGCCGCACTGATGGGCATGCAAGGCTGTGCGACTCTGCCCAATGCAGAGCGCGACAGGGCCGTCCCGCACGCTCAACAGGTAGAGTTCGAGGGCGCGCAGGGCCCGGTCTCGGCGGCACGAAGCGACGCAATTCTCGCCAAGCTCGAGGGCAATGAAGGCGCCTCCGATGTGCTGCAGAAACATCTGGCATACGAGCAGGCCGTCAATGCTGATAGCCCGCTGGTGCTGGGTAACAAACTGACCCTGCTGCAAAACGGCCCGGCAACCTACCGGGCGATGTTCGCGGCCATCCGCGGGGCCAAGGACCACATCAACCTGGAAACCTACATCTTCAATGACGACGAAGCCGGCAACCAGTTCTCCGATCTGCTGCTGGAACGGCAGGCCGCCGGCGTTCAGGTCAACGTGATCTACGACAGCGTCGGCGGCCTCATGACGCCGAAGTCTTTTTCTGACCGTCTGCGAGACGGCGGCATCCAGGTGCTCGAATTCAATCCGGTGAATCCGCTGGCCGGCAACAAGAAGTCATGGCTGCTCAACAACCGTGATCACCGCCGGCAGTTGGTGATCGATGGCCGCATCGCATTCACCGGTGGAATCAATATCAGCGACACCTACTCGAGCGCGCCTTCGGGCAAGCGCGCCGGGAAGAAAGGCGACCAGGCCCCCGATGCGGCCGCCGGATGGCGCGACACGCACATCCGGATCGAAGGGCCGGTGGTCGCCGAATTCCAGAAACTGTTCATGGACACCTGGGCCCGGCAGAAGGGCGAGCCGCTGGCGTCGAAGAACTACTTTCCCGCGTTGAAGGCTCAGGGCGACGAGATCGTGCGCGCCATCGGCAGCACGCCGGACGACCCCGACAGCCTGATCTATCTGACACTGATGTCGGCAATCAGCCATGCGGAACGGGAAGTGCATCTCACGATTGCCTATTTCGCGCCCGATCCGCAATTGCTCAAGGCCCTCACCGACGCCGCGCGGCGCGGCGTCGAGGTCAAGCTGGTTCTGCCGAGCCACTCCGACTCCTGGCCGATCTTCAATCTCGGCCGTTCGTATTACACGGAACTGCTGCGAGGCGGCGTCAAGATCTACGAGCGGCGCGGCGCGGTGATGCATGCCAAGACTGCGTGCATAGACGGGGTCTGGTCCACCATCGGCTCGACCAACCTGGACTGGCGCAGCTTCCTGCATAACGACGAAATCAATGCCGTGGTTCTGGGCCGGGGCTTCGCGGCGCAGATGGAGACCATGTTTGCCCAGGACCTGACCGAGTCCGAAGAGATCACACTCGATAAATGGCGGCACCGGTCGTGGATGCTGCGGTTCAAGGAGCAGATGGCGCGGATCGGCGCGTACTGGCTGTAGCCTGATCCTGTGTCCTGTTGCGCAATCACGGCGCGGCGGCACGCCTGCTCTACTGCGTCCGGGGCGCGGACACGGCCTGTCGCTATGGCGTAGACGAGTTCGTGATCCTGCAGCCGGAGGTCGACGGTGAGAAAGGTGCAGCCGAGGTGGCACATAAGCTCCGTACTCATCTGGCCAGGTCTTGTAGTCTTGTATCGCCGACGACCAGCGTATTGCGATGACGGCAAGTATCAGCGTGGCCGTCTGCCCGTGCGATGGCGGCAGTCACAATGCGTTGGTCAGGCGCGCCGATATCGCCAGTTATCTCGCCGGGTCCCTCGAAAGAATCGAATTTCTCATTTGCTGCGGGAAGGGTTGTTACCGTATGTCTTACGGATTGGGCTGCGTCACCCTGTTCGCATTGAGATTGACCGCATTCGTTGCCAGCAGTCTGCCGTCTATTGATGCCCCGGTCCTCATGACGATCTCTGTTTCAGCCAGTATCACACCCTTGAATTGCGAGTTGGCTCCCAGTTCCACGGCATCAATCACAGTCAGCCAGTAGACATTCTGTGGCAGTGCGCCTCCGGCCAGGATGATCTGCACCCCAGAACTTACGATGAGGTCATTGTCTATCAGGAAGATCCAGACATCGTTCGGGCCACCTGTGAGCGTGAGATTGGCCGTTACTTGAACGCTGGTGCTCCATTTATAAGTGGCGGGGCCTAGATTGCGCCCGCCGATGTTTCCGGCCCAAAGTTCAGTGTAATCGGGCACTCGTCCGACGCCATCGGTCCACGCGTCTATTGCGTCATTTGCCGCGTTGGTTAATCGAGCAACGTTCTTCACGCTGCATGGAAGAGGACCCGCAGTATCGAAGGTGTGCATGACCCCGGGCACTGCCACTTCCGCACATGTCAGGTCTATGAAGATGCCACTCGCCAGGTTCAAGCCTACATCCCCGGCAACCTCGGAAGTCTGAACGTTTGTAATCGCTGTTTGCGCCAGGATCACAAAATCGCCGGCCGTTTGAAGATCCAAGGGTGCCGGGCCCCGGCCCGCGCCGCCTACGCCTGTGCCTGCGCCTGGAGCGGTAGGTTGGCCCGGGTCGGTCCCGCCATCACCTCCTGCGCCGCCGCATGCGGCCACAATAGCGGCCAGCAGCAATGCCATGAACCACATCAGCGGCTTGAATTGGCGTCCGAATCTGTTCATGTGTTCCTCTTGATCACGGGATCCCGAAGACATCGGTGTGTGGTTGATTCACTGCGGCCGCGGATCCCTGAATAAGGCAACGGGGTTCTTGGCCCCGAGCGTCGTAATGGCGACTATCCCCCTCCTTTGAGAGGCGTTCCGTGCGGTTACGCACATAATGCCGGAACGAACCGCCGTCAAAGCGCTGACCGTCCTCATCGTTGTTCACGGCATCTCCGTGACCCCTCTGATGGATCTCTATGCGAGGCGAAAGGCAAGGCGCTCCGGCCGCTGACCGGCGGGAACTATCAAACCTTTCGTGCGCGGGCAAAGGACTGCGCAAGAAAAAGGACCCGATTCGGGTCCTTTTTCATTTTGCTGCAGGAAGGGCTATACAGTATTGCTATCTGACCTGTTCAGCCTTCATGCCTTACGGTCGCAAGACCGTGTTCGAACCGGCAGTGAGAGTGACGGCGGTCAACGAATACAGTCTGCCGTTCACCGCTGCGCCACCCCCCAGGTCGATAGTACTGTTAGCCATCACTATTCCCGGAAATTGCCGGCCTGCGCCAATGGACACAGTACCAGTCGCCCGCCAGAACACGTTCTGGGGCAGTGCGCCGCCTGTCAGGAGCACATTCCCGGTGGTCAGGGCAAGATCTCCCGGAATCTGGAAGATCCAGACATCCGTTGGGCTGCCCGAGAGCGTGATATCCGTGGGTATTACAACGTCGCCGGTAAAATCGTAGACACCAGCGGTAATAGTCGGGCCAGTCGGGTTACTGCTAGTGACCGGATGTGCAACGGTACTGGCGGCATTGGCGAACGCGAGACCTCTGTCGGTTTCAGCTTGGGTTAACCGAGGACCGTCCTGCGTCACACATGAAGCATCAGCAAACCCAGCATCGCTGTTAATTACTTTTCCAAGGCTCACTTCCGGGCATGTTAAGCCAGTAATGGATGCACCCGCCTCCAAGCCAACATTCCCGGTAATCGCGGAAGGCGGAACGCTTGTTATTGTTGATTCTGCGAGGATCACGAAATCGCCGGCCGTTAGAAGGGGCACGCAATCCGCTGCTGTTCCCGAGCAGACTGCCCCCGCTGCGCTTGGGGCGGCCGCGCCATCGTCTCCGCCGCCGCATCCGGCCACAAAAGCGGCCATCAGTAATGCCATAAACCACATCAGTGGCTTGGAAAAGCTTCCATATTTGTTCATGTGTTTCTCCCGATCATGAAATGCCGAAACGGATCGTCGTGCGGCGGATTCATTGCGGCCGCGGATCCCTGTGTACGCCACCGGGGTTCTTGGCCCCGAGCGTCGTGAAGGTGAATATCCCCTTCCGTCGCAGGACTTTCTGTGCGCTTTCGCACATAACAGGAAAAAATGCATGCGGTTCTGTGCGTTTTCGGACATAACCCCGGAACACGGCAGCGCGTTGTGTTCGGTGGCGCACATAAGAAGGGCAAGTCCTGCTCTTACTGTGGAAGCCTGGGTGGGATGCTCCATCCGGATGTCGATTCAAGCGCCGGCTGCAACGTTGGAACCGAAGGATGCATGGCACATCTCTTTTTACAGCAAGATCAGGACTTCACCCGCTACCGACCTAGGGGCGGGTAAACCAGCGAGTAATCCATTCGGCTCCCTGAAGGAAGGCAAATCACTCTCAAAGCGGGAATGCCGGTCGGATAGAATGCCCGCTGGCTTGCGGAACGAAGATCGCTTCCGATGGTCTGGAATACTGGAGGAAGCAATGATTCCACAGGGAAAATTCACGCTGCGCGACAATGGACAAGTTACTGCCTGACGACGCATATGGTTACGTCATCCGACATCCTGAACGCCCCTATTGTCATCGTTGACGATCAGGCAGATAACATCGAGTTGCTGGAAGTCATTCTGCGTGGCGCTGGTTACACCTGCATCGATTCCACGAGCAATCCGCATGAAGTTTGCGATCTGCACCGCAAGAACCGCTATTCGGTGATCCTGCTTGACCTTCTCATGCCCGAGATGGACGGGTTCCAGGTCATGGACGGCCTGAACAAGATCGAACTGGAAGCACAGAGCTATGTGCCGGTACTGGCCATTACCGCGCATCCTGATCACAAGTTACGCGCGCTGCATGCCGGGGCCAGGGATTTCATCAGCAAACCGTTCGATGTTGACGAAGTGCTGATGCGGGTTCACAACATGCTGGAAGTCCGCCTGCTCCACGAGACGGAACGCGGTAACAGCAGGATGCTCGAGTCCCTGGCGCTGCGGGACCCATTGACCGGGCTTGCGAACAGGCGCCTGGTCGTGGACAGAATCATGACGGCGCTGGCCCAGGTGCGCAGAAGCAAGGGTTTCATGGCGGTGATGTATCTGGATCTTGACGGATTCAAACAGGTCAACGACACGCTGGGGCACGGTGCCGGAGACGCGCTGCTGAAAACCGTCGCCGGGCGCCTGACAAATACGGTGCGCGAAGAGGATACGGTGGCCCGCCTGGGCGGCGACGAGTTTGTCATAGCGCTGCCGCACATTCGCAGCGCCGGCGATGCGGCGACCATGGCGATGAAAGTCATCGACGCCGTGTCGCAACCCTATGATATCGAGGGGCAGGCCGTTTGCATGACCACCAGCGCAGGCATCGGTATCTACCCCGCGCACGGAGAGGACGTGGAATCGCTGATGAAGTCGGCGGACATGGCCCTGTACGAGGCAAAACGCGCCGGCAAGAACGGCTATCGAATTGGCGTGCACTGATATATCGCGAGTCGCAGGGAAGGACGGGGTCGCTCCCTGCGGAGCGCGGGCGCCGCGCTCCGGCGTGCCTGACAGGTTAGCCGTGCTTGGCGCAACGCGGGTCGCGGAGCTTGATTAGAGCTTCCCCAACCAATTACGGGAATCCACGCGGCAGCATCGACAGCGTTATCGCTTTTTCTTTGTCGCCAGGAGATGTCCTCCCTCCGCCTCCCAAAGTTCCTCCGCAGAGTTGTCGGAGAAATCGAAGCGGCGTGCTGCCTCTTCCCAGTCGACAACCGACCACCAGGCTTTGAGGTACTCAGGGCGGCGACTTTCATATTGCAGGTAGTACGCGTGTTCCCAGACGTCATTGAGCAACAGCGGGAAGCGATCCTGCATCATCGGATGGTCGTGGCCTGAAGTGGTGATCACCTCGAGCTTGCCGCCATCCTGCCGGGTTCGCGCCAGCCATACCCATCCTGACCCGAACAGGCTGGCGCCGGCCTCCTCGAATTTGGTCTTGAACACCGAGACACTGCCGAAGTCGCGATTGATCGCCTCGCGAAGCGGTCCCGTGGGTTCGCCGGCCGCACCGGGCTTCATGGCCTGCCAGAACATGCTGTGATTGACGTGGCCTCCCGCGTTGTGGTGAACCGCGGTCCGGATTTCGTGCGGCACTTTGTCCAGGTTGCGCAGCAGCCACAACGCCGGGGTATCCCGAAAGTCCGGAAACTTCTCCAGCGCCGCATTCAGCTTTTCCACGTACGATCCATGGTGCTTGTCGTGATGCAGCATCATGGTGCGTGAGTTGATGTGGGGTTCGAGCGCAGCATAGTCATACTTCAAGCGCGGCAGTTGATGCTTCTTCGGAATTGATCCGGCGGGACGCAAGTCTTTACTGGCAAGTTGATTCATGGCCGTGCTCCAAATGAGAGAAGTTGAATTGAGCGGCAATCTGTCGGAGAGGGAACTCCAACTCAGGCGGGCTGAGTGCTGTACTGGAGCGGAACCCGGCGCCATTCGCCCACCCTCACGTCCAACGGCCCGACATTGCGATCCTTGAGGATGATCGCCATGACCTCGCGCTGATCGGATTTCCCGGCGACGGTATCGGCAATCACGATGCCGGAGGCGGTACACTGTTCCTCCACGCTCTTGACGATCACACGGTCGTGTACGGGACTGATGCTCATGCCAGGTTATTCCTGAACAGTTGCGAACATGACAGACCGGAGTCTGGAACCCGCCGCTGCGTCGCGGACTTTTGGCAATTGCCGGGCCAGCGCCATCGACCGGTGCGGCAATTATCTATATGCCCTTCGGATTTCTCCGTGCGGCAACGTACATACGGCGAGAGACTTGTACTTCATGCTTTGCCGGCTCTCGTCGCAGGTTGAACGGCTGCCGGCGGAAAACTTTCGTTCCGTGTCGGCTGAGCCGCTGCAAGTCCGGCAACTGGCCATGCCGGCAGACGAAAATCCTGCCAGAACCCGGTATCGGCCAAAGCGGCGTCGATACGCTGATTGCCATGAAAGCGCGCCACGCCTTGAGGATTCATTGCGAATGAGATCGATCATGCGGTGCAGCGCCAACATCCTGACCGGCAGGGGCATTTTGTCTTTGTCGTCCTGCTCACGCCGGCATGGAAGCGACTGGCCGGTGCGTGCGTTTTGCCGCGGGGACAAAAGACTCCTGGCGTGCTCCGAAGATGAAAGGAAATCTTCAATTTGAAGGTGAGCGGCACGTTGATCGGTGAGTCGCTGGCGCACTTTCTGGTGTGGCTGCGCGGAGTCGCATCGGCAGAAGAATCCGCCGGCGACGAGCAGCCACTGCGGTCGGAACTGTATGGCGCCGATCAGATGGAACAGCACGGCAAGGCGCTGGCGGCCTCGCACTCGCTGGGGGCAAAACGGGCCCGTGACCTGCTGCTCACGCGCCTCGCGGAGAACGAAGGCGTGCTGTTAAAAGCCTTCGATCTGCTGACCGCGGCGATCACGGACAACCGCTCCGGCACGCCTGCCGGTGAATGGCTGCTTGACAACTTCCACCTGATCGAAGAGCAGATACGCACCGCCAGAAGACATCTGCCCAAGGATTACAGCCGCGAGCTGCCGCGTCTGGGCAACGGGCCGTCGGCCGGGCTTCCACGGGTCTACGACATCGCGCTCGAGACCATTTCGCACGGTGACGGGCAGGTGGGTCCGGAGAGTTTCGGCCGTTTCATCGCGGCTTACCAGACCGTCGCCAATCTGACCCTGGGCGAACTCTGGGGCGTTCCAATCATGCTGCGTCTGGCGCTGATCGAGAATCTCCGGCGCGTGGGAACTCGCGTCATCGCCCATTGCACGGGCCGGGATCTGGCCGTTTTCTGGGCGGGCCAGATGACCGAGGCAACCCAAAATGACCCGAAAAGCCTGATCCTGGTGGTGGCGGACATGGCGCGGTCCAACCCGCCCATGAGCAGTTCCTTCGTGGCGGAACTGGCGCGCAAGCTGCAAGGTCAGAGCGCGGCCATGGCGTTGCCGCTCAACTGGATCGAACAGCGGCTCTCCGAACTCGGCCTGTCCATCGCCCAACTGGTGCAGGCGGAAAACCAGCAGCAGTCCGCTGACCAGGTCTCCATCAGCAACAGCATCGGCAGTCTGCGCCTGTTGGCCGCGACCGACTGGCACACATTCGTCGAGACCATGAGCGTCGCCGAACGTACCCTGCGCGAGGACCCCGGAGGCGTATACGGCCGCATGGATTTTTCCACCCGCGATCGTTATCGACACGTGCTGGAGAGAATCGCCAGGCGCAGCGGGCTCGCCGAGGAACAGGTGGCGCGCCACTGCCTGCAACTGGCGCGCGAGGCCGCGGCGCGCAACGAAGCCGACGATCGTGTGGCACATGTCGGTTACTACCTCGTCGACAAGGGCCTGCCCCAACTGGAAGCGGTTACCCGCATGCGGGTTCCTGTTTCCCTGGCTTTGCAGCGCATTAATGGCCGCTACACGTATTTCGGGCCGATTGCCCTGATGACGGCGGCATTCACGGGCGGACTGCTCGCGCAGGCCCATGGCAGCGGCGCGCGGGACTGGCTGCTAGTGCTGTGCGGCATCGTGGCGTTGCTCGGCGCCAGTCAGCTGGCCATAGCGCTGGTGAACTGGCTGGCGACGGTGCTGGCGACGCCGCGCCTGCTGCCGCGAATGGATTTTTCCAAAGGCATTGCGCCCGGATCCCGGACTCTGGTCGTGATCCCGACGCTCATCTACAGCGCGCAGAACGTCGAGGACCTGGTCGAGGCGCTGGAAGTCCGCTTCCTGGCCAATCGGGACGACCAGTTGCATTTCGGCCTGCTTACGGACTTTGCGGACGCACACGAGGAAACACTGCCGCAGGACGAGCCGCTGCTGCAATTGGCCGGGACAGCGCATCGCCGAACTGAACGAAAAATACCGCGGTACCGGAAGCGCTGGCAACGACGACGTCTTCTTCCTGTTTCATCGTGCGCGCCGCTGGAATCCGCGCGAGCGGGTCTGGATGGGCTATGAGCGCAAGCGCGGCAAACTGGGCGAGCTGAACGCGTTGCTGCGTGGCGGCGCGGTCGTTCCATTCCTGCGCATCGTAGGCCGGATCGCCGTCCTGTCCGGCGTCCGTTACGTGATCACGCTGGACACCGATACGCAACTGCCGCGCGACTCGGCACGCAAGCTGGTCGGCACCATGGCGCATCCGCTGAACCGCCCGCGTTACGACGCCGCCAGCCGGTCCGTGACGGACGGCTACGGCATCCTGCAGCCGCGCGTGGCGGTCAGTCTGCCCGGGGCAAACCGCTCGCGTTATGCGCGGCTGCTACGGGGGCGAGCCGGGCATCGACCCGTACACGCGTGCCGTCTCGGATGTCTACCAGGACGTGTTCGGCGAAGGCTCGTTCATCGGCAAGGGGATCTACGACGTCGATGCGTTCGAGCAGGCGCTTGGTGGGCGCTTCCCGGAGAATCGGATTCTCAGCCATGATCTTCTGGAAGGCTGTTACGCGCGGTCGGGGCTGTTGAGCGATGTGGAGCTCTACGAGGACTACCCGTCCCGCTACAGCGCGGAGGTGAGCCGCCGTCACCGCTGGATTCGCGGCGACTGGCAGCTTGCGCCGTGGCTGCTGCGGCGCGTACCCGGCGGCTGCGCCGGGGACGGCGCGCAACGTCAAGCGAATCCGCTTTCGGAGTTGTCGCAGTGGAAGCTGATCGACAACCTGCGGCGCAGTCTTGTCCCTGCGGCGCTGACGCTGCTGTTGCTGCTGGGATGGACAGTCCTGTCGCCGGCCTGGTTCTGGACCCTTTCAGTGATCGTCATCATGCTGGTTCCCTCCTTGTGTGCTTCGATCATCGATATGCTGCGCAAGCCGGTCGAGGTGTTGCTCAGGCAGCACCTCGCGGCCGTCGCACGCTCGGCTTCCCGGCACTTCTTGCGGGTCGCGTTCGAGATCGCGTGTCTCCCGTACGAGGCGTTTGTCAGTCTGGATGCCATCGCGCGTACGGCCTGGCGGATGCTGGTCACGCGCAAACGCCTGCTCGAATGGAATCCGTCGAGCGAGGTCGATCGCGAGTTCGCCAAGCATGGCTGCAGCGACCTCGCCGCCTGTTTCCGGTCGATGTGGGTCGCCCCCGGCGTCGCCATTGCGGGCGCGATCCATCTGGCGGCCACGAACCCGGCAGCGCTGACTGTGGCGGCACCGGTACTGCTCCTGTGGCTAGCCTCCCCTGCCATCGCGTGGTGGATCAGCCGCCCGCTCGCTCGCCGCAAAGCAATCCTGACGTCGGAGCAAACCCTCTTCCTGCGCGCGCTGTCGCGCCGCACCTGGGCGTTCTTCGAAACCTTCGTCGGCCCGGAAGATCATTGGCTGCCGCCTGACAACTATCAGGAGTATCGCGTGGCATCGGTCGCGCATCGCACGTCGCCGACCAACATCGGTCTGGTCTCTGCTGGCGACTCTGTCCGCGTATGACTTCGGCTACATTCCGGCCGGACAGCTCCTCGAGCGCACGGCGAACACCTTGCGCACGATGGACGCAATGGAGCGGTACCGGGGGCACTTCTACAACTGGTACGACACGCAGACCCTGCAGTTGCTGCCTCCGTTGTACATCTCGACGGTGGACAGCGGGAACCTCGCCGGCTATCTGCTGACCTTGCGTGCGGGCCTGGTTGCGCTCGCCGATGACAGAATACTGCCGGCACGGCTGTTGGACGGTGTCGGCGACACGTTTGGACTCCTCGAGGACTCGGCGGACGAGGCCGCGGCGGGCCCGGTGGCGGCGTTTCGAAAGGAACTGGAGTCCGCGTCGGCTGCCCCTCCGGACACGCTCGTGGCGGCGCGGTTGGTTCTTGACCGGCTCGCCACCGCCGCCGCCGCGCTCGAGGCCCAGGTCGCAGGCAGCCTCGACTTCGATAACGATGCTGCGCCCGAAAGTGAAGCGAGCGGATGGGCTCAGGCGCTTGACCGGCAATGCCGCGCCGCGCTGGAGGAACTGACGTTCCTCGCCCCGTGGTTATCGCTGCCTGCGGCGCCGATCGGGCTGGAGAAGTTCGCCGGCGGCGCCGGAATTCCGACCCTGCGCGCACTGGCAGGACTGGACGCGGAACTGTGTCCGGGCATCGGGCGCCGGCTCGACGCGCAGACCACGCCCGCGCAGCGTGACTGGCTTGCTGATCTGCGGCGCCACCTCACGGAAGGCAGCGCCCGTGCCAGAGAAAGAATGGCGGCCATCGAGCGCCTGGCACTGCAATCCGGCGAACTCGCGCAAACTGATGTTGATTTCCTGTGCGACAAGACGCGTCATTTGCTGACCATCGGTTACAACGTCAGTGAGCGCCGGGCGGACGCGAGTTATTACGACTTGCTGGCCTCCGAAGCGCGATTGAGCAGTTTCGTCGGAATTGCGCAGGGGCAACTGCCGCAGGAGAGCTGGTTCGCCCTGGGGCGCCTGCTCACCAGCACCGGCGGAGAACCGGTTCTGCTGTCCTGGAGCGGTTCGATGTTCGAGTATCTGATGCCGCTCCTGGTGATGCCGACCTACGACAACACGCTGCTCGACCACACCTGCAAGGCGGCGGTGGCCAGACAAATGGAGTATGGGAGGCAGCGCGGTGTTCCCTGGGGCATGTCGGAATCCGGCTACAACACGGTCGACGTTCACCTCAATTACCAATACCGCGCCTTCGGTGTGCCGGGACTGGGACTCAAGCGCGGACTGGCCGAGGATCTGGTCATCGCGCCCTACGCCTCGGCGCTGGCCCTGATGGTGGCGCCCGAGGAAGCATGCCTGAACCTGCAGCGACTCGAGGCTGAGGGGTTCATCGGGAAGTACGGCTTGTTCGAAGCGATCGACTACACGCCGGCACGGCAGCGTCGCGGGCAATCGAGCGCGGTGGTGCGGTCGTTCATGGCCCATCACCAGGGCATGAGCCTGCTCGCTTTGTCCTACCTGGTCCTGGAGCGTCCGATGCAGCGGCGGTTCGAGGCGGAACCGCTGTTCCAGGCGACCCTGCTGCTGCTCCAGGAGCGGATACCAAGAGTCAATGCGTTGTATTCGAATCATCCGGAGCGCATGGTTTCCCGGGCAGCCGCAGAGACTCTGGAGATGCCGATGCGCGTCTTCAGCACGCCGGACACGGGGATACCGGGTGTGCAACTGCTGTCCAACGGCCGCTACAACGTGATGGTCTCCAGCGCCGGCGGCGGTTACAGCCGCTGGAAAGACATCGACGTTACACGCTGGCGCGAGGACGTTACCAGCGATCAGTGGGGCACGTTCTGTTACCTGCGCGATGTGAGCAGCGGCAAGGTCTGGTCATCCGCTTTTCAGCCGGCGCTGAAACGCACGGATACCTACGAGGCGGTCTTCACCGAGCAGCGGGTGGAGTTCCGCTGCCATGACCCGGACTTTGATACGCATACCGAGATCGTGGTTTCGCCGGAGGATGACATCGAACTGCGCCGGGTACGCATCACCAACCGATCCCGCACGCGCAGGACGATCGACGTGACGAGTTATGCCGAAGTGGTGCTCGCCCCGGCTTCCGCGGATGCCCTGCATCCGGCGTTCAGCAACCTGTTCGTGCAGACCGAGATCGTTGCTGAGCGGCAGGCCATCCTGTGCACGCGCCGGCCGCGCTCGCGCGAGGAGACGGCGCCGTGGATGCTGCATCTGATGGCGGCGCACGGGGTGAACACTGCGGAGGTTTCATATGAAACGGATCGGGCGCGTTTCATCGGCCGCGGCAACAGCGTGAGCGAACCGCAGGCGCTGCGCGATGTCGCTGCGCTCTCGGGCAGCCAGGGCTCGGTGCTTGACCCCATCGTCGCCATCCGGATCCGCATCGACCTGGATCCGGAACAGGTTGCCACGCTCGATCTGGTCACCGGTATCGGCGAGAGCCGCGCCGCCTGCCTCCAGTTGGCCGAGAAATACCAGGACAGGCGCCTCGCCGATCGAGCGTTCGAGATGGCCTGGACGCACGGCCAGGTTACCCTGCGGCAGATCAATGTCACCGAGGCCGACGCGCAACTCTACGGGCGCCTGGCCAGCTCGATCATCTACGCCAATGCCTCGCTGCGCGCGGAAGCGAGCGTCATCGCCAGGAACAGGCGCGGGCAATCCGGTTTATGGGGATACGCGATTTCGGGGGATCTGCCCATCGTGCTGGTGCAGTTGAAGGACCCGGCCAACATCGAACTGGTGCGCAAACTGGTCGAGGCCCATGCGTACTGGCGCCTGAAGGGACTTGCGGTGGACCTGGTGATCTGGAATGAAGAACGCGGCGGCTACCGCCAGTTGCTCAACGAACAGATCATGGGTCTGATCGCGGCGGACCAGGAAACAAACGTGATCGACCGGCCCGGGGGAATCTTCGTGCGATCCGCCGATCAGATTCCGGAGGAAGACCGCATACTGCTGCAGTCGGTAGCGCGCGCCGTTTTCACCGACAGCCGCGGATCCCTTGCGGATCAGGTCTTGCGGCGCCCGCCGGGCGAACCGGCCATCCCGCGCTTTGCCGCGACCCGCACCCGCAGCGCCGAACCGGCGCACATTGTCGTAACACCGCGGCGCGACCTGGTCCTGTTCAACGGACTCGGCGGTTTTACGGCCGACGGGCGCGAGTACGTGATCACGACAACGCACCAAAAGGAAACACCGGCACCATGGGTAAACGTACTGGCGAATCCGCATTTCGGATGCGTGATCTCCGAAAGCGGTGCCGCCTATACCTGGAACGAGAATGCCCACGAGTACCGCCTCACCCCCTGGCACAACGACGCCGTCGGCGATGCCAGCGGCGAGGCCTTTTACGTGCGCGACGAAGAAACCGGGCACTTCTGGTCGCCGTCTGCGCTACCCTGCCGCGGAACCGGCCCTTACGTCACCCGGCACGGATTCGGCTACAGCGTCTTCGAACACAACGAGGACGGCATCGGTACCGAGCTGACGGTATACGTGGCCCTCGATCTGCCGGTCAAGTTCGCGGTCCTGAAGTTGCGTAACGCCTCGGGCCGATCGCGCCGGCTCTCCGCGACCGGCTATGTGGAGTGGGTGCTGGGCGATCTGCGGCAGAAATCGAGCATGCACGTGGTTTCCGAAATCGATCTCAACAGCGGTGCGCTGCTCGCGCGCAACACCTATAACCCCGAGTTCGCCGAGCGCGTCGCCTTCTTCGACGTCGACGATGTGGCCCGGACCATCAGCGGCGATCGCACCGAATTCATCGGGCGCAACGGCACGCTGCGCAATCCGGCTGCCCTCGCCCGGGCGCGGCTTTCCGGAAGAGTGGGCGCGGCGATGGATCCCTGCGCAGCGATTCAGATCCCGTTCGACCTCGCCGACGGATCGTCGCGGGAGATCATCTTTCGCATGGGCGTCGGGCGTAACAGCGACGACGCCAGCCGCCTGGTGCAGCGACTGCGCAGATCCGGTACCGCACGCGCGGCGCTCGAAGCGGTACGGCATTACTGGAAAATCACCCTTGGGGCCGTGCAGGTCGATACACCCGACCAGTCGCTCAACGTGCTGTGCAACGGCTGGCTGGTCTACCAGACGATGGCCTGCCGCCTGTGGGGGCGCAGCGGCTACTATCAGTCGGGCGGTGCCTTTGGATTTCGCGATCAGTTGCAGGATGTCATGGCGCTGCTCCACGCCAATCCGAAGCTGGTGCGCGAGCACTTGCTGTTGTGCGCGTCCCGCCAGTTCGTCGAGGGGGATGTACAGCATTGGTGGCACCCGCCCTCCGGCCGCGGGGTGCGCACCCACTGCTCGGACGACTACCTGTGGCTGCCGCTGGCAACCTGCCGCTACGTCCTTTGCACCGGGGACAGCGCGATACTGAAGGAGCAGGTGCATTTTCTGGAAGGCCGCGCGGTGAGCCCCGGGGAGGATTCGTATTACGACCTGCCGATGCGCTCAGCGGAAGCCGCGAGCCTGTACCAGCACTGTGTGCGGGCCGTACACATGGGCCTGAAATTCGGCGCGCACGGATTGCCGCTGATGGGGTCCGGTGACTGGAACGACGGCATGAACCTGGTGGGCATGCAGGGCAGCGGCGAGAGCGTGTGGCTGGGTTTTTTCCTTCACCAGGTGCTGACGCAGTTCGCCAGCCTCGCGCGCCGGGAAAACGATGCACCCTTCGCCGAACGCTGTGAGAACGAGGCCGCCGGGCTGCGCCGGAATATCGAGGAGCATGGCTGGGATGGTGGTTGGTATCGGCGCGCCTACTTCGATGACGGCACACCGCTGGGCTCGTCGGGCAACGCCGAATGCCAGATCGATTCCATCGCGCAAAGCTGGTCGGTGCTTTCCGGAGTGGGCGCCCCCGGGCGCTCGCGGCTGGCGATGAACGCGCTGGATCGGCGCCTGGTGCGCCGGGACCACGCGCTGATCCAGCTACTGGACCCGCCGTTCGACAAATCCGGACTGGATCCAGGCTACATCCGCGGCTACGTGCCCGGCGTGCGGGAGAACGGCGGGCAGTACACTCACGCGGCGATATGGGCGGCGATGGCATTTGCCGCGCTGGGAGACACTGCGCGGGCGTGGGAACTGTTCGGCATGATCAATCCGTTGCACCACGGCGAGTCGCCCGAGAGGACCGCCGTCTACAAGGTGGAACCCTACGTCATCGCAGCCGATGTCTATGCAGTCGCGCCGCATACCGGCCGCGGCGGCTGGACCTGGTACACCGGTTCCGCCGGCTGGATGTACCGGTTGATCATGGAATCGCTGTTGGGCCTGGAATTGACTGCGGACCGGTTGCATTTCGCACCCTGCCTGCCGGCCGATTGGCAGGGGTTCCAGTTGCACTACCGCTACCGGGAAACTACCTATCACATCACCATTCGCCAAACCTTCGGCGCCGAAGCCGGGATGACCGTGAGCGTGGACGACGTGGTGCAATCAGTCCCGACCATTCTGCTGGTCGACGATCGCCGGGAACACCGGGTCGAAGTGAACCTGCGGAAGCAGACAATCGAGCTGCTGGAGGAGATGGCCGGATAGGGAATCCGTGCCCTCCGTGTTCTCCGTGGTGAACGGGATTTTTTATCGAGGTCTGTTTTCACTCGAGGTCCACGGAACAATTCTGCCGACCCTAAAGCTGCAACACCTCGCGCACCGTGTCGAGGAGCTGGTCCACGTTGAAGGGCATGCGCATCGTCGCGTTGGCTCCGATGAGGGCCGCGGCGGGCAGGTAGTCCAGCTGCCTGCCGGAACCGCCGCCGGCCGACATGACGATGATCCTTGTCTGCGGAAAGCGCGCCTTGCAGTCGCGCAGCGTCTCGATCCCATCGTGTCCCGGCATGAAGATATCAGTGATGAGCAGGTCGGCCCGGCGCTTTGCCAGCAGAGCGAGCGCCTGCGCGCCTTCTGGAGCGGTCTGCACTTCGTAACCCGCTTTTTCGAGCGCGGCTTGCATGAAGGACAAGGTGTCCGGGTTGTCGTCGGCGATCAGGATTCGCTGCGGTGTCCCCGAACCCGGAACGCCCATGACGAGGGTTGTGTCGTCCTTTTCCCGAGCGTATTCCCGTTCCGTTGGCGCGCTGCCCATGTCATCTGCGCCCGTCGGCGCCCGGTTCTACAGCGTGGCCGACAATCCGCGGGAGGATGGAGCGCTGCGTCCACCGCGGCGACGATGGCGGCTTCGTCAAACGGCTTGTTGATGTGGCCCTCGAAACCGGCCTCCCGAGTGCGCTGGCGGTCCGCGTCACTCGCCAGTGCGGTCACCGCCAGCACGGGGGGATGCGCCAGCGAGGCCGCGCTATGTAACTCGCGGATGAACTCGAATCCATCCATCCGCGGCATCCGCAGGTCGCATAGCACCACGTCGGGCTCGTCATCCCGAACCATGTCCAGCCCTTCGCGGCCGCTGCCGGCAACCGATACCTTCGCGCCGAGATGCTGGAGCAGGAACCGCAGGGTTTCGCGGGCATCCTCGACGTCGTCGACCACGAGAACGGAGAGTCCGGTAAGCGTCGCTGCAGAAGGTCCTGCTGCGCTCTTTTCCGTGTCAGGCAGATCCGGCGTGGCCGCAAGGGGCAATCGCACGGCCACGTCGGTTCCGCGACCGGTGCCCGCGCTGGTGACGCTGACCGATCCATTGTGAAGCTCGGTGAGCTTCTTCACCAGTGCAAGGCCGATGCCGAGGCCATGATACTTGCGCCGGGTGCCGCTATCCTGCTGGCGAAAAATGTCGAACACGAACGGCAGGAACGCAGGCGCGATACCCACACCCGTATCTGCCACGACCACCTTCGCACTGCCGGATTCCCTGGTGATCGCGACGCGAATCGCGCCGCCGTCGGGCGTGAACTTCAGCGCATTCGAAATGATGTTCAGGAAAACCTGCTGCAGCCGCCCGCTGTCGGCATTGACGAACAACGGTTCGCCGGCGTCGGCGAACTCCAGGCGGATCGCCTTCTTTTCGATGTCCCGGGCGACCGTCTCCAGGGCCGCACGAACGCACGCCGCCAGATCCTGAATCCTGGGATCGAGCTTCACCATGCCGCGCGCGGTCAGGTTCATATCCAGGAGATCGTCTACCATGCGTGTCTGCAGCAGGACATTGCGCTCGATGACGTCGGCCGCCCGGCGCACCTGCTCAGGGCTTTGGTCTTTCTTCAGGACGCTGGCCCAGCCGAGTATCGGCGCAAGCGGCGTGCGCAATTCGTGCGAGACCACCGCAAGGAATTCGTCCTTCGCCGCGATCGCCGCCTCCAGCTTCACCACCGCGTCTTCGTACTGCCGGGTCCGATGGTTTTCCCGGAGCAGCGCGTCGCCGAGGACCTGAAGCAACTCGCCGTGCAGCAGCAGGCGCCGTTCGGGCACGGGCGGAAGCTGCCGCGCGATGTTCCACAGCGAATCGAACGGCACACCAGCAGACTTGGCCCAGCGCTGGACCGCGGCTACCTGGGAGAACCCCGCGAACGCGTATCCGGCTACCGCCGCGCCCACGATCGCGCCGTCGAGCACCAGCGAGGTGCCGACCACCGTCAAACCGTGCGCTTCGGCGACGGTGACAGCGGGCCGATCGCCGGTTTGCAGCAGGCAGCGGCGCGCGCATTCGGTGAACAGACCCGGCTCGAATCCGTACTTCTGGAACAACTTCACGAGCGGCGTGGGATGCACGGTGGCCAGGACCATTCGCTCCCCGACGCCGAACAGTTCGACGCTCAACCCGGTTACCTCCGCGAATTTGTCCAGGGCCGGTTTCCAGAGGTCCGAGTTGAACAGGCTGGCGTCCACGCGGCTTCCTATTTTTGTCTTACCGGCGGCGTTGGCGGTTGCGGCGGCCGGCGTTCCGGTGAACGGGAGATCAACCCGAGATAGCTGGAGAAGGCCGTGCCGGGCGCCGCAGCGGGCAGGTGCCGCGGCAGCACACGCATGCCTTTGCCGTTCACCACCTCGCATTCATGGGTCGTGTGGATGACCGGATTCGATCGCATCTTCCCCACCGTCAGCCCGCGCCGGAAAGTGTCCCCAATCTCAATGAAGTTCATGAGAATGATGTTGTCGACCAAAGAGCTCATGTGGAAAACCCCCATCATCGAGGACATGCCGAGCATCTCCGGATTCTCGAGGTTGTAGACGGCCGCGATCTGATGCTCCTTCATCAGCGCAACCAGCGCATGGAAGAAATCACGGAACGGGCGGCCCTGCGTACCGAGATTCACGCCGTAAGTGGAAAGGCTGTCGATCAAGACGCGCTTCGGCTTGAATTCCTCCACCAGCCGCTCGATCGTGTGAAAGTGGTAATCGATGTCGATCTCCTGCGGGGTGTCGTATCGCATGAGGACGCTGCCGCGATCGAGCTCTTTCTGAAGATCGATCCCGATGCTCGCCGCGTCGCGCAACAACTGGGGCACCTGCTCGTCGAGCGACAGCATCAGGCTGCGCTCGCCGAGGCGCGCGCCTTCGGCGACATATTGCAGGCCCATGACGGTCTTGCCCACGCCCGATATCCCTGCCATGACCGTCGTGCTGCCAAGGAAGTAGCCGCCGTTGACCAGCGCGTCGAGCCCGGGGACGCCGGTGGTCACCCGCGTGGCCGGATCGAACGCCGCCGCCCGGTCGCGGCTGGCCGCGCGCGGTGCCTGGACGCGCCGATACACCTCGATTCCCTTGCCGTCGATGATCCGCAAGGAGTGGCGCCCCATCTGGAAATCATGTCCACGCGACTTCACGATCTCGATGGACCGGGCCGTCGCGCGCAGGAGGTCCTCTTTCCTGAGCATGATGACCGTATCGGCGATCGATTCCTCGTGCAGCGAGGAAGATTCCTTATTGCCCAGTGCGGCCGCCTCGAGGGCCATGACCGCGGTCAGGTTCTCGCGCTGCAGGCCCTGGACCAGGATATGAAATGCCTCGCGGGAATCCTGCGCGGATCCGGGCGCAAGCAGCGCCGCGCCGTCGATGAAGATGCGACGGGCGCCGATCTTGTTCGCCTCGTCGATGAGCAGGCTGTCCGCCTGCTGCAACTCCTGCCGGAAGACTTCGCGCGTGGTGTAGATGATCTTCAGCTTCTGGCTGCGCTCCAGTGCCGGCAGGTCCCAGCCCAGGCCGGCGGCATCGCGCGCCAGCTTGTCGGGCGACACTTCGAAGACCACGATGACGCCGGGCTCGCCGAATTCCTTGATGCCGCGATAGACGAATTCCGTGCCCATCGTCGTTTTTCCGGTGCCGATCGCGCCTTCGATCAGGATGACATTCCCGCGCGGAATTCCGCCGGAAAGAATCGCGTCGAGGCCGCTGATGCCGGACTTGACGCGGTTGGATTCAGACACGCCCATCGTCGAATCTTCTGTGGTCACGCGGCCGAGGTTTGGTTAGCGACGTCAGTCGGCGGCGCGCGGCACCGAAGGCCGGCACCGGGCGCGCGATCGGTCGCGGACTGCAAGCGCCGCATGACACTTTGGCGGCCCTCATGTGTGGCCGCCATTTCCGCAAGAGACGAGAGCAACCCGCCCGAAACAGCGCGAAGCTCCAGGACGTACAGGCGAGCGGCGTGCGATCGGTTCTGGGATCGCGTCAGGAGGCCGGCGTCGATCAGCCCCTCGATCGAATTCGCAATCCGCTCGCGCTCGTACCCGAGCCAGGCGACCAGCTGGTCGCCGGTCAACAGCGCGCGGGGATGCCGATTGAAAAACAACAGCAGGTCGAGGTCGCAGGCGTGGCGGATGACGCCGATGCGATCGAGCAACGAATCCAGGTCTTGTGTGTCCATGTGGACCCTCTGCTTGCCAGATGCC
Source organism: uncultured beta proteobacterium (assembly GCA_963695915.1). Taxonomy (GTDB): domain Bacteria; phylum Pseudomonadota; class Gammaproteobacteria; order Burkholderiales; family JACQAP01; genus JACQAP01. The sequence goes on from CAVOIO010000035.1 coordinate 70,890, forward strand.
GAACGAAACTCCGCTGGGACATCGGCTAAGGAATGGTTGTGTAGTTGATTCATTGCGGCCGCGGATCCCGGCGCAGCGCACCGAGGTTCTGACCCGTAGCGTCGCAACAGCGACTATCCCCTACCGGTCGCCAAACGTTCTGTGCGTTGGCGTACATAACCCGGAAAGAAAAGACATGAGCAGACGGCGATGCCGGGGCATCGGGGTTTGCGCCTTGTGTGTGCCAGCGTACGGACTGTACCGTGTCCGGCATCTACCCTTTATCGGAATTCTGCGGGATCACGGCCGGGTAACGTCGGCATGTTCTTCGTGAACGGCAGCGCAAACCGAAAGGACACTTGAGATGCAAACGCAGGTCAGCCAACAGCGCACCCAGTTGATTCGGATTGCGGGCATCGCGATGATTATGGCCCGCGCCGCCGTCATCTCATCGCTTGTCATATGGGCCCCGTCCTCAATGGGCAGCGCCAACCGCAACCCCGCGCTTGCCTGGCCATCGGTGCTGCCGGTCCAGACCGGCGGCGCAAGAAAAGCCCCTGTGTACCCGTCACATGGACCAAGCGAGCGTCCAATCAGGCCGACGTGCGCCGAATTCGGCGGGATCGCGTCAGCATCGATAACCAAAACAACAGGCGAGTCCGGCGTTATCGTTGGGTGCGGGACAGGCAATAATCTCGCCGGTGGCAATCGGAGCGGGGAACGGGCAGATGTTGCGACCTTCCTGGAGTGGCATGTGCAGGCGCGCAACTTTGACCGGTACGCTTATCAATCCATTTTGTCGGGCTTGTCGCCGTCAGAGGATACAGAGGATCGCCCTCGGTGACCGCAGCCGCGCGTGATCGTTATGCAAGGCAAGCGATCCAGACGGCCCTTCAGATTCATGCACGAAAGTCCATCTGCAGGGATTTCCATGCGCGCTTGAACGCACTCTCAAATTGCCCGCAAACGGGAGTCGCGTTTGTTCCTGGTCTCAAGCAGTGTCGCGAACTCCTCGGCACTCAGCGGCCGGCTGAAATGGTAGCCCTGGCCTTCGCCACAGTGCTGGCGCTTGAGGAATGCGAGTTGTTCTACTGTCTCGACCCCCTCGGCGACAACCCGTTGCTTGAGAGTTTTCCCCATGCTGATTATTGCGCTGACGATCGTGTCGTCAAGTGTGCCGTCGGTGATCTCACGCACGAACGACTGATCGATCTTGAGAGTATCGATCGGGAACTGCCGCAGGTAGCTCAAGCTGGAATAGCCGGTGCCGAAGTCATCGATTGCCAGACGCACCCCTATGGCTTTGAGAGCAATGAGCGCCGCGGCAGTGGACCCGGCATCTTGCATGAGGACGGTTTCGGTCAGCTCCAGCTCGAGGTAGCGGGGATTCAGGCGCGTCTGCTTGAGCGTGGCGCGAACGCCTTCGAGAAAGTCCTCACCCTGGAACTCCACCGCGGAAATGTTCACCGCAACGGGCAGTGGCGGCAGGCCCGCATCGATCCAGGCCTGGGCTTGCCGGCATGCTTCGCCCAGGACCCACCGGCCAATCGGCACAATCAGGCCGCTGTCTTCGGCGATGGGGACGAATAGCGCCGGAGGGATGAGCCCACGTTCCGGGTGACGCCAGCGTATGAGCGCCTCGACTCCGGTAATCGCCCCGGTCTCGAGATTGATCTTCGGTTGGTAATGCAACACGAACTCCCGCCGTTCGAGGGCGCGCCGCAGACTGCTTTCGAGGAACTGCCGCTCGACGGCACGGACCTTCATATCCTTCGTGAAGAACTGGTAATTGTTCCGCCCCTTGTTTTTTGCGTGATACATCGCGGTGTCCGCACACCTAATCAGGGTCTCCGCTTGCCGGCCGTCGTCGGGGTAGATGCTGATGCCGATACTCGCAGTGATATGTAACTCCTTCCCGGCGATACTGTGTGGTGCCGCCAAGCGCCAGCAGCATCTTTCCCGCACTGAGCGCCGCATCCTCCGCGCGCTCGATCTCCGAAAGCAGCACCACGAATTCATCCCCGCCCTGCCGGCTCACGGTGTCCGAACCGCGTACGCAAGCCACCAGGCGTTGTGCAACCGACTGAAGCAGTTTGTCGCCGGTCGGATGTCCCAGGGAGTCGTTGATGTGTTTGAAGCCATCCAGATCCAGAAACAGCACGGCGCGTTGCTTGCCGTGACGACGGGCCAGGGCAATCGCGCTTTCAACCCGGTCGCTGAACAGCATCCGGTTCGGCAGATCAGTGAGGAAGTCGTGTTGGGCCAAATGCGCCAGTTTTTGCGTGGTGGCCCGGGCCGCGCTCACGTCGCGGAACACGATCACGGCACCCGTGACTTGCCCTCCGCGGTCGTGGATCGGGGCGGCGGAATCTTCCACGGCAGATTCAATCCCGTCGCGCCGTATGAGGACGCAGTTCGCGGTCAGGCCGACAGTCCTGTTTTCCTGAACGGCTCGAGCCATCGGATTGGGCGCGAGTTCGCGCGTGGTGCTGTCGATAATCTGCAATACCTCGGCGAGGGGACGGCCTGTGGCCTCCTGGCAGGACCAGCCTGTCATGCCTTCCGCGACCTGATTCAGATAGGTCACGTTGCCTGCGATATCGGTGCTGAGTACGGCGTCGCCAATGGAATTGAGGGTGACCTGGGCACGTTCCTTTTCCATGAAGAACGCCTCGTCCCCGGCCTTGCGTTCGATTGCGCTGCGCAGTATCCGCGGCAACCAGTAAGCGTCGAGATGATCCTTCAGCAGGTGATCCTGCGCCCCAAGCCCTGTGGCTTGCCTGGCAATGGCTTCATGTTCCCGGTTGGTCAGGACCAGGATCGGCACCAGCGGGGCCGCCTCAAAGAGCGCCTCAAAGGTCTTGATACCCTGGCTATCAGGCAGGAACAGATCGAGCAGGACCGCGGCAATTCCCCCCTTCCTCAGCCGGGTGACGCCGTCGGAGAGCCGCATGACCCGTTCCAGGCACCATTCGTCGCCGGTTGTCTCAGCCAGCGCCGTCCCGATCAACCTGACATCGGTGGCGGCGTCCGAGATAAGAAGCACCGTGAGTGTGTTGGTGTTCATGGCGGGCAAATTCGAACCGGTCTCTTGGACCGAAAGAGGGCTGGTAATGGCGTCTTCCAGCACTTGCCAGTCTGGGCCGAACGCCACTGCCCGTTCTGTGCGCCAGCGCACATATGAACCATAGCAGGTGCCCTGGAAAATATTGCATGCAATGTGCGCTGAGCTACGTAAGGTGTAGACTCACTGACTTGGCCATTTGCCTCTCGCGCCAGGTCCATCGAGGCCCGATCCTCCCGGCAGCACTCTAATTTCGAATCAAGGTGATCGCGATGTCCTCTCCCGACAGCCCCAAACAAAACCACCTTCTGGCGGCCCTGCCCGAGAAGGATTACGCACGTCTTCTGCCCGATCTGGAGCCTATCGCCATGCCGCTGGGATGGGTGGTTTATGAATCCGGCGGCCGTATGGGCTATGTATATTTCCCGACGACTTGTATTGTTTCTCTGCTCTACGTGATCGAAAGCGGCGCTTCGGCGGAAATCGCGATTGCCGGCAACGAAGGGCTGGTGGGCATTTCGTTATTCATGGGGGGCGAAAGCACACCCAGCCGTGCGGTTGTGCAAAGCGCAGGCACAGGTTATCGGCTGAGGGCGGGTGTTCTGAAACAGGAATTCGCGCTGGGCGGAAATTTGCAACATGTGGCGCTGCGCTATACACAGGCGCTGATCACGCAAATGGCGCAGACCGCCGTGTGCAACCGGCACCATTCGGTGGACCAGCAACTATGCCGCTGGCTGTTGTTGAGCATGGATCGCCTGCCAGGCAATGAACTGAAGATGACGCAGGAGCTGATCGCGAACATGCTGGGTGTGCGCCGGGAGGGCGTGACCGCGGCCGCGGGCGCACTGCAGGCTTCGGGACTGATTCATTATTCGCGCGGCCACATCACCATCCTGGACCGCGCTGGACTGGAGCAGCGAGTCTGCGAGTGTTACGGCGTTGTCAAAAAAGAATTCGACCGCTTGCTCCCTTATCGTCTCCACCCCACGGCAACTACGCAAGACCACTGATGGGCGGTAACCACCGCGATGAGTTCCGGATCGGGTGCATGTTTTGCGATTGAAGGTGTGAGAATGTCAGGGCGCGCGACTGCCCTGGTCGTAGACGACCGCGTGTGCCACCTTGTAAATCGTTCATGACCGCCCGGAAAAAAACAACCTCGAAAAAAAAATCAACGATGGCGCCCGCTGCCAAAGCAATCGTGGCACAGGAGCTGATCGCGCCCACCAACGCGACCTTTCCCATCGTTGGCATTGGCGCTTCGGCCGGAGGCCTGGCGGCGTTCGAAGCATTTTTTTTAGCAATGACCAACACCAGCACCAGCGGGATGGCTTTCGTCGTTGTGCAGCACCTGGCGCCCGACCACAAAAGCATCCTCAGCGAACTGATCAGGCGCTACACCCGTATGAAGGTGTTCGAAGCCGAGGACGGGATGGTGGTCGAGCCCGACTGCACTTACATCATTCCGCCCAACCATGACATGGCGTTCCTGAACGGCGCATTGCAGTTGCTGGAACCCGCTGCGCCGCGCGGCCACCGCCTGCCAATAGATTTTTTTTTCCGCTCGCTGGCCCAGGATCAGCGCGCGCGGGCGATTGGCATCGTGCTCTCCGGGACCGGGAGCGACGGCACCGAGGGGATTCGCGCGATCAAGGCCGAGGGTGGCATGGTGATGGCGCAGAGCTTCGACTCCACCGAATACGACGGCATGCCGCGCAGCGCCGTTGCCACCGGCATGGTGGACTATGTGCTGCCGCCCGCTGAAATGCCGGCACAACTGGCTGCCTATGTCGGCCACGCGTTCGGGAAGCATAAGGGCTCCGTTTCTTCTCTCCCTGGCCTGAGGGCCGATGATGCGTTGAGAAAGATCTTCGTGCTGCTACGCGTGCAGACTGGCCACGACTTTTCCCAGTACAAGGCGAACACCTTCAATCGACGCATCGAGCGGCGCATGGCGGTGCACCAGATTGAAATGTTGGATAACTACGTGCTATATCTGCAGAAGAATCCGTCCGAAGTGAACGCGCTCTTTCGCGATCTCCTGATCGGTGTCACCCAGTTCTTCCGCGATCCGGAAGCATTCAAGGCGCTGCAGGAGGAGGTCATTGACCGCCTCCTGTCGAACAAGCCCGCCGGCGCGTCGATACGGGTGTGGGTCCCCGGCTGCTCGACCGGCGAGGAGGCCTATTCCATCGCCATCCTGCTGCAGGAGCGGATGGAAACGCTCAAGACCCGTTTGAAGCTCAATGTGTTCGCTACCGACATCGACAGCGGGGCCATCGAAAAGGCCCGCTCCGGCCGTTACCCCGCCAGTATTGCCGCCGACGTCTCGGCTGAAAGGCTGGTGCGCTTTTTTACCGAAGAACCGGGGGGCGGTTTTTTTCGCATCAACACGGTTATCCGAGACATTCTGGTTTTTTCCGAGCAGGACGTGATCAAGGACCCGCCATTCTCCAAACTCGACTTGATCAGTTGCCGCAATTTGCTGATTTACATGGGCCCGGAACTGCAGAAAAAACTCGTTCCGCTGTTCCACTACGCGTTGAATCCGGGGGGGGTCCTCTTTCTGGGCACTTCCGAGTCCGTCGGTGAATATGTCGGACTCTTTGCCACGCTCAACCGCGCCGCGAAGTTGTATCAGCGCAAGAACGATGGCGCTTCGCACCCTCCGTCCCTGGGCCGGTTTGTTCCGCCGCTGACCAGGGATCGGAGAGGCCCCGCGTGCGGCCGGCAAAGCGGCGGGCGATTCCGGCCCGCAGTTCCGCCAGATCACGGAACGGACCTTGCTGCAGGAGTACGCTCCGGCCGGCGCGCTGGTCAACGACCATGGCGATATCCTTTACCTGCATGGACGCACGGGACAGTATCTGGAACCGGCATCCGGCGAAGCGCGCATGAACATCCTGAAAATGGCCCGCCAGGGGTTGCGCCCCCGTTTGACCACCGCCTTGCGCAAAGCGGCGGCGAAAAGAGAACCGGTGTTCCATTCCGGGATTCGCGTGAAGACCAACGGCGACTTCTCCAGCGTCAATTTTGGGATCCGCCCGATCACTGCCGATCCGGACGGGCAGCCGCTGTTTCTGGTCATTCTGGAGCCTGCGCCGCAGGCGCGCGGGGAAGGGAAAGCGACAGCGGACGGCGCGCCATCTCGCTCCGGCGCGGACGGGAGCGCAAAGGAAATCAGCGCGCACGTTGAGGCGCTGAAGCAGGAATTGCGCGACAAGGAGGAATACCTCCAGACCACCACCGAGGAACTGGAGACCTCCAACGAGGAACTCAAATCCTCGAACGAGGAAATGCAGTCGATCAACGAGGAAATGCAATCCACCAACGAGGAACTGGAAACCTCCAAGGAGGAACTGCAATCGGTGAACGAGGAGCTGGCCACGGTCAACGCCGAATTGCATGGCAAGGTGGGCGAACTCTCGCAGGCCAACAACGATATGAACAATCTGCTCGCCGGCACCGGCGTGGGCACGATTTTCGTCGACCGTCGACTTAATATCGTGCGCTTCACGCCTGCCGTCACCCAGGTGATCAACCTCATCGCGACCGATGTCGGGCGCCCGGTGGGCCACATCGTCTCCAACCTGGCGGATTACAACCACCTTGTGGAGGACGTGCAGCAGGTGCTCGACACCCTGGTCCCCAAAGAGATCGAGGTGCAGACCAGGCTGGAAAAGTGGTTCATCCTGCGCATCCGCCCCTACCGCACGCTGGACAATGTGATCGACGGCGCGGTCATCACCTTTTTCGACATAACGGAAATGAAAAATGCGCGGGAGATGCTGCGGGAATCGGCGAGACCCTGCGCCGCCTTGCCGTCGTGGTGACCGACTCGCGCGACGCCATCCTGGTGCAGGATCTGGACGGCAGGATCCTGAGCTGGAATCCGGGCGCGACCAGAATGTACGGCTGGAGCGAGGCCGAGGCACTGACCATGAATATCCGTGAACTGATCCCGGATGCGGCGCAGGAAGAAGCGCTGGCCGTCATCCGGAAACTGACCGAGCATCGGGGTCCTGCAGCCTTACCACATGGAGCGGATCGCCAAGGATGGGCGGATCGTCCACGTGACGCTGACCGCCACCGCATTAATCAGACAGTCCGGGGCGGTGTATGCCGTTGCCACTACGGAGAGGGCGGACACTTTGAAAAGCAAGCCTGCCACTGAGAACGTGACGGCCGCCGGCCAGAAGGAATCGTTGCGCCAGCAGGCGGAAAGGATTGCCCGGGACAAGGCAGGTATGGCGCTGGAAAATCTGAACGCGCTCTCGTCCGACGATGCGCAACGCGTTCTCCACGATCTGCAGGTGCATCAGATTGAACTGGAGTTGCAGAACGAGGAACTGCGCCAGGCCCAGGACGCGCTCGAAGCCTCCCGTGCCCGCTACTTCGACCTTTACGACCTGGCGCCTGTAGGCTATTTCACCCTGGACGAGAACGGACTGATCCTCGAAGCGAATCTCACCGGTGCCAACATGCTGGGAGTCGCGCGTGCCGCCCTGGTCAAGCAACCCCTCAGCCGCTTTGTTCTCGGTGAGGACGCGGACAATTACTACCTGCATCACAAGCAACTGTTCAAGACAGGCGAGCCGCAGGCATTCGAACTGCGTCTGTCGAGAAAGGATAGCGCGCCCTTTACCGCATGGATAGAGGCAACCGTTGCGCCGGGCGCTGGAGGCGCGCGCATCTCCCGCAAAGTGGTGAGCGACATAACCGAACGCAAGGCGATCCAGGAAAAACTGCGCCATAGCCAAAGCCTGCTGCAGACTGCCGGCAGGATGGCGCAGATGGGCGGGTGGGCCATCAGACTGCCGCACAACGACCTGGTGTGGTCGGACGAGATTTGCGCGATTCTCGATTTTCCCAAAGGCACCGTCCCGCCTCTCGCAGACGCGCTTGCGCTGTATCCGCCGGCATCGTATGCAATCATCTCCGCCGCCCTGAAATCCTGCGCTCGCGATGGCACGCCCTTCGATTGCGAACTCGAGATTTTCACCGCCAAACGCCGCCGGCTCGACGTCCGCGCCATCGGCCAGGCGGTGCGGGACGGAGACGGCAACATCACCGGAATCGAGGGGGCGTTTCAGGACATCACCGGGCAAAAAAAGGTCGAGCAGGCGCACGCGTCACTCGAATCGCAATTGCGCGAATCGCAGAAAATGGAGGCAATCGGCACCCTGGCGGGCGGAATCGCCCATGACTTCAACAATATCATCGGGGCCATTCTGGGCAATGCCGAACTGGCGCGCCAGGATGCCGGAGCAAATTGGCAGGCGCTGGTGAGCCTTGAGGAAATTCAGAAGGCCGGACACCGCGCCAGGGATCTGGTGCAGCAGATTCTTTCTTTCAGCCGGCGCCAGGCGACCTCGCGCCGGGTGATGTCGCTACCTTCGGTCGTGCAGGAATCCGCGCGTCTGCTGCGCGCAGCGCTTCCCGGAGTAGCGCGGTTCGAGTGCCTCTGCGCCGCCGATACGCCGTCCATTGTGGCCGACCCGACGCAGGTGCAGCAGGTACTGCTGAATCTGGGCACCAATGCCGCGCACGCGATGGAAGGTCGGTCCGGAAGCATCGAAATTCGCGTCGAGGGCATCACGCTTGACGAGTCCTCGGCACGGTTCGACCTCAACCTGCGTCCGGGCCGGTATGCGCGCGTGGTGGTCAGCGACACGGGATGCGGCATGGACGCGGCGACCCAACGGCGCATTTTCGAACCGTTCTTCACCACCAAGCCACCGGGCAAGGGCACGGGGCTGGGCCTGTCGGTGGCGCATGGCATCATGCAGGCGCACGAAGGGGCGATCGTCGTGCACAGCGAACCCGGCAAGGGCAGCAGGTTCGAGTTGTACTTTCCGCGGGCGGGTGAAGTGACGGCCGCGTTCGGCACGACCGAAAACGCGAGCCCGGTCAGCGAAGGTCGCGGCAAGCACATCCTTTACCTCGACGATGACGAGGCGCAGGTGTTTCTGGTCAAACGGACGTTCGAGCGTTGGGGCTACCGTGTCAGCGCCTACCTCGAACAACGCGAGGCGCTTGGCCTCCTGCTCACGGGTGAGCGTGTCGACCTGGTGGTGACCGATTTCAACATGCCCGGCCTATCCGGACTGGAGGTCGCGCGGGCGATTCGCGATGCGCGGCCGGATTTGCCGGTGATCGTGGTCTCGGGCTATGTCACCGACGCATTGCGCGCGCAGGCGACTGCAGCGGGGGTGCGCGAACTGATTTCCAAACCTCACGAAGTGGAAGAACTCCGGGACGTGGTGCAACGCCTGCTTGTGCCCGTGGAGACGATCGACCCGGGTCCGGCCTGACGCGGCGATGATTCTGCACCATCGTTCTAACCGCCGCACGCCTGGCAGGCGCAAAGTCCAAACATAGGCTGACCGGTCGGCCGGCAGCGCGGGGTGCGCGATCGCTTTGGGAGAGCCATCCCCTTCCTTGCCGTCATGCCTTGAGCCCGAATCGCCTCGGTCGCGCGAGTGGAACCGAGGTCAGTGGCCCCTCGGCGCCGAAGATGTAATCCGATCGGCTCCTGCCCTGCGCCATCGTTTATCCGTCGCCTGAGGCTGCTTTGTGTGCTAGCGAGCAGACAGCCGAAGGCAATCACTATAAATGTTGAACGATTCGATGCAATCGAATCGTTCCCATTTAGTCGGCACCGGGATTGCCTCCTGAACTCTGCTGATGCCGCCTGTTGGGTACTCCACCACTACAGAGGAGTCCCGGTGCAGCTCACGAGTTACAGTACCAGCACCACGCCAAACCATCTGCTCGCCGCCTTGCCCGACAAGAACCTGGAACATCTGCTCGCGAATTGCGAGTCCGTCGACCTGGTCTTCGCGGACGTTCTCTGCCTGCCGGGCGATCGTATTCGGCACGTTTATTTCCCCACCGATAGCTTCATCTCCCTGGTCGCTCCGGTCAATGGCTACGCCGGTCTGGAAGTGGGGATGGTCGGCAGTGAAGGCATGTTTGGGATCAGCCTCATGCTTGGAGTCGATGCCTCGCCGATGCACGCGTTGGTCCAGGGCGCGGGGCCCGCATGGAGAATGGATGCCAAACGATTTACCCGCGAACTCGAATATACCCCCGCACTGAAAAAAGGGCTGAACCGCTACCTTTATGTGGTGATGTGCCAACTCGCGCAAACGGCCGCCTGCACTCGCTTCCATACTGTAGAAGCGCGCCTGGCCCGCTGGCTGTTGATGACCCGCGACCGCGCACGCTCGGACAAATTTTATCTGACGCAGGACTTCCTCTCGCACATGCTCGGGGTACGTCGCGTTGGCGTGACCAACGCCGCCGGCTTGTTGCAGAAGCACAAGCTGATCAAATACAGCCGCGGGGCCATGACGATTCTCGACAGTAGCGGTCTGGAGGCCGTTGCTTGCGGGTGTTACCAGGCCGACAAGAAGACCTACGAGCGTATCCTGGGATAGTAGGGCCGACTGACGGGTTGACTGGAATCAGTCGCGAGATGTCCAGGATCGCCGAACAGGCGAATACCTGAATATTCCTTCACAAAACAAAGTGGCGGACGCCGGTGGCGTCCGCCATTTCACAAACTGAAAATCTCCCGCAGCGGCCTACATGCGCCCGAAGTGTTCCTTGGCGGTGTTGATACAACGATCTTTGTCACTACCGCTCGCCGATTCGCATTCCTTTACCGCCGCCAGGTATTCTGCCTCTGCCTTGGCGGTTCCATCCTTCACTGTATTTTCCTCCGAGTTAGAACCCGGGTTCATCGCGGCCCTGTCTCCCGCGGCGGTGGGCCTGATGTTGACGATGCACTTTGCCCGGGAGTTGACGGCCAGGCTGTTGCACTTGTCCATCGCAGTGCGGACCTCCGCATCCGACAAGGCGACCGAGCGCTTCGTCTGGGAGGCCTGAGACGTGTCGGCCGCATACAGAGGGGCGCTCACGGCGAATCCGAGTGCGGCTGCAAGAACTACGTTAAGAAATCTCGACATCATGATATCTCCTGGTTAATTGAGCCTGAGTCAATCGTAAGTTTCAGGCATTCGTCAGGGTATTGAATGGAGCGCGCTCAGTCGGTTCGGTGCCCCACATTGGTTCAACCCCGTCAATGAGTCCCGGGGGAGACGTTGAGTCACCGGACCGTTGGAATACCGCATTCTCACCACGGCCGGCCATATGTGCGCCAACCGACGGAAGGTGTCCGCATCAAGGTGTAGCTTCAACGGCGCAAAGATGAGTCTTCAATGAAACGGCTTCGGGGCCTGTATTCGCGGGCTTGATTGCGATCTTTACCAACCAGCAGGAGTAAACGATGAAAAATGCATTCAGTGGAACCTGGGTCCTCGCCGGCGCCTTGATACTGGGCCTGGCGGGTTGCGCCAGCTCAGGCACGGGGCAAAAAACCGGCGAGTACGTCGATGATTCGTGGATCACCACCAAAGTGAAGTCGGAAATGATTGCCGACACGCAAGTCAAAGCCAACAACATCAACGTCGAGACCAGCAAAGGCGTGGTCACCTTGACCGGCACGGCCGCGACCTGGCAGGAGTCGGACAAAGCCGCCCAGATTGCGCGCGGCATCAAAGGCGTGACCGGCGTGGAGAACGATATTCGCGTTCAGTAATGCCAGACGGTGATGCCAATGCCGCGGGTCCGATGCGCGCACAGCGAGTCGGCCTGCCGGCTGGTCGCCACACCGGCGCGGGGCTGGGGTGAGGCTCTTCAAAGGCCCCCTTTCAGCGCCGCTCGCGTTTCTGGAAGGAGAAGTGTGATGGGCAAGTATGTCATTGGGTGGATGCTCGGAGTGCCGGTGATCGTGCTGGTGATCATTTATCTTCTTTTCAACTAAGGCACCCCTGCCTCTGGAAGACCTATCAATGGGGATCCACTCTGATCTTCGACCGCGTTATCGATAAAGGAGCACAGCCATGGAAGCAACTGGAATAGTCACGCCAAGTCTCAACGACGGCAGCCGCCCCCTGGCCCGCAGCCTCGATCAGGCCAGCACCGGGGCCCATGAGGCGATCGACAAAGTCTCCGAGGCCGCCCGTCCGATGGTGGACCGGCTGGCCTCGGGCGCGCACCAGGCGGTGGACCGGATCGCCGCCGCGGCCGGCCAGGCGGCGGAGACGCTTGGCGTGAAGGGCGAGCAATTGAAGAATGCCCAGGTGCATGCACTGGAGCAGGCCCGAAGCTACGTGCGCGAGAACCCGGTGGCAGCACTCGGCATAGCCATCGCGGCCGGCTTCGTCTTGAGCCGGCTGCTGCGCGCGCGCTAGATCCCGGCCCTTGCCCTGACCACCAACAGGATATTAGGATCTCTCGACACGCACCGAGTGCACGGTCCTTTTGGTGGTCAGGCGGTGAGCGTGACGAAGCAGAAGCGGGCGACCAACCGGTCGTCCGTTTGCATTTCATCCATCCCCCACGTATCGCAGAATCAGCACAGACGGAGTATCTTTCCGGTGCTATCGCGCATGGAAAACTGGAAAGCTGACATTCTGATGGTCGACGACGAGCCCAGGAATCTGCTGGCGCTCGAAGCATTGCTGGAGCCGCTCGGGCAGAACCTGCTGCGCGCGCAGTCCGGCGAAGAGGCATTACGCATGGTGCTCAAGCACAACCTGGCGGTAATTCTTCTCGACGTGCGGATGCCGGGAATGGACGGCTTCGAAACCGCGCGGATGATCCGCCTGCGCGAGCGGTCCCGGCACACCCCAATCATCTTTCTGACCGGGGTGTCCAAGGAAATGGAATCCGCATTCCGGGGCTACGAAGTCGGGGCGGTGGATTATCTGATAAAGCCGCTTGTGCCGGCGGTGCTGCGATCGAAAGTGTCGGTATTCGTCGATCTGCACAAGAAGAACGCGGCGCTGACCAACGAGATCAAAGAGAGAACAATCGCGGAGGCGCAATTACGGGAGTCGGAGGTACAGTTGCGGGCGCTGGCCGCGCGCCTTATTTCCGTACGCGAGGAAGAGCGCGCCCGGATAGCGCGCGAGATCCATGACGAGCTGGGGCAGGTGCTGACCGGCCTCAAGATGGATGTGACATGGCTGGCCAGGCGGCTTGCCGGAACCGAGAAGCAGCTTGTGGAGAAGGCCGAAGCCATGTCCAGCCTTATCGATTCCACCATGCACCTCATTCGCAGGATTGCGACCGGCCTGAGGCCGGAGATTCTCGACGATATGGGCCTGGTAGCTGCATTCGGCTGGCAGGCGAAGGAATTCCAGAAGCGCATGGGAATGCGTTGCCGCCTCAAGCTCCCGGAGGACCAGGTGGTTCTGGACAAGGAGTTGTCAACAGCCGTGTTCCGGATATTCCAGGAAATCCTGACGAACATAGCGCGCCATGCAAAGGCGAGCAGAGTCGACGTGAACCTGAGTATTTCCGACGATCTTCTCGAGCTCAAGGTGGTGGACGACGGTATCGGAATATCCGACAGTCAGATTCGCGGCAACGGGTCGCTCGGCCTGTTGGGTATGCAGGAACGTGCCCAACTCTTCGGCGGCGAGGTAAGCATCCACGGCGCGTCCGGCCGCGGCACCACGGTGTCCGTATCGATCCCGATGTCGCGTCCCCGGACGTAGCCAAACACCAGGGAAGCTCTGATCAAGTTCCGCGACGCGCGTTGCGCCAGGTGCGGATGACTGCCAGGCATCGCCCCGCAGATGCGGAACGCCTTGCGTCTTCATTTCGCGTTATGTGCGCCAACGAACACAGCGTCCTGCAACTTCTTTCCCGCTCATGCACGCAAACGCACAGAAAGTCTTGCCGGCTCATTTCGCATTATGTGCGCCAACAAACACGGCGTCCTGAAACTTCTTTCCCGGTTATGCGCGCAAACGCACAGAACGTCTTGCGGCTTCATTTCGCGTTATGTGCGGCAACGCACGTAGCGTCGCGACTTCTTGCGGGTTAACGTGCGCAAACGCACAGAACCTCTCGCGACGGAAGGGGATAGTCGTCAACAGTCGCTCGGGGCCAGAACTCCGTGCACGTACGCAGGGATCCACGGCAGCAATGAATCAGCCGCACGCGGATGCCTTTCGGGATTCCATGAATTAAGGAGAAGGCAATGGACGGCTCCATCCTCGTAGTCGAAGACGAGATATCTGCACGGCAGTTTCTTGCCGCCAATCTTCAAAATTCCGGATACAAGGTTCGTTGCGCCGGCGACGTCGCCCAGGCCGAGACGCTGGTGCGCGAGGTCAGGCCCGACCTGGTCTTGCTCGACTGGATATTGCCCGGGAGTCCCGGGACTACCGTTCACGCGCTGGCTTCGCAACGATCAACGTACCCGTGATATCTCGATCGTCCTGATCAGCGACCGTGCGGATGAACAGGACAAGGTGGCGGCGTTGGAAGGCGGAGCGGACGATTATGTGACCAAGCCGTATTCCGGGCGCGAGTTGCTTGCACGCATCAAGGCGGTCATGCGCAGGCGCACGCCGCAACTGGCCGACGACGTAGTCGACATTGCAGGGCTGCAACTGGATCCGGCGGCGCGCCGCATCACCGCCGGAGACCAGGAGATCGATTTGTGGACTACCGAATTCCGTTTGTTGCATTTCTTCATGACCCACGTCGGGCGCATCTTCAGCCGCGCCAAACTCCTCGATGAGATCTGGGGCCATGACGCATTCGTCGAGGAACGCACTGTAGACGTCCACATCCGCAGGCTTCGCCAGGGGCTGGCGCCGAGCGGACACGACAATGTGATCGAGACGGTGCGCGGAATCGGTTATCGCTTTCGGGGCGATGCCGTCTGAACCTGCTCAGTAGGCATTCTGCTGCCGCAGCACAACAAATATCGTTTTCAGCACGATCTGCAGGTCGAGCAGCAACGACCAACTCCGCAGGTACGCAAGATCGTACTCGATGCGCATCTGCATGCTTGTCGAGCGAGCTGGTTTCGCCGCGCAGGCCGTTGACCTGCGCCAGACCGGTGATGCCGGGCTTCACCTTGTGCCGGATCATGTAGCCGCGAATGAGTTTGCGGTACATCTCGTTGTGCGCAATGGCGTGAGGACGGGGGCCGACGACGCTCATGCGTCCTTGCAGCACGTTGATGAACTGCGGCAATTCGTCGAGCGAGAAGGCCCGCAGAAAGACCCCGAAGCGCGTCACGCGCGGATCATCACGCGTGGCCTGCCTGATGACGTTCCCATCCTCGAGCACGCGCATCGTGCGAAATTTGTAGACCACGATCTCCCTGCCGTCCAGGCCGTAACGGCGCTGTTTGAACAGCACCGGACCCGGCGAGCTCAGTTTCACTCCGATTGCGATGGCGAGCATGAACGGCGAAATCAGCACCAGGATCGCGGACGCAAGGACGATGTCGCTGACGCGTTTGATCAGTCCGCTGGCTCCGTAAAATGGCGATTCGCACACCGCAATCACGGGCAAGCCACCGATCGTGTCCACTCGTGCCTGAATCAGGTCGATCAGATGGATGTCCGGAGCAAAGTAGATCGAGGCGGTCGTATCGTGCAGTTCCTCCAGCAATCTGAGAATGCGCGGCTGCGAAGCCATCGGCAACGCGATATAGATGAGGTCGATGCGATGCGCCTTCACGTACTCCGCAAGCCGGCCCAGAGAGCCCAGGGTGGCGCTGCCGCTCATGGCCTCGTTTCGGCCGGCGGCGCGGTCGTCGAAGAAGCCGGCGACGCGGATACCGAGCAAGGGATTGGCCCCGATACGTTCGGCAAGCCTGCAGCCGGTCTCATTCGCTCCCGCAATGATGGCGGTCCGTTGCAGACCTTCGGTGGCGAGCAGCCTCGGCAGTATTACCGGAATCAGGCGGTGGGCGGCGAACAGCAACGGTGGGGTCGCGACAATCCACGCCAGGATTGCGCGTTGATCGAATGCGCCCAGCGTCCCTGACACCCATCCGACCAGGGTCAGTAATACGACTATTGCCAGCCAACCCGTGATGACGTCGCGCATCAGCGCCGCGGAACCGGATGCATCCCGCGCCAGGCTGTTTCGGATAGGTCATCGAGAACACGAGCAGGGCCAGAATCAGGTAGGTGCCATCGAAGCGTCCTTCGAACCACAGGACCGAGACTACCAGGGTGGCGATCGCCACCACCGGATCGATCGCCTGGCGCGTCAGGGCGGCCGGGCCAAGCTGGCGGAGCAACAGGCGCGGTTGAGTATCGTGTAAGGCAGGCATGGCAGGAATAGGCGGCGGCAATGGGGAAACGTTAGTTGTGGAGGGCTCGATGGGAAACAGCTTAGGTCAGGTGACGTTCAACGTTGACGGGGCGATGTGCATCCGCGATAGCCCTATTGGACTACGCGGCGGATTGCACTTCGCGTTGGTGAACGTGCGCATGGTGCGCTGCGCAGGACCTGTTGCGCTGAACCGGCCATGGATACCCATGAAAATAACGGTTTGCGGTGCGTGATCCGGACCGGGCTACGTTTTATTTCTGTGTCATCTCCATGTAATACGCGAGCAACTATATTGCCCCCCTGACTCCTGATGGTGAACACGTGATGCAACTCAGCAAGCACGAACTGCCGCAACGTTATGAACCCGATGCCGGGCTACCTGCGGACTACGGTGCGGAGAAGGGCGTCGCGACCGGGACTGCCGAGACTCTGAGCGTCGTCGAGCAGGAGTCCCTGATGCTGAACCTGGATGCCTCCCTCAGGGTACATTCGCGTCCGCATTTCTTCAGCTGGACACAGGGTCTGCTGCAAAGCCTGATCAGGCATGAAGTGCTGATCTGCGCGCTGCGCAGCGGAGAACCGTTGTCATTTTCCGTCGACAGCTTTGCAATGAACGCTCCGGACCCCACGATCCTGAGCGAAGCGTTTCTGCGGGATGCGCCGGTTGCGCCGGGTCTCATCAAGGCCTGGGAGGAGCGCCGGTTCCGTCCGGTCGTTTGCGAGGTGGATGACCTGAACGCAGTGGCCGGGGGTGCTTTCGCGCGGGAGCTGGAGGGGATTGGGGCTACGCGCCTCGTCGCACACGGGATTCACGATTGCGACGGCCTGGCAGAAAGCTTTTTCACCTTCGCCTGCTTACCGGGAGCGGACGCCCACAGACAGGCCTACCTCGCGCAACTGGTGGTGCCGTTTCTGCACTCGGCGTGGATTCGCGCCCGAATGAGTGGACGCACCAGGGACAATGACGCCCCGAAACCCGTGAAAACAAGCACCGTCACGCCCAGGGAGCAGGAAATTCTCCGCTGGATCTATCAGGGGAAAAGCAATTTCGAGATCGGTGCCATCCTCAGTATCAGCCCTCTGACCGTCAAGAACCATGTGCAGAAAATATTGCGTAAACTGAACGTGGTCAATCGTGCACAAGCGGTCGGCAAGGCCCTGGAGTTGCGTATTCTCAGCCTTTGACTTCCGCGCTTGCTGCCGGCGGAATCCGAATCGCCCGATTCCCTGTCAGAATATCCGGATGTCAGCAGCATGACCGGGTTCATGACCACCGGAATCCGAGGAATCCGATCAATTCACCAGAATATCATCCACCTCACGCCGGGAATCGCGGTCCGTGCCCCCGGCCACGCAGATGGATGATGAGGAGCAGAGGCCGATGCACTTTCCTTGCCGGTCCCGCGGTGGTCGCTCTATTGCGGCGGCGCGATCTGCAGGCGGCGATCAGTCGTCGCCGGATTGCTCGCGCCGGTTGCGGATGCGGCTGCTCTGTGGAACGACAAGCTCGAAGTGTTCGTTGCGGAAACAATCACTCGCGACGACAATGTTTTCCGTCTCTCGGACGCGAGCGATCCGGAGATTGCTATCGGTTCGTCTTCGAAAGGGGACACCTACACGACTACTTCTGCTGGGTTTTCGCTTCGACGTTCCGGTGAGCCGGCAGAGATTTCTGGGCGAACTGAGTTGGAACGACGAACCGTTACGACGAGTTCACCGTGCTCAATTTCACCGGCCACAACGGGCGGGCGATGTGGAAATGGCAGGCCGGCAACGACCTTAGCGGCGATCTGGGGTATGACAGAAGTCCTTGAATTGGCGTCATTGGCAAATATGCAGAGCGATGTTCAGAGCAGTCGCGCCCAATCCTCTCAAGACGCAACGGACATTCCTCAATGCTGCTTATATGTTCACGCCACGCTGGCGGTTGCAAGGGATTGAGCTGAGCCAGGGAAACGAACACGAGCCGAGTTCCAGGAAAACGACATCAGCATCAACGGTACCGATCTCACCGGAAGCTACATCACGCCAGCCGGTAATCAGCTTGGCGTCAGTCTGCGTGTCGAGGAGGCCGACTATCCTTATCCGCAGCTGGTGAATGGGAATCCGGTAGACAATGCGTATAGCCAAAGGAACGTCGCCGCCGTCCTCGGCTGGACATCTACCGGCCATTCACGCATAAGCGCACGAGCCGGTTGGATCACCCGGGACTACGAACAGCTGCCGCAGCGCGACTTCGACGGCCCGATGTATCGCGTCGTCTATGACTGGAATCCGACCGGCAAATTCACACTGACCGCGATTTTGCTAACGGGACATCAGCCCGAGACGAGCAGGTCAATACCAGCTTCGCGTTGGTGAAGGGTATAACGCTGTATCCGACGTTGCGGCTGACCGAGAAAGATCAGCATATCCGGGGCGCTCGAATACAGCGACAGGGATTACCTCGGTGACGCGCAACTGTTATCGCAGGGGCTGACCCGTACCGATCGGGTGCGCATGGGGATGCTGACGGCAACTTACAGGCCCATTTCGGCCGGTGAAGCTGGAGATGGTTTGCAGCGTGAATCGCGTTCGTCTACCGCTCGCTTTCGGCGACTACGAGTTCAATATTATTGGTGTCAGTGCCGGGATCAGGTTCTAGCGCAATCTGCATCCAAGCGCAAAGTCGCCATGAGAGACAAGTACGAACGATAGTACGAAGCTCTGGATGGACCGGCGCAACAGGTTGTCGTCCATGGAACACTCGGGGGATCGCCTATTGCGATCTCCCGCCAGTTTCAATCCCTTTTCAGGGTTTATGCAGCGCTTGGCGGCTCCGTCCCTGCGTCGCAAGACGTTCTGTGCGTTTGCTCACATAATCCGGGAAGAAACAGTCCGTCTCGCGACCATAGCGGGATCAGTTCCGTGAGATCACCGGCGCACGTCGACAGATCGCTAGTCCGATCGGACGATTTTCGACTGCCCCCTGCGGTATATCCCTGTCATCGGTCGCGGATAGCATGGTCGCAAGGTTGCGTATGCGACCCGGCGAAAGGCCGGGCAGTGCACGTCAACAAACCGATGGACTTGTTCAGGGTTTCCCCGGACGCATCCACCAAGACGCCAAGAAATATGCGTCCTTGCGCGGATGGCGGCTCGGGTTGTTTTGGGCGCGTTGCAGGAGGGAAAATGAGTTTTCTCGAAGAAGCTGCTGGTAACCGTCACGGCGATGGGCGTACTGGGATCTGTCCAGGCCGAACCGGCCGACCAGGCCCCCAATCCGGGCACGCCCGCACCTATGGATTCCGGTTTCTATCTCGTATCCGGCTTATCGACCCCGTATTCGTTCGCGGACATTGTCAATCTGCCGGCCGGCGCAGAACACCGGCTGTTGACAGGCGGCACGTTCAGCCACGGAACTTTGACCGAACTTGCGAATGTCACCGACTCAACACCCATGCGGCCCGCAGGCACGAATGCCGCCGTATCGCTCTTGGTCGCGATGTCGACTCTGAATGACGCCATGGACGATCTGTCGGCAGCCGTTCTTCAGGACGAGTCTGCCGCATCCCGATCGGGAACTGCCGGCCCCCACACCGGTGCGGGATTCCTGTTCTCGACCGCTGAAATACCCGAGCCCGCCGACTGGATGACGCTGCTTTGCGGTCTGGTGGTCGTAGCATTCATGGCGCGGCGCAAGAGCGGTCCACGCGCAGACTGAGTTCACCACGCCGGCACGCAGCATGTCGGCCGACCCGGCCGCAACAGACCGGGGAACAGATATAGAAGTTGCGGATGGTCCGTTCGGACCATGCCCAAAAGTCACCGATAAACATCGCGCATCTATATTGAGTCGCAAGCGAAACAGGCACCGGCTCAAACCAATCTCTCCGTATTCAACGACTACCCACTTCGTACGATATGCATGACGCAATGCCGCCAGCCATGATCAACAAAATCCTCGTCCTGGCAATGTGGACTGCCGTCGTGTTGGTTCTGTGCTCGTGCGGCAAGCCCGAAATCAGGAAGGCATCCAACCCGGTTGCCGCACGGGTCAAAGGCGAAGAGGTTCTGGTCCGTCAGGCCGATGGCGTCCTCGCGCGCAACGACAGCATGGGGCCAGGACGTGCCGGGCGGACCGCTTCTCCGGCTCGGGAACGGATCAGCGATCAGGAACTCCTTGCACAAGAGGCGCTTGAAGCCAGGCTGGATCGCGATGCGCAGGTCACGCAGGCAATGGAGCGCGCAAGGCGGCAGATTCTGGCGCAGGCGTACCTCGATCGGGCCGTGATAACAGCGTCACAAGCGGGCCCGGAAGAAATCAGCAAATTTTACGAAGAGAATCCGGCGTTGTTCGGAGCAACGCCGCATTTATCGCGTCCTCGAATTGTTGGTGGTCGTTCCGCCAGAGCGGTTTGGCGCATTGCAGGACGCGGTTGTCAGTGCGAGAGACCTTGCCGAGGTCGTGCGTTGGCTCGATTCCCGGAAGCTTCCTTTCGAAGCTGCAACACCCAGCAGGGCTGCGGAACAGATCCCGATGAATATCCTGCATCGGCTTTTCGAGATGCGCGACGGACAGATCGCCGTTTTTCCAACACCCTACGGCGCTTCAGTGGTACGGCTTGAGCAGTCCGCGGAGGCCCCGTTCAGCGAGAAGCAGGCGGGACCCGCCATCGCGCGATATCTGCTCAACCGCAAGCGGCTCGAGCTCGCCCAAGCCGAAGTCACGAAGCTGCGTGAACGGGCGAAGATCGATCACGATGGTATCGAGCCTGTTCGCCGGGCGCGTGCGGCGCAAACCGCCGCGCGAGTGCAACCTCGGGTCGCAGGGCCGGAAGTCGCGCACAACACAACCGAGTTAGCAAAGCTGAGGTAGTCCCGTTTCCAACATGCAAGGAGCCAGACATGACGGCCAGACATATCGAAATTGAAGAGCATGGCCCGGCAAGCCGAACAGAAATGTTTCCCGCCTTGACAACGGCTCGGACGCCACCGCGATGGCTCGGCCTGCTGGCTGCCGTCGCGCTTTTTGCGTTCGCGATTCAGGTCGATGCCGCGTCGCGCGAGACTCTCGGAGTCGGTGACACCATACGCGTGACGGTTTTCCAGAATCCGGATCTCACCACGGAGGTGCGAATCTCGGAGCGGGGAACGATCGTATTTCCGCTGATCGGAGAGATTGTGCTCGGTGGACAGACTCCAACTGGCGCAGGAAGCCGGATCGCAGCGCAGCTGAAACAGGGAAACTTCATGAAGGATCCACAGGTGAACATCTCCGTGGTCCAGGTGCGCAGCCGGCAGGTTTCGGTGCTCGGCAATGTTGCTCGCCCCGGGCGCTATGCGCTGGATGATACCAAGTTGACGCTCACCGATATCCTGGCGCTTGCCGGCGGCATCAGCCCGGGCGGTGCCGACACCGTCACTGTGGTGACCAACCGCGACGGCTCGGAGAAAAAGTTGGAGATCAATGTGCCGGAGATGATCGCCAAGGGCAGCATGTCGGCCAATTTCGAGATCCAGAACGGCGACACGATTTACGTTCAGCGCGCCCCCGTCTTCTACATATACGGAGAAATCCAACGTGCCGGTGCCTACCGGCTGGAGCCCGACATGGTTGTAATGCATGCGCTTTCGCGTGGGTGGCGGATTGACGCCGCGCGGCAGCGAGCGCGGACTGACCATCCACCGCCGGACGTCCGACGGGGCGGTGCGCAAAGTCGAGGCAAAGCTCTTCGAACCGGTGCGTCCCGACGATGTGATTTACGTGAAAGAAAGCCTGTTTTAGAGGCATGTTCCGAATGACGGCCAACAAACGACACCAGGGCACCGAATGAACTTCTATCTTTTTCTCTCGGCATTGCGTGCACGCTTCGGCGTTTTTGCGTTCCTGCTGTTGGTTACCGTTACGGCTGCGACCGTGGTGAGCTTTCTGCTCCCCAAGAGCTACACGGCGACAGTGGCGCTTCTGGTGGACGCCAAGGACGAGCAGTCGCTAAGCAATGAACTGCGCCCGCTCGTCAATTCGGAGCAAAAAATCAGCTACCTGGAGACACAGACTGACATCATCACCAGCGACAGGGTGGCACGCAGGGTGGTGCAGGACCCGCAGATCGCGCACAGTCCGGTGGCGGAGAAGGCCGTCGAGGGCGAAGTGAAAAAGGGAGGGCCGATCGAGGACAAGCTCATCGAAAGCCTGCTGAAGGAGATCAAGGTGGATAAGTCTCAAAGCAGCGTTATCCGGGTCAGCTTTTCATCCTCCGATCCCCGTTACTCGGCGGACGTCGCAAACGCCTTCGCCAAGGCCTATATCGATACGATGCTTGAGCTGCGCGTGGAGCCGACGCGTGACGCGGCTACGTGGTTCGACGAGCAATTGAAGACTCTGCGAACCCATCTCGAGGACGCCCAGACCAGGTTGACCGATTATCACCAGAAGCGCGGAATCGTCTCCGCGGATGAACGCGTCGACGACGAAAACACCCGCCTGACAGTTCTGTCGGACCAGGTGGTGAGAGCACAGGAACAGACTTTCCAGTGGAAGAGCCGGGAGCAGCAGGCGCGCGAATTTCTGGAAAACGGTGGATCGCCGGATAAATTGCCGGACATTCTTGATAATCCGTTCATCCAGAGGCTGAAGGAGAATTTGCTGCACGGGGAGGCGAAACTGCAGGAACTGGGCACGCACTATGGGCCCAACTACCCGCAGTACCAGCGTCAAGTCTCCGAGAACCGGAGTTTACGCGAGAAACTCGACGCCGAAATGAAGAAGGTCGTTGCGGGCATCGAGGGTTCAGCGCGTCAGAGCCGCCAGCGCGAGGCGGATTCCCGGAAAGCAATGGCGGTGCAGCGCTCGCGCGTGCTCGAACTCAAGGAAGGCCGCAACGAGCTTACGGTGCTCAGGCGCAATGTGGAGTCCGCCGAGCGCGCCTACGACACCGCGATGCAGCGCTTCGTTGAAAGTCAGATCGACAGTCGCGCCAGCCAAACCAACGTTACCGTGCTAAACCCGGCGGTCGCGCCGCGCAAGCACTCCAGCCCGAAGATCACGCTCAATATTGCCCTGTCGATGGTCGTCGGAACGATGCTCGGCATCGGCGTCGTAATGCTGCTGGAACTGTTCGATCGCCGCGTGCGTTCCCGTAGCGATCTGAATTTGGACGTGCCGCTGCTCGCCGTGATCAACGCCTGGCAGCCCGGTGGGGCCCGTCTGCTCGGCCGGTCAGACGGTAACAGACGCGCTTTGCCGAACCCAGGCTGAGGAAAAACCATGAGTGCGCAGGAAAACGTTCTGTCGATTGAAGGTTCGAGCCGCATTATCGGGCGAGGTGACCGCAGGATCGGAAGCATTCTCGCAGAGGAAGGAAAACTCGGCAGCGGTGACATCGAACGGGTAATGGCATTGCAACACACGGATGGGCTGCGGTTCGGCGACGCTGCATTGCGCCTGGGGTTGATCACCGCGGACGATCTGCATCATGCCATCGCAAATCAGTATGATCTTCCCCATCTGCTCCCCGGCCACGAAAGCATTGGCACCGAGCTTGTGGTCGCGCAGGAACCGTTTCATCCCCGCGCCGAGGAGTTGCGGGCGCTGCGGACCCAGTTGTTGATTCGCTGGGCCAAGGCAGGGGTGAACCACCGGGTGCTGGCGATCGTCAGCCCGGGCGCGAACGAAGGGCGCAGTTACGTGGCCGCCAACCTGGCGGTTGCCTTTTCGCAACTTGGCGAGCGCACGCTTCTGATCGACGCCGATCTGCGCGCACCGCGCCAGCACCTGATCTTCAACGTTTCCGACCGGGTAGGCCTCTCTGCGGTTCTCTCCGGCCGCGCCGATCGCAGCGCGGTGGCACCGGTGCCCGAGTTCGGGCCACTCTGGCTGTTGCCGGCCGGAGCGCGTCCACCCAATCCGCAAGAGCTGTTGTCGCGCCTCGCGCTCGGCGTCCTGCTGCACGAACTGCGTACCGAATTCGACGTCATCCTTTTTGATACGCCACCGGCGAAACTGTACGCCGATGCGCACGCGGTGGCTTTCCGGGCCCGCAGTGCGATGGTCCTTGCGCGCAAGGATCGCACTCGCCTTGACGATACGAAAAGCGTTATCCGGGAGCTGAGCGATATGGACGCCCGCGTCGTCGGCACCGTGTTCAACGATTTCTGACGCAAAGGCCAGAATGTCCCCGAATTCACGCTGAGCGGGCCGATGATCATGGCCACAGTGTCGCCGGCGAACGCACAGCAACCATCGGCACCGCTCCGGCCCTGGCTTCCGCACCGGCTCGAGGAGCTGTGGCGGCGGTGGTGCGCGGGGTTTTCCTTCCTCGACGACGGAGCCGAAGAAGAGAAGTCGCAACGCAACATGTTCAAGCTCTTCGTGCTCTCGGGCATCGCGCTGCTCGGGGTCGCGTGGGGATCCGTCTGTCGCCATCGCGGACGTGAACGCGCTGTACCTGTGCGTCTCGTTGATCGGTTGCATCGCGATTCTGATCGACTTTCGCATCGGCGTGGTGCTACTCATCCTGTTGATGCCGATTTCGAGAAGCTACGTGTTTCCGCATGCGATGTTCGGCATCACCGGCCTCAATCCCGTGAATCTTCTGCTGGTCGGCACGCTCGGTTCGTGGCTGTTCTCATGGGCTGTACGACGGCAGCATCCGGCGCTTCCTGCCGCGTCCGCTGCTCTGGCTGTATATCGTGCCCATGGTGATTGCCGGCGCAATGGGTTCGCGCCACTTTGGCGAAATCGCGCCGGGCTTCTTCATTTACGGCCGTCTTGAGTTCGACAGCCCCGCCGGTTACATACTCGACAGTGTCGTCAAGCCGCTGTTCCTGGTGGTATTCGCGCTGCTGGTCGGCGCGGCCGTTGCGCGGTCCGAGAAGCCAGAAAAATTTCTGGTACCCACACTGATTTCTATCTGGCTGATGGGCGCGATGACCATCGTGTTCGTTTTCCTTTCCGGGCTCGGTGTCAAGCAGCTCGCAAGCGCCCACTCGCGCGAATTCCTGTCGGCGCTCGGATTGCACGCCAACGAACTGGGACGCCTGTACGCGGTGGCCTACGCGCTGCTGCTCTTCACCTGGGTCGATGCGAAGGGTGCCGCCTTGAGGCTGTGTCTGCTGGCGTCGTTGGGGCTGATCGTCGGTGCGCTGCTGCTCACGTTTTCGCGCGGCGCTTTTCTCGGATTCATCCTGGTCAATCTGTTGTTCGTGATCTGGCGCCTCAATGCAAAGACAGTAATAGTTTTCATTGTCCTGGCGGTGGGCGCGCTATTCGTTCTCCCGGGCGCGGTCTTTGAGCGCATGACACACGGATTTGGCAGCGGTCTCGACGCCATCAGCGCCGGGCGTATTGAATCGATCTGGCTGCCGCTGCTTCCTGACGTCGAGCGCCACCCGATTTTCGGCAATGGCCTCGGGTCGATCCTATGGTCCGACGCGATGCGCACGAGAGGTGGGGCCAGCGTGTTGGGGGTTACGCATCCTCACAGCGCCTACCTGCAGGCTGTTCTCGATATGGGGATCGTCGGCCTGATTCTGCTTTGCGCTTATTTCACTCATGTGTGGAGGGGTTTTCGAAGACTGAGCGTCGATCCGGCGCTAAGCCCGACCATGCGCGGGTTCTACCAGGGGGCGGCGGCGGGATTGTTGAGCTTCCTCATAGCCGGCGTGACCGACAGCAGTCTCTTGCCCAAAGCCGAGCAGGCCTTCCTGTGGCTGGCGATCGGAATGATGTACGGTCAACTCAGCAAGAGCCAGGCGAAATGAATGCACGCGAAAGCGGGTGCGGGCGATGAGCGAGGAAGGCAATGCGCCGACGGCAGTGCCGAACTCGCGCCAGCTTGGGCAGCGCGCCTTCTCATCTCGGCGGCGCGAATGCGTTCGATTACGCCATGCAGTTCCTGCTGCCGGTGGTGCTGGTGCGCTGCCTCGAAACCGCCGCCTTCGGACAGTACCGGCTGCTGTGGCTGGCAGTGGGCACGGTCATGGCGGTGGCGACTCTGTCGATGCCCGGCTGCCTCTATTACTTCCTGCCGCGTTCGGACGCACCGGCCAAGCGGCTTTACATCAACCAGACGCTGTTGTTTCTTGCGGTCGCCGGCCTTATTGCCGCGTGGGCGGTCAGCCCATGGAATCCCTGGCTGCCGGAGAAAATGCACGGATTCACGGAGCACGCCAGGGTTGTGCCCGCATTCGTACTGCTGTGGGTGATCGCGTCTCTTCTTGACCTCCTGCCCACGATCGAAGAGCGGATAGCCTGGCAGGCGAGAGCGACGGTCGGCCTCGCGACCCTGCGCATCGTCGCGCTTTCGGTTACTGCCGTCCTGACGCGGGAACTCGGGCCGGTGCTGCTGGTACTGCTCGCGTTCACGGCGATCAAGCTGACGCTGCTGATGGGCTATGTGGCAAGACATCACGGCCTGCGCGGCCCGCTGCTGCGCTGGAGCGCCTTCTCCGGACAGGTCAGGTATGCCGCCCCGTTCGGAGCCGCCGCATCGCTTTACGGCTGGCGCGAACAAGCGGACCAATGGGTGGCGGCGGCGCTTTTCCCCGTGGGAATGTTCGGGGCTTTCTCGATCGCCGCCATACTCGCACCGCTGGTGAACCTGTTTCGCCAGTCGGTAAACAACCCTGTTCTGCCAAGCATGAGCCGCCTTCAGGCCGCGGGCGACATCGCCGGCATGCTCGAGCTCAACATCCGCGCCAATGTGTTGGTAGGGGCGCTCCTCTACCCGCTGCTTGCCTTCGTATTTGCCTTCGCCGATGAAATCGTGGGCACCATCTACACCGCGGCTTTTCTGGATGCGGTGCCGGTGATGCGCGTTTACATCGTCGGCCTCGCGGCCCTTGTGGTAGAGCTTTCAACGGTCACGCTGCTGCTGCGGCAGGGCGGTTTCATGATGCGACTGAATCTGTTTGTACTGCCTCTTTCTGTTGCTCTGAGCTGGTACGCGGCGCATCACTTTGGCTTCGCCGGCGTGGCAATGGGAAGCGTGGGCGTTGTCTACATCGATCGCATCGTAACTTTGCGACGCATCGCGCTGTGCACCGGTTTTGCGTTCCAGCGGCTGCAGGATTGGCGCACGCTCGGGCTGTTGCTGCTATTTGCGGCACTGGCCGCCTTGTTGGCCTGGGGCATGGTCGCCCGCTATTTCGCCGCAAGCGGGCCGCTTGTCCGTCTCGTCGTTGGCGGTCTGGTCATGGGCGCGGCTTATGCGTCGATGGCGGCATGTTTGGGCATGCGCCGCGGGTGGCTGCCGGCTGCCCGAAAACCCGAACCCGGACATTGAGCGGCAGTCATGGCGCGCCTGATTTTTGTCACGGCATCGTTGTGCCACGGCGGGGCGGAACGTCACGCAATCACTCTGGTGAACCGGCTGTCGGAGCGCGGACACGAATGCCACGCCGTCTACATCAAGAGCGACGCCGGCCAGCTAGATCGTATCCGCCTGAGCGACGGCGGCAGCGTGCACTGCCTCGACGCAGGGCGTTTCCTTGACAGACGCGCCCTGGCCGGATTTGCGGCGCATATCGCCCGCATCCGGCCCTCCGCGATCGTGGCCGCCAATCCGTATGCGCTGATGTATTCCTGGCTCGCCCTGCGACTTTCGCGTCTGCGGGTGCCGCTGGTCGTCACGTACCACTCGACCCGGCTGCTCGGAGCAAAAGAAAAATTCCAGATGCTCCTTTATCGCCTGTTGTTCTGGAGCGCGGATTGTTCGGTCTTCGTCTGCGAAAAGCAAAGGCGCCGCTGGCTTCGACGCGGGGTGTTCTCGCGTCGAAACGAGATGATCTACAACGGCGTGGACACGGAGGAGTTCTGCGACCGGTCGAGTCCCGAAGAACGCGCGAGGCTGCGCAGCGCGCTCGGCTTCTCTAAAGCGGACTACGTGATAGGCATAACAGCGCGACTGCGGCCGGAAAAGAACCCTGTGCAATTGGTAGACGCGGTTGCCATGCTGCGCGACATGGGCATTCCGGCCCGCGTTCTTATGGTAGGCGACGGAGAATTGCGTGAAGCAATCGAGATTCGTGCGCGTGAACTCAAAGTCGAGAACGACGTCGTGATCACGGGAATTCAGCAGGACGTCCGCCCCTATATCGCCGTCTGCGATGCCATGGTGTTGTGCAGTCATACCGAGACATTCTCCCTGGCGGCGATAGAGGCGATGGCGATGGGCAAGCCGTTCGTGCATTCCGATGTCGGCGGCGCGGCCGAGATGATCCGGCCGGGTGATAACGGCTTTCTGTTCCCGGTCGGCGATACCGGCGCGCTGGTGGACCGCCTCGCGCGGCTTGCCGACCAGATGGAGCGCGAACGCATGGGTAGCAATGCCCGCGCGAGGGTGGAAGCGCTGTTTTCGGAAAAGACGATGGTCGACCGCTACGAAAAGCTGCTGCTGGAAATCCAGTCCATCGCGGCGGCGCAGGAGCGGCAACCTCTCCACAACCGCAGCGAAACTGGCCTCCGGTGAAGCGTGCGCGGCGCCTGCGGCGTCCGCGATTGCCAGGCTCGTTAGTCCATTCGGATCATGCATCAGGCGACAGGGGCCGCGTGTCGCTACTTGTTCGCGCTCGATAATCCTGATACCGCGATGGCTCGTGCCGGCGCGGGTGCAAAGCAATGGAGTCTGGAATGGAATACACAAGGAATGCAGATATGCCGATCGCCCCGTTCGGTCCGGAACGAAATGCCGCGGCCCGAGGCCGCGCTCGTTGGCACGTGATCCAGTGCGCCCATCGCGACAATCACTTTTTTCCGGCGCCCGCGAAATGAGGCGTGTCGCAGCCCTGCTGCTGGCGGGCACGTTGGTTTCCTGCGGCGGCGGCGGCGACAATGGCGGCAACGGTGGCAATACCACATCCCCGACGGTCAGCATCACTGCTCCCGTATCCGCGAGCACCGTTTCCGGCAACATCAACGTGAAGGTAATCGCCGCGGACGACGTCGGGATCGCGGGCGTCCAGTTCCAGTTGGACGACGCGAACGTCGGCATCGAAGACACGACCGAACCCTACTCCGCCGACTGGAACACGACGACCGGGCGCAACGGCTCGCATACGCTCACGGCCGTCGCGCGCGACGCCGACGGCAACCGAACGACGTCGGCCCCGGTCAGCGTCACCGTGTCCAATCCTGTTCAGCCCCCGGTGCAAGGGCGCATTGAGGAAACACATGCTTCCGTGATCCTGAGCCCCGGTTGGACGCAGAGCAATGCAGATTGGTTTGCATGGAGCGGGGGGGCCGCCGTGCAATCCATTGTGCCGGGGGCGAAAGCTACGTTCACCTTCACCGGGACCTCGGTCACGTGGATCGGTAACCGCAACGGCAGCAGCGGAATCGCCCTCGTCAAAGTGGACGGGGGTCCAGTCTCCGAGGTGGATCTGTTCGCGCGTACAGAAGAAATCCACACGCCCGCCTTCACGGTTAACGGCCTGAGCTCCGGCAGCCATACGTTGACGATCGAAGTGACGGGCCACCGGAACGCGGAAGTCGGACAGGAAACGCTGTCGTGGTGGATGCCTTCGACGTGCCGGCACCGGTGGTCTCGCATTTGCAGGAGACGGATCCGGACGTCGTCTTCACCGCCGGTTGGGCCCAGGCGGATACCGATATCGCGTGGAGCGGCGGCGGGGTCGCCACGTTTCCGTTGCCGCCGGTGGGGGGCGCGAGGGTCTCCGGGACTCCGGGCGCGAAAGCCACGTTGACGTTCAGGGGAACGGCGATCAGCTGGAGTGGCCATCGCGGCCCCAACACCGGCATCGCCCTTGTTTCCCTTGATGGAGGCGTTGCCAACGAGATCGACACGTATTCTCCGACGAACAAAATCCAGGACATCGTGTTCACGAAAACGGGACTGGCCGACGCGTCCCATACGCTGACCATCGAGGCGACGGGCCGTCAAAATGACTTCTCGACGGGCGCCCAGATCGTGGTGGACGCCTTCGACGTGACGACACCGGGAAGACGCTTTCAGGAAGAGGATCCTGCAGTCGTCTACAGCCCCGGCAACTGGATTTTCCGCAACCTCAACAGAACCTGGAGCGAGGGAACCATATCCGAATCCCCAACGCCGGGCGCGAGCGTCACGTTCACCTTCACCGGGACCTCGGTGAGCTGGATCGGTTGCCGCAAGCTCAGCACCGGTGGGGCCGACGTATACATGGACGGCGCTCTTGTGGATCACGTCGAGACATATCTGGACCCCACAGATCCCTCCCCCGAGGCCTACCAGACCACCATCTTCAGAGCGGATGGCCTGTCCCCCGGTACGCATGCGCTGAAGATCGTCGTTACGGGCACCGGCTCCTCCTACACTGTGGTGGATGCTTTCGATGTCCGGCCATGATGAGGCGCCTGTTGCGTCAATCTGTCGCCGATCAGGACGTTCCGTTGCGAATATCGGGGCTCGGCCCGCAGATTTTTTTCGCTGCGAACTCCAAACTCGAAAATGTGCGCCGCGAAACGCATCAAGGCGCTGACGAGGTCCTGACAGGGATCATCACTCGAGAGTAAAAATGTGCGGAATTGCAGGATGGGTGGCGAGACCGGAGCGAATGCTCTCGACAAGAACGCTCGAGTCAATGCTCGAGTCGATCGCCCATCGCGGCCCCGATGGTCAGGGGACTTGCTCCTTTCCCTGTGTCAGCACCGGGCACCAAGTGTTCCTGGGGCACCGGCGATTGGCGATCATCGACCCGGAAGGGGCGCATCAGCCGATGTGCGACGCCGACGCCGGCCTCGCGCTGACCTTCAACGGCGAGATCTACAATTTCCGCGAACTGCGCGAGGAGCTCAGCTCACTCGGCTACATCATCAAGCGCGACTCCGATACCGAAGTGCTGTTACGGGCCTACCAGCACTGGGGAAGCGACGTGGTGCGTCACTTGCGCGGCATGTTTGCGTTCGCAATCTGGGACGCGCGCAACGAACGCCTGTTCCTGGCCCGCGACCGATTTGGCGAAAAGCCGCTGTACCTGTACGAGGACGGGAGCGGGCTGTACTTTGCGTCGGAGATCAAGGCGCTGCTGCGTATTCCCGGTATCACGGCTTCAGTGAATCTTCAGGCCGTCTGGGAATATCTGTCTTATCGCTACGTGCCGGGTCCGAAGACTTTGTTCAGCGGCATCCGCAAATTGATGCCCGGGACAGTCGCTATCTGGGAACGCGGGAAACTCAAGGAGGAGCGCTACTGGTCCGCTCCGGACCGCAGTCTGCGCCCATTCCAGCAGCCGCAACCCGATGCCATCGAAGACTTCCTGTCGCGCCTGGACCAGGCCGTCAAACTGCAAATGGTGAGCGACGTGCCATTCGGTGCGTTCTTGTCCGGCGGGCTCGATTCCTCGACCATCGTAGCCCTGATGAGTCGTCACAACTCCACCGTGAAGACGTTCTCGGTGGGCTTCGGCGAGGACAGTTACAGCGAGCTCGGCTACGCTGCCGAGGTGGCGCAGCACTTCGGCACCGAGCACCATGAGTTGGTCGTCACCGACCGCGACCTCGTGGACAAACTTCCCAGGCTGGTTTCGTTCCGCGATGCGCCCGTGGCCGAGCCGTCGGATATCCCGATCTACATGCTGGCATGCGAAGCCGCGCGCAGCGTCAAGATGGTGCTAACCGGGGAGGGCAGCGACGAGATACTCGGTGGGTATCCGAAGCACATTGTCGAGCGCTTTGCGCAGGGCTATCAGGTGCTGCCGGGCTACGTTCGCCACCGCCTCATCGAGCCGCTTGCTCATGCGCTTCCCTACCAATTCCGTCGCATAAAGACTGCAGTCACGAACCTGAACATCGAGGACTGGCGCGAGCGTTATGTGCGCTGGTTCGGCGCACTCAACCACAGCGAGCGCGACCGGCTCTCGGTTCTGCGGATGAACGGTACCCCGGTTGGCGATGCTCCGCCGTTCGATGCGGATCCGCAAAACAGCCCGCTGAGGCGCATGCTCTACTTCGACCAGTCCAGCTGGCTCCCGGACAACCTGCTCGAGCGTGGAGACCGGATGACCATGGCGGCCTCGATCGAGGCACGCGTACCCTTCCTCGATCACGAACTGGCTGCATTTGCGTCCTCGCTGCCGGACCATTACCGCGTGCGGGGTATGCGCTCCAAATGGATACTGCGCGAGGCGGGCAAACAGCTCCTTCCCGAACGCATCCTGACGCGGCCAAAAGTGGGTTTCCGGGTCCCGGTGAATCGCTGGTTTCGCGGGGAGATGCGCGAATATCTGCTGGACCACCTGCAGGGCGGCTCGTCGATCACCAGGGCCTATTTCGACCCGCAGGCCCTGGACCGTGTCCTGGCCGAGCACCTCGATGGCAGGCAGAACCACGAGAAGCTGCTGTGGGCACTTCTCAACCTCGAGATCTGGCACCGACAATATGCCCGGGCATGATTTCACAGAGCCCCGGCGGATCGATCCCGGAGCGGTAGCTGTCGTCGCCAGGGTGAAGGCGGCCCTCGCGCGCTCTTTGCGCATTCTGCTGCCGGTAACGGCCTGAGCCCGGGGTACATATCGTGGCATATCAAGGTACGGTTGGCGCCAACAGGCACAAGATCGTTCTGTTCGGCCCGTCCCTCGAGGCCGTGAGCGGCGTGTCGACGCACGTGCGGATAATTTTCGCGTCCGAACTCGCGCGGGACTACGAGTTGCTGCATTTTCAGGTTGGCAGCGAGGGGCGCCGGGAGACGGCGCTGCAGAAGCTGATGCGGTTCACTGTCAGCCCTTTCCAGCTCGCGCTTCTCCTGCTGCGTACCGGGGCCGAGGTCGTTCATCTCAACGTTTCGCTCGAACCGAAGGCCTATTGGCGGGACCTTGTCTACTCGATCGTTGCCAGATTGCTGGGGCGGCGCGTGGTGAACCAGGTCCACGGTGGGGCGATGCCCCAGGATTTCTTTAGAGGCAATGCACTCCTGACCTGGGTCCTGCGGCGCTTTCTCGTGTCGAGCGACGCGGTGGTGGTGCTCTCCAGTGCGGAACTGGCGGCCTACCGGGCATTTGATCGACGAATCAAAGTTCATCTGGTCCCCAATGCCATCGATCCGTCGGGTCTCGCAGGGCGGACGCGCTCCTACAACACGGACAGGCCGCTGAAGCTGGTCTATGTTGGCCGGTTGGTGCGCACCAAGGGGCTCTTCGAAGTCATTGAGGCCATGACGGAACTGAAGCGCGCCGGACGCGAGTTCGGACTTTGCATAGCCGGCGAAGGTCAGGATCAGGGTGCATTGATGGCCGCTTCGCAAAGCGCAGGTCTCGGAGATCGCATCCAGTTTCTCGGCAGCGTATTCGCCGCGGAAAAATGGCGTCTCTGGCTTGATTCAGATGTGTTTGTCTTTCCCTCGTACCACAAGGAGGGCCTTCCGTATTCTCTGCTCGAGGCGATGGCAGCAGGCTGCGTTCCCGTAACCACACCCGTGGCCGCGATTCCCGATGTGGTGCGGGACGGGGAACACGGCCTGTTTGTGCCGGCAAACGACGCGCAAGCGCTCGCAATGGCCGTGGCCACTCTCGATGACGACCGCGCAGGCTTGGTTCGAATGGCCGAGGCAACGCGGCGACGGGCGCTGGAGCACTACACGGTGGCGCGGCTCGCGGACGATTTCCGCAAGCTGTACGAGGGCTGCCTCGCCGGAAGTACGCAATCCATCCAATGTTGAGGAACTTGGGCAGAGCCTTCCTGGTGTCCTGTTCCGATCAGACTATTGACGATGCAGCACGCGCACTACGGGCGTCAATAATGCCGTTCTATGCTATCGACAGTGCTTGCGATTGTCGCAAGTGTCCATGTCGACGGAGTCTGCTTTCGCATGCGCGGCCGGTCCGGCCGGTCGATTCGTTGCGATCAAGAGGGAGGGTCATGAATTCTGACGTTCTGGGTCCCGGCCGTGCCGGATCCGATTTGGCGGGCCCGGCACCTAAAGCCCCCCAGCGCACTTGAGCCGTCAAAACTCCAAGGCCAATATGCTCTCGGCTGAATTCGTGGAAGACAGGAGCAGGCACGCGTTCGCTGCCGCGATCGCGGGAATGAAGGAACGTTTCCGTTGGCGGCTCAACCGCCTGCGCTGCATGACGCCTTCGGAGATTTCGCATCGCGTCTTGCGCACGCTGGCGATGAATGCCGAACGAGCAGGACTGTTTGGCTCGCCGAGGGTGCCACAACCGGATCTCGCACAGATCCCCCATCACTGGATACATTCCGCCGCGAGAGTTGAGGCCGCCCCATACCTTGCCGCCGCCGACCGTATTGCGGCTGGCAAGCTGGACGTGTTTGCACTGCGCGATGCGGATCTGGGCTCGCCGCCGCGCTGGAACCGCGATCCCAAGACGGGCGTGGAAGCGCCGCTCACCTTCGGCAAGTTGCTCGACTACCGTAACCCGCGGCTGGTGGGAGACATCAAGTATCTCTGGGAACCCAATCGGCATCTGCATCTCGTGACTCTGGCGCAGGCCCATGCGCTCAGTCGCAATGCGTGGTATTTCCGAGTGCTCCAGAAGCACCTGGAAAGCTGGTTTGACTCGTGTCCGTACCCCATGGGTCCCAACTGGACCAGCGCGCTCGAGGTGGCGATCAGGTTGATCAACTGGTCGGTCGCGTGGCAACTTCTCGGCGGCGCGCGCTCCCCTCTGTTCCAGACTGGCGAGGGTGCGCGCCTGCGGCAACGCTGGCTCGAATCGATTTACCAGCATGCGCAGTTCGTGCGCGGTCATTTCTCTCTCGATTCCTCGGCCAACAACCACCTGATCGGCGAAGCAGCGGGCCTGTTCATCGCCGCCCTGACCTGGCCCCATTGGCCATGCTCGCGCGAATGGCTTACTGCGGCGAAGGCGACTCTGGAGAGGGAAACGCTGCTGCAGAACGCCCCGGACGGCGTCAATCGGGAACAGTCGGTGTCGTACCAGCAGTTCGTGCTCGATCTGCTGCTGCTCACGCTGCTTGCCGGCAAGGCGAACGGGCAGTGGTTCTCGGTCGCTTACGAATCGCGCATCGAGGCAATGCTCGAGTATCTCGCCTCGATCATGGACGCCGGGGGCAACGTTCCCATGCTCGGCGATTCCGATGATGCACTGGCCGTCAGGCTAGCCGAAGGCGGCGACTTCTCGCCCTATCGATCGCTGCTTGCAAGCGGGGCGGTTCTGTTTGGTCGCGGCGACTTCAAGCTCAAGGCGGGCGTCCTCGACGACAAGACGCGCTGGCTCATGGGCGAGCAAGCGGACGTGTTGTTCGACGGGCAATGCACGGCGGAGGCACGGCTGCCGGTGCGGCAGGCGTTTCCCAAAGGCGGCTATTACATACTCGGCTGCGACTTCGAGGGTGAGAACGAAATCCGTCTGATCGTCGACGCGGGCCCGTTGGGCTATCAGACGATCGCCGCGCACGGACATGCCGATGCGCTCGCATTCACGTTGTCGGTCGGCGGCCTGGAGTTCCTGATCGATCCCGGAACGTTTGCCTATCACACCGAAGCGCCCTGGCGGCAGTACTTTCGCGGTACCTCGGCCCACAACACCGTGTGCGTTGATGGACAGGACCAATCGCAGTCCGGCGGCAACTTCATGTGGCTGAGGAAGGCACGCGCCGGCTGCAACCTGTGGTCGAGTACGACGGAAAAGGACTTGTTCGAGGGCTGGCAGGACGGATTCATGCGTCTCGCCGATCCCGTGATGCACCAGCGGCGCATTGCCTCGACAAGGTGGCACGGCGGGTGGTGATCGAAGACAGCCTGCAGATGGCAGGGGAACACGATATCGAGCTTTTTTTCCATTGCAGCGAGCGCTGCGAGGTCGATCTCGCGCCGGACGGCTTTACTCTGCGCCAGGACGGCAGGACGATTTCCCTGAAACTTCCGCTGGCCGAGGGGGCATCTGCGCACGTCTATCACGGCAGCACGGCACCTATCCTCGGCTGGATATCCAGAGGTTTCGACCAGAAGGTCGCCGGCCCCGACTATCGCCTGGCGGGCCCGAATCGAGGGCAACGTCGTTCTGCGCACGGAAATCGACTGCTGATCCGATCGGACTACATCGCGCATTGCGCTCGCGGAACCAGCGTCACCGTTGCCTCTCTATTCTGTATGCAGCGGCCAGCGCAGTCTGAGAGGGCGCCTCGTTGGTCAAGTGATCAGCCTGGTCTTTTTCGTGTGCACGCCGTGATTCTCGCCAAATCGTGGCATGGATCAATTCGCTGCAATCATGAAGGGCAATCATGAAAATTTGTGTCTTGGGCCTCGGCTACGTCGGGACGGTATCGGCGGGCTGCCTTGCCCAGGAAGGCCATGAAGTTGTCGGCGTCGACCCGGAATCGAGGAAGGTCGATCTGATCAATGCCGGCAAGGCGCCCATCATCGAGAAGGACATCGGTCCGATCATAGAACGGCAGGTGGCAGCCGGGCGCCTGCGGGCAACCACGGATGTGTCCGCCGCGGTCGGGCAGGCCGATCTCGCTCTGGTGTGCGTGGGAACGCCCAGCCGCGCCAATGGCGACATCGAACTCACGTTCGTGCGTCGCGTGTGCGAGCAGATTGGCGCAGCCCTGCGTCACAATCAGGGCGCACCGGCCGTGGTGATTCGCAGCACCATGCTGCCCGGGACCATGCGTGAGGTGGTGATTCCGGCGCTTGAAGCGTCGTCGGGCCGGCGCGCGGGCGTGGAGTTCGGCGTTTGCATCAACCCCGAGTTCCTTCGTGAAGGCACCGCGGTCACGATTACTTCAATCCCCCCAAGACCGTGATCGGCGAACTCAACCGGGCAAGCGGGCGATCTGTGGCCAGCCGTTACGCGATTTGGACCGCAGCGGCGCCACTCATCTTCGCCGAGGCGATGCGACGTGCCTCGATTTTGCGAACGAATCATTCGATTTTGTCTTTTCCTATCACGCGTTGGAGCAGATCCCGGCTTACCGCAAGGCGCTCGCCGAGATGGCGAGGGTCCTGTCGAAGGGTGGGGCGTATTGCGTCGGGACACCGAACCGCCTGCGGCTGTTCGGTTACCTGGGAAGTAAGGACGCTACCTGGCGAGACAAGAAGTGTGGAACCTTGCTGACTGGAAGGCGCGGCTCTTCGGGAGATTCAGAAACGAATATGGCGCGCATGCCGGTTTCTCGTCCGGAGAGCTAAAGGCGTCGCTTGCAAAAGTATTCGATCAAACCGAGGGAATCACGCTGCCCTACTACCGGCGTGTTTACCAGGGATACGAGGTCTGGGTAAGCCTGCTTGGCAAATTGGGTCTTGGCCGGTTCCTCTTTCCTTCTGTCTATTTCATGGGAAGAAAGTGAGCCCATGGCCCCGCACGTCGCCAGCTTCGATCCAATCCGCGGGCGCATCTGCGACGGCCCCGGTGTCGACAGCGCATACAAACGGATGTGCCGGTGATCCCCAGGACGCAAGAATTTCTTAGCGGTCGCCCGCTGCGGCGCGTCCTGATCCTGGTCGAGAACCTTCCCAGTCCGTTCGACCGTCGGGTCTGGCAGGAAGCGAACACGCTTCGCGATGCCGGCTACGTCGTTTCGATCATTTGCCCGACCGGAAGGGTTGCGAGCGCAAATTCGAGGCGATCGACGGGATCGACATTTACCGCTACACCTGCCGCTCGAAGGCAACAGGCGCGACAGGCTACGCCGTGGAGTACGCGGTGGCTCGTCCTCGACTTTCGTACTGTCTTGAGGGTATTTTTCACGCCGCGGCTTCGATGTCATTCACGCCTGCAATCCGCCCGACCTGTTTTTCCTGATCGGCGGATTCTTCAAGCTGTTCGGAAAGAAGTTTGTTTTCGATCATCACGATCTCAATCCGGAGCTCTACGAAGCGAAGTTCGGCCGACGCGATTTCTTTCATCGCCTGATGCTGACGCTCGAGTACTGGACCTTTCGCACCGCCGACGTCTCGATCGCCACCAACGAATCCTACCGGCGCATCGCTATCGATCGCGGCCGCATGCCTTCCGAGCGGGTTTTCGTGGTGCGCAGCGGACCGAGCCTGGAGCGCCTGAGGATCCTGCCCGCCGAGGAGCGGTTCAAGTGCGGCCGCCGATTCCTGGTCGGCTACGTCGGCGTGATGGGCAAACAGGAAGGCATCGACTATCTGCTGCGCGCGGTGCACCACATCGTGCATGAACTCGGGCGCAGCGACGTCCAGTTCGGCCTGGTCGGAGGCGGCACTTCGCTCGACGAGATGAGGGCCTATGCCGTCGAGCTCGGCGTTGCCGACTTCGTGACCTTTACCGGACGCGTCCCGGACGACGAATTGCTGGCGATGCTCAGCACGGCCGACGTCTGCGTCAATCCGGACATCGCCAACGACATGAACGACAAATCCACCATGAACAAGATCATGGAATACATGGCGCTGGGAAAGCCGATCGTGCAGTTCGATCTTGCGGAGGGACGGATTTCGGCTCAACAGGCATCCCTTTACGCGCGCAGCAATGATGCCGTGGATCTTGCGGCCAAGATCGTCGAGTTGCTGGACGACCCGGCGCGGCGTGCGCAGATGGGCGAGTTCGGGCGCAAACGCGTGGCGGAGGAGCTGGAGTGGCGTTACGAGGAACCCAAACTGCTCGCCGCCTACGATGCGCTGTGGCAGTCCGCCGCTGACTACGGTGCCGACGCGCACGCCAACCCGATTGCCGATGACGACGCGGTTCGCGGCAGTATGCGTCCGGCCGTGACCGGATCACGCAATCTCTCCGCGGGAGCACTCGAGACCACCAGAGGCGATACGCCCATATGAAACTCCTGCCCCTGGACTCGCCGGAAATTGTCGAACTGGTGGCGCACTGGCTGGGCCAGAAGGAAAACCACCAGTGGCTGGACTTCGGCAACGGAAGGCAGATCGTCACACCTGCGCTGCTCAGGATCATGGCGCAGCGGCCTACGCACTTCATGAGGGCGTATACCTCCGATCGGGACGATACCCCCATCGGAATTTGCTGTCTGAACAGCGTGGATCGCAACTTCAAGAGCGCGACGCTTTGGGGAGCGCAGGGCGACAAACTCTTCCGCCACCGGGGCCTTGGAACGCTGGCCGCGTCAAAGGTGCTGACCCTGGGGTTTCGGGATCTCGGACTTCACACCATCAATACCTGGGTCGTGGAGGGCAACCCGTCGATTCGCCTTATACAACGCCTCAACTTTCGTTTCATCGGCCGGCAGCGGCAATGTCACTTCATGGACGGCCAGGCATATGACCGGCTGTTGTTCGATCTCCTGGCCAGCGAACACGAAGACATCGAAGAGCGGTCGGCGGCCCCGCAGCCGAAGATCGTTTCAGGAAACTGTCCGGAGAAATCATGAGGAGGATCGTGGACCCGGACCCGAAGAGAACGGGCCGGCCCCGCTGAGGGCGCCGGCAAGCGCCGAAGCAGGCGCAGGTCTGGAGACTCAGTCGGGGTGATGGCCGTGGACGCGAAAGTCAGACTGAAGACGCTGCGGATGCTGTCCAACGGAGTGTACGTGCTGACGTCGCGCAGTGACGATCGCTATGGCGCGGCGACGGTTACATGGGTTTCGCAGGTATCCTTCAAGCCGCCGTTGATCATGGCGGCGGTGCGCAGGGAGAGCAATGTGTTCAAGTGCCTGGCCATGAAGCCGCACTGCAGTCCTCCATATTGTCGGAGACGAGCAGCAGGACGTCGCGCGCAGGTTCTTCTACCCGACGCGCGCGGAGAGCGGAACGATAAACGGGGAACCGTTCGAGGATGGCAGCACCGCTGCACCCGTACTGGCGAGCCTGCCCGCGCATGTCGAGTGCCGGGTGGAGCGGATACTGGATGCCGAACGGCGATCATGCGATGGTGATTCTGGGCGTGGTCGAGGCCGAGTGCGGCGAGCGGGTGCGGCCGCTCACCGTCGCGGACACGCCGTGGGAGTATGGCGGATAAGTCGTCTACCAGGAAGCAGGCATAACAGAAACACATTTTCCACGGAGGATTCCTTTCTATACCCCTCAAGGGGGCATTGAAAGGAATCCTCCGTGGTGAGGGCTTTATCTCAGGATCGCGATCTACCGGACGCCGCCCGCATGTTTCCCGCACCAAAGTCCGAGAAAACAAACAGTGTGATGTTCGCTGTCGAGCCGCCGGTGTGCGCCGCCACACGCGAGCGCTTCGAAATGCCGGCGCGAAGTTACGTTTTCAGAACCGTCCTGATCTGCGCATGGGCGGCCGCCGGCATCGCAAGTAACCTTGCCTGGGGAGATGGCGCGGCTCCGGCTTCCTTTCCCCGGCTGATGGGCATGAACATCGGCGCAAAGAATTACCAGGATTCCGGCTACCAGAAGGACTTGGCGCGCATGGACGTGGTCATACTGGGGTTCTACAGAGGATGGCAGCCGCCCGGGTATGCTTCAAACGCAACCTCGGCTATCCGAAAGACAGTCCAGGCAATCAAGGCGCAAAACCCGAATATTCTCGTCGGTCAGTACACGGTCCTCAACGAGACCTACGACAATCCGCGCGACACGGCTACTCTGGACTTGCGTGACAAGTTGAATGCGAACAAGTGGTGGCTTTTCAACGCTGCCGGTCGCAAGGTGCAGTGGACCGCCGAGTATTCCGCGTGGGACATCAACTTCACGACCTGGGCCAGGCCGGATTCTGAGGGCAGGCGCTGGCCCGAGTGGCTGGCGGAGCGCAACTACGCTGTTTTCTTTCGTGACGTTCCGGAGTTCGATATCGTCTACGTAGACAACGTCATGATCCGGCCGCGGATGACGGCAGACTGGGACGCTGACGGGGTGAACGACGACCCCAAGGACTCGAGGATCGTATCCGCCCACTATGCCGGCCATCTTGCCCATTGGCGTCGCATTCGCGAGCTGCAGCCCAAATCGCTGCTGCTGGGCAACACCGACGGTGACCTTGCCAATGGGCAGTGGCGGGATCAGCTCGATGGGGCTTTCCTCGAAGCGTTGATGGGCGAGGGGTGGTCAGTGGAGACCTGGGCGGGATGGCCGGCGATGATGGCACGTTACCGTGCCGTGCTTCAGAACACGAGGCAGCCAAAAATTATCGGCTTCAATGTGTGGGGTGCCGCGGACGATTATCGCCTCTTGCGCTACGCGTATGCCTCGTGTCTGCTCGATGACGGCTATTTCTCGTTTACGGATGAAGCCAGGGGTTACAGCAGTGTTCCCTGGTTCGACGAGTACGACCACAAGCTTGGCAAAGCGCTTTCGGTGCCGCCGACTGATTCCTGGAGTCAGGGGGTATGGCGCCGCGATTTCCAGAATGGCGTCGTGCTCGTCAATCCCACGAGCGAGACCAGAACGGTTACGATCGAGTCAGGATTGAGACGGCTCGCCGGCAAACAGGATCCTGCGGTCAACAACGGATCCGCCGTCAGCCAGGTTACCCTCGGACCGAAAGATGGAATAGTCCTGCGCAGGTAACGTGCACAAAAGTGCGGACCGCAGGCCACAATCCTCCCTCGATAGGTCTCGCTCACGCAAGAAGGTTGCCGACCGGACTTACGGCCGATCTGCTGTTACTTCGCCTTGCGTGGCCGTTTCGGATGCCGCACGTCCCTCGTTTGCAAACTGCCGCCGGAAAATGAGATCGCGCAGTTCCCGAACCGACTTTCGCCGGCGCCATGAATTGCGCAGCGGGAGCCAGACGCGGCCGGTGACTGTTACCGGTACGCTGTAGTGGTAGGTACGCTCCTGCCATCCGCCGAAGTCCTTTTTAAAGTTGTTGATTCCGGCGTGTTCCGGTGTGGATTCGTCCTCGAATAGACCGCCCCAGTCATAGCGTTGAATGCCAATGTGCTTGAAGTGCAGCAAGTCCCTCCAATGGAGCCAGCGATTGGCCCGCCCGACCAGGGCGCGATAATCGTTATCCCTGTTTCTGAAACAGGACACGGAGGAATAAAGGCCCGCCGTCTTTCCGCACAGGACGTGGGCGTGCCAGACCAGTGCCTCACCATTGCGCGAGGCCGATGAAAGTGCGAGCTGGCCGGCTTTGCATGCGGCAATCAGCCATTGACGATCGCAGGGTGGAAGCGACTTTTGCGTGGCGAACGCGTCGAAGAATGCACCGAATTCATCCAGTCTGCTTTCCGGTTCGGTGATGAACTCCATGCACAGCCCATCCTTGGATTCCGCGCGCCTGATCTGGTAACGGCAACTATTGCCGAACTTATCCGCGATCGCGTCATCCCCGGCGGCAAGATCGGTAACCAACGAAAGAAAAGGGGTATGCGGGCCATCCGCGATCGGAATCGCTCTCTGACGGTACTGGAGGATATCCACACCGGGATCCCGGGGAGGCTCCTCGTCGTACCAGACTTCCCCGTAAACCGCGCCACGGCCCTTGATGCGGATCATTCAGGTTCTCGCCATTTCAGATTTGACAACCCGATCGGGAAGACCTTCCACATGAATGCTCGATGCAATCTGGCCCGGTGATTTCTCAAAGTGTGCCGGGAATTCCTTCAGCGTCATGCCGCGACACCACGTGGAAAGGTACTCGAACAATATCCCGAGGTGTTCGTACAAACGCTCGATAGCAGGCGCATCACGGAAAGTCGGGCTACCGCCCGGCATGAGTTCGGAGGAATGCAGCATGAACTCCAAATGGTCCGCGCCTTCAGCGCGTACTTCGCGCGCAACGTGCAACATCGAGTCGAGATCACTCTCTCCCGGGCACAGCCTCCTGTGCCCCGGCGACGCCTTGTTGGCAAACCGGCGCACCAGCCGGATGCGATACGCCAGGGGTGCCCTGCGGTAAAGACCGCTGGGGCGGATGGTCAGCGGCACCTCCAGCAGTCCCCCGCTCGCCGGTACCGAGATGTCGGAGGGGTCGAGGAAATAGGGCCGTTCGGGAAAGCCCCTGTAGTCCGAGCCGCCGTTCCTGTCCGGATCACCAAGACTCCTGCGCCAGTCGATCCCCGGGGTCACGGAGCAATCCACTTGATATCCCTCGTCCAGCAGCATTGCGGCATAGCGGCCGTCGAAACCCCAACGCCCTGCTCGATGGCTCACCATCTGCTGATCGAACCGGTCTTCGAGGAGGCGGGTGACGACCCTGATTTTTTCTTTCATTACGTGATCGGGGTACTCGATCAGGTAGGGTTGAAAACGGAAATCGTCGCCGGTCAGCGGGTGGAGGGGCGGCGAGTTCCATGCATGCAGGTGCATTCCGATTTCGCCGGCGCCGCGGGCAAGCACGTCGCGCCCGAACTCGACGAACGCGTCGGATACCGCCATCTCATAGTTGGTGAGATAAACAGGCTTGAAGCGGAACCGCTCGCAGAGCACCTGAAAACGGGGAAGGTAGTCCGCGTTGCGGGTGGTGATTTCCCGGGGTCTTGCCCAGAGATCGTCACCCTCGGTGTCAATGGTGATGATGAATGGCGTTTCAGACATGGCGTGCCTTGCCCGACACGATCATGCCGGCGCCGGCTGTGTCGATGTGCATAACCTTGGCGAACGTGTCGAGGTAGACGGCAAGAACCTTGTCTTCGCCGTATTCCCGGGCCATGAACCTGCGGCAGCGATCGCTCGCCGCCTTCCACGCAGCCGGGTCACCCAGCAGATACCTGACTGCGTCGAGAATCTCGGTCGGGTATCTTGCCGCGATGCCGAGGCCCTCCCGCTCGATGACACGGTCCGGATCGAGGAGCGTCACTACGGGCACGCCCCTGATCCATGCCTGCAGGTACGAATTCGGAAAGCCCTCGAGATCGGAGGTATTGACCAGCACCCTGGCTCTGCCATACAGGTCATTGGCGTCCCAATACGGCAGGCGGCCATGAAACGTTAC
Organism: uncultured beta proteobacterium; assembly: GCA_963695915.1. Classification (GTDB taxonomy): domain Bacteria; phylum Pseudomonadota; class Gammaproteobacteria; order Burkholderiales; family JACQAP01; genus JACQAP01. Next base: position 114,826 of record CAVOIO010000035.1, read on the forward strand.
GTTGCGTCTTGTCGCTGCCGTTTTCACGATTTCCCGGAACAGGGCTTCTTCGCCGGATAGCGGTCCGCCGGCCATATGAATTTTCGCTTCCGGCATTCTTCCGGCGAGTTCGAGAATCCGGTCCGGTCTCTTGATGCGCCGGATATTGCTTACCCAGAGCACATCGATATCGCGGACGGTTGACGGCGGTGGCGGCTCTACCAGCATTCCAGCCACGCGACCCCCCAATCCGTAGCTGCGGGCCAGCGTCTGCGCCTGCCATGCGCTTTGCACGAGGATAGCGTCGGCGCGCCGCAGGCCATACGCATAGAGCCAACGATCGCGCGCAAACTGTACAAGCAGGCGGGACCTGTCACAGTCGGAATCGCTCGCCGTGCGGTAGACGAATCGTCTGTTAAAACGCCGGCAGAACATGGCCAACAGCCCCACCTGCATGCCCGCGCAACTCGTGTAGTAGATGTCCGCATCGGCCCGTGCCAGCGCCGACCACAAACCGGTCCAGCGGGGATGGATGAAGCGCAGTACCGGCAGTCCCGCGCCCGGACGATACGCATTGAAGACCCGGATCCCGTCCCATTGCGCACCATCAATCTGGCCGTAGTCTAAAACAACCGTGCTGACATCGAGACCACGGCGCGCCAGTGCGCGTGCGAGTAGTGTCTGCTGAACCGACTCGCCGCCGATTACGTGTTGCCTGTATTCGGGAACCAGGAGCGGCAGATTGTCGAGCCCGACCAGACAGATCTTCATTGCCTTATCGCTCCGTCCGCCGCACCGGCGTCACCGGGGACGCCACCCGTCGTCGCGAAAGTCCGAACGCCGGTCCTGCCGACACCTACGGGACTGGCTCCCGGAAAAGTCGGCGTCAGCACAATGATGGTGTTTCCCGGACTTGATACGGGTGCACTCGGCATCATGATGTCCATTTGACAGATGCAGCTTGTTTCAGAGGGTGCCGCAATCGATCAGACCGATTCAATTGGCATCGGGGAAATTCGGGTAATTTTCCATTGTTCTGCGAGTCTAGCGGCGCCGGATTAAACAGTGCGCGGGGCATCCTGCATGTCACTGGTCCATTTGGGCTATGCCTGCGGGACACGTGGGCCACGCACCGATATTCGCCACCGTACTTAGACCCCGAACGGGTTCTTTTTAGACAGCAAAGTCGCGGCTGGCCGGCGTGACAACGCCCTGAGTAAGGTTGTGCGTCACGAACAGCGGCCCCCGGCGAACAGTCGGTGAATCCGGCGGACGACTCGCCAGGTGAGGTATTTAAGGGAATCGTGCCGGGGATGCGTGCCGGCAGGGGCGGGGCGCAATCCGCACCGGCGCAGGAAGGCATTGCAGATGTGCACCATGCTTCGCCGTTCCAAGTCCGGCGTACGAAAGGTGATGCTGAAGGAAACGGATACCTCCGCGCCGTTTCTCACATAATGAGGGGCGGTCACCGGAAAATGCAGGCCGAAGCCCGGGCTCAGGTCAAAAGTACAGCCCGTCCTCTCGCAATTCTTCCGATATACGAGGTTGCGGTGGGCCCCACAGTAGAACTGCTCGAGCTCCTCCTCGGAGACGATGGAGCGGTCGCGCCCGTCAAACAGGTGAATCCGCTTGCTTCCGCGTATCTGCAATAGAAAATTGTGCTCCGGGTCAAAGTGATAAGGCGTCACCGACCCTGGCGAGCTGATGAAGATGAATCCCTGCGCGAGGGACATACCCGGCCTGAGCGGCTCGGAATGCCCAGCTACCTCCGCCAGGCAGCGATGCAGCAGCGCGCGATACTCCGGCTCCTGCTCGACGTACTTGAGCACCAGCCAGGACTTGCACTCGGCAATGCGACGAATCGTTTCCTCGGCGCTGAGCCCGTTGCCCGGCGTCTTTTCCGGAGCCACGCTGATCGGTATGTTTCCCGCGTTGTACTCGACGCTGGTTTCCGGAAGGCTTCGGCATAACCGCATAAGACGCGAAAACTCGAACAATGGATGGTTAGTCAACTCATGGCGGATCCGAAACGGTCTGCGATCAAAACATTCCTGAAAGGTCTCCGGATCGATGTCGAGGAGACCGTCTGCCGGTTCCCTAACCGATGCCGGGATGGAGATTGTGTCCGGATTCAGTTCAGCGCAGCGCATGACGCACCTTTTCGCGACGACTGTTTCGGAGAGCGGGCGCGGATCTGCCGGGTCAGCCATTGACACGCCGGATAAACCGATACCATCAGGTCGCCGAGCCAATTTCCCGTCGAGACCAGCACGGACTCGATGACCCTTTGGTCCTTCCACAACCGGTTGATCATCGGATGATTTGGCTCCGCACAGGAATCCATCCAGACATAGCGTGCATCGGAATGCAGGCAACCGAGTACATCCAGCATGATTTGGACCCCCGGGGAAAACCTGGCGAACTCCTCATCGTAGGCGGTCTTGAATGTAAATCCCCACCCGCCGGCTAGAAAACTCAAGAGCATGGCCACTGGTCTGCCGTCCAGAAAAAGCCCTTGCATCCGCATCTGGCTGCGGGCAAACCCTTCCTGCGCCGCTTCGCGCACATAGGCGCGCTCGTTGGCATTGATTCCCATCGCCGTTCCTTCGCGCGCCTTCCAGCCGCTGGCTTCCAGACGCAGGAATTCTTCCAACCAGTCGTCCACCTCGTGGTGTTGTTGCAAAGTGCGGAACTCCAGCCGGCCAAGCTCACCGAGGCGTTTTCGTTGCCGGCGATACTCCTTGCGAACACCGGTGGACAAAGTGTTTTGCAGATAGTCTTCAAGTTGCTGCCCCTTTTGCCACAAGGCGCGGCCAAATTTGTACTTGACACATTGCAATGTCCCGGTTTCGTTGGCGTGCTCAACGAGCAGATCGTGGAAAGGGCCATCGCCGCGGACATGAGAAAAATCCACCACACGGGCGCCACCAACCGCACGCGCCCATTTCAACAGTGCCGTCAGAGTTTCCCGGGCCCGCTCGGGCCGGATCAGCGGCGTGCAAAGGAAACAGTGCAAGTGTTTCCAGAGGCGCCAGACCGGGTTCGGCAAATTCCGAAACCGGGTAACCGGCTCCAAAGGGAAAAAACCGCACAACCGCGACACCTCGGGATTTTCGGTTGAACTTGTCTCGTAAATGAAAACCAGGCGCAACGGCGTTCCCCGGTTCAGTGTTCTCAACGCCGGCCTCAAAAGCCAGGGCTCATAGAAAACGTTGGCCTCCATGGCGTGATCGGCAAGGTCTTGCCAGGCGGGCACGTGGCTGCAAAGCCCCTCGTCATTCTCAACGACCACAACCTTCAGGGCGTGGCTATACGCCGGGCGATTCGGACTTTTGTCGCGAGTGGCACGCGATCGATCCGCGCGGACCTGGCCGACGATCCGGGGGTCTGTGGCGATGCGATATTGGTAACGGACGATTTCGGCACCGGGAACCGCGTCGCACCTGGATTCATTCGGGAACGAACTGCGTTCCCATTCGGCAATTTCACCGGGCGGACGCTGATTGTCATAGCTGCGGAGGATGGGTCGTGCGTGAGTTGCTGGCATTACATTCGGTTGTCCAGAGCGTGCGGGTTCCATTTCGCTGCCATGAGAGCTAGGCCGCGACAAATAGAGGGCGGTCGCCTGATTTTGGAGTTGAGATCGGCGAGATTGACCACCGGCACGCGACACCTCAAGAGAGCCTTTCATTGGTTTGCAATTGCCCTCGGGACGATTCCCGGGGCCACGATGTGGTAGCAATGACATGAAGTTCCATTCCAAAGCCTGGCCACCGGAAACAACTCTTGTCAGACTAACGGGTCCGCATTAAACGAGGCGGGTGGTGGCGAGCCCGCCCTTCGTCCCTTCGGGCCATTTCTGCTCAGTTGGTTGGATTGCATTCGGGCGTTCGCGTCAATGTCAGAAGAGGCGGCGAGTTGCGGTCTTTCGAACGAACCAGGACCATGGCAAGGTTCCCGATCAGCCGCCCTGGAAGCGCAACCACCACTCACCCTCCAGGCGACTGAGAAAACTGTCCCCTTGCTGGACTGCGGCCACGACGTCGGCGTGGCGGGAATGGATCAACATCCAGGGACCCTCCCGTCGAAGCCAGCAATGGCGGTCGGACAGTTCCCGTGCAAAGCGCGGCTCGAGGCGCCCGTGCAACGCCGCCGCGCCGTTTTTCCAGGCATCAGCCAGGAGCCGCTGCAATACCTGATCGAAAGAGCCGTCAAGTGCCGCAATCTGGGCGACTTCGCTGACGCCACCGGCGTTCAAGTAGTAGAGATACCAGCCGATCAGTTGCCGCTTGCGGTCGAGCACGGCCCGCGAGCGCAGTTCTCCGTGGCGCTTCTTGCGTGCCGCCTGATCCAGAAGCCAAGCCATGGAACCGGCTTCGTATACCGGTTGCAGCGCGCGGCCGCCCATGATTGCGGGAAAATGGGTCAACATCGCAGCCGGATCCAGCGCGTCGTCGGTGAAATCGTCGTCATCCCGAAGAAAACGATTCGCGGGCAACCGGGCGAACAGCGCGTCGGCGATTGCGCACAGCGGGCGTGCAGCAAGCGTGACGGGACGAGTTACTGCGCCGCGTTCTTCCAGTAGCGCAACCACGTATCGGGCGGGACGCAGTGGTCGGGACCAGTGAAAGCTGTAGAGCAGGGATGCTGTCCCACCGATCCCGATCCACAAGCGCCGAGACTGGTCGCTTGCGCCATCGGCAAGCGAAAGATCCTGCGGTCCTGAGAGATACGCTTTCATCAATTGCAGAGCGGTGAGGCTGCGGCGCTTATCCGGGTCAACCATGAACTGGCAGCTTACGGCGACGCGTAGCGGGCGTCCGTGGAAACGCATGGGCCGGGGCATGACGGTCTGCATACCCAAGATGCGCCCGTCCTGCTCGGCCACCCAGGAAGGCAGTTCGGGGTCGCGCCACGGGTTGTCGAAGAGCATCTCGCGGAAATAGGACTCGCAGGCCGCCTGTGATTGCCAGCGATGTTGCGGATAGACGCGTGCGAACAGTTCGGCAGCGGCGGGGACGTCGTCCTCGGCAAGGACGCGAATCGTGGCCATGGCAGGATTCAATTGATCCCGGTTCGCTGCCACCAAAGGCCGCAGCGCCCCAGAGCGCCCTCGTGCCCCCATTTCTACGCTTTCCTGCTCCGTCGATCCGGCGTTTTGCGCCTCGTGTCCGAAATTACGGAGCGCTGCGTCTGGCATCCGCTTCGCCCTGGTTAATTGGCCGCGCCCAAAGACGGAGCCGCGGCCGAGTGATTGGCGCCGCCGCCGTTGGCCGCCACCAGTCGGGCGATGCGCGCCAGCGTTCGCAGATCTTCGAGGTCAATGTCGTCGATCTTGATGCGGAGGTTGAAGTTCTGCTCGAGCTGCAGGAGCAACTCCACGAACTGGAACGAATCCAGAATCCCGGTCTCAAGCAGATCGGTATCCACAGACGGCACCTCGATGTGGAAGCTCTCGGTGAACACAGCGCCAAGGCGCTCGATGATTGCATTGCCGTTAGTCACTTGAAGTTTCTCCTTAATGTTGTCCCGGCGCCGTGCTGACCATGCGATCGGTCCCGCGGGCGTGCTCGGGGAAGGGCGCGTCCTCAATCTGCAGCTTTCCTGGGCGCGGCTCGGCGCCGGCGAACTGGTTCCTCAAGCGAGGCCGGTCGATCTTGCCATTGTCGTTCTTGGGCAGAACGTCATAACGCATCCAGCGGGCCGGGAGCATGTAGCCGGGCACGAGCTTGGCCAAACCCTCCCGCAGGCTCGTGATTGAAACATTCAGGTCCGCCGCCGGCACGTAGGCGCAGCAGATCAGCCAGCCTTCGAAACCTTCGGACTTGATCGCCACCACGGCGCTTTCCTGAAGGCCGGGAAGCGCGTGCAGCGCCGTCTCGATCTCGCCCAGCTCGATGCGGTAGCCACGGCTCTTGATCTGCGTGTCGGCGCGGCCCACGAATTGGAACAGGCCGTCAGGTCCACGGCGCGCCAGGTCGCCGGTTCTGTAAATGCGGTCGTCGGGGCCCGTTCCGCCGGGATATGGGAGGAAGGCGCGTTGCGTCTTCTCGGGATCGCGCCAATAGCCTGGGCTCAGACCCACGCCTCGAATGTAGAGTTCTCCGATATCGCCGGGGACCACCGGCCGCAACAACTCGTCGAGCACCACCAACTCCTCATCCGCGCAGGCCGTGCCGATGGGAATCGACTCACGCTCGTCCGCAGGGCATTGGGGCACGGTGTAGTAGCTGCTCACGATGGTCGTCTCGGTGGGCCCGTACATGTTGGTAAAGCGCGCGTGCGGAAGCCGGCGCATCCAATGGATCAGGGTGGGTGTCGGTAACACCTCTCCGGCAAACAACACGCGGCGAAGGTGAGGGAAGTCGTCCTGGCGCACGACATCGAAATTCGCCATCAGGTTGAGAACCGAGGGCACCGAGAACCACTGCGTGAGCCTGCGAATCGCGAATGAACTGCGCCAGCTTGTGCGGCAGCAGATTCAGCTCGGCGGGCACGAGATGCAGTTCGGCGCCGGACCAGAGCGTGCCGAATATGTCGAACGTGGACACGTCGAAACGCAACGGCGGATGCTGTGAAATGCGGTCCGTGGAAGCGATGCCAAAGTACGACCGCGCCCACTCGATGAGATGCACGACGGCTGCGTGCGTGATCATCACGCCCTTGGGCAATCCGGTGGATCCCGATGTGAACAGGATGTGCGCCACGTCGTCGCCGCTGTTGGCGGACGCCGGGCGGGTCGCCGGAAATGCGGCAAGATCGCGTAGACGAAAACGCCGGTTGCGGATCAACGTCCGACGGCACGCCTTCATCCAGCCATCCGATGATCGGCCGTTGTCGAAGCGTCGCAGCGGTGAGAGCCTCTTGCAGGGTTTGGCCAACCGGGCCTGCGGCCAGAATGCAGCAGCAGTCGCTGATCTCGAGCACGCGCGCCTGGCGTGCCGACGGACTGGCCGGATCCATCGGCACGTAGATCGCATCGGCTTTGAGCACGCCGAGCATGGCCACGATCGCCATGGGCATTTTCGGCATCAGCAAGCCGACCCGGTCTCCGCGTTGGCATCCTGCGTCCTTCAGCAGATTGGCGAGCCGGTTGGTGGTCTCTTCGAGCGCCCCGTAGGTGAGGCGCGTGCCTTTGAATACCAGTGCCGTCGCCTCGGGACGCGCCTGCGCTTGCGCAACCACGCCTTGCTGCAGCAGCGGGGACATCATGCGGGGCAGCGCGCCACGGCGCGTTCGAACACCGTGCCGATGTGCTCCATCTCTTCCGTACTCGCGGGCACGTCGAGAATGAAGGTGCGGTAGCCTGCGTCGACATAGCGCGCCACTTCGTCCGCCACCTGATCGTAACTGCCTACCAGAAAAGGGCAGATGGCCTTGTAGTTCTGGAACGGCACCAGCCAGTACGGATTCTCGTCTCCCGAGCGGGTAATCGCCGAGCTCGGAGAGCTGGCGGTGCCAGGAGGAATCCGACACCTTCATCGCCAGCTGGTGGGTGATCTGGCCCTTGCGGTCTTCCGGGTAGCGCGTGCGCGCCACGGTCCAGGCATCGGCCTCTTGCGGACGGGCGATGATACCGATGCGGATGCCGTTCGAAGTAGCGTCATCGGCGTCTGGGGCGGCCGCGTACTCGGCTGGAGGTTTCGGGTATTCGATGGCCGTTGCCCCCAGTTGCCGCGCGGCCTGCATTCCCGCTTCCGAGGACCCGGAGACCATCAGGCCCGGCATCAGTTTGGCAGGCAGCGGGGGCGTCAGCTTCAGGTTGTTAACCTTGTAGTAACGACCTTCGAAGCTCACCGCATCGGTCGTTAGCAGCAGGCTCTGAATGATGGCGGCATACTCCACCAGCCGCACGTAACGGTCATCGTGGGGCGTCAGATCGTTGAGTGCAGTCAAATCATTCTTGAATCCCCCCGCCACCATATTCAAATACACGCGGCGGCCGTGACATAAACGCCAATGATGTGATCATCTTGGCCACACTGTAGGGGTGCATGTAGACCGGCTGGATCGCCACCAGGGGACAAAGGCGATCAGTGGCTTCGATGATGATCTGCGAGATCAGCCAGGGATCCAGTTGCGCATTGTCGGTAAACACGAGGATGCCTTCGCAACCCGCAGCTTCGCTTGCGCGCGCTATCTTCTCCAACTCTCGACTACAGGTTCCGGGCTGCGCCAGCAGCGTAGTTGGGCAGGTGGTGAAAATCTTGAGGCCGTGATCGGGAGCCGTGGTTCGCATATTGAATCCTCGTGACCGGTATCGGATGAGTGCCCAATCTACGCGCCGGAAAATGCAGACCGCGCGCCTTGAAGGGCGTGGACTCATGATCCATTCGGCTTATCGGGACCATCCATCGCCGGGAAGATGAACAAGCAGGCTGCCGGCGCGATGAATTACCGCGCCGGGGCGCACCCGCCGAAATCGGAGCATGCGCCAGGGACGATTCAGCCATGGTGAGCGGCCTTACGGCAGCGCATGGTTCAAGTGGCCTATTGAAGGGATCGTCGTTCCCGTTGCGACGGGAGCATCTTTTTCGGGTCGGTGATGGCGTGTTGTGACATGCACTCGCCGGCGAACCGGAAAAAAACAAGGGTACGACCTGGCGGCCGTACCCTTGGTAGTTCGACGATCAGCGAACAGTCAGATGACTACGCCTTGTTTGGCCTCGGCAGAACAGGCTGGTAACAACGAGTTGGCCATCTGATCCTGTTGCAGTGTAGTTAGGCAACCTACACATGTAGTTACTATGCTACATCGGCTATCGATATTCAACCGGAAGGCTATGGGCCATTCGGATCAGCCCCTTCGCCCAGCGGATGCGTGACGTCCGACCGCACCGAGCGAGCGGTGCGCCGGCGTCCTCAATTGGGCGGCGTGGTCACCGATACCCTGCCCGACCATGCCGATTGATTGGGAACGGCGTCAAAGGCGCTCACGCGGTAGTTATACGTTTTGCCCGCCACACGGTTGTTGTGCGTGAACGATCTATTCGTCGTTGTTTTAATCGGTGAGCCGTTGAGGTAGACGGTATATCCATTGACTCCGACGTTATCGGTCGAGGCGCTCCAGGTCAATTTGATCTGGGTTGCCGAGACCAACGTTCCCTTGAGGCCCTTGGGAATCGAGGGGGCCGTGGTGTCGGGCACAGGCGTTGGCGGCGTCGCCGCAGTCTTGAGCAGGATGGCGGCATTGTGGCTTGGCAGGGCGATCGAATTCACGCTCGCGATGGAATCGGGCGCAGAGTTCAGGTTACTGTGCGTGAGTTGCCGGGACGCCTGCGGCAGAGTCACCGAGGCGGCATCGGTGGTGGTCGGATTGACGTAAACATAACCTTTCTCGAACTCGCGCCAATAAATGTTTGCCGAGCCGACTGTCGTGACGGAATACGTCCCGACGGCCATGCCCAGGTCGATCTTGTCGTACTCGTCGTGCCACCAGATCTTGGTATAACCGCTGCCCCCGTTGAACATGAAGTGGCTGTTGTTAAGAACGTCGTTCTTGGCGAGCAGAAAGGAACCAAGGGAATACCAAAGGGTCTGCCAGTAAGTGACCGGCTTGCCCCAGTTGTCGACGCCGGATTGGTCTTCCATGAGCTTCGTGTGACTGATCATGGCAACTTTGGAGTTTCTGATGGCGCCAATCGTGTCGATTTCGCGCTTCCATTCCGATTCCTCGTAGAACTGGACGGCCCAGGGGCCCCACTCCACTGCGAATGCGCCTTCCTCGAGGAGCACGTCCGGCGGGTTGGCGCTGTTGTCCAGGCTCTGCCAGGCGGCGCTGCCGTCGACCATTCTGGTCTCACCCCTGTTGCACCACAGCTTCTGGCCGTTTGCATGCATCCCGGCCGTGATCGCGTTCACAAAGGAATTCATGGCGCCGGACCACGAGGCGTTCGTGGAATACCATTGCGAGGGCGCGCTGTACCCGCCCGCACCTGGGAGGCTCAGGCAGTTGTCGGCGTGAATGCCGTCTGCGCGCCAGGGCTGATCGATGATGTCGGCCTTGGCGGCCGACACCCAGTAAGATTGGTAGGCCGCGGAGCCGAAGTCCATGAGGTACCAATATTGATTCGCGCCGACATTCGAGTAGGCCACGTTGTAGATGCGATTGCCTGAGGAGTCGAGCAGGAACAGCCCGGGATTGTTACCGTTGAGGCTGCCCTGCGTGTGGCCGCGCGAGACATTGTGCCGGCCAAGGCCGTTGAGATTCACCTGGGCCACGCCATCGATGTGACTGGGAGTTTCCGCTCCCATCTGGTAAAGGTAGATCTGCAGGTTGGGGTTGATGGCCTTGATCGCCGCCCAGGTGTTGGAGCCGATGTTGTCGTAGCGGAAGCGGTCGATATCCAGGAGGTCGAACTTCGCAAGCTTGGCCGCATCGGAGGCGACAAGAGCAGGGCCTCCACCGTAGTAGACGAGGAAGGTCGGTATGAACTTGGCGGGGCTTGTCTGGGCTGCCGCCGGCAGGGTCGCAGCCATCAGGAACGCAATGGCGGCAGCGCATAGCGCAACCGTCGCGCGCTTGAGGACGGCCGAAAGTGAAAATGTGGCCTGACCTTTGTTCGCTTCACCGCTTGAGTAACCGGAGGGGTGAACACCCTGACAAACCGATGACGCACTATTTGAGTCAGATAAAGCAGTGAATTGGATCATTTGAAGTCCCTGGAAAAGCCGACAGACGTGGAGGTAGCCGCACCTGTCCGCAATCGCTATGCCAGAAACTTTTATTGCTTTATTTCATGTGGTTATCGTGTCGTGTGTAGGAAAACAACTACATTATTGTAGTTGTATGGCGACAACGGATCGCCCGCAAAGGTTGACATCGCTGTTTGTGTTGGGCAAAAGCTGTCGCCAGAACACGACAGTTTGGGTTTTGTGACCGCGCGAAAGGAACCTTCCATGCGTAAGGGGTTGCTATTGCAGGAAAAAAAAGAATCGACTGCGTCGAGCTCGACCGGCGATTGGCGAGCGTATATCCGGAGGGAAACGCGAAGGTTGGCGAACAGGCCCGGCGGAACGAAACTGATCGCCTCGAGCAGGACTGTCGTCCTTTGGAGCGCAGTGATCAGTCGGCTAAGTGACTGACCTTTGGTGCGGACCGTGGCTGATCACCGTGGCCCCCGCATGCGATGCGGTCTAGCTCGGTCCGTCGCGCGACAGCCGGAAATCGACATCCCGGCAGGCGTGATTCATTTTTGAAACCGTGGTCCGTTCGGGCCATGCCTGCGTACACTCAGTGGACCTGCGTTGAGCGTACCGTCCTGCCACAGGGATAAGATTCGCAAGATGCAGCGTTGCGTGGAATTGATGCCGATGATTCAGTAGCGCCCGAAATCAGTGAACGACTGTTGAGGAAACTTTCACTTCAAGCTCGGGCAAGGCATTGCGCATGCGAGCGCTCCCACCACGATCGGCGACGGGACCGCCGTACTGCGCCGCGTTGATCCGCTGCAGGTTTTCATGCACGCACTTCGTTCAATGCGTTGTGCTTGCAGCCGCCAATCCTTTGCCATCGGAAGAATGCCTTCCGCTTGACCCGCGCCAGTACTTCGAAAAATGCAATCAGAAGGGTGCATCCCGGTTCCGACCTACATGAATCCTGGGCTTCAAACCGCCGATATTGGCCGCGTCACAATCACGGGTCCGCTTAAATGCAATGTCCTGATCGTCGAAGACGACCCCCACGTGCTTCTTGCGTTGCGGGAACTGCTCGATGGCCCGGATCGCAACATTGTCGTCGCGGAATCCGGAGATGCCGCCTTGCGCTGCGTCCTGAAAGCCGATTTTGCCGTCATCCTTCTGGATGTGAACATGCCGGACATGGATGGGTTTGCTACCGCGGGGCTCATTCGCAGCCGCGAGGGCTCGCGGAATACCCCGATAATTTTTCTGACCGGTGCCGACGAGGACGCTTTTTCCAGCTTTCGCGGTTACGAGGTGGGAGCGGTCGACTATCTGGTCAAGCCGATAGTGCCTGAGGTTCTCAGGTCGAAAATATCGGTGTTCATCGACCTGTGCCGTTACAACGCGGCGCTCACCCGGGAAATCGCCGAGCGCAGGGCGATCGAGGAGGATTTGCGCAAAGCCGAGGAGCGCCTGCGTGCATACGCGGCGCACGTCGAGTATGTGCGCGAAGACGAGCGCACTCGCATCGCGCGCGAGGTCCATGACGAACTCGGACAGTCATTGACGGGACTGAAGATGGATCTGTCATGGCTGGAGAAGAGGCTCCCCGAGGACTCGGAGGCGGCGGCGGCCGGCAGGTTGAAATCCATGTTTCGGCGCGTCGACACGACGATTCAATCCGTGCGAAGGATCTCTTCGGCGCTTAGGCCTCAGGTGCTGGATGACGTCGGGCTCATTGCAACGCTCAAGTGGCAGGCAAAGGAATTTCAGGTTCGCACCGGCATCCGCTGCAATGTTGAGTTGCCGGCCGAGGAACTCGCTCTGGACCAGGCACGGTCGACGGCAGCCTTCCGCATCCTCCAGGAGGCTCTTGCCAACGTTGCGCGCCATGCCGGAGCAACGCGCGTGGACATAAGCTTGCGGGTGCACATCGATCATTTCATACTGAAGATCGCCGACAACGGCCGGGGGGTGTCCGAGGTGGAGCTGCACAGCCCGAAGTCACTCGGACTTCTTGGAATCCGGGAACGCGCGTTTCTTCTTGGGGGCAGCGTTGACATCGAGAGCAAAGTTGGCAAGGGAACGACGGTCACTCTTTCAATTCCGCATCCACCCGCGGCCAAGCCGTAGTTGCCGGCGATGCGTCGTAGCGACGCGCAGCGGAAACCGAGAACCGCGAGCCGATTGTGCCGAATTTCACGAGGTCGTGGGACGATGAATATCCTTATCGCGGACGATCACCCGCTGGTCAGGCAGGGGTTGAAGCAGCTTCTTGCCGCGGAGCCAGACTTGCGGTGGTCGGTGAGGCGAAAAATGCCAGCGAGACGCTCGAACTCGCCCGGAGTATGGAATGGGATGTTCTCATTCTCGACTACTCCATGCCCGGCGGGAACGGCCTGGTCGTGCTCAAGGAAATCAAGCGGTCTTACCCTCGGCGCCCCGTGCTCATTCTGAGCATGCACCCGGAAGACTCGATCGCAATTTCTGTGCTGCGCGCCGGTGCAGCGGGTTACATCAACAAGGAGTGCGCCTCCGAAGAACTCACTGTAGCGATCAGAAAGGCCGTCAGCGGCGGGAAGTACGTCAGCCCTTCGCTGGCCGAAAAGTTGGCCCTCGAACTTGAAGACGGCTCGCGTGCACGTCCGCACGAATCACTGTCGGACCGCGAGTATCGCGTCATGTGGATGATCGCGTCCGGAAAATCGATCACGCACATCGCCGAAGAGTTGTTTCTGAGTCCCAATACGATCAGCACGTACCGGATCCGCATCCTCAAGAAGCTCAAGCTCGAGAACAATGCGGACCTGGTGCGCTACGCCATCGAGCATCGGCTCATGGAGTAACCCGACCAGTCGCTTGCGCCGCTTGCGCTTCCCGAGGCGAACGGCACGGCAGTCATTCAAACCACGGTCGGCCGGTCACGGTAGTCGTTCCACTACAACCATTTGTGGTTTCGCAGGGAAAATGACGGTTCGTCTATAGCGACACGTCGGGCGGAGGTCTACCGTGGCGATGTTCGACAGGCGCATGCCCAGGCGCGGCGAAATCGATATCGACGTGTGAGCATTGCCGTAACAGGTGTTGCCAACGGAGTTAACCGAGCCGCAACGAAGTTCGAAGTTTCGGGCGGCAACAATTTGCGTACAAGGGGGTCGTCAATGACGGATCTTCGGATCCGCGTGCACGGGAAGTGTTCGATTACAGGGAAATTCTGCGGGCGCTGCGCGCATTCAGGAGGGGCGATTTCTCCGTGCGGATGCCACTGGACCTCACTGGAATCGACGGGGAGATTTCGCGGATGCATTCAACGATATCGTCCAGATGAACGAGGCAATGTCGGGGGAGTTTGCCCGCATCCGCGATCAGGTCGGCAGGGACGGGAAGATCAACCAGAGGGCAAGGATGCCCGCCGCGAGCGGTTCGTGGGTGGACTGCGTTGATTCGGTCAACGGGTTGATCAGCGACCTGGTACGGCCGATTTCCGATGTGGCGCGCGTGATGGATGCGGTGGCAAAGGGCGACCTTTCGAAGAAGATCACGGTGGACGTCAAGGGCGAGATTCTGGAGCTCAAGAGCACGATCAATACGATGGTGGACCAACTCAATGCGTTTGCTTCGGAAGTGTTCGCGGGTGGCACGCGAGGTGGGCACCGACGGCAAGCTGGGCGGGCAGGCGCAGGTGCAGGGAGTGGCGGGCACCTGGAAGGACCTTACCGACAACGTGAACCTGATGGCGGCGAACCTCACCGGCCAGGTGCGAGGGATCGCCAGCGTCGTGACGGCTGTTGCGAACGGCGATCTGGACCACAAACTGGTGTTCGAGGCCAAGGGGGAGATCGCCGCTCTCGCGGACACCATCAACGGCATGATCGACACTCTTGCCACGTTTGCGGATCAGGTGACCGACGTTGCCCGGGAAGTGGCTGTCGAAGGCAGGCTCGGCGGCCAGGCAAAGGTACCGGGCGCCGCTGGACTCTGGCGCGGCGTGACGGACAACGTGAATCAGCTTGCGGCGCACCTGACCACCCAGGTCCGCGCCATAGCCGAGGTTGCGACGGCCGTGGCCCAGGGCGACCTGACACGATCGATCATGGTCGATGCCAAGGGCGAAGTCGCGGCCCTGAAGGACAACATCAACGAAATGATCCACAACCTTGCGGTTACGACGCGCAAGAACACCGAGCAGGACTGGCTCAAGACCAACCTCGCGAACTTCAGCCGGACGCTGCAGGGTCATCGTGACCTGGTCGCGGTGTCGAACCTGATACTCACCGAACTCGCGCCGCTTGTGAACGCGGAACAGGGCATGGTCTACACCCGGAGTGTTGAAAACGACGAACCTCGGCTCGATCTGCTCGCTACCTACGCCTGCAAGCCGGGCAAGAACCTGCCAGGAACGCTGCGTCTTTACGAGAACCTGATCGAACAATGCGCGTTCGAAAGAAAACGCATCGTGCTGAACGATGTGCTGGCCGACTATATTCCGGTGCGGTCCGGGCCCGGCGCGGCAGCACCGTTGAGTGTGGTCATCATGCCGGTGCTGTTCGAAGGCGAGGTCAAGGCAGTCATCGAGCTGGCTTCGTTCAAGCAGTTCAGCGAGGCGCATCTGACCTTCCTCGAACAGTTGACCGGGAGCATCGGCATCGTATTCAACACCATTGAAGCGACCACGCGCACAGAACACCTGCTCACGCAATCGCAATCCTTGACAGCGGAATTGCAGAGCCGGCAGCAGGAGTTGCAGCGTACCAACCGGCGGCTCCAGGAGAACGCCAGGCAGCTATCCGAGCAGATGAAACAGGTCGAGTACAAGAACAGGGAAGTCGAACTGGCCAAAGCGGCGCTTGAAGAGAAGGCCGGGCAATTGTCATTGAGCTCGCGATACAAGTCGGAATTTCTGGCCAACATGTCCCACGAGCTGAGGACGCCGCTGAACAGCCTGCTCATCCTGGCGCAGTTGTTGGCCGAGAATCCGGCCAGCAATCTGACACCGAAGCAGATCGAGTATGCCCAGACCATCTACGCCGCGGGCAATGACCTTCTCGCCTTGATCAACGATGTTCTTGATCTTGCCAAGGTCGAGTCCGGTACCGTTACACTGAACATCGCCACCGAGCGCTTTGCGGAACTGCGGGACTACCTGGATCGCGCGTTCCGCCAGGTTGGGCACGACAAGGAACTGCAGTTCAGGATCTCGATGGAACAGGATCTGCCGCCCGCGATCCTGACGGATGCGAATCGTCTGCGGCAAATCCTGAAGAACCTGCTGTCCAACGCGTTCAAGTTCACGGCCAAAGGCGCGGTATCGCTCGAGGTCGCCATGGTAACGTCCGGTTGGACGCCGGGGCACCCCTTGCTCGACGAGACAGGGAAAGTCGTGGCGTTCTCGGTCATCGACACGGGCATCGGCATTGCGCCGGACAAGCAGCAGATCATCTTTGAAGCGTTCCAGCAGGCCGACGGAACCACCAGCCGCCATTTTGGAGGCACGGGCCTTGGTCTTTCGATCAGTTCCAAGCTGTCGCGTCTGCTTGGCGGAGAGATCAAAGTACAAAGCAGTCCCGGCAAGGGCAGCACGTTTACGCTTTACCTTCCGCTTGTCAAAAACGCGGAATGCGACAACTCCCAGCGGGTACGCAACGTCACAGCGATCGCCACGGAACCGTTGCAGGTTATCACCGTCAGCAGCGGCAGGCAGGCACGCGTACTGCCGGTCGGCGCCGACATCGATGGCCTGATGATCGGCCAAAGCCATGCAATCGTGTCGCCTGTCGAACAGGGCCGCGGCCTGGCGCAGACTCATCGCGCCGGACGAGTGCCATTTACCATTCACACGGCCGCGAGTACTAGCGCCTCTGAGCATGGCGGCATCGTGGGGCCGGCGGAAATGCCGGTGCTGGAGCGGGTCCCTTCCGCGCGCCCGGTTCTCAAGGAACCAACCCAGTTTCAGCAGAACGCGACCAGGGATGTGCCGCAAATGGAGCACGATTCGCCGCCAAGCATCGGGCAGGGTGATGCCGGAACTTGCAGGCAGGAAGGTGTTGCTCGTCGACGACGACATACGCAACATCTTCGCGCTTACCAGCGCCCTCGAACAACAGGGCATGATAGTGATGAATGCGGAAAACGGCGTGGATGGCATCGAGATGCTGAAGAAAAATGCGGAGATCGACATCATCCTCATGGACATGATGATGCCGGAGCTGGATGGGTACGACACGATCCGCGTCATGCGTGGGCTCGAACGATTCAGGGACGTGCCGATCATCGGAGTCTCGGCCAAGGCCATGAAAGGCGACCGCGAGAAGTGCATCGAGGCGGGCGCATCGGACTACATCTCCAAGCCGGTGAACGTCGACCACCTGTTTTCCCTCATGCGGGCGTGGCTGGTCAATTAGCGCAGCCACGGATGCATGGTGAGGGGTGCCTGCGTCTGCTTGCCGTCACTGAGATCAAACTGTTGGTGCGTTGATCGGTCTGTGCGCTAACGCACATAAGACAAAAAAACTTGTGCCTGTTCGTATTTCTTCGTCGTTTCCAGAGGCCTATAGTGGCGGGACCGCCCCATTAGCATAATCAAAATTGGTGGTCGCAGCAGAATCCTCGATGTTCCTGTATCGCCGCGCAAAGCCTTGGAGGCAATGACCGTGAACACAACGAAGAGCGCGGTCCCTCAGCCTCTGCCCAAGATCGCCACGGGCATCCACGGATTTGACGAGCTGAGCCACGGCGGACTGCCGCGGAACCGCACGACGCTGCTCAAGGGCGGCCCGGGCTCGGGCAAGACCGTGTTCGCTCTTCAATCCCTCGTAAACGCAGTGCGCCGGCGGCAGGAGCCCGGCATCTTCGTTGCGTTCGAGGAAAGCACACGCCAGATCATCGCCAATGCCGCCACGTTCGATTGGGGTCTGCCGGCTCTGGCCAAGAACAAGCTCTTTTTCCTGGACGCGCAGCTGTCGCCCGAGGTCGTCCAGTCCGGCGAGTTCGACCTGACCGGCATGCTGGCCATGCTCAAGGCGAAGAAGGAGGAGATCGGCGCGCAATGGATCGTGTTCGACGGCATCGATGTGCTGCTGACGCTGCTGCAGAATCCGATTGCGGAAATGCGGGAAATCTACCGCATCCGCGACTGGCTGGCGGACAACGAGGTGAACGCCGCCATCATCACGGCCAAGATCGATGGCGATAGTTCCGAGGATCGTGAACTACGGCTTCATGCAGTTCATGGTCGACTGCGTGATCCGGTTCGAGCGGCGCCTGGAGCACGGGGTCGCGTTGCACCGGCTCCAGATCACGAAATATCGCGGCTCGGATTTCGCGGCGGGTGAGTATCCGGTGAGCTTCGGGCCCTCCGGGATGGAAGTGACGCCCCCGAACCGGCCGAAATCAGGCACGACGCCTCGACCGAGCGGGTTTCAGCCGGCTTCGAGCGCCTCGACACGATGCTCGGCGGCGGCTTGTTCCGCGGCAGCAGCACGCTGATCACGGGCGTGCCCGGCACGTCCAAGACGACCTTGGCGGGCAAGTTCGCGGAGGCCGCCTGCCGGCGGGGCGAGCGAACGCTGTTCGTGAGCTTCGACGAAGGCGCCGATCGCATCGCGCGCAATCTGTCGTCGGTCGGAATCCAGCTCAAGCCGCACGTCAAGTCCGGCCTGTTGCGGATGTATTCGGGCCGCACCGAATCCATCGGCGCGGAAGACCATCTGGTCAAGCTCAAAGCGCTGATTCGCGAGCATCGGCCGCGTTGCATGGTGATCGACCCGCTTTCGGCAATCGCCAAGGCGGGAGGGATCGAGGCGGCGCGCGCCGTCGCCAACCGGTTCATCTACATGGCGAAGGACGAGAAGATCACCGTGATGGTCACCGCCATCAACGAGGGCGACGAGCCGGAGACCGAAGCGACCGATCTGCAGATTTCGACGATTGCGGATACCTGGATCCATCTCTCGTATCTGATCCGCAGCGGCGAACGCAACCGGGCGCTGACCATCATCAAATCGCGGGGGACATGGCACTCGAACCAGGTGCGCGAACTGGTCCTGAGCGATGCCGGCCCGATGCTGGCGGACGTCTATACCGCGGGAGGCGAGGTGCTGATGGGCACGCTGCGCTGGGAAAAGGAGGGCGAGGAGAAAGCCAAGACGATACAGCGTCGCGCCGAGTTCGATCACAAGCGCGGCGAGCTGCAGGTTGCCGAAGCGGACACCCGTGCCCGGATCAAGGCCTTGCAGCAGGATCTCGAGCGGCAGCGGGCTGAACTGGCGATGTACTCCAGCGAGAATGAAGCGCGCATCGTTTCCTCGAGCGACAGGGAGAATGAGCTGCGCAGGATCCGTAGCGCGGACCCGACAGGACGCGCGGCTCCGGGCTGGTGCCCTCACGTGCGAAGCGTCGTACCTCCGTCCGTTCCGGAAATTCCGAAAGGAAGAACAAGAAGGAAGCGCGTCATGCGCCGTAACAAGAGTAAAGTCGGCAGATCCCCCGGGGGGGCAGCCACGACGGATCCGGAAGTAAAAACAAGAAGGATGCGCAAGATGCGTCGTGAGAAGACGAAACGCAGTGCATCCGGTCCCGAAGTCACGACAGTTGTCGTGATGCGCCTGTACATCGCGAACAACGCGCCCAATTCGGTTCGGGCCATCGCCAATCTTGAAGCGATTTGCAAGGAGCACCTGGAGGACAAATTCAAGTTGGAAATCATCGACGTTCTCGAATATCCGCTGCGCGCCCTGGCCGATGGCATTCTCGTCACGCCCAGCCTCACCAAGGTGTCGCCATCACCGGCCGCGAAGATCGTCGGCAACCTCAGCGATAAGAAGCAGCGTGCTGCACGCACTCGGAATAGAGGTACCAGTCCAATGAAATCCAACCTTCGCGCTGCTCGACGGGAATGCCCCGCGCCCGGACGCCGGGCGCTGGGTTCAAGGGCCGGATCCTGCGCCTGGTCAAGGGGCGGGGGCCGGAGCGTCGGGCCATCGAAGCGGGCGAGGTTGACGCAATTCTGGACCCCGACGACCGGCAAAGCCCTCCTGCTGCCGGAGGCGCAAGCCGCGTTGCGAGAGGCGGTGCTGCGAAAGGACGCGGCGCACGTCCGCAGCCTGCTCGCGCTGTCCTCGGACTGGTGCTGGGAGCAGGACGAATTCAACCGCTTCGTTTCGCACACGGCCGTCGCGAGCGGAAATTCCGGGCTGTTCGATGAAGACATCATCGGCAAGACGCTGTGGGATCTGCCGTTCGACAACATGAGCGAGGCCGATTGGCAGACGCACCGGAGGCTGCTGGAGTGGCGCGCCACTATCCGCGACCTCGAACTGAGATTCGTGGACCGCGCCGGCGAGGTGCGCTGGGTCAGCATCAGCGGCGAGCCGATCTTCGACGAGCAGGACCAGTTCAAGGGCTACCGTGGGACCATGCGGGATATCACCCTGCGCAAGCAGTTGGAGGCCTTGGCGCAGAAGCCGATTCGCTGCGCTATTGACACCCTCGATGCACTTGCCGTCCAGGTCTGCGTGCTCGATTCGGCCGGGAACGTCATCATGACGAACAAGCCGTCGGGAGCTTTCGCCACCGGCAACAGGGGCATCGGAGCAAATGTTCCCGAGGGCGCCAACTATCTCGAGGCGTGCGACAAGGCCCGCGGTAACGAGCGCGTGGACGGCGTCGCGATCGCGGCAGGGATCCGTCAGGTGATTGCCGGTGATAGCCCGCTGTTTCGCCACGAGTATGTCTGCAATTCGTCGGACGGGCGGCTCTGGTTCAACCTGACCGTAACGGCCATTTCCGGAGATGGCGCGGCGCGGGTCGTCGTCACCAGCGAGAATGTCACCGAGGGCAAGCGCGCGAAACGAATTCCCCGAGACGGTGCCCCGCGCGGGGTCGTCTCACGCGACGAAAGGGATGCCGGGCGCAAACGCCAGCAACGGCCGCTCGGGCTCAAGCGCAAAGTTGCAAAGGGAGACCCAATTGCAAACAGCCTGCTTGCTTCTCTGCCTCGCAACGATTATCAACGCCTGCAAGCCGGCCTCGAGCCGGTAACACTGACTTACGGCGAGGTACTCTACGAGCCCGGAGACCCGATCCGGCATGTTTACTTTCCCAACGATTCCATTGTGTCTCTGCTGACGACAGTCGAGAACCACGAGGCACTGGAAGTCGGCCTGGTCGGTCGGGAAGGCATGGTCGGAATTTCCTTCGCGCTGGGAATGGACGTCGCGTCCGTTCGTGCCCTGGTGCAGGGAACCGGGACGGCCATGCGGATGGAATCGGCGCGCTTTCACAAGGAATTCCAGCAATGCCGGCCATTGCAGCGCGAGTTATACCGCTATACCCATGCAATGCTGGCCCAAGCTAGGCAAACCGCCGCGTGCAACCGCTTTCACGTGGTGGAAGCCCGACTCGCCCGCTGGTTGCTGATGACCCGGGACCGGGTACAGTCAAACGACTTCCGTCTGACGCAGGAATTTCTTTCGCAAATGCTGGGAGTGCAGCGAGGAGGGGTGACCAGGGCTGCCGGACACTTGCTGAAGCGCAAACTGATTGAGTACAGCCGCGGCAAGATCAGAATCGTTGATCAACGGGGCCTCGAGACAGCATCCTGCTCGTGTTACCAGGTCGTCAAATCCATCCACTCTTGACATCGCCTCGAGCGGTCACCGCTGCACGGTCTTGGGACGAATTCCGCGCGGGGACGCCCTCGAGACGGCCAATCGCCGGCATCGAATGCGTCGAACGCACAGGCCGCAAAGGAACGCAAAGGAAAATAAGAACAAGTAGAAAATAATTGGCGTCCTTTGCGTTGACGCTCTTATTGCCGGCCGGTGGCCGGCTGTTCCTTACGGTGCTGCGAGCCTTCCCGGCAGGGTGCCCCTGATGGCGATGCTAGATCGAGGAGTGTTCCGGAAGCAGGCGATCGCATTCGCGTTTGACCACCGCATAACACTCGCACACCCGGGCTTCCAGATTCGGACGGTCGAGCACGGTGATCCTGCCGCGGCTGTAGTGGATCAACCCCGCCGCCTGCAGCTTGCCGGCGGCCTCGGTCACGCCCTCGCGGCGCACCCCCAGCATGTTGGCAATGAGCTCCTGGGTCATGGTCAGCTCGTTCGAGGGCAGCCGGTCCAGGCTCAGCAGCAGCCAGCGGCACAACTGCTGCTCGACCGAATGGTGGCGGTTGCACACCGCGGTCTGCGCCATCTGCGTGAGCAGCGCCTGGGTGTAGCGCAGCAGCAGATGCTGCAGCGGGCCGCCGCGATCGAATTCTGCTTTCAGCACGCTGGCCCTGAGCCGGTAGGCGTAGCCGGCGCTCTGCACCACGGCGCGGCTCGGGGTGGTCTCCCCGCCCATGAAAAGGGCGATGCCCACCACGCCCTCGTTGCCTGCGACGGCGATCTCCGCCGAGGACCCGTCCTGCATGACGTAGAGCAGCGAGACGATGCTGTCGGTGGGGAAATACACATAGCCCTGTTCACTGCCGGATTCGTAGAGCGCCCAGCCAAGGGGCAAGGGCACCAGTTCCAGTTGGGGCAGCAGGCGCTCGTAGTCCGCTGCCGGCAGTCCAGCGAGAAGATGGTTTTGAAGGGGCGATTGCCGCGCAGACGAAGATGCGTGCTTAATCATTGGCATGGACCCTTCCTGAGAGAGCATCCATGGGTATTTCGATCCAGTATCGAACAGATCGCAGATAATATGTACGATAGCGCACATGGTGCTTTGCGGCAAGCAGGCTTCAGGGACGATTTGCACCACAGTTCCCGGCCAAGAGCTTTCCTGGGCCATCTGGAGGCCGCATGCATCCGGGCGGTCAGCTTCGCACGCTGGTACAACCAAGAGCGTCGCGACAGAGGAATCGTTACGTCAGCCCGGCACCGGTGCGCCCGAGCACGTCGATTGCGTTCGGGCTATGTGCGCTAGCGTACAGCGCGTGGCGCGGGGATGGCGATAATCGAAACAACGATTTACAAAGGCGGGAGCGCGACTCGGTCATCCGTCAATCGTAAAGTAGGCGACAATTGCGATGGTTTCAATATGGCGGAATCCCATCGTGTCCAAGTCATGAAAATGCCCGACATTTGCCAGGTTGCGGGCCTCGTGCGTTACGCCATCCGGCAGCGGCTGCTGCATCCCTGAGCAAGGGCGCGACAGAGGCCAGTCGCGACGCAGCACGTCGCGATGGCGGCCCTTGACCGTGTACCGGAATTCGGTCGGATTCACCAGCGCGGCGGGAAGCGATGGCTACGGAAGCTCTGATCAAGTTCCCCATGCGCGACCGAGGCGATTCGGGTCAAGGGCAAGACGGCGAGGACGCGGTGTAGCCGGCCTACATAAGGAGGAGCCGACACAGACATCGGCCCGAATCGCCCGGTCCCTCGAAAGAGTCGAACTGTCATTGGGTTGTGCCAGGGTGCGGCGCCTGCGTTGTTACGCTCCTTGTTGGGGCTTCAGCCGCACCTGCGCAGCGACGCCTGGCAGTCATCCGCACCTGGCGCAACGCGCGTCGCGGAACTTGATCAGAGCTTCCTTAAGATGGTGACCGATTTCCTCAATCTGTAATCTAATGGAAGTAAATTGCGGTGCTTCCCGAGGCCCAACCCGCTGCCAGCAGGGTAATCGCTCGCAGGTTTTTTGCCGGCATTCACTGAAATTCACAGGATAATCGTGTCCACGACTTCGAACATTCGGATCCCGAGAGGCTTCACGCTTCTCGAACTGCTGGTGGTGATGGTCATCATCGGTCTGCTGGCGGGCTATGTCGGGCCGCGCTACTTCGCCCAGATCGGAAAATCGGAAGTCAAGACCGCGCGGGCGCAGATCGATGCCTTCGACAAGGCACTTGACCAGTACCGGCTCGACACCGGTCACTACCCGAGCGCGGAACAGGGGCTCGATGCACTGATGGCACGTCCTGAAAGCGAGCCGAAGTGGGACGGCCCTTACCTGAAAAAGGCCGTGCCCGTCGATCCCTGGGGCAGCAAGTATTTATATCGCTCGCCCGGAGAGCACGGAGAGTACGACGTGTTTTCGTACGGTAAGGACGGCAAGCCGGGCGGGACCGATGAGGCAGCGGACATCACAAACTGGTGAGCCGCGCATGCGCGGCAAGTAAAAAGGTGAAAGGTGAAAGAGGAAATTGAGAGGGAATAAGCGAGATTTGACTGACCTGCAAATTGTGAAACCGGAAATGATCCATATGCCTTTGACTTTTCACTTTCCGCTTTTGCCTTTAACCTGTTTTGTCTATCAGTCATGATCAATTCATGAAATTCCAGATAAAAGCGCTGGGCGATTCTCTCGACGTCGTTTCGGTTGTGCTCGACGCGGCCGACGAGGCCGACGCCGAGCGGCAGGCGCGAGCAAACGGGCTTGCGGTGTTGTCGCTGCGCCGTGCGGTGGCGTGGAATCTCGACTTGTTCAAGCGGCGCAGCAGCTTTCCGCTGGCGTTGTTTGCGCAGGAACTCCTGGCGCTTCTGGAAGCAGGACTGACGCTGGTCGAATCCATCGAGGGCCTCGCGGAAAAGGAAAACCACGGCCCTACCCGCGCCACGCTCGAGCACCTCACCACCCAACTGCGCCAGGGGCGCACGCTCTCCTACGCCATGCAGGACCTGCCGCAGGCATTTCCCGCGTTGTTTGTTGCCAGCGTGCGGGCTACCGAGAAGACCGGGGACCTTCCCGATGCGCTCAGGCGCTACCTTGGCTACCAGGCGCAGTTGGAACTGGTGCGCAAGAAGATCGTCAGTGCCTCCATCTATCCAGTGCTGCTGATGTTCGTGGGTTTGCTGGTGCTGCTTTTCCTGCTGGGCTACGTCGTGCCGAAATTCAGCCAGGTTTACGAGGACATCCAGGGCAATCTGCCGCTGATGTCGCAACTGCTACTCAAGCTCGGCAAATTTCTCGACGCCAACGGACTTGCGGTCGCAGTCGTGGGCATTGGCGCCGCTGCACTCGCCGCGCGGCTTGCGTTCAATCGCGCCGCGCGAGGCTGGATTGGCGAGAGACTCTGGCGGGTTCCGTCCATTGGCAGCCGCATGCGGCTGTATCAGCTTGCGCGATTCTATCGGACGCTCGGCATGCTGCTACGCGGCGGCACGCCAGTGGTGACAGCGCTTGACATGGCATCGGGACTGCTGGCCCCTTCATTGCAACCCAGCCTTGCGCGCGCGCGGGAAGCTATCCGGGAAGGCCGCGCTATTTCCGAAGCGATGTCCATGCATGGTCTGACCACGCCGGTGGCGCTGCGCATGCTGCGTGTGGGCGAGCGCAGCGGCCGCATGGACGAGATCATGGACCGGATCGCCGGCTTTCTCGACGACGAGATCGCGCGCTGGGTGGATTGGTTCACGCGGCTGTTCGAGCCGCTGCTGATGGTTTTCATCGGCCTGGTGATCGGCATCATCGTCGTATTGATGTACCTGCCGGTGTTCGAGTTGGCGGGGAGCATCCAGTGAATGCCGCCCGTGACATTGTTCCCGGCGGTGAGGCCTTGACCACGGCCGCGGTCAAGGAAGCCCGGACACAAGCGCGTTTGGCGAATCGCCGCGTCGTCGAGGTGCTCGAGGAAAACCTCAAGCTTCCACCCGCCGAATTCACGACCGCACTGGCCGGATTGCTCAGATTCCCCGCGGCTGCGATCCAGAGGCTGCATGAGTTGGCGCCGGCATTCGACGTGCTGCCATTCAGTGAAGCCTCAGTGCGTGAATGCATCGCGTTCCGGGACGAGCAGGGCGAACTGGTCCTTGTGATCGGCGATCCCTTCGCGCTCGATCTGCAGGCCTGGGCCTCGGAGAGGCTGGCCCAGCCGTTTGCATTCTGTCTTGCCCACCGCGACGACATCGCAGCCTTCCTCGCCCGGGTAGAGGGGGACATGCGGGCAATGGACGGCGTGGTATCAGGCGAAGAGGGCGCCGCGGGCATTTGGGGACACGTGGAGGACCTGTCCTTGAAGAGCATCGGCGAAGATGCGAGCCCGGTGGTAAAGCTGGTCAACTCCACACTCTATGACGCACTGAAAATCGGAGCGAGCGACATTCATCTCGAATCGGCGGGCAACCGGCTCGCGATCAAGTACCGCATTGACGGGGTGCTAAGCCAGGTCGGCGTGGCGCAGGGTGCGGACATGGCGGAGCAGATCGTGTCGCGCGTGAAAGTCATGGCTGAACTCGATATCGCCGAACGCCGGATACCGCAGGACGGGCGCTTCAAGGTGCGGGTCAAGGGTCGCGAGGTGGATTTCCGCGTCTCCATCATGCCCTCGATCTTCGGAGAGGACGCGGTCCTGCGCATTCTCGACAAGCAGACCCTTGCCGACGAGTTCCGCGGACTGAGGCTGGACGTACTCGGCTTCGATGAATCGACCGTGGCGTGGCTGCGCAAGCTCGCAGCCGAACCTTACGGGATGCTGCTGGTGACCGGCCCGACCGGCAGCGGCAAGACCACCACGCTTTACGCGATCCTTTCCGAGATCAATAACGGGCGGGACAAGATCATCACTATTGAAGATCCGGTCGAATACCAGCTACCGGGAATCCTGCAGATTCCCGTGAATGAGAAAAAGGGGCTGAGCTTCGCGCGTGGCTTGCGCTCCATCCTGCGCCACGACCCGGACAAGATCATGGTGGGGGAGATCCGCGATCCGGAAACCGCGCAAATCGCGGTGCAGTCGGCGCTGACCGGACACCTGGTGTTCACCACGGTGCACGCAAACAATGTCTTCGACGTGATCGGCCGATTCATGCACATGGGTCTGGATCCCTACAGTTTCGTGAGCGCATTGAACGGAGTGGCGGCACAGCGCCTGGTCAGGATTGTGTGTACGCAGTGCTCGATCGAGGAACGACCGTCGGCGGCGCTGCTCGCGGCCTCCGGTGTTACCGAGGAACAGGTCGAATACTGGCGGTTTCGCACCGGCAAAGGCTGTGGCCAGTGCCGGGGCACTGGCTACCGTGGCCGCAAGGCGATCGCCGAAACGTTCATCCTCAACGATGAGATGCGCGAACTCATCAGCTCGCGCCAACCGGTGCGTGCGGTCAAGGAGGCGGCGCGCAAGCTCGGTACCCGCAGCCTGCGCGAAGCCGCGCTTGATCTGGTCGCCAGCGGGGAAACGACCTTCGAGGAGATCAATCGTGTCACGTTCGTGGCGTGAACGCGTCCGCATCGCCCTGTCACCCCACGAGGTGGCATTGGTGCGGTTTTCGCGCGGACTCAGGCCCCGCGTGGTTGACCGCAAGAGCATGCCTTGCCCCGACGTCAAGGGGCAGGGGAACTGGGCCGGCGCGGTGGATGTCTTGAGGGAACTCCTGGTTCATCCGAACGTGGGCAAGGGTGATGCCACACTCGTCCTGTCGAGCCATTTCGTCCGTTACATCGTGCTGCCATGGAGCGGCGAGCTCATCACCGGGGCTGAAGAACTTGAATTCGCGCGCACCCGATTCATCCAGGTTTTCGGTCAGTCCGCACGAGACTGGACGATCGTGATGAGTCCGGCGCCGGCCGGCGCCAGTCGATTGTGCGCGGCCGTGGACCAGGCCCTGATCGGTGCGGCCACCGGCGCGGTCGCGGCCTCCGCATTGCGCCTGCTGTCCGTACAGCCGGCGTTGATGGTGCAGTTCAATGAGTGGCGGCGCCGGATCGGAGCCGACGGCTGGCTGGCAACCGCCGAACAAGGGCGCCTTCTCATGGCTTGGATATCAGGCGGACAATGGCGCTCGGTGCGCGTGCGCCCGCTGAACGGCGCTTCCGTTTCCCTGGCGCAGGTGCTCGAGCAGGAGAAGCTTCTTCTTTCGGCCGGAGGCGCCGACAACAAGGTGTACCTGGCAAAGCTGGGCAACATCGTTGTGGAGACCGATGGATTGAAGGTCGAGCGGCTTGAACTCCGGGCGCCTTTGGCCAGGGCTGCGGGCGCCGACGCTGGCCTCGCGCTGGCGATGTGCGGACTATGACCATGCGCCCTGTGCAGCTCGACTTTCTTAAGGCCGCACGCAACACCTCCGGCGCGGGCGTCGTTTTGCTGGCCGCGGGCGTGGTGGCCGCATTCGTGGTGCTGTCGTTTTACGGCGAACTCAAGAGCGAAACACAGCAGCTCGAGTCGCAGGCGGCAAGACTCGAGCGCAGGGCGCGCGGACTTTCCCCGATCGCAACGCCGGTGGACGCGTCGCTCCAGCAGGAAATCCGCCGGGTGAACGAAGTGATCGACCAGCTTGCGCTGCCGTGGGACAGATTGTTCCGCTCGGTCGAAGGCGCGGCGACCGACAGCGTCGCGCTGCTCGGCATCGCCCCGGATGTGAAATCGGGAATGGTGCAGATCAGTGCGGAAGCCTCCGACGCGCAAGCCATGTTCGACTACGTCAGGCGGCTCGGGCAGCAGGGCGAGGTCACGCAGGTCTATCTGCTGCAGCATGAACGCGAACGGCAAAGCACCGTGTGGCCGATCCGTTTCCAGGTGAGTGCATCATGGATGCCGCGCTGAAACTGGCGCGATGGCGCCTGCAGCGTGCCGTGCGTGCCATGGGCTGGGTAGCGATTGGTGGTGTCGCGCTGGCGATCTTTGCCGCGGTTTTCGTCCTGTCGAACGTCATGCCTTTGCAAGCCAAAGTGACGGCATTGCGCGATCGCGTTCAGCGGCTCGAAACACAGGCAGCCAGTACGGCACGGATCGTCGAGCCGGGGCGCCCCGATGCCGGCCTCACCGCCTTTTACCAACAGTTGCCTGCAGCGGAACAGGCGCCTGAAGTCGTGCGCCGCCTGCACTCGGAGGCGCGCGACGCCGGCCTGGTTCTTGAACGCGGCGAATACCGGCCGCTGCCCGATCCGTCGGGCAGGCTGGTGCGTTATCAGCTCTTGCTGCCGGTGACTGGAAACTACACACAGGTAAAGCGTTTCCTTGCGCAGGCCCTGCGCGAGACGCCGGGCCTTGCCCTCGATGCCATCAGCCTGCAGCGTGACCAGGGTGGCTCCCGGGCGCTGGAGGTGCAATTGAGATTTACCGTCTTCATGAGAACAGCCGTATGAAGTTTCACGCCCGTCAGCGCTGGCTGGTCCTCGGCGGCCTGTTGACCGCGACGCTTGCAGCGGCTGCCTGGATCCGCGACAGTGCCGATGTGCCCGGAACGCGGGTCGTTGCTGCTTCAGCGGTGGATTCCAGAGCGGCATCGAAGGCAAGACCGACCGAAAGGGCGAGCAACGAAGCGCCGGCCAGTCAACCTCGACAAGCTGAAGTCCCGCGACCTGGGAAGGCCGACGCGGGATCCGTTCGCGACAGGGACGCCGCGCGCGGCCAAATCGAAACCCGGGCCCGCGGCGCGCCCTGCGCAGGCCGTGGTTGCGCCGCCGCCGGCTGCACCGCCGCTGCCGTTCACCTATATGGGCAAGCTGATGTCGGGAGGCGATCTTGCCGTCTTTCTCGTACAGGGCGAGCGCAACCTGGTCGTGCACGAAGGCGACACGATCGATTCGCTGTACCGGGTCGAACGCATCTCTGAAGCCGACATTACCCTGCTTTTCCTGCCGCTCAACCAGCGCCAGACCATCCCGATCGGAGAGCCGCAGTGAACAAATCTGCCGTCGTAATGGTGCTGATTCTCGCCGCGGGTTGCGCCGCGCAAACCGCGCGGGACGAGGGTCGCAGGCTCGTCGAGCAGGGGCGGACGGAAGAGGGCATTCGCCGTCTGGAACAGGGGGTCAAGGCGAATCCGCACGACACCGAGCTGCTAAACTATTACGCGCGCACCCGCGATTTGTACGTCACCCAGTTGCTCTACGAAGGCGAGAAGGCACGCATGCTCGGCCGCAGCGACGAAGCCATTGCGGCGTTCCGGCGCGCGCTGGAGTTCAGTGCCGGCAACGCCCGCGCGCAAGCGGGTCTGGAAGCCGTCGGGGCCGAGCAAAAACAGCGTGCCGCGGTTGCGCAGGCGCAGGCGCTGTTCGATGGCGGTTCCGCGGAGCAGGCGCTTGAAATACTGAAGAAGGTGCTCGGGGGAAACCCGTCACAAAAGGATGCGCTGGCACTGCAACGCCGCATCGAGGAGAGCCGGACCAGATCGGTCGCCGCGGCACCGCAGCTCAAACCCGAATTCAGGAAACCGGTCACGCTTGAATTCCGCGATGCGCTGCTGAAAAGCATATTCGAGGTGCTGTCGCGCACTTCCGGCATCAACTTCGTGTTCGACCGCGATGTGCGCCCCGACCTGAAGGCCACGATTTACGTGCGCGACACCACGATCGAGGATGCGGTCATTTTCCTGCTCGTGACCAACCAGCTCGAAAAGAAGGTGCTGAACGAGAACACCATTTTGATCTACCCCAATCTCCCCAACAAGGTGCGCGACTACCAGGAACTGGTGGTGAAGAGCTTCTATCTCGGCAACGCCGACGTGAAGCAGACGCTCAACATGATCAAGACCGTGGTGAAGACCCGTGACGTTTTCATAGACGAGCGGCTGAACCTTCTGGTGATGCGGGATACGCCGGAGGCGATCCGGCTGGCGGAAAAACTGATTGCGGCGCAGGACCTCGCCGAGCCAGAAGTCATACTCGAACTCGAGGTGCTCGAGGTCACGCGCAGCAAGATGCAGAACCTGGGGTTGCAATATCCGACGCAGATTGCGGCCGGTATAGAGGGCGCCGCCGGCCCGGGGCAGGCTACGTTGGCGGAATTGCAGAACTACAGTTCCGATATGGTTACGGTAACCGTCACTGATCCCGCAATCGTGATGAATCTGAAGCGCCAGGACAGCGACACCAACCTGCTTGCCAACCCGCGTATCCGGGTGAAGAACCGCGAGAAGGCGAAGGTCCACATTGGCGACCGGCTTCCGGTCATTACGACCACCTCGACGGCGAACGTCGGGGTGTCCGAGTCGGTGCAGTATCTGGACATTGGGCTGAAGCTCGACGTCGAACCCAACGTTTACCTCGATGACCAGGTCGCCATCAAGGTAGGGCTGGAGGTGAGCAACGTCGTCCAGGAGATCAGGACGCTGGGAGGCACGGTGACCTATCGGATCGGCACACGCAATACCGCTACCGTGCTGCGGGTGGCAAATGGCGAGACACAGGTGCTCGCCGGGTTGATCCAGGACGAGGATCGGCGCACCGCCGACAAAGTGCCGGGGCTGGGCGATTTGCCCATGCTTGGGCGGCTGTTCACGAACAACAACGATAACCGCACCAAGACCGAGATTGTTTTGCTGATCACCCCGTATGTGGTGCGCAATCTCGACAGGCCCGCGCCCTCAGCACTGGTAGTCGATTCGGGCACCGAAGGCAGCCTCGGTGCGGCGCCCTTGCGGCTGCCGAGCACGGGTGCGCCGCCGCAGTTTTCCGCGCAGCAGCGTGCACAGCCAATCCCCGGTCAAACTCCCGTTGTCCAGCCGCCACCCGCCGGCGAGACGCCGGCGGTTTCTGCCCCACCGGGTGTACCGCCAATCACGGCTCAACCTTCGGCACCACAGCCGCCGCCTGCGGCGGTGCAAACCGTGCTGCTGTCCGCGCCGATGCAGGCGCAGGTGGGACGCGAGTTTGCGGTCGCGGTGTCCGTCCCGCCAGGCGTCGCGGGCAATGTGCGGCTCCAACTGGTTTACGACGCTGTCAGGCTTCGGGCAGTGGGCGCCGAGGGTGCGCCCGGCCGCGTTCAACTGGCGGTCACAGGAATGACGACGGTTCGTTTTTATGCCGTCGAAGGGCAAGCAGGCCCGACGGAAATCTCGGTCGAAAGTATTTCTGCGGTCGGCGCGGTCGGCGAGAACATTGTCCTCTCGGCGCCGGTACCGGTGACGGTCAACATAACGCCGTGAAAAATCAGGGGCGAGGGGTGAGGGGCGAGGGGCGAGGGACGGGGGGCAAAAAAAAAACAGAACTGCACTGCTTTGCGCCAATTGGGTTTCCGTCGCCGCGATTCTTCACCCGCCGATCATTCACCTCTTCCCTCTTCCCTCGGCCATCGCCCCTCACCCCTCGTCCCGGCTCCGGCTTTACGCTGATCGAGCTGGTGATCACGGTGGCGATCGTGGCGATTCTTGCCTCCGCCGCGGTGCCGCTCGCCCAACTGGCGGTCCAGCGCGGCAAGGAGCAGGAGCTGCATAGCGCGTTGCGCCAGATCCGCGAGGGGATCGACGCCTACAAACAGGCAGCCGATGAAGGGCGCATCGAAAAGAAGTCTGATGCCTCGGGCTATCCACCTGACCTTGGAGTACTGGTGAAAGGGGTCGAGGACATCAAGAAACCGGACAAGCTAAGGATATATTTCCTGCGCCGGCTGCCGCGCGACCCTTTCGCGGCGGATAACGTGAAGGCGGAAGACACCTGGGGCCTGCGTGCCTACGCCAGTCCTCCCGACGACCCACGGGAGGGCGCCGACGTGTTCGATGTCTATTCGCTCGCGGAAGGGAAGGGGTTGAACGGCGTGCCGTACAAAGAGTGGTGATGAACGAGGGACGAGGGACGAGGGCCGAGGGGCGAGGGAGAAGCAAGGGTCTGCGGGTTTTTGCTCGTCCCTCGTCCCACGCCCCTCACCCCTCGCGAGCGTTTACGCTCATCGAGTTGCTTGTAGTGATGGCCATCATCGCATTGCTGCTGACCATCGCCGTGCCGCGTTACTTCCATAGCACGGACCGGGCAAGGGAGGCGGTGCTGAGGGAGGACCTCGTACAAATGCGCAACGCGATCGACAAGTTCTACGGCGACCGCGGCCGCTATCCCGACTCGCTCGACGATCTGGTAGAGAGGAAATACCTTCGCCGCATTCCTGCCGATCCGATTACCGAAAGCGTGGGTACCTGGGTGACCGTACGCCCCGAAGAGAGCGGTATTGGCGCCGTTTTCGATGTCAAGAGCGGTGCCACCGGCACCGCTCTCGACGGAACCCCTTACGGTGATTGGTGACCGGCGTGAAGAAAAAACGAGGATTGAGTCCTGTTCTTCACCAGGCACGGTTTTGTTTACATCGGCTTGCTCATCTTCGTCGCCCTTATGGGCCTGCAGCCGACGCCGCAACCGGCCGGCGGCCAAGTCCTGAAACCACCGGGCGGACGCACCACGGGAGGCCACTATTTGCTGTAGGCGCAATAATCGGTCCGAAGGACTGCGCAATAAGGAGGATGTATCGGCGATATGGCCGCACAATTCATGCCCTGGAAAAGGCACATCACCACTCCAGAAGTTTTCGCCTTTCCGGAGTGGTGATACTGAGGTTTTAATGACAACCGCTACAAGTTGACGGTCAGGGTCCGACGGTCAGGGTCGCGACGGCCGGCTCGGCGTTACTGCCGTGGTCGGTCTGCAAGGCGCCGGCAGGCAGCGAGTTGACGTAGCTGCCCGCGTCCGCCGCGGTCACGTCCGCCGTCACCGTACAGGAGCCGTTGGCCGGGATCAGGCCTTCCGCCGTCAAGCCCACCTTCCCCGTGTCGACAATGAACCACCCCGACAAGAGCGAGATGCCGGGAGCCAGCGTCTCGGTACAGGTGGTGCTGACGCTGTCGGCGACCACCACCAGGCCGCTGGGCAATGTGTCGATCAACGGCCCGCTCAGGTTGGCGGGTGTGTCGTTGGCGTTGCTCAAGGTAATGGTAAGAGTCGAGACCCCGCCCGCATCGATGGTGTCCGGGCTGAAGCTCTTGCTAAGCGTGGGTGGGATGGAAGTGGGCGGTACGTTGCATGCGGGGACGGTGACGATGTTGGTATCCAGCGTCACTGCACCGTTTCGCGCCAGGACTCTACCAAACACCTCTGCGCTGGTATTGAGGGTGATGCTCGTGAGCGCGAAAATATTGCCTACGAACGTAGTGTTTGCACGGAGAGTCGCGGAGCTGCCGACCTGCCAGAAGACGTTGCACGCATCGGCGCCATTGATCAGCACCACGGACGACTCGGCCGCGGTCGTGAGGGTGCTCCCTGTCTGGAACACCCAGACCGCATTGGAGTCGCCCTCGGCGTCGAGCGTGAGCGCTCCCGTCAACCCCATCGAAGACGCAGAACAATAGACGCCCGGCATGAGCGTCATTCCACCCAGATCTGCCGGAATAGTCGATATCGCAATCCTGGCCTTCCAGATCAAGATACGCAGCAGTGGTATCAGTCTGAGCCTGAAGCGCCTCCGCATCGGCCGCATGTATCACTCCGGTCACGTCTCCGGGAGGAAAACCGCCGACCACTGTCCCCGGGCTGAGACCCAGGTTTCCGGTGATGACGGTCGGACCGGTATTGGTCACCGTCGAGCCACCCAGTACCGCAAAGGCCTGCTCCGTGCCCAGTGGTGGCGCGGACGCAGCCGAAAGTGCGTTGCCTTGACCCGCGGCCTGATCCCCGCCACCTCCACCGCATCCGGCCACAAGTGCGGCCAGCAGTAATGCCGTAAACCACATCAGTGGTTTGAAAAAGCTTCCGAATCTGTTCATGTGTTTCTCCTGATCATGGGATGCCGAAAGGGATCGGTGTGCGGCTGATTGATTGCGGCCGCGCATCCGTGCGTACGGCACCGAGGTCTTCGCGCCGAGCGTCGTAATAGCGACTATCCCCCTCCGTCGCAAGACGTTCTGTGCGGTCAAACACATAACCGGAAAAAAAGCCGTCCGATGGAACTACTAAATATTGACTAAGCGGTATGAAACCACCGCAAGTCACTGCTTATCGCGACGGCCTTCTTGTTCTGCTCCCACCGGACCGGGGTTTCCGATTTCAAACCGCCTTCTGATCGCCACCACTACGGAAATGCCTGAAGGACCAACAAGGGAAAGGACCCTCGCGGGTCCTTTCCCTTGTTGGTCCTTCAGGCTCTTGTGGCCGGACGACCGAAATTCCTTACGTTCGTCTGGTGAGACCGATGATGAGACTGGCCGCGAACAGTATCAGAAAGACGAAGAAAACGATCTTCGCTATCGCGAGGGCGCCGGCGGCAATGCCGCCGAACCCGAAGATGCCGGCGATGATGGCGATCACAAGAAATACCGCAGCGTAATAAAGCATTACTGACTCCTCCTTCTCGCAGATGGCGAACGCCAGGTGCGGTTTCTACCACTTGGCTTCCTGGGCGGTAGCCATTACCTCGATCTCGACGCGGCGATTCTCAGCCGTGAATCGACAACACCATGTCGTAGGCTTCTCGTGCCTTTCTACTTATCCCACTCTCACACGTGACGCTCTATGCGCTGGCGAACATAAGGCAAGTAATATTTTGTTCTGGTGCTTCAGACTTTTCTCTGGGTGGAGACGGTAAGGCGGAGAGGTGTAAGACTCACCACGCTGTCTCTGTCCCGGAACCCGGTGTAATTGAGTTTTCGAGGCACACGAAAGTCGGATGAACGCAAAAATAAGGGCTCCGCAATGGAGCCCTTCTTGTGTCCCGAGCCGTTCGCACTACGGCACCAGGATGAAGTTCTGGATTCCGTCCGCCGTGGAAATGTCCTTGCTGAAGGACTGGGTCTGGTAACCGGCCGCGGAAGCCTCGACGGTGTACTGGCCCGCCAGCGCAGACTGTGCCGCAAACGCAATCGGCAGCGTGCCTGCACCGTACTGGCCGAGCAATGGCGCAGCAACGGGCAAGATCAGCGTGTAGGCGCCGGAAGCGAGATCTGCTGCCTGCGATTTCACGGTCACTTGCGCGCCGCCGGAGGTGTGCTTTGCTGCCACGAAAATGACTTCTTCAGTCGCGCTGGACGGATCCAAGGAAACGTTGCCGCTGATGCTTCGGGTCGCGGATGCCGGCAAAGCGATCGGCGCGGCATCGTTGCTGACCATGGCGACGCTGGTGCTGTTGGCGACCGGCACCGCGGCGATGACAGCCGTGGCGCGGTTGTCCGCGGTAATGACGACATCGTAGGCGCCCGGGGCAAGGCGAGCGAGGAAGAACGCGCCGGTTGACGTGCCCGGCACCGTGGACCGAACCACGGTGCCGTTCACTTGCGCCGAAATCATGATGTTGCTGCCAGGCGAGGACGCATCGACAAAACCGCTGATGCCGTTGAGTACAGTGGGGATGACTTTGATCACGGGTTTCAGCAGGTAGCTTCCGTTGCCGCGCCTCACCACAGACTTGCAGGCATCGAAATCCAGCACCAGATCCACGCGCTGCCCGGCGGCCACGTCGAACGCATTGATCAGCTTGATTCCGCTTTGCACCGCGCTTGGCGTAACCAGCGCGATCTCCACGCCAGGCGTGCCCGACGACGGCACAACCGAGTTGTTGGGAGGGCTCGATCCGTTGTTTGCCGCCAGCACCAGGCGCACTTGCGTGTAATGGCCTGCCGGCAGCGCCGTTTGGCCAAGGCTTTCGGCCACGCCGTTGGTGAGGTCAAGCAGGTTGATTTTTCTTGGCGGGCTCAAGGTGATTTCGGACCAGCCGCCGGCGTCTTCAGAGGCAGCGCTGCTCTGGTGCACCCGCGCTTTGCTGACAGTCACGTTTACGGCGTCGAAGCCGCAGGCCGGAGAATCGGTCAGTGAAACCCCGAGCGTGCCGGAGCCGCCGCCGTCACCACCGTCACCACCGCCACCGCATCCCGCCATCAAAGCGGACAACAGCAATGCGATGAACCAGCCGCAGGCAATCGCGGAACCACGTTCGCAGTTACTCATCTTCGTCTCCAACCGAATTCACCCTGTCATTCGTCAATCCATTCGTAGCCCTTTTTCCCCATGCCTACTGTGCGGTTCCGCACACAAGACATACAGATTCCAACCCAGGCACTGGATTCCAGCGGGGGTTTCAAATGAGCTGCCGTTCGAAGCTGCCTTGGCCGAGTTGCGTGGCAAACAGGCGCAAAAGCGGTACATGCTGCTCCTGGTGTGGCTGGGAAAAAGCGCGTCTGTGGCCACTTGAATCCTCCCTCTTTGGTTTATAGTGGGCTTTGCGCATTGGCTGTGCGGGTCGTCTGCCGCAACTGCCGGACCGACGATGGGCTCGGGTCCGTGCCCGATTGCGCGCAGTAATGCCAGCCTGTCAGGGAGCGAGTCGCGGGTACACTCCGGCAACCTGTTGGTTCAATGGCACGTTAGCGGAGGATCCATGCTGCATACCGGTGACTTTCTGGTCGACCAGTTGCTGATTCCATTTGTCCTGTGGATTTTCATGGTCACGGGTATCGTCGGGATCGCCCTGGGGGTGGCCTTGATCGTGGGCAGTGCCCGGACCTTGCGCTTTCTCGGCACCATGAACCGCTGGATCTCGCTGCGAGGCAGTCTCAGGCCGTTGGATGAGCCCCACGACATCGGCAAGACCGTCTACGGGCATCGGCGCTGGTTCGGCGGCGCCTTCGCGCTCGGTGGCGCCTTCGTGGCCTTCATGCTGCTCGCACGGGTCGATGTGGCGGCTGTGGTTCCCGCGCTGGGCCGGAGCGCCCCGCCTGTCATCGTCGACTGGATAGTCGAAAGCCTGAAATGGCTTCTGGTTGCAGGCGGCGCATTGGCCGTCATCATTGGCGCCATGCTCGTGTTTTCCAGCGATGCCTTGCGCGCATTGGAGGCACGGTTGAACCGCTGGTACTCATCCAGGCAAATGGGCAAAGGCGCGGACACGATGCATCTGATGCTCGACCAATGGGTCGGGACCCATCCCCGGAGCGCCGGCTGGTTGCTCGCGCTGGGTGCAGCGATCGTATCGATCGCCTCGATGATCGTGTGGATCGGGCCTCACTAAAAGATACAATATGCCGGGGCTAGGGAAGCTCTGCATCTCCAGAGGATGCTGTTTCGCCCCGCTCTTCTGTTCTTGTACTCGAAGGCGTTTGTGCGTATTTTTCCTGCTTCGGTCCGGCAGGAACGAATAGCCTGGTTAGATTGACCGCAAGAATCTTGCATTCCGCCTTGGCGGTAGTGCGTGGACGTATCGGGAAAGTGCACTGAAGAAGGAGAATCAGATTGTGAACACGGAAATGGCAAGCGACGAAGTTACCGACAGCATCGCGCACATCGAGATGCACCGGCAGGAAATGGCGAAGGAGACCAGCCTGGCGTCGGCGTGCAACGAGGCGCTGCGCAAATTGCAAGAGTTGTTAAGAAACGAGCAGGAAGAAATGCAGAAAGACGGCCCGCATTCCCAGCATACGGCGAACACGGCGGCGCTGACCGACGCAATCGAGAGGGTGAAAAGACTGGCGGGTGTCAGGAACCCGGGACCGACGTCCAAGGACCGGCGCCCGGAGGGCGGACGTCAAACTCCCGCGCGCGGCGCAAACCCTGGCCCGGCCAGGAACAAGGGGCGCAGGACGATGGGACGGCGCGGCGAGCGTTAGATCGAACAGGGTGGGAGATCCGGCTGATCGATCGCCCGGACGCAAAATCCGTTGTCCCGCCCGCCAAGAACTTCGGTACACCTGTTCCACTTGCCTCACTTCGCGCCATTGCGTCAAGGTATTTGCGTTTCAAACAGCATTCAATACGACTTCGGCAAACCCAGCACCTTCTCGGCGATGAAGCAGAGGATGAGTTGCGGGCTGACCGGCGCGAGGCGCGGAATCATCGATTCGCGCAGGTAGCGCTCGATGTGATACTCCTTGGCGTAGCCCATGCCGCCATGAGTGAGCAGCGCCTGTTCGCAACTGCGGAAGCAGGCCTCGGCCGCCAGATACTTGGCGGCATTCGACTCGGCACCGCAGGGTTCGCCTTTGTCGTAGAGCGCCGCCGCCTTGAACACCATCAGGTTCGCCGCCTCGAGTTCCATCCAGCATCGGGCCAGCGGATGCTGGATCGCCTGGTTCTGGCCGATCGGCCGGTCGAAGACTACCCGCTCGTTGGCATAGGCGACCGCGCGCGCGAGTGCCGCGCGCCCGAGCCCGATCGCCTCGGCCGCGATCAGGATGCGTTCGGGGTTGAGCCCGTGCAGGATGCAGTCGAACCCCTTGCCCTCCTCGCCGATGCGGTCCTGCGCCGGCACCGGCAGCTCCTCGATGAACAGCATGTTCGAGTCCACCGCGCTTCGTCCCATTTTTTCGATTTCGCGCACTTCCACGTAGCGCCGATCGAGATCGGTGTAGAACAGCGACAGCCCGTCGGTGCGCTTGCCGCCGGCTTGGGCGGCCGCGGTGCGCGCAAGGATCAGCATCTTGTCCGCCACCTGCGCCGTCGAAATCCAGATCTTCTGGCCGCGCAGGAGGTAGCCCGCGCCTTCGCGCCGCGCCGATGTTGCAATGCTCGCGGTGTCGAGACCGGCATCCGGCTCGGTCACTGCGAAGCAGGCTTTTTCCTTGCCGCGGATCAGCGCCGGAAGCCAGCGCTGTTTCTGTTCGTCGCTTCCGAAGACAACGACCGGGTTCAGTCCGAAGATGTTCATGTGCAGCGCGGACGCGCCCGAGAATCCGGCGCCGGACTCGGCCACGGCCTGCATCATCAGCGCCGCCTCGGTGATGCCCAGCCCCGCGCCGCCGTACTGCTGCGGCATGGCGATGCCGAGCCAGCCGGATTCGGCGACGGCGCGGTAGAAATCCTCGGGGAAACCGCCGTGGCGATCCCGCTCCAGCCAGTACTTCGCATCGAAGCGCGCGCACAATTTCGAAACGGCGTCGCGAATGGCCAGCTGATCAGGGGTAAAGGAAAAATCCATAATGACCTGAGAATCCGTGACGACGTGACGACTTGACGGCGTGACGGTGTAACCTCAAAAAAACGATCAAGTAAAGGCTAATGCCCACGCAGATTCTCCTGGACGGTCAACCGTTGCTTTTGCCCCGGCACGTCGTCACGGCAGTTTCGTCACGCCCTTTTTCACCAGTTCGGCAATTTCAACATCGCTATAACCAGCTTCGCGCAGCACTTCCGCCGAATGTTCGCCCAGTCGCGGCGCGGGCCGTTGCGCCCCGGGCTGCGATTCGGACCAGCCGGTGGGGGTGCGCATGGTACGAACGGTCCCCTCGCTGGGGTGCGCCTCCATGGTGAAGAATCCCGTTGCAGCAAGATGCGGATCGGCGACGAGGTCCTCGACCGAGTTCATCCGTGCCACCGGGATGTCGGCCTTCTCCAGCAAATTCGATCCACTCGGACGTGGTGCGCGTCAGGAACAGCTCCGCAAGAAAGGCGTAGATCGCGGAGATATGCGGGCGCGGCTCGCCTGGGTGGCAGAAGCGCGCATCCTGCATGCATTTCCGGCCGGCCGATGGCATCGGCAGAAACTCTTCCACTGCTTGTCGTTGTACACCAGTACGCAAAGATATCCGTCGCTGGTGGGGTAGGGGCGGCGGGCGAGCAGCCGGGGGTAGCCGGCGTCGCCCGCTGGCGGATCGAAGGTCAGACCCGCCGAGTGATCGCCGAGCACGAAATGCGCAAGGCTCTCGAACATCGGCACTTCCACCGACTGCCCGAGTCCGCTGCGCTCGCGGTGGAACAGCGCGGCAGTAACTGCGTAGACCGCGTGCAGTCCGGTGACCCGGTCGGCCAGGTTCACCGGCGCGTAATTCGGGGTCCTCGCCCCGGTCTGCGAGACCAGCCACGGAATGGCCGGTGCCGCCCTGGATCAGGTCGTCGTAGGCGGCCTTCGCCGCGTACGGCCCGCGCTGCGAGTAGCCGTAGGTGCCGACGTAGATGATCCGCGGATTGGCCGCGCGGACTTCTTCGTAGGAAAGCCGGAGCCGCGCCATCGCCTGCGGGCGCACGTTGTAGATCAGCACGTCGGTGAGCGGGGATCAAGCGCATCAGCGCCTCGCGCCCTTCGGGCTTCTTCAGGTCGAGCACGATGCCGCGCTTGCCCCGGTTCAGGTTCAGGAACATGTAGCCCATGCCGGGGTTTCTCATCGGCGCCGGATGGCGCATGTTGTCGCCCTCGTGCGTCTCGACCTTGATCACGTCGGCGCCCAGCTCGGCGAGGAGTCTGGGTTGCGAAGGGACCCATGACGACGGTGGTGAGATCGAGAATCCTTACTCCGGACAATGGACCTGGCATTTTTCTACTTGTGCTTATTCGGGTGGAATTCCTG
Source organism: uncultured beta proteobacterium (assembly GCA_963695915.1). GTDB lineage: Bacteria > Pseudomonadota > Gammaproteobacteria > Burkholderiales > JACQAP01 > JACQAP01. The sequence goes on from CAVOIO010000035.1 coordinate 155,316, forward strand.
CGTCACGCACGAGTCTACCCCAGTACGCGATCTGCTCGCGCACGTAGCGGCTGAACTCGCGTGGTGTTCATCGGATCGATCTCGAACCCGATCGACGCGAATTTTTTCCTTATCGCCGCACGGGACAGGATGTCCAGGATTTCGCGCTCCAGCCGCGCAACGATTTCCTTCGGCGTGCCGGCCGGCGCGAATATGCCGTTCCACGAGGTGAGGTCGAAGCCGGCGAGCGTCTCGGCGATTGGCGGCACTTCGGGAAGCAGCGTCGTGTGTTTTGCCGTGGTCACCGCAAGCACCCGGAGCTTGCCGGCTTTCACGTGCGGCATCGCGGTGGTGAAGTCGGCGACCATGACCTGCAAGCGCCCGGCGACCAGGTCGAGAATCGCCTGCGGGCTGGAGCTGTATCCGACGCGGACCAGGTCGAGCCCGGCAAGGTGGTTGATGGTTTCAGCCCCGACCAGCGACGCGGTGCTGGCCGTGCCGTAGGACAGTGCGCCGGGATGGGACTTTGGCGTAGGCGACAAACTGCGCGGTGTTGTTCACCGGCAGATCCGGGTTGACCACCAGCATGAACGGCAGCGTGCCGATGCGCGCGATCGGCTCGAAGTCCTTGATCGGGTCGTAGGCAAGCTTCTTGTAAAGGTGCGGGTTCGCGCCATGGGTCGAGTTGGTGGTCATGAACAGCGTATAGCCGTCGGCCGCGCTTCTGGCCACGAACACTGCGGCGATCTGGCCATTGGCGCCGGCGCGGTTCTCGACGATGCACGTTCTGGCCGAGCCGCTGCGACAACTCCTGCGCGAGGATGCGTCCGGCGGAATCGGTCGCGCTCCCCGCCGCGAACGCGATCACCAGCTTGATCGGCTTTGACGGGTAGGCTTCCGCCAGCACTTCGGGACCGTGGGCCGCAGAGAAGAAGTGCAAGCGCGAAGGAAATCAGTTTCATGTCGTAATCGTGGTCAGGTGCTCTGTGCTCTGGTGCTCATCTCTGAAAACAAACACCCGACGCAAAGGCGCAAAGAGAAAGAAAGACGGTATCAAATCTGTATGCGATTGATGAATCGTGAGCAGTCATGCGTTGGACTGCAAGTGGTAGTTTCAAGTTCTTTACGCGAGGGGCGCCGAGAAAAACAGCGTTCGCAGGGAGTTCCCGTAACGGTTCGCTCAATGCCCTTACGATTCGCCGTCATTTCGACTCCGCGTTTCCGTTCTTTGCCGACTTTTTTCCTGGCGTCTTTGCGTCTTTACGTCGAGGTTCTTGATCTGACTTCGACTAGTCACCAGTCACTTGTCACCTGTCACGCGCTCGCCGTACGGCGGCGAATAGATCACCAGTACTTTCACCGGCTCGTCGCTCACGACCGTGAACACGTGCTGCATGTCAGGCGGAAAGAAGCAGCAGTCCCCGGGACCGAGTTCGCACACTTCGCCGCCGACCTCGGCGTGGGCATGGCCTTCGAGCACGTAGCACACCTGCTCGATGCCCGGGATGCGAATGCGGCAATGCGCCCTTGCCCTTTTCGATGACGCCGAGCACGACTTCGACCTGGCTCGCGCCGACGTTGCCGGCGCCGATCAGGCGGTGATTGACCGTGCCGGTATGATTGGCGGGATGATAGGGCGGCACATCTTGCAGACGGACAAAGTACCGCAAGGGCGACGTCGTATTCATGAGACTTCCTTTCAAAGAAATCGTGGCTTGTGTGAGACCGTTACCACACTTCCGTCCGCAACTTCTCTGCGGATTCACAGGCAGGTGCGCACAAATGCGGCCTGATCACGGGCCGCGCCGAGCAGCAGGCCGAGGTCGTTGCCAGCGAGGATCATACGCATCCCTTGCCCGATGTAGCGCTTGAGCAAGTCCTTTGTGTAGATACCACCGAGTCCCGGCCACTTGTTGTGCTTCCGGCAGGCGCCGATGACCGCGTCTAGCGCCGCCACCACGCGTTCATGGTCCAATTGGCCGGGAATCCCGATCTCGAGGCAAAGGTCGTTGGTGCCGATCAGCAGAACGTCGATTCCGGGCACCGACGGCGATCTTGCTCGGCATTCTCGATCGCGCGCGGCGTTTCCAGCATTGCCACCACCAGAGTCGCCTCGTTCAGTCCAGCGACCACTTCATTGACCGGCACCGCGGCAAAACCGAACTGCGGATAGCCGCCCGCAATGGACCGGTGTCCGAGCGGGGCGAACCTGAACGCATCCACCATCTCACGCGCCTGTTCCGGCGTGTCCACGTGCGGCATCACGATGCCGAGTGCACCGCCGTCCAGGCAACGGGTGGCGAGCGCGAGTTCGCCGGCCGGCACGCGCACCAGCGGCGCGATGCCGGCGTCGAGCGCTGCCACCGAGATCGAATACGCAGTTTCTACCGAGGTTGGCCCGTGCTCCAGGTCGATGAACAGCCAGTCGAAGCCCGCGGTTTTCATCACTCGCGCGATCTCGACGCCGCGTACCGCCCGCACGCCGATCCCGATCGCAATGGCTGCCTTTCGAACAGAAGCTCCTTGGCCGGATTCACTATGCGTTGCATTCCATCTCCTATTTGTTGTTGGCCAGTGCTCGATCTCAGTGGCTTGTGCTGTGTGCTGCGAAAAACCAGCCGGCCCATGGCCGGCATCTAACGCGTTCAACGCAACGGCCGCAAAGGTACGCAATGAAAAAGCAGAAAGAATGGGATCGAAACTGGACCTTTGGACCTTGTCGCACAACTCTGCGGATGCCCCGTTTCTCATCCAGAACTCTCGCATTTCTATGCGCCTTTCTTGCTCTTCCTTCATCTTTGCACTTCCTCCCATTTCCCGCTTTTCTCGGAGCGAAATAACGCGTCGATCACGCGCATGCTCTGCACGGCGTCATCCACGCCGTAGGGCAGGGCGATTTCGCCGCGAATCGCGCGCGAAAAGGCCTCTCCCTGCAAAGCGTACTGGTCGCTCTCCGGCAGCATCTCGGCGCGGATGCCCGCGCCAGCCAGCGACGAGCCGTCGTCCAGGAAAATGCTGGGTCTTTTCGCCCTGCGGTGCGTTGACCGGGATCTGGATCTCGATGCGTCCCTTGGATCCGCATAGCTGGATGCGTTGGTAGGGCGCGCACTGGGTTGAAACGGTGAAATCCAGATGGCGGCCGGAGCCGAAGTCCAGCAGGGCGCTGGTCGTCCGGTCGGTGCCGAAGCCCGGGTCGCGATCGACCAGTGCGATGACGCGCCGCGGTTCCGATTCGAAGAAGAACCGGCCGGCGGTGATCGGATAGCAGCCGATGTCGTAGAGTGCGCCGCCGCCGATTGCGGCCATGTTACGGATGTTTCCCGCATCGACGTTGAAGTAGGAAAAGAGCATCTGCAGCACGCGCAATGTCCCGATCCGGCCTTCGCGGATGTGTTCGCGAACCCGCAGCCACTGCGGATGGAAGCGCACCATGAAGGCTTCCATGATCAGCACCTTGTCGGCCACGGCGCGCAGTTGCGCGGCATCTTCGGCGTTGAGCGCAATGGGTTTCTCGCACAGCACGTGTTTGCCGGCTGCCGCGGCCAGCAGCGTCAGCGGCACATGGAGATGGTTGGGAAGCGGATTGTAGATGGCTTCGATTTCCGGATCGGCGAGCAGTTCTTCGTAGGAGCCGTACGCCTTCGGAATGCCAAGCGCTGCCGCGGCTTCGCGCGCCGATTCCGCGGAACGGGAGGCGATCGCGCGGATCTCGCACCACTCGCTCTTTTGCATGCCGGGAATGACTCTCTGCCGCCCGATCTTCGCGGTGCTGAGTATGCCCCAGACGACTTTCTTCATTTTCTCCCTCCGGAAGTTTCTTCCGGGCGAGTGTACCTTACGGCCGCAGAAATCGTCCGCGGCGCCCGTTAGCGTCGAGAGGGTGCAAAGTCCGCCGAATCGCTTCACAATGGCCGGCACGATGGAGGCATGCGAGTCGGAATGAAACGCGGGATTCTGTTGCTCGTCTTGGCGCTCTGGGTATCGCCCGGCCTCGGCGCGGGCCCGGAAGAGTTGCTGTCGGCGTATGCGGCGATGGCCGGTCAGGCGGATCCCGGCTTTGCCGGGTTCTCGGCCGATCGCGGCAAGGCGTTCTACTTTTCCGGTCATCGGATCGAGGACGGCTCCGAGCTTTCCTGCGCGTCCTGCCATCACGAGGATCCGCGTCGCGAGCAGTTTGCCCATCACGACAAGATTCCCTGCCGGGCGTGCCACGGCATGCCCGACAACCGGCAATTTCGAAGACATCCCCAAGATCAGGCGCCAGTTCCTGCCGCTGGCGCCTTCTGCGAACTCGCGACGCTTCACCGACGAATGGTTCGTCGAGAAATGGTTCCGCAAGAACTGCGGACTGCTGCTCAAACGCGACTGCACGCCACTGGAAAAAGGCGACGTGATCACCTGGCTGCTGACTCTTCAAATAGGCGAGCGCCTACTTTCGGAGTTTTCGCCGCCGGTTCCGGCGGAGCGGCGAATCCAAGGCGGCGCCAGCCGTCATGGCCGATGCGGCGCAGGGTCTCGATGTTGCGCTCGGGAGATGCGCGCGGCATCGGGAAATGCCGCTCACTGCGCGCTCGACGCTTTCCTCGCGCAGCAGGTGCAGCATCGGATAGGGCGAGCGGTTGCTGAAGTTCTCAATGGCATCCGGCTCGGTGTCGGCGAACTGGTATTGCGGATGGAAGCTGGCAACTTGAATCGTGCCGGCAAACCCGAGTTCCTCGACGGCGGCATCGGCGATATCGAGAAAATCGTTGTAGTCCAGAAAATCGACCAGCACGCGCGGGTGAATCAGCAGCGTGGTTTCGACGTCCGCGCGGTCGGCCGCAGCCAGCATCTGCAACTCGCGTGCGAGGTCGGCGAGCAGCGCCTCCGGGGTTTGCGCGTCGCTGACCACGTAACGGATCTGGTTCCCGGCGTGCACGGCCTTGGCGAAAGGGCACAGATTCAGGCCGATCACGGCCTTCTCCAGCCACTGCGCGCGTCGCCGCAACGACTTCGTCTGCCGGCGCGACGGTGTTGCTGGTTTCCATCAGCTTTGCGCCGACCATACAGCCGCTCGGGATACCGCATGAAGAGGAATCCCTCACGGTGGCAGCGCGCGGAAAGCATCAACGCTTCCTTCTCTCGAGGGAGATCTTCATGAATGCGTCCGCTTCCTGGTAGGCGCTCGTGGCGGCATCACTGATTTCGTTTACCCTGATCCGGTCCTGGCGTCCGGTGACTACCCAGGCCCCCAGCCTCTGGACGAAGAGTTGTGCGGCCAGTCTATCGACTTCTTCCATCTGGAATTCATCCGACATTTGTCTCTCCTCATGAGAACATGCGTCCCTGCGCAGGTGAGTGTAACGTAGTCGATCTGACCCGGGCGTGGGGGGACGGCCGGATTGAGCTCTTTCAGTCCGTGAGGCGAAACGCATGAAGCGATTGAGGAAGCCGAAGCCTTTGGGTGTCTGCAACGTCTGCGGCCAATTGACCGATATGCTCGAGATGGTCAATCACCGCTGTAACCGGACGGTTCACGGTCGGCGCTGCGCAGGCCTGTTCAAGAGCGAACTTACCCACATCTGGGTCAAGTGCGAATCCTGCGACGGTGCAGGCAAGCTCGGAAGCCAGAAATGCGGAGAGTGTTCGGGGTATGGGTGGCTGCTGTTGGGGGCGTAACCAGAGTGCTCCGTGCGGAGCAAACCAGGACTCAGGATTCCTTTCTATACCCCTCGAGGGGTACTCAGTAAAACCAGCCGGCCGATGGCCGGCACTAGAAGCGTTGACGCAGCAGCTTCGGCTCCACACCCCTGCGGGTGCATGTGAGTGTGCCCTTGAGTGTTTCACCTTAAGGGCGCAGAGAACGGCAAGAGTGGCGCAAAGAAACCCGGGACGTGAGAAGAGCGCCAGTTCGTCGCATGGGACGGTTGGCCCGAAGATCCGCGTTTCGGGATAACAGAATCTTCCGCTTTTTCTCTGTGGCCCCTGTGTATTCTGTGGCAAAGAGGTTCGCTTTAGTGACCCCCTTCCCAGGTGACATCGCATTTCTGCTTGGCTGCGGCAGACAGCAACTCAATCAGCGGATGGGCCCGCTTCCGGAGCCCAACCGCTGGCGGAGTGTCCGCGTCCTCGGCATCCGGCCGTACGCCTTGTTTGCTCTTGTCTTCCGCACCGGCGGCGGCGAGTGCCTGATTGAGGCGCGCGAGCGCTGAAGGTATGTCAGCGGCGAGCATTGCGCTCGGAACTGTACCGCTATGCCCCGCCATCTTCAGCAGCGTCACGGCGACATCGCCAAACATGGTGATGCTGCTCCATGCGTTGGAATGAAATGTCACGAGCATTTGGGATCTCTGGTCGAAATGCGGGCGAACGATTCTCCCGTGATACGGCCGGGCATGGTCCGCCTTTCGCCCGATCATCGGGGAAATTGTTGCGTGCGTTGGACAAGACTTACGCCGAAACCGATCGTGGCTCCGTTCGGTCCCGCACATATGCAAATTAATCTCGCAATATGTACGACAACACACAGAGCGGCTTGAACGGCGGAACGATAATTCATCCGATTGATGGACGACTGATGGCAGCGGCTTGCATTGGTTGCAAGTTGAATGACGAAACCTGAGGAGCGCCAAAAATGAGTCTCGGAATGATTCTTCTGATCGTGCTGGTGCTGGCGCTGGTGGGCGTGATTCCGACTTGGGGTCACAGCAGAAGCTGGGGTTATGGTCCAAGCGGCGGGCTCGGATTGGTACTCTTGATCGTTCTGATCCTGGTTCTGACGGGCAATATCTAGGGAAAGGAAACTCGATATGGGACTCGATCAGAAAGGTGACGTCATTTTCCGGGTATCTCGCGGGGCAAACAGCCAGTGGGACGTGAGCGAGAAGGGGTTCGACAAGCCGCTTGCATCGTTTGACAGCGAGAAGGACGCCCGCAGCTATGCCAACGACCTCGCAAGGACCAAGGAAGGATCGAAGGTCGTGGTAGAAGGACGCCGGCTGATTGGCCGACTCGGTTTACCTGCACAGGCCAGGCGCTGATTCGGGATTTCGCCTAGACGAGAAAGGCATGATCCTAAGCAGGAACTTCATGTTCGCGCTGACGGTGGCTGGGGGTGCCGCGCTTGCCGCCGTTTTTGCTGTTCAACGCCAGGCCCGACGGCTGCATGCCGTCCAAGGCAAGACGGATTTGCATACATGGGAAAGTGAGGGCGGAAGTCCTATGCGGCCCGCAGAAGCGCAGCCACCGTCCGCTTTTATCTGAAACATCTGCGCCGGCAATATTTCCGTCGAACAGCAGCGTGATCAGGTTTTGAAGTGGCGGTCTATTTTGTTTCAAGACCAGACCCTCAACGCCACTCAAGGCGGTACTAAAAGGAACCCCTTGCGCTGAGCGCCCTTGAGACTGGCCATGGACCGGCTGGAATTACTAAGTCCCGAGTCCTCAGTCCCCGATTCTTCCTGCCCGTCACCAATTACGGGTGTCAGGGCCTGTTCATGACGCAATTCGTCGGCATCACGGTGTCGGCCGGCTCGATGCGAATGTCGGTCTTCCAGCCGAAGCCGGTACCCTCGGCGTCGATCTTCACGTCCTTGCCGCCGGCCTTGGTGAAGGTGGCGATGTAGATCGGCTGCATCAACTGGTGGTCGTCCGGTCGCATCCAGACCTCGCCGGTGTCGCTCTGGTACTTCATGTTTTCCAGCACTCTCGCCACTTTCAGCGGGTCGACGGACTTGGCGTCGTTGATCGCCTTGGCCAACATTTCCAGTTCGGTCTTGGCGGTGTTGTAGTAGAAGTCGCCGTTGTATTTTTTCCTGAAGTCCATGGCGAATTTTTCCGCCTTGTTTTCGGCAATGTTGGCGTGCCAGGTGAACACCTGCTTGATATGGTCCGCCCCCGCCGCGCCGATCGAACTCGGCGCACCGGCGTTCTGGGCATTGAGCGTGTAAAACGTCACACCCAGCCCGGAATCCTTGCTCGACTTGATCAGCAGCGTGAAATCCGCGCCCCAATTGCCGGTGATGACCGCTTGCGCGGCAGAGGCCCTGATCTTGGCGATGTAGGGCGAGAAATCCTTGACCTTGCCCAGTGGGTGCAGATCGTCGCCGACGATCTCGATATCGGGCCGTTTTCTGGTCAGCATCTCGCGGGCTGCCTTGCTGATGGCCTGGCCAAAGGCGTAGTCCTGGTTGAGCAGATACACCTTCCTGATGTCCTTCTGGCGGGCGATGTGGTTGGTGATGGCGTCGAGCTTCATGTCCACGTGCGCATCGAAGCGGAAGTGCCAGAAATTGCACTTGTCATTGGTCAGCGTCGGATCCTGGGCGGCATAATTGAGGTAGAGCACCGAGATGTCCGGATTGCGGCTGTTATGCTTGGCGACCGCTTCGGAAAGCGCGTGGGCGATATTCGAGCCGCCCCCCTGCGTGACAAGGCGAATGCCGGAATCGATGACTTGTTTGAGGATCAGCACGCTTTCCTGGGGGCTTGATTTGTTGTCGAAGTGCACGATTTCGAATTTCATGCCACCGAGCACACCGCCCTTGGCGTTGATTTCCTCTGCCGTGGCGTCAAGGTGCTTGCCCAGACTTTCGCCGACCAGCCCAAAGGGCCCGCTTATCGGGTCGATATGCGCGATCCTGATCGTATCCGCCGCACCGGCGGCAAACGCAAACAAGAGCGCGACTGTAGTTGCCGCGAATTCTGTCAGGGTGACGCGTTTCATGGCTCTTCCTCCTGAATAAACTTTGTCCCAAGTTCTGCCGGTCACCGATAACCAGTTATCCGTGCGGATTCCGTCCGTGGGCGATGCAATCGCAATAATCGAATTCCTTTTGCGACCTTTCCGACAATGCTCCTATAGCCGGCAATCAGCCAGCTGGTTTCACGAAGCACCCCTCGTGGGGGTATCGAAAAGAATCCCGAGCGCCGAATCCCGAGGCCTCGCATTTACCTCGTCAAGGTCGTCATGATCGTCACGCGTCAGGGTTTTACGCAGGCACTTCGCCCAGCACCGTGCAGCGCCGGACCACGCGCCGCTGCACCGCCGGATCGTAATCGGTGGCGCGATGCATCAGGCAGCGGTTGTCCCAGACGATCAGCTCGCCCGGCGTCCAGCGATGCTCGTAGGTGAGATCCGCGTGAACGGCGAGCGCGTTGAGTTCGTCGATGAGCTTGCGGCCATCGTCGTAATCCATTCCCACAATGTATTCGGCGTGATCTCCCAGGAACAGGCATTTGCGCCCGGTGTCCGGGTGCGTGCGCACGATCGGATGGTCCACCGGCGGGACTTCGCGGCGCTGCGCATCGGTCATCGGTTCTTCGCCGTGGCGGCGGGTGCGCGAAAAATCGAGGTTGTGCACGGCGCGCAGATTCGCGATCCCGCTTTTTCCATTCCGGGCTCAGGCGCTCGTAGGCGCCGTACATGTCGCAGAAGTGCGTCTCGCCGCCTTCGCCGGCGACGACCTCGGCGTAGATGATGGTGGCCTGGCCGGTGACGCGGCGCCACGAGCCGTCGGTGTGCCAGGCCAGCGTGCCCTTGTCGGGATGTTTCCCGTTCGGATTGCCGTTCTCGTCGAGGTTGGACAGGCGGTACAGCTCGGGGTGACCGTCGGCGTGGTACTGGTTCATCACGTGGATCTGCACCTCGCCGAAATGCCGGGCGAACTCCACCTGCCGCCCCGGCGGCAGGTCCTGCGTGACCGAACAGCAGCACCTGGTACTGCAGGAATGCCTGGTGAATCGAACGGAACAGCGCATCGTCCACTCCGCGCGCCAAGTCAACGCCGATGATTTCGGCGCCGAGCGTCGGCGTCAGCGGCCTGACTTCGAACGGCCAGCGATGTTGCTTTTGGGATTGCACGTGACATGTCAGGATCGGAATATTCATATGATTTATTCACTCATTCACTCATTCACTCATTCACGCACTTCACGCCATTCCTCAGTCGTTTATCGCGCGCGTAAACCAGCTGCTTGAACAGCCGGCGGTAGTAAGGGCGCATCGGACTGGGAGCCTGCACCATGTACACCGCGACGATCTCTTCCTTCGGATCCACCCAGAAGTAGGTCCCGGCGTAACCGCCCCACATGAACTCGCCCGCCGATCCCGGCAGCGCCGCGACGCCCGCGCCCTGGCGCACCGCGAAGCCGAGCCCGAACGTGTAGCCCGGCGTGCCGAGCAGCAGTTCGCCCGGCGTGAACGGCGCCGCGATGCGCGTGCCGAGGTGGTCGGACGCCATCAGTGCGACCGAGCTGCGGCTCAGTACACGGACGCCGTCGAGCTGGCCGCCGTTGAGCAGCATCTGCGAAAAGCGCAGGTAGTCCGCCGCGGTGGATACGCCGCCCGCTCCGCCGGAGTCGTTGGCAGGCACCGCCGATACGTCCAGGAGGTTGCTGGCCTTGCCGGTGGCGGCATCGGCTGCAAGCGGTTCGGCGAGCCGGCCGAGTTTTTCCTTCGGCACCCAGAAGGCGGTGTCGTTCATCTTCAGCGGCTTGAACAGACGCTTGTCGAGAAAATCGGCGAGCCGTTGTCCCGATGCCGCCTCGACCACGCGGCCGAGCAGGTCGCTCGCCAGGCTGTACTCCCAGACGGTGCCGGGCTGGTGCGCCAGCGGCACCTTCGACATGCGCTCCACCTGTTCCGCCGGCGGCAGGTCGCGCGAGTCGAAGTCGATGGTGGTCTTGTAGATGCCGGCCTTGCCCAGAGCCTCTTTCACCGGCGCGTTCTGCGTCAGTTCACCGTAGGCCAGACCCGCGGTGTGGCGCAGCAGGTCCTGCACCGTCATTTCGCGATCCGCCGGAACCAGCGTGTACGTGACCCTGGCGAACTCGGCATCGGTCTTTGCCACGCTCACCTGCAGGTTCTTCATCGCCGGAAGAAACTTCGAGACCGGATCGGTGAGCTGCATCCTGCCGTCCTCGACCAGCATCATGGCGGCGACCGAGACGATCGGCTTGGTCATCGAATAGATGCGGAAGATCGCGTCCTGCGGCATCGGCTTGCCGGTTTCCTTGTTCTGCAGCCCGATCGCATCCGAGTACACCAGCTTGCCCTTGCGCGCTACCAGGAACACCGCACCGGGCAGCTTGCCCTGATCGATTTCCTTCCTGAAGGTTTCCGCGATGCGTGCGAGTTTCTGCGCCGACATGCCCACCGACTCGGCCGAGGCCGCCGGCAGGCCCTGTGCCGAGGCCGCGGCAAAAGTGAGCAGTAGCGGCGAGCGGAAAGGATTGCCGCAGAAAGCGCTGCGTTGGCGATGCGTCTGGCGCTCATTCAAATTGTCCTCAATTGTGAATCATGCATTGCCGCAAGTTACGTCGGACGCCGGGACGGTGTCAATGCGGCGATGCCCGCGGACGTGTTCACGCTTGCAATGTGTTCGCATTTTCAGCCGCCTGGGAAAAATAAAACCCGGTTATGCATTGAAGAGGAAAGGCACAGCGATTGCCAGCGCCACAACGAGCCTCGGGCTTGCCCTCTCCGGGCTGATTCCGTCGATACACCTCGCAGGCCTGCTCATCGGGGTAGCAGGTGCGGTATTGCGCGTTTGCCAACCGAAGGACGATACTTGACATTCGCGTTAGGGATTTGGGCAAGCCTCATCGCACCAAGACAAGGTGGTGGCTGTTATGAATACGCACCAATTGTTGCTGTTCGCCGGCGCTGTTGTGATGGCGAGATGCACTTTCGCAGCCGATGAACAAAGCAGCGACGATTTCGTCGGTACACGCCGCAGTTGGGAAGTCGGGATCCAAATGTCCGACTATCGCTATGACGGAGCCAGACGTGGGCGTAAAGATTTGGGGTCCCAGGGTGGGGCTGACCGCTGCTTACACGCACACCAATACGAACAATTGGTTCGTCAAATCGATGGGCGCGTCAGCTACGGTTCTCTTGAAGTATGAGGGATCCGGGACGCAGAATACCGTTCCGGATTTTGTTTTCGAAGCGCGGGGTTACTTTGGAAAAGATTATTTTCCCCCGCCATGGCGTTTCGCTCTCGCCTTATGCAGGCCTTGGCTACCGCTATCTCTACAACGACCTGAGAGGAACCACTTCAACCGGGGAAGCAGGCTATCGACGCTATTCACAGTACTTCTACGTCCCCTTGGGACTGAGCTCTCGTTTTAACGTCTCCGGAAAGTGGTCAGTCTCACCCACCATTGAGTACGACTACTTCATTACCGGCAGAACAGGAATCCCGACTTACTGACGTGGGGAGCGGATTGCTCGATGCCTAGCAATGAGCAAAGTAAAGGATATGGCTACCGTCTATCCGTCATGGTGGAAAAGGAGGCGTGGGCATTTGGTCCCTGGCTGCATTTTTGGAGTATCGATGACTCCGATATTGTGCCCGTCGGGATTGGGTCGGCTGGACTGGAACCGCAGAATGAGACTCGTGAATATGGCATAGAGCTTAAATACAGGTTCTAAAGCTTGCCCTTGCGCGCCATCAGGAGCACCGCGCCCTGGCGTTCATTCACGAAATTCTGCTTTTCCTTGCGTCGACGCTTTTATCGCCGGCGAAAATAAAAAGGGCCCGCCGTTGCGACGGGCCCCTGAATTCACCTTCATACCAACAGGAACTGCGTTTCCAACCACGCCTGCCGGCTTGTTGTCGTGGCGCCTGCGCGGGGCAGGGGACGCGGCGTCTGCTCAGCGCCACGCCCCCAATACCCCGGAATCAGGCAGCAAGGTTGTGCTTCGAGATCGGCAGATCGAGAATGCGCTTGCCGGTTGCCGCGAAGATTGCGTTGGTCAACGCGGGAGTAAACGGCGGCACACCCGGTTCGCCCACGCCACCCGGCGGGAAGTTGCCGGCGGCATTGAGGATGTGCACGTGAATCTCGCGTGGCGCCTCCGGCATACGCACCATCTGGTAGTCGTGGAAGTTGCTCTGCTCGATGACGCCGTCCTTGGCGGTGATGCTGCCGTACATCGCACCGGTCAGGCCGTAAATACAGGCACCTTCCATCTGAGAGCGCACGCGGTCCGGATTGACCACCAGACCGGCATCGCAGGCCACATCGACGCGCGGGATGGAAATCTTGCCGTCCTTCGACACCTGAACGCGCACTGCAGTCGCCACGTAAGTGGTGAAGCTGCGATGCACGGCGACGCCGATGGCTTCCCGTTCCCCGAGTTTCCTGCCGTAGCCCGACTTCTCCGCCGCGACCTTGAGCACGTTCTTCAGCCTCGCGGTCATGATCGGATACTCGTCGTAGGTCTGATCGTAGTTCCAGTAGTCGGTGTTCGACAGATCCAGAACGCGATCCGGCCCGAGCAGCGTCATCAGGTACTGGTACGGGTCCTTTCCGGCCGCATACGCCATCATGTTCGCCATCGAGTTCTGCGCGAACGCGTGCGGGATGTTGTTCACGGAACGCAGCCAGCCGATCCGCACATGCGCCTTTGCCTTGCCGTTTTCCAGCGTAAGGTTGGGGATGTTGTACGGCACTTCGAGGAAGCCGAGCGACAGCTCGATCTTGTGGCCGTACTGCGGGTCGTTCTTCTCGAACGAGGACCAGATGGTCGGGAACACCGTGCGGTGGTGGTAGGCAATCGCCTTGCCGCTTGCGTCCAGGCCGGCCTTGACGTGCTGTGCGCACACCGTGTGGTAGTAGGCATGCTGGATGTCGTCCTCACGCGACCAGGTAACTTTAACCGGCGTGCCGCCCAGCATTTTTGACAGGATGGCCGCTTCTGCCGCGAAGTCGGGCTTCGACTTGCGGCCGAATGCGCCACCCAGCAGCGTTGCTCGGGACGTCACGTTGGCTTCGTCCATGCCGATCGCACCGGCCACGGTTGCACGTGCAGCCTGCGGGTCCTGGCAGGCAGACCAGACTTCACACTTGCCGTCCTTGACCACGGCGACCGCAGACGGCGGTTCCATGGTGGCGTGGGCGAAGTGCGGCACGTAGAAGGTCCCTTCGACCACCTTTGCGGCGCCTTTCAATGCCGCGTCGGCATCGCCTTCCTTGCGCACCACCTTGGCGTCGGTCGCGTTGCGCGCTTCCTCCTCCATCGCCTGGCGGAACGGCTCGGAGTTGTACGACACGTTCGGGCCCATGTCCCACTCGATCTTCAGTTTCTTGCGGCCTTCGTTGGCGGACCAGGTGTTATTGGCGATTACCGCTATGCCGCCCAGCGTGTTGAACACGATCGGGGGCTGGTTCTGTGGAATCTCGACGACTTTTTCGACCCCGGGCACCTTCATCGCCTCGGAGGCGTCGAAGGACTTCACCTTGCCGTAAGTCACCGGGCAGTGCTCGACCACGGCGTACTTCATGCCGGGCAGCTTGGTGTCGATTCCGTAGGTCGCCTTGCCAACGACCATATCGGCATTGTCCACGCCGACGATTTCCTTGCCGATGTAACGCCACTGGCTCGGATCCTTGAGCGAGACCTGCTTGGCGCTCGGAATTTTCAGGGCGGAAGCGGTTTCGACCAACTCGCCGTAATCGGCGGACTTGCCCGAAGGCAGGTGCACGACCTTGTGGTTCTTCGCCTGACACTCGGTTACCGGCACGTTCCAATTGACCGCCGCGGCCTGCTCGAGCATGGCGCGAGTGGTCGCGCCGAACTCGCGCATGCGCTGGAAGTTATGTCGCACGCTGCGTGAACCGTCCGTGTACTGGTTGCCGTACATCTTGTCGCCTACCGCCTGCTCGATCTTGACGCGGCTCCAGTCGGCCTCCAGCTCATCGGCGACGATCATCGGCACGCTGGTGCGCACGCCCTGACCCATTTCCGAGCGGTGCGCGATGATGGTCACGGTGCCGCTCTTGTCGATGGAAACGAACACGTTGGGGCTCAACGTTCCCGATCCAGAGGGCACGCCCTCGGCTGCATTGGCCATGCCCAGTCCCAGTCCCGAGAACGGGCCGGTCTTGGCGACCGGGAGCATTTCCAGCCCGACAACCAACCCACCGGCCGCGGCGGTGCCTTTGATGAAATCTCTGCGGCTGACGTTTTCAATGTGGCTCATGATTGCACCCCCGCAGCTTCCTTGATCGCCGCGCGAATCCGCGTGTAGGTGCCGCAGCGGCAGATGTTGCCCGACATGGCGCCTTCGATGTCCGCATCGGACGGCTTGGGATTGTTCTTCAACAGCGCCGCTCCCTGCATGATCTGGCCGGCCTGGCAGTAGCCGCACTGCGGCACGTTGTTCTTGACCCAGGCTTTCTGCAGCGGATGATCGCCATTCTTGCTCAGGCCCTCGATGGTGACCACGGGGCCCGACACCGAACCGACCGGCAGTGCGCAGGAGCGCATCGCCATGCCGTTGACGTGGACCGTACAGGCGCCGCACTGCGCCATGCCGCAGCCGAATTTTGTTCCGGTCAGACCCAGCGTGTCCCGAAGTACCCAGAGCAAGGGCATCTCTTCGGGGACGTCCACCTGCTGCGCCTTCCCGTTGACGTTAAGGGAAATTGCCATGACCTCTCCTCCCGACTGATTGTGAAAAAAAGCGACCCACCGAAAGCCCGAGTCGCATACCGGCGCCCACAAGTTGTTCTTGTGGGCATTAGCACTGCTTACGAATGCCGCTGAAACGATCCTCGCAAGCGTGGCGGTCAGCAAAAGTAGCCCGCCTGAGGATCAGCCCGGCAATCCTGCGAAAACGCACCCTTGGAACACATCGTGTCCCGGCGGCGCGCCTTCCAGCAGTTGAAACGGGAATGGTGAAGCTGCAATACGACCGGTGCTGACCGGTCGGCAATCCGCAGCAGAAATCGCGGAAACGTCGGAGAGAATGCCGGCATTGCGTTGGGACAGCGCAACGTGAAACGCCGGATGTTTCCCCCTCCCGGGACGGGCTTCAAGGCCCTTTGTTCCTGCCGGATTGCGGGATTCGAATTCATTGCGGCCCCGCTTCCTGCTATGGGAGCCAAGCTAACACTTTGCCGTGGGGTTGAAAAGATTTGCCGGGAAAGATTTGTCGCCGCGTTGCCGGATTTGGAACGACGAATGCGTATTGCGCCGCAATAAAAACCCCTCGAGAGCCGCCTTCAGGCCGACGGTAAGAGCGTTGAGGTAAGGTACAAAGAACGAATGTCAAAGGCAGAACGCGTGTAACACAAAGGATCACCAAGGAAAAGCGATGGGACACGAAGGCAGGGCGATTACTTGGGAAAGCTCGCCTGGACTCTACAAGTCAGCCGTTATCGCTGCTCCGAGTGCTGATAATGTGAGCGCTATGAAAGCCGGCCGAACAGTCAACAGCCTGCTCGCCGCCGTGGCGCTTTGCCTCGCGGCCGCGAGTTCGCGCGCTGCGGAGCCATTCACGCTCGGCGGACATACGCTCGGCCTGCCTTACGATTCGGTTCTGAACGATCCGGCCTACGACTGCGAGAGCCTGGCCGGGTGTTTTCTGTTTTCTGCCTGCACCTACAAGGCGACCGGGGCGATTGCGTTCATGGGCGCACCGATCGATGATCTGACGCTTTATTTCACTGGCGAAAGGCTCTCTGGAGTTACAGGAGGTTTCCGGGACGGCTGGTTCGATGAGGTAGCGGAAATGCTCGCCAAGGAATATGGCCCCGGCACCGTGGAGGCCGGAAAAGCCGACGCCGGGGCAACTTCAACCAATGCCGTACTCGTCTGGCGGCAGGGCAGCAAATTGCTGCGCTTGGAGCGCATGAGCAGGACCGGCCGCTCCTCGGTCATCGTCGCCGAGCGCAATTTCATCAGCGAGATGGTCGAGAAGCCGTGACGAGCAGTCGTGAGTATGCAACCTCTGCTTCCCGGTTTCCGTCCGTGTTCAATGGTCTTGTGGCCGGACTACGGTATTTCTCCGCCTCAGGCATTCAGGATGGAGGCGCCGCGGGTGGCGAGCACCAGAATGCCGATCGCGGAGATCCAACTCCCGGCCACACGGACCGCGATGTGAATCCAGCCTGCTTTGCGGCGCAACAAGTAATCGGTGGCTATCAATCCGTAGGCCGTCACCGCGAGACCTGCAAGCGCGACGCCGGGAATATACAGGTAGGGTTTGGTCTGTTCGATCATGCCGGCACCGTTGGCAAAGCCGTGGCTCAGCCCGAACACGGCGGCGATCCCGTAACAGAACGCCATCGGCAACGGCCATGCCGCTGCCACCAGCCCGCCAAACAGGATGGCCGAGAGGATATTGAGCAGTCCGAAATACGGCAGCGGGGGAGTCCATAGGGCAACGGTTGCGCCCGCCGCGAGCGCCAGGCAGAACACCAGCAGAACCGGCTCGGCTTTCCGGCCTTGCTGGCCGGCAAGAATTCCGAATGCCAGGAACGGCAGGACGTGTTCCAGTGCGGTCAGCGCATGCAGAGCACCGGCATAAAAATCACCGGCGCCACGAGCTGCCGAATGCGCGCATGCGCTACCCTCTGCGAGCAGCAGGCACACTGCGACGCCGGCTTTTGCGGCCGGCATCGAAAGGCGGGCAGGCATCATTGATTAACGGGCGATCAAATGTCCCGCCAGGAAATAGAATCCGCACGCGGCGATGATGCCGCCGCCGGCACGCAAAAACTTCGCGCCGGCACTCCATCGGTTCGCCACGCCGATCAGAATGCCGAGCGCGTGAAGGCTGCCGGTCGCGACCACGAAGCCGACCGAGTAGGCAATCGCGTTGGCGGACTCCGGCAACTCCGCGCCGTGGGCGTGTCCGTGGAAGATTGCGAATATCCCGACAACAATCGCGGCAACCCAGAGCGGCGGATGCCCGGCAACCGCGATCATGCCTCCGAGTACTATTGCGGAAAGGGCAATTCCCATTTCGATCCCGGGGATGGGAACTCCGAGGCCACCCAGCACGCCGCCGAAAGCCATGACGATGGGGAAGGTCACCGGAAGCACCCAGATTGCCGGCGCACCGAGCTGGGCGCCCCAGATGCCCACCGCCAACATCGCCACCACGTGATCGGGTCCGAGTACCGGATGCGCCACGCCGGCCAGAAAACCGCCCGAAATGTCTCCTTGGCCTATGTGGGCCAGCGCCAGCGCCGGCCACGACAGGCAAGCCAGCGCGAACGTGATCCGCGAGTATCGATCGAGACTTGCAGCCAATCCTGTCAGCATTTCTGTTCCGTTTTCTTCCCAACTGAGTGATGGCTCAAGAGTAGCAGACTCCGCTCTCTGCATCAGCGCAACGCGGCCGGCCTGACGCCGGCAATACTAAAGCGTTGACGCAGAGGATTCCTTTCAATACCCCCTTGAGAGGTACGCAGAGGAACAAGGGGGAAGGTGAGGACCAGAACGCGTTGAACGCAAAGGCCGCAAAGGTACGCGAAGGAAAACCAACCTCTTTGCTACAGAGTAAACAGAGGACACATAGGAACTAACAAGCAGTTCTGCAATACTCAACCGCCCATCTCTCCGCCAACCTTCCCAGACAACGAGCTGCTGCTTTTCTAACACCCTGATTTTCTCTGCGTAGCCCTCGAGGAGGTTTTGAAGTGAATCCTTTCTTGCTTTTTGGCTCCCACATAACCTCAAGGTTAGTGTCCGCCGAAACACATCGCTTCGCGCTGTGTTTTCTTTGCGCCCTAAACGGGTACTCCGACGTGCCAGATGGCAGGTAGGGTATCTGCGTCAACGGTCTTGTTGCCGGCCATCGGCCGGCTAGCACCAGAACGGCAAGCGTCTAACCCACCAGATACTCTTCGATTCGTGGCCGGAGATCTTCGGGAATCGAGACGGCGCGGCTGGCGTCTAGCGCCATGAAGACGATGGTCTGCTGGATCTTGAGGTGTTCGACGTTGTCCTTTTTGCCGCTGTAGGCAAGCTGCACCGATGCGTTGCCCATTTTGGGCACCCGCAGTTCGAAACGCAGCGTGTCTCCCATCCTGAGCGGCAACGAGAAGTCGCACTGGATACTCACCGTCGGTGTACCTATGCGCCGGTCGCGGATGAGGTCGGGCAGCGGATGGTTGACTCCGTTGGCGAACCAGTCCTCCATCGTCGCATGCGCCAGATCGAAGAAACGCGGGAAGTACACAATGCCGGCGGGGTCACAGTGGGAGAACCGGATCAACTGGTCGTGGATGAATATCTTATTCACGGCGTAATCGCGCGACCAGAATGCGGGTGTGAAGTCGATTCCGGAAAGCGGGGCCGTGGAACCATCGGCGAAGCCCTGATCGAACTCTCCCTGCACGGCTGGTACGGTCTGGCAGCGGGTGTCTGCCTTCAGCGCCCGGCGCGGGATGGTTTCGAAGGCTGCGTCTTGGCTGCGCTGGGCTTTTCCGTTTCGTCGCTGCGCCGTGACTCTTTCTTCGCGGCCTCGACTTGTTGAAGCCGGCGCCGGATGATCATCACGGCGGCTTCTTCGGGCGACAGTTTTTTGGCCATATCGGCATCTCCAGAACGAGGGATCGGAAAGACAACACTGCCGACCAGTGTCATGCGGCAACTAAACCCATTTTGCCACAGAGACAACGTGCCACGAAGAGGCTTGTTGCGGCGAAGGCCAACTTTTCTCGGCGGCGCAATGTCATGCCGGAACCAACACAGAGTACACGGAGAAGTGCAACTTCTGCTCTAAGTACCACACACCGTGCACTGCAAATCATGCACCGCGGACTCAGCTTCGAGTACCGAACACTGAGCACCAAATTGTCCTGTCGCCAGGTGCTGCGGCCGACCTTCGGGATTGTGACGCCCGATGCGGCTATACAATTCAGGTGTCGTACTTGAACGACACCAGGACCCGGGTGCGGAACGCGACGACTTTGCCGCCGTCGACCTTCATGTCCATTTTCACCACTTCGGCGATGCGCAGGTCGCGCAGGCTCTTGGCAGCGGTCTCCACCGCGTTGGTTGCGGCGTCTTCCCAGGACTTGGTGCTGGTTCCGATCACTTCGATAACCTTGTAGATTTGTTCGCCTGCGTTCTTTCTTGGCCATGACATTCCCCCCTCTGTGATGTCGCCCGCGAACACGCTTCGCCGCGACGCGAGCTTATGCTACACCGCGCGATTGCAGACGTCATGACCCATCGACCGTCCCGGCCTTTGGTGGCGCGTTGCGAAGGGAACAGGGGCTCGCAGGCAACTGTGGTGCGCGGCACGCACCCGCGGCGGAGCCCTAAAGACGAATGCCCGCTTCGTCTGCGTTTTTTTCGAGCTTCGACAAGCATACCGGTGACGCACTTCACGAATCGGGTGTCGATGTAGCCGCTGCCGAGCGTGGCGATCCATTCATGGGGAATACCAGACCTCTCGACCGACACGGTGTTGTCACGGGTGGAAATCGTCAATGCATGGTCCTGGTGCGGCCCGGGACCGCGGCCGGGATCGAATTGCACCTTTAGGGCGGCCACGTTCAGGCTGCGCCGCGTCGCTATGACGTAGACGTCTTCGCGGGCCCCTTCCATGACGCGGGTGTACTTCTCCGGATCGTCCATCGGCATCAGGCGTGCTCCCGGCGTTCGAACTCAAAAGAGATCGGGACAACGCTTTATTTGGGGCAAGGAAACGACTCCCGCAACGCATCTTCCAGCAGCAGCCCGGCTGGCAGTTTCAGTCTTTCCGGATTCCTTTCCAGGAACTGAACGAAAACCCGGACCAACTGGCCTCTGGTCGTGCCATCCGGCACGCACAGATGTCCGAATATGTCGTCCATCTTTTCGTCGCGGTGGTGAAACCCGTGCCAGGTCTCCGCGACAAAGTGACCGGCGGCGAAGCCGTCCAGGAATCCCGTGCAGATGCCCCTGCCGAAGTCCTGAATCGGGTCCTTGTCCGTCGCCTTGCAGTGGGCGAGCATCTCTTCGCCGGTGAACTTGCCCTGGAACCAGGGGGCGGCGCCGGCCGGTGCGGCGGCCGGCAGCGCGCCGGCGATCAGGCGCCGTCGCCAGGAGAAGATCTCGCAGCGTAAACGATCGTATTGCGAGCGGCGACGAGAGCCCGGGCCGGCGTAACCCGGTCGCGCAGCATCAGGGAACCGTCGCGTTGTGCGTTCGAGTTCATCGCAGCAGCTGTGCGCCGCCCTTGCCCTGCTGTATCAACGGCACGTAGGCATCCAGCTCCGCAATCGTGGCCTTGTCGGTGAGGTCGATGGTCCTGCCTTTCTCGGCCGACAGGTAGCTCGCCATCACCAGCCGCTGGATCTCCAGGCCATACTCCCACGACAGCATTGCGCTGCGGCCGGCCGAGAACGATTCCAGCATGTCGACGTTCTCGTCGGTGTAGCCGTAGAGGTCGGCCTCGTTGTACTGCACCGCCAGCAGCCCGCGGCTGGCGGTGGCCTTTTCCAGCGCGCTTTCCTGGTCGGCGATCGCCTTGCGCGGCCACGTCGCCGATGAAGACGTTGAGGGGCGAGACCAGCGTGTTGATCTCGAACGCGTAGCCCGGCCCCATTCCGTCCATGAACAGGCGCAAGCCCTGTTTCTCGAACATCCACGAGTCGGTGAACTGCGATTTCACGATCTGCCCGGTTTCGGGATTGCGGTAGGTGATCATGCCGGTGGCGAAGTCCTCGGCCGGGGTCTTCGAGTAGTCCACGCCGCGATCCCTCAGCAGCTGTTCGCGCCACTTCTTCTGGCCCCACTTGAGCAGGCCGATGTCGGCGGTGACCGAAAGCGGTTGCAGGAACAGCAGATCCTTGTCGGGCGGAGTGAGCACGTAGCGGCCGACCGCGATGCTGTGGCAGCCCATGTCGCAGCAGCACGCCGCCTCCCTGGCGGGTCGGATCCCAGAACCACGGTTCGTGCGGGCCGCCGTGCTCTTCGGCGGAGCGGGTGAGCGTCAGCGGACCCATCGAGCGCGCCACCGGCAGCAGCTGGTTGCGCTGGGTGCGGATCGCCTTCATGAATATCTGGTTCTCGAAGTATGCGGTCGGCAGTTTTGCCTCGCGCGCCAGTTCGACGAGGCGCCCGGCTTCTTTCATGTTGCGACCGAGCGGCTTGTCGAGTATCACGCCCTTGAGCTTTGCGCCGGCTTTGACCGCGGCGACGATCTGCTCCATGACTTCAAGGCGGGCGTAGTTGGGAACATAGAGCGCAATAACATCGACGTTCTTTGCCATCTCGCCGATGCTGTCATAGAGTTTCGCTTCGCCCAACTTGCGCTCGCGGCAGAAGCCCGCCAGTGCCTCAGCGCCGCGGCGCCTGAGCAGGCCAGCGATCTCGAGCCCGCGTACCTGATGAATGGCAATTGCGTGGAAGCGGGCGATGAAGCCTGCCCCGATGAATCCGAGTTTCATCTTCCTCCCTCAAACCAGTGGCTCATGGTTCGTCACCGCGTGCATCCTAAACAAAATGCGTGTACGAGGGACGAACCCAACGTTGTTATGTTGCCATGCTACCCTACGGCGTGGGGTAGAAATGAACGAATTGGACGCGGGTGGGGCGGGCAATGGCGCGCGGGCAGTCAGACGTTGCGGCGCGACAATTCCGCGGCGCGCATGAGCAGCGTGTACTTGGTTACCAGGTCGCGTCCGTAATTGTCCGACAACTCGCTGCCGTCGATGTGTCCGAGAAAATGGTCGAGCACTTTGGCGAAGTGTTGTTCGTGCGTGGACCGCAGCACATCCGGTATCGTGATTCGGAATGCGCCAGCCAAGGGCTTCGATGCCCAAGCCCGGGAATTCACCTTGGAGCGAGTCGATCACGCTCCCGAGTGTGGCTGCGTAACCCGCACCGCCATCGACCGGTCGGACCATGAATTGCGTCACATAGTGAGTCCTCCCGCTGTGTTCGACGATCAGATCAGCCGCTGTTCCGCGTACCAGTACATAGTGCGTGTCCCCGCCGCCCTCAGGAACCGCGAGCGCCCATTTGGACTCGATTGCAACCGGGGTGCCGCGCAGGCGGAAGCCGATTGCCGCATTGCAGAGATAGGAAAGCACGCCGTCGGCGACCTCATGGCGGAGCGCTCCGGCGAAGTCATCGAGGCCGGTAATGCGCATGAACATGTCGCGCGGCACCCCGGTGGGCCACTGCCGCGCGGAAAGCAGTTCGACGTCGCGGTAGTAATCGAAGGGCTGCCCGCCGCCGGTGATCCATTGCGCGAGATCGACCAGGTGGGTGGTGACATCGGTGATGCCTTCGCCCTGCACGGCGACATCGAAAACCCAGGGTGGCCGCACCAGCGGAACGCCGTTGACGATTTTGTATAGGTGGTGGACGCTTTGCATCGAGATGGCGGGTTGATCGCCATCGTTGCGCAGGCGGCCGAATACCTGCGGCTGCGCGGCGAGCGCCACCTGCAACCGGGTCGCGACGTCGTGCCGTTCCGTCATGATGTCCATCGCCGGTGGCGGCGTTGCCGCGACTTCGTTGAGCATTCCGATCTGGCCCGGGTCGATCAGCCAGGGTTTGTCGCCGAGCACGAAGAAGCCATCCGCGTGCAGGCGGTGGATCGCTCCCATCTTGGCGTCGTTCTTTCCGGCGATGATCACGACGTCGCCCGGCCGCTCGGAGCGCAGGCGTTCAAAATGGTCGTTGCCGCGATAGACGTGGAGGTTCCAGCGCGTCGGCTGGTCGGAACGCTGGTTGAAGGTCCGCACCATGTGCAGGAATTTCTCCAGTTCCGGCCCGTCTGTGGCATAGATGTAGACGTCGTCGCTGAGCCGCGGATGGCGCTGGCGCAAGGTGAGCGCGGCGTGAAAATGCCCCGGATCCAGAACAATCAGCGTGTGTTTGTCGGCGGCCAAATTCTTATCGGTTCTTCTCTGCTGCGCTCAGGCGCGGGCGCACGCCGGGGTCAGGGCCGCGCCATCCCTCAGGTAATCGGCACAATGCTAACCCCGCGAGGCGCCCGCGCAAAGGACTGCCACGGAACAGAATTTTCCTCATAGGTCTGAATGACAGCCATTGGCCTAAAATACGAGGTTCAGGCGCCGCCGCATCGCCGCGCGAAACGGGATGGGGATCTGTTGGCGCGCTTCCTTGCCCAATGGCAGGCGCATTAGCATTTTCAGGAGGTCCGAGTGAAGTGGATGGGCTGGATAGCCGCCCTGGCCGCGGCTTTTTTTGTGTCCGTAACGCCGGCCGACCAGGACATGTCCGAGGAGGCGCTGAAGCTCGACGCCGTATCGAGGCTGATCGAAGCGCACGACCCGTCGCTGTCGGTGAACATCGGTCGGGTCTACGTCAAGCAGGCGGCGCTTGGCGCTGCGCGTGACCTGCTGTACCAGAAGGGCAGGGCCGCCGGGTTGAAGAAGGAAACCTGGAATCTCGATTCGCAGCAGTGGCAGGCGGCCGAGCGGGCACTCGTGGAAGGCACCGATGCCTTGATCCAGCGCAGGGTGGCAAACGAAAGCTGGGTCCGGGAGGCCTGGTCCGAGCAGGTCGCCACGCTGCTCAACGCGGAGGAGGCCGACGAGATCGCGGTGCACTTTCAGACCGAGGGCGGCCAATTGCAGCGGCGGGTGATCGAGTGGTTCGTGGGCGAACTGACGCTACAGACCTACACCTTCACCGATCGCCTCAAGTACGGCGTGCCGGGATCGGAGCAGGAGATGGAAGACCTGCGCAAGACCACCTACGAGATCCGCAGCCATTTCGACGAGATCTACGACCTCACCAAGTATCCGAACGCGGTGCGTTTCGCCAGCCGCGGTCCGGGGGTCGAGTACTTCAAGATGATGGTGATGCAAGGTGTCCACGTTCTGCACGTGCATCTGGAAGCGGTCGCCAACGAGGCGCGCGAGACGGTGCGTTCCCGCGCGGCGCTGGTTGATCCATACATCGAACGGGCGAAACAAGGTCAGTGATTGGCTGGATCCATGTCAAGGTTCGAGGTGCGAGGGCGAGGGCCGAGTAAAAGCAATCCGACTCTAGCGCGGAATCAAGACTCGAATTTGTACCGGGGAGCGTTATCGTGCGCTTCTGCGCTTGGCTTGCGGGGTCTGACTCGAACCTCGTCCCTCGTACCTCGTCCCTGGTATTTCAGCCCAGCATCGACGACAGCAGCGTCGCGATCCCGAGGAAAGAAAAGAAACCGGCCACGTCGGTGATGGTGGTCAGCACGATCGAAGAAGACTGCGCGGGATCCTGTCCGAAACGGCGCAGCATGATCGGTACCAGCGCGCCCGACACGCCGGCGATTACCATCGAGGCCACCATCGCACTGGTGATAACCGCGACCAGGCCGATCGAGCCGCTCCAGAACCACACGCCGACCGCAGTGGTCGCGGCGATAGCAAGACCGTTGGCAAGACCCACGCTGGCCTCCTTCCATACCATCCGCGGCCACTGGCGCGGACTGATTTCGCGCAGAACCAGCCCGCGCATGGTCACCGCCAGCGCCTGCAGACCAGCGTTGCCCGACTGCCCCGCGACCACCGGCAGCAAGACCGCGAGCGCGGTGAATTTCGCGATGGTGCTCTCGAACAGACCGACCACCGCGGCCGCCAGGAAAGCGGTGAGCAGGTTGACCTGCAGCCAGGGCAGTCGCTTGCGCACTGCGAATACCGGCCCGGACAGCGCGCGCTCGTCGCGGCTTGCGCCGACCATGGTCTGGATGTCGAGAGTCGTCTCCGATTCGATCGCCGAGACCAACGCCGCCTGACGGATCACGCCCACGAAACGCCCGGAGTGATTCACCACCGGAAGTTCGGTAATCGGCTGATGCTGCAGGATCTTCACGACATCTTCGCGCGGGTCGAGATCTTTCACCGCGGCGATGAGAGGGCGGGTGATCTCGCGCAGGGTCTGCGCCTGCTCCGCCATGGCGAGATCCTGAATCTCCACGCGTCCGATCAGACGCATTTCTTCGTCCACGACGAACAGTTCGCGAAGCCCACGGATCTTGACCGCGCGCAGGCGTCCCAGGGCCTCGGCAATCGAGAGATCGGAACGGATCGGAGTGACGCTCGGGTCCATCAGCCGGCCGGCGGAATCCTCCGGGTATTCGAGCATTTCGCGCAACTCGCTCGCGACCTGCGGTTCGAGCATGCGCAGGAGGCGGTCGCGATCGGCGCGGTCGAACTGGGCGAGCACGGTCACGCTTGCTGCGGGCTCGGATTCGGACATCAGATGGCGCGCCAGCGCCTCGTGAACGCGCTCGAGCGCGGCGCCGGCGACATTCGATGCGAGCAGCTGCCAGACGCGAACCGCTGCGTGTGGTGCCTGCCCGGCGAGCAATTCGGCGATCTCCCGCGGCGGCAGGGACTCGAGCTGCCGCGCCGCCTCGTGCGGGTAATCGAGAAAATAGCGCTGGTTCAGCGCCAGAACTGCCGGCAGGCTGCTGGTCATGAATCCTCTGGTTGCACCGGCTTCGCCGGGGGCAGCAGCCAAAGTGCAGCTTCCGCGAGCCCGGAGGCCGCGTCCCAATAGCCGCGAGTGAGCACGCCGGTGATGGTGACTTCGTTGGCAGGCTGGGTGGTCGCCCGGCTGCGCGCCATGGCGCGCGCCAGCGTGGCACGATGCATTACGCCGATCAGCCGTCCGTCACGCTCCACCACGGGGAGCACACTGGACTGCTGCCATCCGCGCTGGGTCGCCGCGCCGGTGAGCGGCGTCATCGCAGTGAGCATCGCCAGGGGCTTGTGCAGTACTGCCGCGAGCGTAGTCGAATCGGGCACGCGCAGCAGTTCAAGCAGGTCCACGATGCCGATCAGGCGCTGATCGTGATCCACCGCGTACACCTGATCGACTTTCTTTTCGTCGCCACCACGTACGCGTTCCAGTGCGTCGCTCACCCGGGTCTCGGGCGCGAGTGCGATGACGTCCGGGTCGGCCCACGCGCCAACCGAGTCGTCCGGGTAACCAAGCAGTACGCGCGAGGCGACGGCGGTGGCCGTGGGCAGTCCCTCGAGAAGGCGCGACCTGCGCGCCTCGGGTATGTAACGCAGCACGGTCACCGCCGCCTGCACGCCCGCCGCGGTGAGCAACGCGAGCGCCGGCTCGTCGTGAAGAGAATTAAGGATCCGTGCCGCCGCCGACGGCAGCATCGCGGTCAATACCGGCGCTCCGGCGCGTGCCGGAACGGTTGCGAAAAGCGCCGCGGCATCGGCCCCGGGAATGCGCTCCAGCACGCGCGCCGCTTCCGCGGGATGTGCGGTGATGTACGTGAGCGTCAGCGCTTCGGGTTCAGCCATTGTTCTGGCGCGGGATCACCGCGATCGGCTGTTCGTTGTAGATGCGTCCGGGAAGCGTGACGCGGCCTTCACCGGTTTCGATGATTACCACCGTGGCGGTCACTTCCAGGATGCGGCCTTCATGACCTGCGACGCGGATGAACTGGCCGACCGGAAAGGCCTGGCGCATGTAGTGCGCGCCGATGAGGTTGGCGACGTAGTCGCGCGCGCCGAATCCTACCGCGAGGGCGACGCCACCGACTATGGTTGCAGCGGCGCCGGCGGCGAAAATGGCGAGGAAAGTGATCTTGATGCCGACCTGGTCGGCACCAACCAGGATGGCGCCAACCAGAATCATCACCTGTGCAACCCTCGCCAACGCAAGGCGCTGGGTGTGTGCGAGCCGCGTTGCGGTGGCCAGAAGCAGATCGGCCACGAAACGCGAAACGATGTAGCCGGCCCCGATGATGAGCACGCCGGCGATCAGTGTCGGCAAATACTCGATCAGGCGCGCCAGCCAGTCGGTGAATGCCTGCAATCCGAGAACCTTCGTCGCCGCGGCAACGAAGAACAGCAACACCACCCAGAACACGACGGTGCCGAGCACGGCGGAGGCGCGCCCGACGCGGAAGCGCTCGCCGCCGCCGGGCCCGCCGATGCGGGAGAGCAGCCGGTCGAGCAGCAGCACCGCGCGCATGGTCAGTGCGCGCAGCAGGCGCGCGAGCGCCCAGCCGACGATGAGCAGCAGGATCGCGCCCAGGACGTTTGGGAGATAGTCGACGATGCGCTCGATGATGGTCGAGGCCGCCTGAGCCAGAGCGTCGCCGAGGCCGCGCACTATGTTCATCCGCAGTGCTCCGAGGAAAACGTGCGCCGCGGGCCGCCGCGGCGTCGTCGCGAGCTTAGCACTGCTACTCGGCGCAAGGGAAGCACCAATCCGAGAAAACTGCCGGTCGCGGCCGCGACGTGGTTAATGCTTGGAGCCGCGTGTTCGCTGCGGCGGCGGTAGTCAGCGCGCTGAGCCGCTGACCGCCTATCTGAGCGTGGAGGGAAATCCGCGAAAAAAAACCGGTGATGCGGCAACTCGACGGCTGCCTTGAGCGATGCACGGAGGATTATTTTTCAATACCCCCTTGAGGAGTACACGGAGGGGTGAAGCGTAACAATAAGAAAGTGAAGAACTCGCAGAACTCCGGATCACTTGTAGCAGTTCAGACTTGAACTTACAGATCGGTGTCCGAATGCGAACGTTCGCAAACGACCCTAACCTGTCACACGACACAACCGAAAGCGTCCAGTCGCGCCATCTCCTCGCGGTCACCGGAATTGCAAGCGGCTAGGCGCAGGCGCAATATGCTCTGGAGGCGGTTCGCGCCAGTGCTAAATCAGCGGTAAATCGCAGCGATCAGGCCGACGCGCGAAGACAGGACGGGATTGATTTTCCAATCGCTTGATCTGTGCGCGAAGGGTTTTTCCAGGTCGATGAATCCGTTTCGCGGTCCTTTGCGCCGGCGTTCGTTCTTTGAGCGAGCGAGTCTGCCGGTTGGCGGAAGTTCGACGGCGTGGAGCGAGAGTATGTCGTCGGGTTGCGAACCGTGAGGGCCAAATGATGGCGAGGCGAAGCGGCATCCGGATGGAGCTTCGGGGGGGGTGGCCCCCGGCAGCGAAGGCAGCCTTCCGGCCCACTGGCGGACCACGGTCGACATCATGGTATACGCGGTGCTCATGAGTCTAGGCGTATTGCAGTTTGTGCTTCCGCTAAGAGCCGATGACTTTTTCGGGGGAGACACGGTCTACTTTGAGTTCGCGCGATCCATCCTCGATCACGGAAGGTACGAGATCGATTTCAACGACGTGACTTATCCTCCTGGCTTGCCCGGCATCTTGGCGTTTCTGTGCATGACGCTGGGATGTAGCCATAGGATATTCGTTCAATCCATGGCGGTCTTTGCCACGCTGGGCCTGGTCGCAAGCTACCAACTGCTTCGTCACGAGGAGAGCCGTGGGGTCGCGGCTGTAACGTGCCTCTTGATGGCGTCGTCTCCAATCGTATTTGAATTTTCGACGGAGGGGGTGTCCTCAGACCTGCCGTATTTCTTCACAAGCATGGCAATGCTGATGCTGGCGGCACGACTGGACGGGGCGAGGAGCGTAAGGGGGCGATTGATCTTGGGCCTGCTGTGCACTGTGATGCTGGTATTCTCTGTGCTGATCCGCTCCTCGGGCGTTGCATTGATCATGGGGCTCATCGGCTGGCTCGCGGCGGGATGTCTGAGGCGCGATCGAAGCACCGGCACACGGCGACTGAAGGCGTTTGCGGGCATCCTGCTCGCAGGTATCGTCGTTCAAGCGGCCTGGATGGGGTGGAGTGCCAAGCGTGAAGCGCCCGAGTGGCCGATGCTCGAAGGACACCCGCGCTCATATATCTCCCAACTGAGGGTGAAGAGCGGTATCCAACCCGAGCTGGGAACGGCGTCATTCAGCGATATTCCGCTTCGTGTGATAACAAACATTCCTGATCGTGCGGCTGGCTTGGTAAGTGTTCTGGCACGCAAGGACTACATTCATTCTTCCTGGCTTTCACCACTGGTATTCGGGTCCGTGTTGCTCATCGCGTTAGGGCTCGTATGGTCGCTCTGGTATGGGGGCGGAAGCCTGGCGGCATGGTACTTCTTCAGTTACGAGGCGATGTACTCGGTGTGGCCATGGCCCTTCGAGATGAGATTCTTGCTTCCGGTGATGCCCTTGGCCTGCCTCTACCTCTGGCGAGGGGGCACGGTGATTCGCGGGGTGGCCGAGCGGATGCCCCGCGCGATAGGACTCGCGGGTGTGGTTGTCGGAGTGCTGGCGGGCGCTCGCGTTGGCGCGGAGATCTTGGTATCCAACTCGGTGCAGCTCAAGCTAGAAGCGATTCTTTGGATCGTGATCGTTGTCGCATGCACATGGATGGTGAGGGCGCGCTCGCTTGGTCTTCCCGCGTTCTTGAAGCGGTACGTGTCGCCGTCATGGATGGTGCCGTCGGTGCGGGGAATGAGTTTGAGCCTGCTGCACATAATTGGTGGAGCCGCGGCAACTGTTCTAGTCGTACTGGGTATCGTCTTGCAGTGCAAAGCCGGGCTGAGTAACCTCAACTTCGACTTGAGCAAAGATTGGGCTTACGGTCGTATCGTCGCAGCGCAATGGATTGCTCGCAATACCCCGAATACCTCCGTGCTGATGGCGGGACAGATGGACGTCGTCCACCACTACACCAGACGGAAAGTGGTATGGTTTCCCCCACTGAGCAATC
This sequence comes from uncultured beta proteobacterium, assembly GCA_963695915.1. Classification (GTDB taxonomy): domain Bacteria; phylum Pseudomonadota; class Gammaproteobacteria; order Burkholderiales; family JACQAP01; genus JACQAP01. The sequence goes on from CAVOIO010000035.1 coordinate 185,566, forward strand.
CGCAATCTGCTCATGCAGGGAATTCGGCGGCACAAAGTAGATTACGTGATTGTCACGAGGGGCCGGACCTATTATCTTCCGTCGGAGGAGGCTTGCTTCGAGCTTCTTCTGGAGAAGTACCCGGAGGCATTTCGGCTCGCACGCGAGGGGGCAGGGTTTAAGATCTTCGAGGTTCTAGCCGATCGGACTTCAGACAACGCTGTCGGATTTCGCTTAGATTATAGAGAAGCAATTCGCGGCGCATCTTCAAGAGGTGGATAGGAGCCAAACACCAGACGCAACGAGCAACGTGCCCGCTAACCGCGCGAAACCGACAGGTTCATCAAGCATCGACCAACCCAGTACCATCGTCACGATGAAGCCCAGACCAACGAATGGATATGCAAGGCTCAGGTCTATTCGGGCCAGTACCAGCAGCCAAATTGCAGCTCCGATACCGTACAAGCCAAGGCCGGCGAGGACCTGCCAGCTAGTCGTCACAATCCAGGCCGCGTGAAGGGTGCTGCCCTGACCCAAAGCTTGTTGCACAGGCCCACTTGACATGCCAAGCTTGAGCAGTAACTGCGCAACCGCCGACGCTCCTACGCTACCAAGAATAAGTCCCAGGAGATTCATGTTCATGGCTCGACCTCACGACTAGGCTACCTTTGAGATGCAGGCATAGGCCCTACGCCCACCTTGCGGCCAGCACCATCATTGCGCTCGCGATACCCACCCACAGGCTCACTCGGTCCCTGAGCGCAAAGACCAACGGATCATCGTGCATTTGCCCGCGGCCCGCTTTTTGCCACATTCGACTGATCCAATAAAGAAGAACCGGACAGATCAACCAGATTGCCTCGGGATGAACATAGTGCACTTGGCGGTCGTCGCTGTCGATGTACAGCGCCAACACAAGCACAGCACAGTACCCCGCGGCAGCGCCCATGCTCTGGACGATCGCAAGATCCACAACCTGGTAGCCGCGACCCTCCGCTGATTCCCGTTTAGAACTCTTCAAATCGAGCAGCTCAGCATAGCGCTTTACCATTGCCAGGGTTAAGAATAGAAACATGGAGAAAGTCAGCAGCCAAAAAGACGGAATGATTGACACCGCTGCGGCCCCGGCCAGGATACGCATCGTGTAGAGTGCCGCAAGCAGCAGCACGTCCACCATCACTTCCCCTTTTAGCCACAGGGAATACGAAAGTGTCAGAACGTAGTACCCGGCCAGGACAGCGAGAAACGCTGGAGAAAGCAATACGGCAATTCCAACTGAAGCCAGGAAAAGAGCAGGGACTAGCAGCAACCCGATCTTTACCGATGCCGCGCCTGAGGCAAAGGGACGATGGCACTTGCGCGCGTGCGCTCGGTCGGCCGGCAAGTCTATGAGATCGTTCAGCAGATACACACTGGACGCGCAAAGGCTAAACGCGACAAACGCCAGAAATGCTTGTGCAAGGAGCCCGGTTTCTCCCAATCGATGCGCAGCCGCAATTGGAACAAACACGAGCAAGTTCTTGAGCCATTGGTGCGGACGCATAGCGCGCAGGTAAGCTCGACGCCCCGTTGATTCGGATCGAAAGTAGTGCGCCACCTCGGTCACCCGCTTTGCAGCTCGCTCGACGCCCGGTTCCGGTTCCACGAGTATGGCCCGCCGCGCGCTTGGGAAAATCAGCAGATCCGAGCGGGCATTGCCCGCATAATCAAAACCGCCGACGCCAAACCGTTGCACCAGCAGCCGATGCTTTCTTTCTCCAGATAGGTTTGATTGTGCGTCGCTCGCCAAGACTGATTCGAATATCCCCAGATGCTGCGCGACCTGGTTCGCGTACTTTTCATTCGTGGCTGTCGTCAGCACCAGCCGACGCCCCTGCCTATGTTGATCGTATAGGTAGTCGATAAAGGCTTTGTTATAGGGAAGGCTCTGGACATCAAGATCGGCCCGCAGCGCTATTTCATGCTTAAGCCGTGCCTTTCCATGGACAATCCCAAACGGAACAAGCACAGCAGACAGGGCATTACGTTTGAGTAAAACAAACCAGGACTCCACCAGCACATCAGTTCGCAGCAGCGTTCCGTCCAGATCTACGCACAAAGGCGGCTCACCCCGGAGATTCGTCGAAGGCTGCGAAGTATCAGTCATTATGTGGTTCAACCCTACTCACGAGGCTGCTCGGGAAACTCCCCCCTTCAGCAGACCCGGCCGGTCAGGACTATTGAAATTCGCAGAACGAGCCGACGTGCCATTACAGTTTGATTCATCTTGGATGCTCTGAGGTGTTCTATCCGCATATGCAAGGACAATACGGACAGACAATACCGGGTTGTTGTGGCGCCTTGGCGCGACAACATTTCTTCCATAGCGGACTAAAGCACTGCGCCCGCGGTCAGTATCCCTATTGTCTTTGCTTTTGAAATTGGAATTTCTACGTGTACCTCTCAAGGGGATATAGAAAAGAATCCTCCGTAAGGAGTGTTACTCTAGCCGCCGAAGCCGTCCGCGACGCCGATATCCAGAAGGTTCGGGACGCCGCTTGCGATTGCCGCGCGCAGCGAGGGCGCCACGTCCTGCGCATCGGCGATGCGCCTGGCCGGTACGCCCATCGACTGCGACAGAGCGACGAAGTCGATTTCCGGGTCGCGCAGGTCCATGCCAATGAATTTCTCGGTGCCGCGCATCGACACCAGCCTTTCCTTGAGGATCCGGTAGCTGCGGTTGTTGCAGATTATGTAGGTGATCGGGCGCTTGAGGTTGGCCGCGGTCCACAATGCCTGGATGCTGTACATCGCGCTGCCGTCGCCGACGATGGCGACCACCGGCCGGTTTGGCAGCGCCACGCTGATGCCGACCGCGCCTGCCATCGCAAAGCCGATGCCGCCGGAAGCCAGGCCGTAGAAACCTTGCGCATCACGGAAGCGCAGAAAACTCTGCAATGAGAACGTCGATGTCAGGCCTTCCTCGACCACCACCGCATCTCTCGGCAGCGCATCGGCGATGGTCATCATCAGCCAGCGCGGATCCATCGGCCTTGCCCCCGCGACGGCCAGCACGTCCTTCGCCAGGCGCTCGCGCTTTGCGGTCCAGTTGTTCTTCGCAATTTCGGCCAGCCTTTGCGCCGCCTGCGCCTTGCGTTCGGGACTCATTTTTTCGCGCAGGACCGGCAGCAGCGCACGCAGCGTTTCCCTGACGCAGGCGCCGATGGCGATTTCGGCCGGGTAATTCTTGCCCAGTTCCCAGTCGCGCTCGCCGATCTGCACCACCGGCATGCCCTCGGGCAGCGGATCGACGAGACTGTGTACCGACATGCGCAGCACGTCGGCGCCGAGGGATACCAGCAGATCGTGTGGGGCTGAGCGCCGAACGCACCTGTTGCTGGTTGCGGGTGAGCGCGCCGAGGAAGGCCGGATGCTCGGACGGGAAGTGCGCGGCATAGGCAACCGTCTGTTGGTAAACCGGTGCGCCCAGTGCTTCGGCGAGTTCCGCCGCTTCCTTCAGCGCGTCGCGGGTGGCAAGTTCGTGGCCCGCGATCAGACACCGGATTGTTCGCCGCAAGCAGCCTCTCCGCGAGCGTTCCAGCGCAGCGTCCGAAGGCCGCACGTCGGTCTGCACGCGTGTCGGCTTGCCGAGGTCCAGCGGCGCTTCGGCGTCGAGGATATCTCCCGGCAGGCTGATGAACACCGGTCCGGTGGGCGGCGTGGTCGCGACTTTTGCCGCGCGGTGCACGATGCGCGGCAGATCCTGCACGCGGGTGACTTCCACCGCCCACTTCACCAGCGGCGTTGCGATCGGCACCAGCGGGTCGTAGAGCATCGGCTCGGTCAGGCCGTGTCCCTGTTCCTGCTGGCCGGCGGTAACCAGCACCGGGGAGCCGTAGAACTTGGCGTTGAAGAGCGATCCCATGGCGTTGCCCAGCCCCGGCGCCACGTGCACATTGGCGGCGGCGAGCCGGTTGGACGCGCGCGCATAACCGTCGGCCATCGCCACCACGATCGCTTCCTGCAGGCCGAGCACGTAGTCGATCTGCGGATGGTGCGAGAGCGCATCCATGATCGGCAGCTCGGTGGTGCCGGGATTGCCGAATAAGTGCGTGATGCCTTCGGCAGACAGCAGTTTCAGGAAGGCGGCGCGGCCGGTGACAGTTTGGGCGTTGGGCAGGTTTCGATCCATGGTCTTAGGAGTTTGGAATTTGCCACTGGGCAATAAAGCCTCTATGACATTTTGCTGGCCGGAGGCCAGCCATAAGGGCGTTGACGCAAAGGACGCAAAGGACGCAAAGGACGCCAAAAAAGGCACAAAGGAAAAATTGTGTGAATGACATCGCGTTCCAATCCATCATCATATGCCGCCCATTTTCTCTGCGTACTCTCTTTTCCTCTCTGCGCCTCTGCGTTGAGACGTAGAGTCTGGGGTTCAAGTCAAATGAAACGGTAGCTATCGAAGGCGCGTGCCGCACTTCGGGCAGTGGGTCGGGCTCATGAAATTGGATCGGGTGGGGCCAAGGCCCCCGCACTTGTATTCGTTGAGCGTCTGATACGGCAGCATGCCGCAGTTGGGGCAGAGGTACAGCGCGTTCAGCGCCCTTACGATGCGGGTGACCGTCACCGCAAGAAGGCCTCCAGCGCCGAGGGCGAGTGCCCAGGCGAGGTCTCGCGGCGCGTTGGCGAGACCGGCGAACATCACCACCAGCGCGACTGCGGCGGCCGACGCGAACACCCAGCGCCGATTGACCTTCCAGATTTCCGCACGGCGCGATTCGAACGTGGTATCGAGTGCTCGACCCATGGCACTCCTTGCTTCCCGCCAGATTAGCGGAAACTCGCCTTCCCGGGCAGGGCAAAAGGCAACGAAGTCACCATGGCCGCAAATGCCAAAGGAAAACAGCACCCCAGAATGCCAGGGTCACCGCAAGATTCGTGTAGCCATGATTCTGCCGCAACAGTTTCCCGTTCCATACCCACAGCGGCTTGCTGGGATCGCGCCGGCCGGGCAGGAAGCGTTCCACATCGGAACAGTAGGCGGCATACTCCGCTCCGAACAACCCGAGCAGGCGCTTTTCCTCCCGCTTTACCCTGTTGACCATGTAGAACCAGTAGAGCACGACGAAGGGGATCAGAAGCCACCACTCACCGGTCGCCAGCAGCGCCCCGGCGATGAGCAGAAAACGGCCGAGGTACATCGGATTGCGCACCACGGCATAGGGACCGGAACGGCTAAGACGGTCGTTCTTGTCCAGCGTGGCGAAGCACCAGAGTTGGAGCAACTCGCCGAGCATCGAAAGAATGAAGCCCGCCCAAAGCCAGCGTGGATCCGTCAACAGAATCAGTGCAAAGGCGATGCCCACACTGATCGGGGCACGCAGTTTCACCAGGATGGATCGGAGACCGGGGTGGTTGAAAAGCGCGTTGATCGCGTCGGGCATGCTTTGAGGAAACACGGGTAGGTTATGAAGTCGTCAATTCACTTGCGGCGACGGATTCCGAGGTAACCGCGCAGGACCCAGAATTTGCGCCACCGGTTCATGCGCTCGAGCATAACCGCTCGCGCCGGGTCGAGCGAAACCGGGTCAGCGCGAGCCCAGTGTTTGTACGCGCCGGCAAGATCGAACTCCTCCATCCACCGGCGCAATCCACGGGGCATCCACTGTGTCCGGAGGTTCGACTGAAAGTCGATCAGCAGTGGTTTCCCCTGATCGCTGACCAGTACGTTGTGCCCGTTGCGCACGTCAAGGTGAACGATGCCACGCGCATGCACATTTTGCAGCAGCGCCTCGAGCGCGCGGAAGAACTCCGCTGTCAGAGGGGTGCGATGGCGTTCGGAAATCTCCCGGCCGGGTGTGAAGCGGTAGGCAAAGGCATGGCGATCCACTTGGAAAACGTCGGCAGGGACTCCCGGGATATCGGCCAGTCTCTGCAGTGCTACGACTTCCCGAGTCGTGAACAGCGCGCCGATTGTTTCGCGGACGATAGAAAAGCGTGGTCCGAAATCCTTCACCACCCAATCCTTGTCTCCATGTCGGAACAGCCGCACGTCGGCGTTGGCCCAGCGCCCGCCGTGCAGGAGTTTACCGGGGTCGCGTTCGAAATCAAAGCGGGAGAATGGGGTCCGGGGATGAGCACTGCTCCGCTCGTCGACGTGGGAGGTAGTCTGGTGTCGAAACTTCTGCACGGCGAGCGCTCCAAGTTGTAATCGAAAGATGTACTAATCATATACCCCGCCTGACGGGCGGTGAAGTCGAGGCGGCGTCGGATGGTCGGAGGCACGCAGCGGAACCGGCTCTCGTCTGCTTCCTGAAGGTCGGCGTTGAACGCTTGCAGAACCGCGTCTCTTGACAAGCGCCTGGACCGCCGCGCAAAGGAATCGGCTCAGCCTCTGCGCGCGTTCAGCAGCACGTTGGCGAATGGCGTGCCTGCACTCATCGGCTCTGCTTCGACCGCGAAGCCGAAGCGATGCAACATCGCGGTCCAGTCCGCGGTCGAGCGGTGATGATGCGGCGTGCACCCGCCGGCGCCGCATCATCGCGGAAAACCGGTCGCCAACACGGGTGAAACCAAAGCGCAATCCGGCGGTACTGTCGGCGACCCGCATGAACAGCGTACCGCCGGCCCGCAGCGCGTGCGCCACTTGCTCCAGCACGCGCTGTTGCGCATCCGGTTCGAGGTGATGAAGGACATCGAGTATGAATACCACGTCGGCGTCGGGCAGAATGGCATCGCGCAGATCGCCGGTCTGTACGGACGCGTCGCCGGCGAGCGCGATGCGTGCCCAGTTGGCCGAGCGGTCCTGCAACTCTATGCCGTACAACTGCGTCGTTGACGGTGGCGCCGGCCAGCCCATGGGCCACGCGCCGGCTTCGTATTGCCGGCGCGCGGCGATCAGTACGGCGGCAACCAGACCCTGTCCACATCCCAGATCCAGAATGCGCGCGCCGTCCGGAATCCCGCCGCGGCGTAACAATGAGACGAACGCCGGGTCAAAGGCGAGTTTGGCGCGGGCGAAGAAATAAGGGTATAGGCCCGCCGCCAGGTAGGGGCGCGCAGCAGACCCGATGAGCGCGCGAACCTCGGGCTGCATCAGCGCATTGCCATCGTCAGCGACACCGGCTTCAGGTCGGCCACGGAAAGTTCTTTCCAGCAGCGCAGGTAGCACAGTGAGCACGATCGGTTCGCCGTGCACCGTCGGCGGTCGTGAAGCAGAAGAATGTCGCCCGGCAGCCAGGCCGTCGGTCAGCCGCTCCAGTACAATCGCGGGATCGCGGGCGACGGTGTCGAAGCCGCGCCGGGTCCAGGATATGTAGTGCAGCCCCATCCGCGTCACCACGGGATCGAGCATCGGATTCCTGATGCCCATTGGCGAGCGGAAGAAGCGTGGCGGGTGCCTGGCAATGCCGCCAAGCACGGATTGCGCTGCACCGATCTCCCGCCGCAGTGCCGCCGGTCCGTAAAAACCGAAGAAAGCGGAGTGGCGCATGCTGTGATTCTCGATACCGTGGCCGCGTCTGACGATATCCCTGACGATGTCGGGATGCGCGGCGGCCTTGTCGCCGACACAGAAGAAACTTGCCGTGGCGCCGTAGCGGTCGAGGATGTCGAGCACCTTGGGCGTGACTTCCGGATGCGGGCCGTCGTCGAAGGTGACGGCAATTTCTCCGCGGCGCGCCGCTGCTCGGGCAGGCGAATGATGTTGTCGCCGAGCAGGCGGCTTCTGGGCCACATCCCGATCAGTCCCAAGGCCATGTGATTGGCAACCAGCGCGGCCACGACCCACGGCCACCACGCCGGCCGGAAAAGCAGCGCCAGGAGTGCGGCCAGGTGAATCACTATGGAGAATTGGACCGCGATGGCCGGGCGCCACGGCCGTGCCGTGCCGGACAGGCCGTCCTGTTGTCCGGCATCGCGCGGAGAGTCACTCATGCCAGGCGCAAGTGCTGTGTCTGCGCGGCTGCAACCGGCTGGCGTGGAGGATGACGATACGCTACCGCGCCGCAGCCGCGGGTTCCCGGGGCAGGCGGCTCGCCTGCGCAATTTCGGCAAGCGATTTCTCGATTATGCCGAGGCCCTCGTCGAGCACCGCGTCGGTGACGGTGAGCGGCACCATGATGCGGATGCCGTTGCCGTAGACCCCGCAGGTAAGAATGATGAGGCCGTTCGCAAGCGCCCGCACGGTGAGGGCTTTGGCTGCATCGGCGTCTGGTTCGTTGCCGGCGCGCGTCTTCACCAGTTCGAAAGCGGCCATGCCGCCGAGGTTGCGGATGTCGCCGATCGGGGCGTTATCGCTGCGCGACTTCATCTGCTGCAGGCGCGAGACGATGCGCTCGCCGATTTTGAGGCTGCGTTCGTTCAGTTTCTCCTCCTCGATCACGTCGATCACGGCGAGCGCGGCGGCGCAGCCGATCGCATGGCCGGCGTAAGTGCCGCCCAGCCCGCCGGGCGCGGGAGTGTCCATGATCTGTGCGCGCCCGATCACGCCGGACAGGACGAAGCCGCCGGCGAGACTCTTGGCAACGGTAATCAGGTCGGGAGACACGCCCGAGTGTTCGATTGCGAAGAACCTGCCGGTGCGCGCGAAGCCGCTTTGCACCTCGTCCGCCACCAGCACGATGCCGTGCTGGTCGCACAGCGCGCGCAGGCGCCGCAGGAAGTCAAATGGCGCGACGTAGTAGCCGCCTTCGCCCTGTACTGGTTCGACCACGATGGCGGCGACACGCGCGGGTTCGGTGTCGGCTCTTGAACAGCTTCTCGAGTGCCGGCCATGGCGTCGTCCACGGATACGCCGTGACACGCCATCGGGAAGGGCGCGTGGTAGACCTCCGCGCCGAAGGGGCCGAAGCCGACCTTGTACGGCACGGTCTTGCCGGTCATGCCGGTGGTGAAAATGGTGCGGCCGTGAAAGGCGCCGGAAAATGCGATCACGCCGGGACGCCCGGTGTAGGCGCGCGCGATCTTGACCGCGTTCTCGACCGCTTCCGCCCCGGTGGAGAAGAGGATGGTTTTCACCTGGCCCGGTATCGGCGCGAGCTTGTTGAGCCTCTCGGCGAGCAGGACGTACGAATCGTAGGGCACGACCTGAAACGCTGTATGGGTGAAGCGGCGCAACTGTGCCTGCACGGCTTCCATGACCTTCGGGTGGCGGTGGCCGGTGTTGACCACGGCGATCCCGCCTGCGAAATCGATGTATCGTCGGCCTTCGACGTCCCACAGTTCGGCGTTTTCCGCCCGATCCGCATAGATCGTGCAGGCGTTGCCTACGCCGCGCGGCACGGCGGCGTTGCGACGTTCGATCCACTGCTTATTGGTCAGCTTCATGTTTGCCTCCAGCTTATCCCAGTCCCCTCGATGCAGAGGAGAGGGAGTCAGCATACTTTACTTAACCCAGGAATCGCGCAAAGTCACCGTCCGGTTGAAAACTGGTGCGCCGGCCATCGAATCCTTGAGGTCTGCAATGAAGTAGCCGTGGCGCTCGAATTGGAAGCGCTCCTCGGGCTTCGCGTCCCGGACCGACGGTTCGAAATAGGCATGGATGACGGTCTTCGAGTGCGGATTGATGTCGGCAAGGAAGTCGCGTTCCGATCCGGGGTGCGCCACTGCGAACAAGCGGTCGTAGAGCCGCACCTCGGACTTGTAGGCATGCCGCGCCGACACCCAGTGAATGTTGCCCTTCACCTTGTACTTGTCCGCGCCCGGCGTGCCCGACTTGGAATCGGGGTAGATTTCGCAGTGCACCGCGGTGACGTTGCCGCCGGCGTCCTTGTCGGCGCCGATGCACTTGACTACGAAGCCGTAGCGTAGCCGCACCTCGTTGCCCGGGAACAGGCGGAAGTAGCCCTTGGACGGCGCTGTCCATGAAGTCCTCGCGCTCGATCCACAGCTCGCGCGAGAACGGCACGGCGCGCTTGCCCCACTCCGGCTTCTGCGGATGGTTGGGCAGTTCGCAAATTTCTTCCTTGCCCGCCGGGTAGTTGTCTATCACCAGTCTGACCGGATCGAGCACGGCGATGCGCCGCGGCGCCGATTCGTTCAGCACCTCGCGCATGCAGTCCTCGAGCACGCTCATGTCGATCCAAGAGTCGGACTTGGAGACACCGATACGTTCGGCAAACAGGTGGAATCCTTCCGGCGTGAAGCCGCGCCGGCGCGCCGCGACCAGGGTGGGCATGCGCGGATCGTCCCAGCCGTCCACGTGCTCTTCCTCGACAAGCTGGATCAGCTTGCGCTTGGACAGCACTACATAGGTGAGATTGAGCCGGGCGAACTCGTACTGGTGCGGCAGCGGCTTGGTGAGCACGCCGAAATCCGCGAGTCTTTCCAGCACCCAGTCGTAAAGCGGCCGGTGATCTTCGAACTCCAGCGTGCAGATCGAGTGGGTGATGTTCTCCAGCGCGTCGGAGATGCAGTGCGTGTAGTCGTACATCGGGTACACGCACCACTTGTCCCCGGTGCGGTGATGGTGCGCATGGCGGATGCGGTAGATCGCCGGGTCGCGCAGGTTGATGTTGGGGGAGCTCATGTCGATCTTCAGGCGCAGCACGTGCGCGCCGTCCGGGAATTCGCCCGCCTTCATGCGCCGGAACAAATCAAGATTCTCCGCCACGGGACGGTCGCGGTGGGGGCTGTGCTTGCCCGTTTCGGTGAGCGTGCCGCGGTATTCGCGCATTTCGTCGGCGGTTAGCGAGTCGACGTAAGCGAGTTCATGCTCGATGAAGGCCTCGGCGAACCGGTACAGCCAGTCGAAATAGTCGGAGGCGTAATAAAGGTGCGATCCCCAGTCGAATCCCAGCCACTTTACCGAATCGAGGATGGACGCGACGTACTCGGTGTCTTCCGTGACCGGATTGGTGTCGTCGAATCGCATGTGGCAGCCGCCGCTGTACAGCAGCGCCAGTCCGAAGTTCAGGCAGATGGACTTGGCGTGACCGAAATGCAGGTAGCCGTTGGGCTCTGGCGGGAAACGGGTGCGGATCCTGGCCGGATCGGGCGTCGCGTTGGCGTGCGTCGATGCGGGGCCCGGTTTGCCGCCCCACCTGCGGGAGACGTAGGTGCCCTTGGCGAGATCAGCCTCGATGATGTTGCGGATGAAATTGGTGACCTGGGCGGTCGGCGCTGCCGGTTTGTTCACGCTGGATGGCGGAAGTGAGTGGAAGGCTGTGCAGGCGCAATATTAATGCCTCGCAGCCTTTCCGTGGGCGTAAACCTGCTAACCCCATCTTGAGCCGGCGGCCGTTTACATGAGTGCAACCCCCTCCCAACAGGAAAGGAACTTTCATGCACCCTTCTCACTTACGCGCGCCGTTCGCGTTGCTTGCCCTCACCACGGCTCTGTCCGTCTTCGCCGATGACGGCGGCAACCACGCCCTCACCATATACAGCACCGCCACTCCCGGCGCGGTGGCACCGGACATGACGCGCCATGGTGGTGGCGGCCACAGCGTGCCTGGCTATGCCACCGTGCGCCATGAGCGCGAGATCGCGCTCAACGCCGGTCGAAACACCGTGCGCTTCACCGACGTCGCCGGGCTGATCGACCCGACCACGGTGTCGTTCACTTCGCTGACCGATACGCCCGGCACGCGGGTGATGGAGCAGAACTTCCAGTTTGACCTGGTCAGCCCGGAGAAACTGTTGTGGCGCTTCATCGACCGCGGCATCGCGGTGGAGCGCGTGCTCGGCGATCACATCGAGACCCTGGAAGGCACGCTGCTCTCCACCCAGGGCGGGATCGTGATCCGCGAAGCGGATGGATCTATTCGCACGCTGCCGTACAACGCCGGAGTAAAACTGCCGTCGCTCCCCGGCGGGCTGATCACGCGGCCGACGCTGGTATGGGATGTGGCTGCGAAACAGGCCGGCAAGCACAAAACCCGGGTGGCCTATCAGACCGGTGGCATAACGTGGTGGACGGACTACAACCTTACGTTCTCCGAAGGCGACGACGCGAATTCGTGCAAGCTCGACGTCGGCGCGTGGGTAAGTATCCTCAACCAGTCCGGCGCCACCTACCCGGACGCGAAGATCAAGCTGGTCGCCGGCGACGTGCACCGGGCCGTGCACATGGGACAAGCTGTGCCCATGGCAGCCAAGCGGGCGATGGCGGACATGGCAGAGGAGAAGTCCGGTTTCGAAGAAAAGACATTCTTCGAGTACCACCTTTACACGCTGGGACGCCCAAGTTCGCTTCCGGACAACTCGACCAAACAGATCGAATTGTTCCCGAAAGTTGCCGATGTCGCCTGCGACAAGACGCTGGTTTACTACGGGCAGGCCGGGCAATGGTACGGCGGCGGACCGATGACCGACCGCAACTACGGTATCACCGGCAACAAGAAAGTGGACACCTATCTCAGCTTCAGGAACAAGGCCGAGAACGGCATGGGCGTGCCCCTGCCTTCGGGCCGGGTGCGGGTCGCCAAGCTCGACACGGCGGACGGCAGCCTGGAGTTCATCGGCGAAGACCGCATCGACCACACTCCAAAGAACGAAACCGTGTTGCTGAAACTCGGCAGCGCTTTCGATGTGGTCGGCGAGCGCCGGCAGGTGGACTTCAAGGTGGACACCAATCGCAACACCATGACCGAGGAGATCGAAGTGAAGATCCGCAACCGCAAGGATGAGCCGGTTACGGTGATCGTTAAAGAAAACCTCTACCGCTGGACCAACTGGAAAATCACTCAAACCAGCCAGCCCTACGACAAGCAGGACTCGCGCACGATTCACTTTCCCGTGAAAGTGGCGGCGGATTCCGAGGCTGTGGTGCGTTACACGGTGCGGTATACGTGGTAACTGTTGGCCGGCCAGGGACCGGCTTCAGAAGCGTTGACGCAGCAGCTTCAGCTCCACACCCCTGCGGGTGCATGTGAGTGTGCCCTTGAGTGCTTCACCTTAAGGACGCGGAGGAAGAAAGAGAGGACGCAAAAGAAAAATTGAATCTATTCTTGGTTGTCGTTTTCCCTGAGCTGAGAAGGCTGCGGAGTCTTTCTTGGGGATCGGGAATCCGCGGCCGATAGACTTCGGGGTAACGGTGGTGGCGGACCGGGAGAGTGTGCTGCGCTACACTGTGTGCTTCAACTGGCGGCCAGGGACGCTGTTGCCGAGGTGGTGGCCAGGGCGATTTCAGCGGCCTCCGGCCCGGACGCCGCCAGCCGCTAACTCGGAGAAGGATTTCATGCCCCACGACGACTCGCTTGCCGTTCCTCCTCAGGCACATGACGAACTGGAGCGCACGCACACAATTTCGAGACTGGTAATTGCGTTGCTGCTCGCCGCGCTGGCGGTGGTATGGTTCGCGGGACTGGATTACCGCAAGCTCGCAAACCCTGACGAGGGTCGTTACGCGGAAATTCCACGCGAAATGGTGGAAAGCGGCGACTGGATTACCCCGCGGCTGAACGGGATCAAGTATTTCGAGAAGCCGCCGTTGCAGTACTGGGCGACTGCGCTGACCTACAGAGCGTTCGGCATGAGCGACTGGACTGCGCGGCTTTGGCCCGCGCTCACCAGTTTTCTTGGCATCCTGTTCGCGTACTTCACCGGGCGCCGGCTGTTCGGTGCCCGTGTCGGCATGTTCGCTGCCGCAGTACTGGCAAGCACGAACTATTACATTGCCTTCGCGCACGTTGCCACGCTCGACATGGGCGTCACGTTTTTTTTGAACGCGTGGCTGTTTTGCTTCCTGCTGGGCATGTCATGCCCGCGCGCCACGCGCAAAGAAGGGCTGTGGATGCTCGGGGCCTGGGCGGCGATGGCGGCGGCAGTGCTGAGCAAGGGGCTGATCGGCATATTGCTTCCCGGCATTGCGCTAACCGCCTACTCGATTGCGCAGCGCGATTGGTCATCGTGGCGGCGCATGCGTCCCGTAGCGGGCGTACTTTTGTTCCTGGTGTTATGTGCGCCGTGGTTCATCAAAGTGTCTCTGATGAATCCGGAGTTCGCGTGGTTTTTTTTCGCGCATGAGCATTTCACCCGTTTTATCGGCACCGCCCACCATCGCGACGGCCCCTTTTGGTATTTCCTGCCCGTCTTGCTGATCGGCATGCTGCCGTGGACGTGGCTCGCCATAGAGGGTTTGCGCGACGCCTGGCGAACGCGCCCGCCGACTGGTGCGTTCTGCCCGGAGCGATTCCTGTTGATATGGATCGCAGTTATCTTTCTGTTCTTCAGCGTATCCGGTTCCAAACTGCCCGCTTATGTACTGCCGTTGGTACCGGCACTGGCGCTGCTCATCGGCCTACGCATGAGCCGGTTAAGCGCGATGGAAACCTTGCGCCGGGTGGTTCCCGCGGTGATTTTGGCCGGCACCGCTCTTTTCGTGGCCAACGAACTGGTCGAGAAGATCCACGAAAGCCAGTCCGTTTTTCCGCTTTACGAGGACTACGCCGGATGGATCGAGACCGCCGCGGTCATTCAGCTGGCGACCGCGAGTTGCTTCGCGCTCATGCGGAGACTGACCGGGGCACGAATCCTTCTTTTCGCACTCCTGATGTTGTTCTCGGTACAGCTTGTTGTAACCGGATTTGAGAGCTTGTCGCCTTTGCGTTCTGCGTACGCGATGGCTAGGACGATCCATCCGCATCTGAAGCCGGGCACCCGGGTGTTCAGTGTGGGTCGATACGACCAGTCGCTGCCTCCCTACCTCGGGCAGCCGGTGGTGCTGGTGGCCTACACGGATGAACTGGGTTTTGGATTGATCCACGAACCCGATCGCTGGTTGCCATCGCTTGCGGAATTCGAGCGCGAGTGGAAGTCCGCGCCGAACGCCATTGCAATCATGACGCCGGAGGCTTACCAGTCCTTTATTTCGCACGGGCTACCTATGCGCCTGTTGTCGCAAAGCGGGGACGGAATTGTCGTCATCAAGCCCGACTGAGGCCGGCAGGCTGGTTGTGTCTGCACGTTATTCGGGTTGCGTGCCGGTTGCCTCCACGACCTCCGCCCATTTGCTCATCTGTGTACGCAGGTGGGTAGCGAATTCTTCTGGCGTGCCGCCAAGTGGTGCGACGCCTTGGCCGTGGAATAGCTGAACGACCTCGCGCAGCTTGAGGATGCGGTTAATCTCGGTATTGAGCTGGGAGACCACGGCTTTCGGTGTGCCGGATGGCGTGACCACCCCGAACCATACCGAGACGTCGAAGCCGGGCAGGCCGGCTTCGGCAACGGTCGGCAGGTCTGGCGTGAAGGGCGAGCGCGTCTTGCTCGACACCGCCAGTCCACGCAGCCTGCCGGCCTTTACGTGCTGCAACACGTTGGGCACGTTGTCGAACATCACGTCCACCTGGCCGCCGATCAGGTCGGTGACTGCGGGAGCGCTGCCCTTGTAAGGAACGTGCACGATGTCCACGCCGGCCATGCTCTTGAACATTTCCATCGACAGGTGATTGGACGAACCATTTCCCGCCGTCGCGTAATTGAGCTTCCCTGGTTTCGACTTTGCCAGCGCGATCAGATCCTGCACCGACCTCACCGGCAATTGCGGATTGATCACCAATATATTCGGCGTCCCGGCGGCGAGCACGACCGGCGCGAAATCGCGCTGTGTGTCGTAGGGAAGCCGCGCGTACAGACTCGGGTTGACGCCGAAGGCGAAGGAAACGACCAGAAGCGTGTGGCCATCGGCGGGCGCTTTTGCCGCGAGGCTGGTACCGATGGTGGTACCTCCGCCCGGGCGGTTGTCCACCACCACCGGCTGGCCCCACTTTTCGTTGAGCTTCTGCCCGAGGGTGCGCGCCAGGGTGTCGTTGAACCCCCCGGGCGTGTAAGGAACGATGATGCGGATCGGCTTGCTCGGATACGCCCTCGGCAAATGCAAAGATTCTGTTTGCCACAGAGGACACAGAGAACACAGAGAAAAGCAAGAGAGATTCCGGGTGTACGCAAAAACAGGAATGAAAGTGCAGACAACGCACGAGCAAATTCTGTCCGTTCATTGCGGGAGATGATGTGTCCGAGAGTTTTGCCGCCATTCTGATTCCGAGTCTGGAATAACAACTATCCAGTTTGGCCTTTTCGATTTTCTCTGTGACCTCTGTGTCCTCTGTGGCTAAGTGTTCTTCGATTTTCGGGCGTCGAGGAACTTGACGGATCGCTTCCTGAGGCTCGCCGCTGGCGTAGGCTTCCTTTTGCGCTATCTTGGCGTCCTCGAGCACGGCGTCGAAACCGGGCTGGGTGAGTTTGCGGAAGCGCTGCTTGGTGAGACGCATCGCAGTGGGTCCGAGTCTAGACATGTCCGCGGCAAGCATCAAAGACTTGTTCATGACTTCCGCGCGCGGCACCAGATAGTTGAGGATGCCGATCTCGTGGGCGACCTGGCCTGAAATAAGCTCGCCGGTCAGCGAAAGTTCGATGTTCTTCGAAAGCCCCAGGTGCATGGTCATCAGGTAGGAACCGACGATGCTGGCCAGGCCCGCTTTGATCTCCGGCTGGCCCAGCTTCATCGCCGCATAGCCGATGCGCAGGTCGGCACACAGCGCGATCTGAAATCCCGCTCCGGCGGCGACACCGTTGAACGCGACGATGCACGGCTTTTCCAGGTCGCGCACCGCTGCGTACATCGCGTGCTGGCGGGTGAGCCAGGAGTCGATGTCGTTTACGGTGTATCGGCTGATCTCCTCGAGATCCTGTCCGGAACAGAAAGCGCGATCGCCCGCGCCGGTGAGCACGACGGCGCGCACGCCGTCGTCCTTGTTCAGTTCAGTCAGCAGCGTAATTAGTGTTTCGCGAAGTTCGACATCGATTGCGTTCAGAACGGCGGGCCGGGTGAGCGTGACGACCATGGTCGTGTCATGGCGCTCTAGCTTGACGCTGGATCCCATCAAATATCCTTTCTGGCAATTCGAATGACAACACCGTGGCCATTGTGGGTATTGCGGTGCCGCTCTAAACGTAAGCGGGACCTTCGATCACGGGGTGCGCTTTCAGAAATCCTTCGTCCACTTCCACACCGATTCCCGGCGCTTCCAGCGGCGCGACATTGCCGTCCTTGTCGATCCGGTAAGGCGTGGAGACCAGCTTGTCGCGGAACAGGTTGTTTTTCGAGACGTCGGCCTCGAAGTAGCCGCCGTTTTCAATGGCGGCGAGGAAATGGATGGTGGCTGCCATGTTGATTCCGGTCATCGAGGTATGCGGATGGATCGGCAGTTTCCAGCTCGAGGCCAGCGCCGCGATGCGCAGCGCCTCGGTGATGCCGCCGCTCTTCGACAGGTCCGGTTGCAGTATGGTGATGACGCCGTCCTCGATCACCCGGTTGAACTCGAAGCGGGTGTAGTGGTTCTCTCCCGCGGCGAGCGGCGTACGGCCGTAGCGCGCCGCCTGCCGATACGACAGGTAGTCTTGCGCCGGAAAGGGCTCTTCCAGCCAGCCGACGTCGTGCTCGTCGAGGGCCGGCATGACGGCACGAACATCGGCCACGTCGTAGCCTGTGTTGGCATCGGTGAGGATGGCCAGATCATCGCCGAATGCTGCGCGCACCGCGGCGATGCGCGCGACATCGCGCGCCACCGTGTCGCCGATGCGCAGTTTCACCGCCCTGTAACCGGCCTGAACGTGAGGTCGGGCCTCCTCCACCAAGGCGTTGGGCTCCTGGTATCCGAGCGAGACCCCGCCCGCATAGGCCGGAATCGGGCGCGCGCGGCCGCCGAGAAGCTTGTACAAGGGGATCTTCAGTGCCTTGCCGCGGATGTCCCACAGCGCCATGTCGATACCCGAGAGTGCGAGGCAGGCACCCGCACCCATGCCGTGACTGGCAAGCTGCTTGTCGTACACCTTTTTCCACACGCCGGTTGTGTCGTTCGCGTCCTGGCCGAGGACCAGTTGCCTGAGCGTGGTGTTGACAATATGTGCCACCGCGCCAGGACAGCGCCCGTGGTGTGCTTCGCCCCAGCCGGTCACGCCGCCTTCAGTTTCCACTTTGACGATGACCGCGTCGCGCTTGACAGCGCGGCCGATACCGAGCGTGACGCTGTCCCTTGGATCGACCGGAAATGAAGTCGGGAACGCACGAATTTCGGTGATGCGCAGATCGTGCATGGCTCTTCTCCCTGAAAACTGCAAAACCCAAGTCTTACCACGAAGACACGAAGACACGAAGAGAAGCAAGACAAGAACTGCTCAAGTTGCGTCTTCTTGGCAGTGAATCGAAGGGTGGTAAGCGATCAGAATGACGGTCACACCGTGCAATCGAGTGAGCACTTTTCCAACCGGACCACACGAAACTCCAGATGACTTTCTTCGTGTCTTCGTGCCTTCGTGGTGAACCTTACGATTCTTAAGTTAACTTCAGATAGCTGATGTCGATGACGCGGTAGGCGGGCTTGTAGGCGTCGCTGTAGGTCCTGGAGTGGTGCACCACCGGATAGATGGCCTGGGCGATGCGATCGAAGTACGCCAGAACGTCTTGCTGAGCGAACGAAATACCCCCGGCAGCGGCGAGGTCGCCCAGGCAGCCGCAGAACTTCTCCAGCCTTTCACGCGAAGGCGGGTAGCTGTTTGCCGTCTCGACAAATGCGCGGTTCAGGTCATCGAGACTTTTTCCAGCGGCCAGCCAGGAGCGCAGGTGCACACGCGCCAGCTTGCCGTCGGGCGAAATGATGTCTTCTTCCGCTTCGACCGGCCCGGGGCCGAGTTCTGCAGCCTCCTTTTCCAGCCATGCGCGGGCCGCGGCTGTGTCCTTTACTGCATGACCGGGGCCGAGCGCCGCCTGGTGCAGCAGCTTATAGATGTCATCGAGCTGCATGCGCGGATAGCGCGCGATGTGCTGGGACAAAAGTTGATTGACGAACTTCATCATGCCTCGGCGAGGACCAGGAATGCATGTTAATCCAGGTTGGTGCGGTGTGGCAGCGGTCCCGGAATGAGACCGCTTGCCAAGCCGCGACAGGAAGAATAAGGTCGCGGAGTCGGTTACGACAACAGGGTGCGGAGTATCCCGGGCCGCTTCGGTAAGGGTAAAACGGCCGCGCATCATGACCTTCGCGAGGCGCAAGTCTTCGAAGGGGGGATCAGAAAAACCACATAACGAGGAGGCAAAGCCAAAATGGAAGAATCAAGAGAACTGGAATTTTTCGACAAGGCCAAGTCGGTCGAGAAAAAGGTCGATGAGGCCACGCGCCGCCGATTCCTTGCAGGCCTCGGCGCGGGTGCGATCGCGCTGGGAGCGCGGAGCGTGTTGGGCCAGGAGAAGGGGCCAAACGTGACCACGGTGACCACCCCGCCGCGGGATTTCGGCCCGGATGCTGCGCCGAACGTCTATTTCTGGGATCCGGATGTCCTGGCGGTCGATCCGTCCTTCAATGGCCTTGCCCAGCCCAACGCGCCGATTCAGCGCCTGTGGACCGGGGCGTTGTGGGCCGAGGGTCCGGCCTGGAACTCCGTTGGGAGATTCCTGGTCTGGAGCGACATCCCCAACAACCGGCAAATGCGCTGGATCGAGGACGACGGTCACGTATCGGTCTTTCGGTCGCCTTCCAACAACAGCAACGGCAACCTGTTCGACTTCCAGGGCCGGCAGGTCTCTTTCGAGCATCTGACCCGGCGCGTCGTCCGTTACGAGCTCGACGGCTCGATCACCGTGCTCGCCGACTCCTACAAGGGCAAGCGGCTCAACTCGCCCAATGATGGGGCCCCGCATGCCGACGGCAGCATCTGGTTCACTGACCCGCCGTACGGCGCGCAACTCTACGAAGGCACCCCGGATCCCGCAGGCGGCAAGAGCAACCAGAAAGGCAAGCTCAACAACCGGGTCGGTCAGCCCGTGGGCGTGAGCGACACAAAGCAGGAGCTACCCACTCAGGTTTATCGCTGGGATCCCAGCGGCCGGCTCGATGCGGTGATCGTCGATGACAAAGTGCCCAACCCCAACGGCCTGTGCTTCTCGCCCGATTTCAAGAAGCTCTACGTCTCCAGCACCGGCCCGGCCGGCAAGGGCGACATCCATGTCCTCGATGTGGGGTCGGATAACAAGCTGTCCAACCAGAAGGTGTTCACCGACTGCAAGGTCGATGGCGTGCATTGTGGTCCGGACGGCTTCCGTGCCGACGTGTTCGGCAATCTCTGGTGTGCAAGCAATGCCGGCCGCGCTGTAGGTTATAGCGGCGTCACGGTGTGGAGTCCGGAGGGCAAGCTGCTCGGCCGGATTCGGCTGCCGGAGATATGCGGGAACGTCACCTTCGGCGGCCCCAAGCGCAACCGGTTGTTCATGATCGCAAGTCAGTCGATCTACGCCGTCTACACTGCGACCCAAGGCGCGTCTCCCAGCTGAGTTCGACGCGGCGGCTGATCCGCGCACTCGGCAGCAAAAGAAAAGCCCGCGCATCTTCCGATGCGCGGGCTTCTTCTTTGGCCGGGCGGGCGAAGGGCCCGGATTTCGTACCGGTGAAGCCGGGATCAGAACGGCAGGATGTAGCCGACGGTGAAGTAGTCGGTGCTCGGGTTGATCTGGGTGTACTCGACGTCGAGAATGCCGCGCCCCATGCTTGAAGCCGAGGCCGATGCCGGCGGTCAAGTTGAAATCTTCGTCGAAGTCGTCGTCCCACCTGGAAACGCCGAGCTTGGCCTTGACGTGAATGTCGCCAGTACTGCGATACACCGCATAGCCGGCGACCGAATTGATGTTCCAGTCTTGGTTGGCACCCACTTCACCATCAACAATGCCGAGCATCAACTCTGCTTCCCAGGAGAGGTTGCCCTGGATCGGTCCGCCAATCATCGCGCCGGCGCCGAATCCGGGCTCATTGTCCGAGCCGTGCGGTTTCTGGAAGCCGGCCTTGCCGCCGAACCACAGACCCTGTGTGCCTTGCGCCATCGCCCCGGCCGAAAACAACGCCATAACCATCGCGAAAGCCATGATGAACTTCTTCATTCGATCTCCTAGTCGTTTAGTGGAACAGAAAGAACGGGCAGATCCCGCCACTAATCGAGACTGCCCCGAGAGTCGCAAGTTCCGGTCGACGCGATGCGCCCCGGACTGAACGTCCCCGGCATTGTGTCATTCTGTCGAGAGAATAAACACTGTCGCCATGAGGCGACAGCGGCGGTGGGATCGGCTGCGCGCGCTGGAGGAAGCTGACTTGCGACAGCTTGCCGCCGATGCGGCAGGTGTCGTCGCGCTGGCGCCGCCCTCAAAGTTGCCGCTGTGCCAGCCCGCCAAGCTTTGCGATCGCCTGTTCGATGCGCGGCGACCAGGGTTCGGCGCAGCCCATGCGAATGCAGTTGCGATAGCGGTCGGTGGCGGAAAACAAAACTCCCGGCCCGAGCGAGATGTTGTTGCGGATGGCCTGCCGGAACAATTCCTCCGAGTCGCAGCCTTCCGGCAGTTCGACCCAGAGAATGAAGCCGCCCGCCGGGCGTGTGATGCGCGTGCCGGATGGAAAGTGCTCCGAGACCGCAGCGGATACGTGCGAAACCTGGTCGCGGAACACGCGCCGCAGGGTCCGCAGTTGGCGGTCATAACCGCCGCTGGCGAGGAACTCGGCGACCGCCAGTTGCAGCAACTCGGGGCTGCCAACCGAGTTGATGAACTTGAGCATCTGCACATTGGCGTGCCAGCGGCCGGGCGCAACCCAACCCAGCCGGAACCCGGGCGCGACGGTCTTGGTGAATGAGGAGCACAGCATAACGTTGCCGCTGCGGTCGAAGGCCTTGGCCGGAAGCGGCCGCTCATCGCCATGATACAGATCGCCGTATACGTCGTCCTCGATCAACGGCACGCCGCGCTTGTCCAGCAATTTCACCAGGCGTTTCTTGTTGTCATCCGACATGGTGAAACCAAGCGGGTTCTGCGCATTCGGCATGGCAATCACGGCGGCGATCCTGGAGCGGTCGAGCGCGAATTCCAGCGCCTCCAGCGAGATGCCTTCGCGCGGATGGGTGGGAATCTCCAGCGCTTTGACGCCCATGCTCTCGAGAATCTGCAGCAGGCCGAAGTACGTCGGCGACTCCAGGGCGATGGTGTCGCCCGGTTTGGCGACTGCACGCACGCAGAGATTGAGCGCCTCCATGCAGCCGTGGGTCACGATGATGTCGTTCGCGGCCAGATTGCAGCCGAGGTCCAGAGACTTGCGCGCGATCTGGCGGCGCAACTCCTCGTTTCCGGGCGGCAGCACGTAGTTTGTGAGCGAAAGCGGCTTGCGGCGGGCAATCGACGAGATCAGGCGCTGCAGCTTTGCGGTCGGCATATGGTCAGGACCAGGGCAGGCGGCTCCGAAGGACACCACGCCGGGCCGGCGCGAATCCAGGACTTCCTGCACCAGCGCACTGATGCCGACCAGTTGCGGCGCGGACGGCGGATTGGAGATCGACGGCTCGCCGGCCGACGGCGAACGATGGCGCACGTAATAGCCAGCGTTCGGCCGCGCCTCGATCAACCCGCGGTTCTCGAGTACTTCGTAGGCGCGCAGGACCGTGGCGACCGAGACCCGGCGCTGGGTGGACAGGCGCCGCACGGAAGGCACACGCTCGCCCGGACGCAGCGTCCCTGCGGAAATCATTCCCGTGATCGAGTTGGCGACGGTTTCGTAAAGGACGATTTCCTGGGTCATGGCGGACACTCTAAGGTCGGGCAGCGCAGCCGAACAGGCACAGCTGGCGGCACATTCGACCATAACAGTTTTCGGTTCGGAGAACTGTTACGTACACAATTTCACTGATCTGAATCTGTTATGGCCTGTGCCGGGGCCCCAATATGATCCCCATGAAAGTGGAAATAGAAAACGCGGCCATCGAACTCGATCCGGCGCAGTCGCTACGCCTGAAAGGCGCAGCCGGCGTGCGCATCGTCTGCCGCAGCGGGACTGTGTGGGTGACGCAGGAGGGCGTGCTGCGCGACGATTTTCTGCGTCCCGGCGAGGCTCTGACCTTGGGTAGCCGGGGGGTGACCTTGGCACAGTCGATGGACCGCGCAGTGATATCTATCGAAGCGCGGCCGCGGATGGGTGCCGCGACGGCTACGCTGTCTGCGTTGCCAGTCGCGGGTTAGCGGTTGCGTCGAAAGAAAAGATCTCACCACGAAGGCTGGCAACAACAAACCTTAGGGCTCACCACGAAGGCACGAAGATCACGAAGAAACACGAAGAAAGGCAGAACGATATTGGTTGAACGCAGGATTGCACAAATTTACCTGTTCTCGCGATTCCGGTTGCACAGCGCTCATCAATTGTGGATTTCTCTGTTGCCGGACACTTGTGGATAGCGTGCTCCGTATCGCAAGTCCAATTTCAGGAATTGTTCTTGAGGTTTTCTTCGTGCGTCTTCGCGCTCTTCGTGGCTTCGTGGTAAGACTCTTGATCCTGTATTGCGAATCCTCAGTTGTCGTATTTCACCGAGCAGCCATAGGGCATGGCGCTTGGGGTGCCGACCGGTTTGCCGCCGAGTGACTCGTCGAGCGCCGCAGCGACAAGGTTCTTTGCGGTGGGGATGTCGCGTTGGCTGGTCGAAGGCTTGTCGTCGATTCCGCCGACGTAGACCAGCGTGCCTTTCGGATCGATCACGTACATATGGGGCGTGGTGCGGGCACCGTATTGCTTTCCGACTTTGCCGTCCGGATCGAGCACGAAAGCGGTCGGCGCCGACTTCCAGTCCTTGAGGATTGCCTGCGAGCGTACCGGGTCGCGGAAGTTGCTGTGCTTGGGGCTGGTCGAATTGACCCCCAGCCACACCACGCCCTTTTGCGTGTACCTGGCCTGCAAAGACTGCATGTTCCCGCTTTCGTAGTGCTTCTGCACGAACGGGCACTCGGAGTTGAACCATTCCAGTACCACGTACTTTCCGCGGTAGTCGGAGAGCTT
Source organism: uncultured beta proteobacterium (assembly GCA_963695915.1). GTDB lineage: Bacteria > Pseudomonadota > Gammaproteobacteria > Burkholderiales > JACQAP01 > JACQAP01. Next base: position 209,313 of record CAVOIO010000035.1, read on the forward strand.
TTGCATCTTGCCGTTGATATCCACCAGGCTGAACTCGGGCGCGGCCTGGCCCGGCGCGGCCGCGGCCTGCACCAGGGAGACCAGCGATGCCATTGATATCGCGAGTAACGCAGCAACGAGCTTGTTCATGTTTCCTCCTTTCATCGATATGCGAGAAACAGTACTTTCATGAAGGCGGCGCCGCTTCGTCGATTGCGCGCAGCACGCGTTCCTTGGTGAGCAATTCCGGAAGCAGGATCGGCGCGCCCTGGCTTCCCGCCGCATAGACTGCATATACCGGCACACCTATGCGTCCCAGGTCGCGCAGCGCAGCGGTGATTTGCGCATCCTGGTTGGTCCAGTCCGCGCGCAGTTGCACCACCTTGCGTTGCTCGAATCGGGTATGCACGGCGTCGGACTCGAGCACCAGGCGCTTGTTCACCTGACAAGTTACGCACCAGGCCGCGGTAAAGTCGACGAAAACCGCGCGTCCTTCGGCCCGTGCCGAGGCCAGCGCGGCCGGGGACCACCGTTTCCACGGGCCGCTGACTTTTTCCGCAACCGCCTCGGCCGTATTGTTGCCGGGCCACGCGAACAGGCAGCCCACGACCGCGAGCACGAGTGCGGCGATCATGGTCGCGCGCTTGCCGCTTTCGGTGGTAGCGCGCCAGCGACCCATCAGCCACAGTGCCGCCGCAATCAGTGTGAGCCCCGCGAGCAGGCGCGCGACGGCATCCACACCTGCCTGTCTTCCCAGCACCCACGCCAGCCAGACGACTGTCAGATAAAGCGGGAAGGCGAGCACCTGCCTCAGGGTCTCCATCCAGCGCCCGGGGCGCGGAATGCGCCTGATCAGGGCGGGCCAGAAGCACAACAGCAGGTAGGGACTGGACATGCCCAGCGCGAGAGCGGAGAACACCAGCATCGCCACGATGGCCGGCTGCGTCAGCGCGAAGCCAAGCGCCGCGCCCATGAACGGCACAGTGCACGGCGTGGCAACCAGTGTTGCCAGCAGACCGGCCAGCGCCGAGTCGGCGTAATCGTTGCGCAGTCGCAATTTGCCAGCAAGCGACTGTAACGACGACCCCACCTGGAACAATCCGCTCAGGTTCAGCGCCAGCACGAAGAACAGAAATGCCAGTGCTGCCACCACCGGTGGCGATTGCAGTTGATAACCCCAGCCCAGCGCCTCGCCCTGGGCGCGCAACGCCAGCAGTATCCCCGCCACCACCCAGAACGACACCATCACTCCTGCCGCAAACGCCAGCCCGTGCGCGCGCAGCCTTGCGGGCTTGCCGCGAGCCTGTTCGATGAAGCCGAGCACCTTGATCGAAACCACCGGAAACACGCAGGGCATCAGATTGAGAATCGCCCCGCCGAGCAACGCCAGGCCGAGCGCAGCCAGCAGCCCGAGATCGGCGAAAGGGCTCAGGGCCGGCTCCTCGAGGATCTCGTCGGCCAGCGCGGATGCCGACTCGACCGGCACCTCCACCACAGCGGCGGAAATACCCTTGGCAAGGCCAGGTTCGGCCACGATCAGGCCGGTCAGCGGGCCGGATTTCGAGCGAACCTCGGTTGCGGTGGCAACGCGTACCTCGTAGCCGCCCGCGGTCCTGATCATCCGCTGCGGCGAGGCGTTCGCAATCCAGCCGTCCTGGTCCGGAAAGAGCGTGAGGTTATGGATGCGAGTGAGTCGTGCCTGCGCGCTCGACAGCCGCAGCACCAGATCATCGCCGCGCAGGTAGGCATCGAGGTTCCAACCCTCCAACGCGCGCGGCAACTGCTCGCGGGTGCGCTCGATTGCCTTTGCCCATTTCGGGTCAGCCGCCGCCGGCTCGTTGCCCACCGGCAACATGAAGCTGAAGGTCGCATCCCCGGGAATGCAGATTTCCTCGCAGACCAGCCAGTCTGCCCTCGCGGTTATCGGCACGGCGCTGCCGGCGGCAAGTCCGGCAGGTACCTGAATGTCTGTAAGAAGGAGTATTTCTCCCTCGTAACCGAAATTGGTGAGCGGTCCGACGTTGATGCGCCGTGGCGCCGGCCACTGGATCGGGCCGGCCGAGAAACCCTGGGGCAAGGCCCACGCAATCCTGGTGGGCAGACCCGAATCGCCGGGATTCTTCCAGTAAGTGTGCCAGCGCTTCTCCATCTTCAGCCGCAGCGCCACGGTCAGCGGCTCTCCAGGACGCAGGCTGGATTTCTCGGGAATGAGTTCCACTTCGATGTGCGGACGCTGCACCGGCTCCGCCGCTACCGGCGCGATCGACGCGACCGCTGTGATCAGGAAGACGAGGAGGGTTGCAAGCCAGCGCATGAGGATCAGATTGTCGGGTTGTCCGGAAGGTCAGAGTATCGCGTCGGCGGATAGTTCTTGCAGAGTTGGCGTTTGCGCGCCGCCTGCCGAACCCGACAGCGCGCATTCCGGCGCGATTGTAGCGCCGTTCGCCGGAATGGGCGCGAGCGGCGTTGAGCGGTCGCGGTCCGCTGTGGCAGGATGCGGCGATGCTTGCCCGCCTTTTCTGCGCGGTTCTGCCCGCCATGCTCACGGCCGCGTTGTTGGCGCCTGCAAGTGCATCTCAGGCACAGACCCGCATCGCGTCGCAAAGCCTCGTCGAGTTCGCCTCGGTGAAGCAGGGCAGGGAGATACTTGGCCGCGTGGACGATTATGTCTCGCGCATGGGCCCATTCGACCGGATGTTGAGGCTGAAGACCGCACGCGCGGTGTCCGAGCGCGAGTTTCTCGATTTCGCCATGGACAACGTGTTGCCCTGGACCGAGGAAGAAAAGGCGCACGTGGGCGCGATCGTTGCGTCTCTGGCCGGCGAACTGGAAAAACTCGACGCACCATTTCCCGCCCGCGTGCTGCTGGTGAAGACCAGCGGGCGCGAGGAAGAGGGGGTAGCGCATACCCGCGCCAACGCGGTCATGCTGTCGCAGCGAAGCCTGGGCGCCACCGCCGAGGAGCTTGCCGACCTGCTCGCCCACGAACTGTTTCACGTGTTGTCCCGCCACGACCGCGCCTTGCGCGCGCAGGCTTATCGCATCATCGGCTTTCACCTGTGCCCGGAAATCGCCCTGCCGGCGCAATTGGCGCCGATCAGGATCACCAACCCCGATGCGCCTGTGAACGATGCGTACATCGATGTGGTTGCGGACGGCAAGCCGGTCGCGGTGATGCCGGTGCTGCTGTCGCGATCGCCGACGTTCGACCTGGCCATCGGGCGCGACATCGTTGACTACTGGATGCTGAAACTGCTGGTTCTGGAAACGGCGGATGCAGTCGGCCGGATGAGGCCGGCGCTGCGCGAGGGCGAGCCGGTGCTTCTGGCCGTGTCGGCGGTATCCGGATTTTCCGAGCAAGTCGGTCGCAATACCGGATACATCATTCATCCGGAAGAAATCCTCGCTGACAATTTTGCACTGATGCTGACCGGCCGCAGCGTCGAGAGCCCGGAGGTGCTGCGCAAGCTTCGGGAATTATTCGCGCGGCGCCAGTGACTCGCGCGGTCCGGCGTTCAGTCACCACTGCGACGGACGATGGCGCCCTGCCTCCTGGCCAGATCCGGAAGCAGCTGCGTACCCAGCCCCGGCCCATTCAAAGGATAAATGTAGCCATCCTTGACCACCGGCAGCTCGGTGAGAATGTCCTTGTACCAGGTCGAAAAATACGCTCGCACCACCTCCATGATCAGGGCATTCGGGATGTGCGCCATGAAATGGATCGAGGCGACCCAGACCACAGGTCCGTTGCAGTCGTGCGGCGCCACCGGACGCTGCCAGGCTTCGGCGAGCGCGGCGATCTTGCGTGCTTCGGTCAGGCCCCCGCACCAACCGATGTCGAGCATGACGACGTCAGCGGCCTGGTTGGCGAGAACGTCGCGGAACGGATACGTGCCGCCCAGCGTTTCGCTGGCGCACACCGGTATCGTGGTCGAGCGCGCGTACTCGGCGAGCGTGTCCACGTCGCACATCCTGATCGGGTCTTCCGACCAGAACGGGCGGTACGGTTCCAGCGCTCTGGCGATCTGTTTCGCCTGCTGCAGGTTCCACAGCGAATGAAATTCCGCCATCACCTCGATCTTGTCGCCCACCGCCGTGCGGATCTTGCGCCAGGGTTCCAGCGCGATATCGAGATCGCGTGCCGGAATGAAGCCGCCGCCGTTATCCTCGGCGAAGGGATCGAAGGGCCAGATCTTCATCGCGGTGTAGCCTTCCTCGAGAAGACTTTGCGCCAGTTCGTCAGCGCAATGCACGAAGGCGATCTGGTCGTCGTAACGGGCCTTCGGACTTCGGCGCCGGGTCGCCCACGCGCAGCGAACGCCGCGCCACGCTGCGGGTGTTGTAGTTGTAGCCGGCGCAGGTGTTGTAGGCACGGATGCGCTCACGCGTCATGCCGCCGAGCAGCACATGGATCGGCTGATTGAGCGCCTGGCCGAGGATGTCCCAGAGCGCGACGTCGATGACGGAGGCGGCGCGGACCTCGGTGCTACTGCTGGCAAAACCGAGATAGCTGCCCATCAGGTGTTTGCTGTGCTTCTGGATCTCCCGCGGATCCTTGCCCAGCAGGTAGGGCGCAACCAGATCGTGAAGTCTGCGCTTCCACCGCCAGCGCGCCACGCGAGGTCTCGCCCAGGCCGACGAGGCCCTGGTCGGTATGGATCTGCGCCAGCAGCAGATTGGGCCGTTCCGGGCAGGCGGAGGGTTTCGATTGCCGTGATTTTCATTGCAGCTCCATTCTCTATCTCAGTTCCTCGGCCCTGATGCCGCGCGCGCGCACCAGCTCGCCCCAGCGCCTGGTCTCCGCGCGGATATGCGCACGGAAGTCCTCCGGCGTTCCGCCGCCGGCTTTCACATCCATGTCCGCGAATTGCCTGAGGACCGCGGGATCGGACAGCGCCTCGTTGAAGGCCTTGTTCAAGCGTTCGATGATGTGCGCCGGGGTTTTCTTCTGCGCCATCACGCCAAACCATGGCGCAATCACGAAGCCCGTAAAGCCGGCCTCCTGCATGGTCGGCACTTCCGGCAGGTGGGTCGAACGTTGCGCGCCGGTGATTGCAAGCGCGCGCAACGCGCCCGCCTTGATGTGCGGAAGGATGGAGGGCGTGTTGTCGAAGAACATGTCGATCTGTCCACCGCGCAGATCGGTGATCGCCGGCGCCGAGCCGCGGTAAGGCACGTGAAGGATGTCGATCCCCGCGGCCTGCTTGAACAGCTCGCCGGAGAGGTGCGGGCTGGAGCCGTAGCCCGATGATCCGAACGTCAGCTTGCCGGACTGTCGCCTCGCCAGCGCGACCAGTTCCGCGACACTGTTGGCCTTCACCGCAGGGTTCACGGTGAGCACGTTCGCGAGCGAGCCGAACAACACGATCGGGGTGAAATCGCGTTCCAGGTCGTAGGGAAGGTCATGGTAGATCGCAAGGTTGATCGCGCAGGTGCCGATGGTGCACTGGATCAGCGTGTAGCCATCGGGCGCGGCCCGCGCCGCCGCCTCGGTGCCGATGTTGCCGCCGGCACCGGGACGATTCTCGATGACGATCTGCTGGCCCAATGCACGCCCGGCGCGCTCCGCGACCACGCGCGCGATCAGGTCGGAGGACCCGCCGGCGGGGAACGGCACGATCAGGTTGACCGGCCGCGCCGGATAAGTCTGTTCCTTGCCGCAGGCCGCAACGACAACAAGCAGCAGCGCTGCGGCACCGAGGCCGCACGCGCGCCGGATGTGCCCGAGCTGGGGTCGTGACACTTCCCGTCTCCTCCGTGTCATTCGGCAATTCTACCGGCGAACCTGCGCCAGTTCCGGAAGGAGGTCGCGCGCGCTTAGCGGTAGATCAGAACCGGGATTTTCGAGTGCGTCGCAACCTTGGTGGCCTGGCTGCCCAGCAGCAGGCCGGAAAGACCGGTGCGGCCGTGCGAGGCCATGAATATCAGGTCGCACTTTTTCTTCTTCGCCGCCTCCACGATGGCTTGCCAGGGTGCGAGGCGGGCCAGATGCAGGCTTGTGCATGCGACGCCCGCTGCCTTGGCTTCCTTCTCGATAACCGCGAGGAACTTCTGCGCGGTCTTTTTCGAGCGCTCGTCCCATTCGGTGCGCGACATCAGATCGGGCGGGAAGTACTCGCCGTAGGCGAGAATCTCGTAGGGTTCGGGCGAATAAAAGCCGGTGACCCTGGCGCCGGTGGATTTCGCAAAAGCGATTCCGGCCTTGATGGCTTTCTTCGACAGCGCCGAACCGTCGGTCGGAACTAGGATGTTCTTGAACATTAGGATCCCCTTCGGAAAGATACGAAAACCCAGTTTGTGCGTGCGCATAAGTTTCGCATTGATGCAGATCAATGCGCCCGCCGCCAGCAAGGCTTCGGGTATAGTTCGCCCGACTCACAGTACTCTTATGACGTGACTCCGCATACCCTCGAAGTCCTGCGCCTGTTGCAGAACGGTGAATTCCGGTCCGGCGAAGCCATCGGTAAGGCGCTGGGGATCACGCGCGGCTCGGTGTCGAACGCGCTCGCCAACGTCGATGAATTCGGCCTCACTGTCCACAAGGTGCACGGGCGCGGCTATCGCCTGGTCACGCCGGTGCAGTGGTTGTCCCGCGCCGAAATCCTAAAGCAACTTGGCGGGCAGGCGGCACACTTCTGCATCGAAGTCGTGGACGAAACTGGTTCGACCAATACCGACCTGCTGGAGCGCGCGGCACAGGGAGCGCCCTCCGGTACGGTGCTCGTGGCTGAATTGCAGACGCGCGGGCGCGGACGGCGCGGCCGCGGCTGGCATTCTGGGTTGGGAGGCGCGCTCACGTTTTCGGTCCTGTGGCGATTCGAGCAGGGGGCGGGTTTTCTTTCCGGGCTTAGCCTCGCGGTTGGCGTCGCGCTGGCGAGGGTGTTGAGAAAGCGCGGAGCGGAAGAAGTAATGCTGAAATGGCCGAACGATGTGCTGTGGCGCCACCTCAAGCTTGCCGGCATCCTGATCGAGCTTGCCGGCGACGTGATGGGGCCCACCGTTGCAGTGATCGGCGTGGGAATAAACCTGCGCCTGCCGGACCTGGTTAAGGAACGCATCGACCAGCCGGTGGTGGACCTGGCAAGGATCGGCATCGAAGTGGGCCGCAACCGGCTGTTTGCGGAGATACTTGCTGAACTCGATGTGGTTCTCAGCAAGTTTTCCGTAGAGGGCTTCGCGTCGTTTCGCCGGGAGTGGGACCGGATGCACGCGTACCAAGATAGAATGGTGCGTCTGCGAATGCCGGACAAGTCCGAACTCGAAGGCGCGGTCGAAGGGGTCGCCGAGGACGGTGCGCTGATGATCAAGACCCGCTCCGGTATGCGCAAGTTCTACGGCGGAGAGCTGAGCCTGCGGCCTGCCGCGTAAGCGCGAGATCCCATTCAAACCCGAAAGTCCCACGAACCGTGATCCTTGCCGTCGATGCCGGCAACAGCCGAGTCAAATGGGCGCTCCATGACCGCATTGCCTTCGTCGAAGAAGGCCGGGTGGCGCTGGCCGACCTCGGCCTGCTTGAACAGGCGTGGGCGCATCTGCCCGCCGTGGACGAGGTCGTCGTCGCCAATGTGGCCGGCGAGGCGGTGCGTGGCGGTTTGCAAAAACTGTTTGCCAGGTGGAAGGCCCAACCGCGGTGGATCGCCGCAACCGCAGCCCAGTGCGGTGTTGTCAGTCGCTACGACAGTCCGTCGCAACTTGGCGCGGACCGCTGGGCGGCACTGATCGGTGCGCGCCAACTGGTTACCGGCTCCTGTCTGGTGGTCAATGCAGGCACCGCGATGACGGTGGATGCCCTGAGCGCGCAGGGGGAGTTTCTCGGCGGCATCATCGTCCCGGGCTTTGCCCTGATGCATGAAGCGCTGGCTTCGAATACCGCGGGTCTGTCCTCCGAACGCGGCAATTTTGCGGCGTTTCCGCGCAACACCCGCGATGCCGTCACCAGCGGTGCGGTACAGGCGCTGTGCGGCGCAGTGGAACGCATGCGCGCGGCGATGGTGGCGGACCGGCACGGCGAACCGGCTCTCCTGATCGGTGGCGGCGCCGCGGAAGTCGTGGCGCAACGGCTCGGCAGGCCGGTCAGGATCGCCGACAAGCTGGTGCTGGAAGGACTGGTGCAAATCGCACAGGAGCGCGGATGAGGTGGGTCTTCCTGCTGCTGCTTGCGGTCAACGTCGGGTTCGGCGTTTTCGTTTACCTCAGGGACAAGGCGCCGAATCCGGATGCGCAGCTCGTCGCGCTGCAGATGAATGCGGATAAGGTGCAGATCGTGCCGCCAAGGCCGGCGCCAGCGCCGGTGCCGGCTTCGGCTGCGCGCGACCTGTGTCGAGTGGGGCAGTTTCGGCGCCGGCGAACTGGCGCGCGCGCAGGGCGCCCTGGATCGTATCGCGCTCGGAGCGCGTGCGCGCCGGTCCGAGGTCGGCGTGACCGCGGGCTACTGGGTGTACGTGCCGCCGCTGCGATCGCAGGCGGCGATGGAACGCAAGGCCGCCGAACTCAGGAACCTGGGAGTCGATGAATACTTTCCGATTCTGGAACCGGGCCGGTGGCGTTATGCGATTTCGCTGGGCGTGTTCCGCAGCGAGGAGGGCGCGACCAGGTACCTGGCGCAACTGCGGCAAATGGGCGTGCGTTCGGCAACAGTCGGCGAACGCGAACAGCGCGTGACCCAGACTGCATTTCTGATCAGCGAACCGACAGAAGAGGAATCGGCGAAACTGTCGGACTTGAGGAACGAGTTCCAGGGCTCCGAATTGCGTACGGTCGAATGCCGCTGACGTTCAAATCCCTGAAACACGGACGACACCCACCTCACCCCGTCCCTCTCCCCCCGAAAGCGGGCGGAGAGGGTGATAACGACACAGCGGCCAAGATCGCAGACTCTTGGCACTTCCTCTCCAGCTTGCTGGAAAGGGGGTGGTGAAGCGTTTTTCTCTGTGTACTCTGCGATCTCTGTGGCTGGTTTGTTTTCGCTGTTCTAGATCGGGACCAGCACGCGGGTGCCGAAGCTGTCTTCCTTCAGTTCCAGCCGACGCGAGTGGAATGCGACCAGCGCGGCCCGGTGGCCGACGCTGATGATGGTGGTGCCGGGCAGCCTTTCCTTCAGCATCCGGTAGAGCTTCTCTTCGGAAGCATCGTCGAGCGCGGAGGTCGCCTCGTCGAGGAATAACCACGCCGGTTTTTGCAGTATCGCGCGCGCAAAGGCGATGCGCTGCTGTTCGCCGGGCGAGAGCTGCAGTGCCCAGTGCTGGTGATCGTTGATCCGGCCTACGAGTTGCGGCATCCCGACCGCGTCGAGCACTTCCTTTATTTGCTCATCGGAGAAATCTTCAGGGCATGCAGGGTAGCTGACGACGTCGCGAATCGTGCCGATCGGAAGGTAGGGGCGCTGCGGCAGGAACAGGACGCGGAAGCCCGCCGGCAGTCGCATGCGTCCCTTGCCAAAAGGCCAGATCCCGGCGATCGCCCGGAACAACGTGCTCTTTCCGGACCCGGAGGGCCCGCAGATCAGCAGGCTCTCGCCCGATTTCATGATCGCGTTGGAAGCGGAAATCAACGGCTGGCCGTTCGGGAGGTTGAGAGCGACGTCGTCGAGAACAAGATCTTCGTTGCCATCCTGCGCCTGCCGCACTCCGGACTCCTGCCGCATGTCTTCGTGAGCTTTCTCGATCGCATAGTGGAAGCCGAGCAGACGGTCTGCGGTGGCCTTCCAGGCGGCGAAGGTGTTGTAGGCGCCGATGAACCATGACAGCGAGCCCTGCACCTGTCCGAAGGCGTTCGAAATCTGCATCAGCCCGCCGAGCTGTATGGTGCCGGCGAAATAGCGGTTGCCGGCGACGACGAACGGGAAGATCACCGCCAGCTGGTTGTAGCCGATGGTAAAGGAGTTGAGGACTTTCTGGCGCTTCATGATGCTCCACCAGTTGTTGACCACGTTGGCGAAGCGCGAGCGGAAATTCCTGAGTTCGTCATCCTCGCCGCCATACAGCGCCACACCCTCGCTGTTTTCGCGGAAGCGCACCAGCGAGAAGCGGAAGTCTGCTTCAAAGCGCTGCTGGTTGAAATTGAGCCCGATCAGCGCCTTGCCGATCTTGTGGGTGAGCCAGGTGCCCACGATGGCGTAGACCAGCGCTGCCCAGACCATGTAACCCGGAATGACGATCTCGCCGCCGTTGTAGGGGATCGCGAACGGCCCGGACAGTGCCCACAGGATGCCCACGAAGGAGCCCAGCGTGACCACGGCGTTGAGGAACCCGAGCGAAAGGCTGAGGGTCTCGTCCACGAACAACTTGAAATCCTCGGCGATACGCTGGTCGGGGTTGTCGGCGGGGGCGCCGGTGAGCTGCATGGTGTAGTAGGTACGCTCCGCGAGCCAGCGCTTGAGGTAGACGTCGGTCATCCAGCGCCGCCAGCGGATCTGCAGCATCTGGTTCAGGTAGAAGGCATAGACCGCCATCGTGATGTAGATGGCCGCGAGGATCGCGAACCGGATCATCAAGCGGAAGAACTCGTCCTTGTTTTTCTCCTGCAGCGCGTTGTAGAACACGTTGTACCAGGAATTGAACTGGACGTTCATGTAGACCATGGCGAGTGTGAGGCCGATTACCGCGGCGAGCAGTAACCAGGCGGAGTAGCGTTCCTCGGAGGACCAGTAAGGCTTGATCAGTCCCCACGTGTCACTCACGAAACTCGGTCTGGCAGACATGGAAGCTTCCTTAGAAAAGATGATGAATCAGGGTTTGCGAATGCGTGAGATCAGCGACGTGGTGGAACGTTCGAACCGGAACGGAATGGAAATGACCTTGCCGCCCCAGCCCGCCACTTCCGTGCCGCCCACGATTTTATCAACCGGCCAGTCGCCGCCCTTGACCAGGACATCGGGACGGCAAGCGCGTATGAGCGTGAGCGGATTGTCGTCGTCGAACCATGTGGCGAGGCTCACGCTTTCCAGCGCAGCGACCACCGCCAGGCGGTCCTCCAGTGTATTGATCGGCCGGTCCGGTCCTTTGCCCAGCCGTCTCACCGATGCGTCCGAATTGAGCGCCACCAGCAGGCTGGAGCCGAGCGCCCGCGATTCGGTAAGATAAGTGACGTGCCCGCGGTGCAGCACGTCGAACACGCCGTTGGTAAACACCAGCGGGCGCGACAGCGCGCCCACCCGTGCCGGAAGTTCGCCGGGCGGGCATATTTTTTTTTCCAATGATGGGTGGTGGGTCATGGCGCCGGTTCCCGGTGGCGCCATGATACAGGCGGGTGAAGGGGCTGTGCTCGCCTCGGCCGTCGGAGGCTGGCTCCCCAGGACTGTAATGCCTCCACCGACTGTCCGATGATCTTCCCGGGGCGGTAGCCACGGTCCATCAGGCGTTTGATTAAGCGCAGTTTTTCCACTTCACCCGGGGTATAGGCGCGCTCCCCGTTCGGGTCACGCTGCGGCTTCGGAAAGGTGTAGCGACGTTCCCACATGCGCAAGGTGTCCTTGCTCAACCCGGTGTCCCGCTCGACCGCGCTTATGTTGACCATGGTTTCTTCCCGTTTTTGGTTGCCCATACCTCTAGTATTATTCTGTCCAGGACAAATAATTGACAATCGTGCATTAAGAGCGCATTATGCTCGAAATATGATTATTTGACTAGGACAAAATGATGAGCTGGCTAATTGCGGTGTTGGCGTCCTTGGCATTGGCAGAGCCACTGGTAACCGTAACCGCAGGATCCTGTCGCTTGGACGGCTCCGGGCCCGTGTCCCTGAATTTGGCTGCACCCCTGGAAGTCTTTGGAATCCAACGTGGGTGCCGTCTCGGTCCCGACACCAAGTGGCGGCACGGTTGAAATGGCAGATGCGGATATTGAAAGTTATCTGCGTCTGCATTCCGGATTTGCGCGCGGCGAGACGCGCTCACTGCTCATGCCCTGGTCCGAATTGCGGGCGCTGGCGCGTTAGCTCGAAGTCTCGGGCGCGCAAGATGTGTCAAGAAAGTGGGCTCGCGGCCGCGCCGCGCGTGCCGAATGAATGCGATGAGACTGCGAGATTCTCGCCGTCGCAATGGTTTCAGCGAGGGTCGGCGCATTCGTGCGTCCGGCTCGAACCCGGATGTTCCTCTCCCCGGACCGGGTTTGCCCGCCTGATTTCGTGCCAGGGATGTTTCAGTCCTTCACGAGGCTGGCCCGCGCTGATTCAATTTGATGTCACGGCGTACGGTTTCCGGAGGGGGCGCTTGCGGTGGCGTCCGTCGGCATTTTTTGCAGCGTAGATGACAATGAATTGCCACGAAGGGAGCGGCGCTGAGTGAATAGGGGTATCCGCATTGCCACTGTATTCACGCCTTACAAGCGTGCCTGGCTTGCCAAATTCGAGCCGTGGCATGCCAAAGGCTATTCGGTGGACCGGTATCGCGAATCGCTGGCGCGAGGGGACGGACGGAAATTGCCGGCGCTCGAAGACCTGGGATTTCGAATGACCAACCTGCTGCAGATGAAGCTGCCGACCGGGATGTCCGGCGCAAGGCAATTGTTCCAGGACTTTCTCGAGCGGATCGACGACTACAGGGACAAGCGCGATCTTCCCGGTGTGCGCGGTGTGTCCTACCTTTCGGTGCATCTGCGATTCGGCACCATTTCAATCCGAGAACTGGCGCGCACCGCGGCATCTGTTCAATCGCAGGGTAGCGACGCCTGGCTTTCGGAGCTGATCTGGCGCGAGTTCTACTTCGCCGTCCTGCATCACTTTCCGCACGTGGTGCAAGGCGCTTTCAAGCCGGAATATGACGCCATCCGGTTTCCCAATCCCGAAGGCCATTTCGCGGCATGGTGCGAGGCGCGCACCGGCTATCCGCTGGTGGATGCGGCGATGCGCCAGCTCAACAGCACCGGCTACATGCACAACCGGCTGCGCATGGTGACGGCTTCGTTCCTGGTAAAGGACCTGCACGTGGACTGGCGCTGGGGGGAGCGGTACTTTGCAGCCCGGCTGATTGACTTTGATCTGGCCGCGAACAACGGCGGCTGGCAGTGGTCGGCTTCGACCGGATGCGATGCGCAACCCTACTTCCGCGTATTCAATCCGGTCTTGCAGTCGCGGCGATTCGATGGCGACGGGCGGTTCATGCGCATGTATCTCCCGGAGCTGGCGAAAGTGAGTTCGGACGCCATCCACGAGCCATGGAAGATGAGCGCGCAAGAGCAACAGGCTGCCGCCGTGAGCATTGGATTGGACTACCCGTCACCGATCGTGGACCACGACTTGGGCAGGAAGCAAACGCTGGAACTCTACCGGACGGTCAGAAGGACGTGGCCGTGGCCAAAATGAAGAAAGCCCCTTGCGGGGCTTTTTTCACTCCTGGTTTCCAGGAATCTCAGTCGATGTACTCGAAAACTTTGACCACTCTTTGCGTGCCGCTGGTAGTGGCGGCAGTCTGCGCCGCGGACTCGGCTTCGGCCCGGGTCACGAGTCCCATGAGAAACACAGTTCCGTTCTCGGATATAACTTTCACGTGGTTGGCGCTGACGTCCTGGTTCTGCGTCAGCCGCCCCTTGATGTTGCTGGTGAGCAGTATATCGCTGCTGCGGGCAGTGTACGAGCTGTTGCCGGCCACGATCACGTCATTCTGCACGTTGCGCACGTTCTGCACTTCCAGTGCAACGATGGTCAGATCCTGCTTGATCTCCTCCGTTGGAGCTTCCCCGGTGAGCAAAACGAAGCGGTTGAAACTGGTCATGCTGACGTGAAGCTGATCCTCGTACTTCTCTTTGATGCGGTCCTTGATCTTGAGTTCGATGGTCTGGTCCTCGAGAATAGTGGCGCTGGTACGGCGGTCATCGGCCATCATGACGCCGGCGCCCACGCCGGCGCCGATCAACAGTGGCGCACAGGACTGCAGAATGGGAAAAAGGGCAAGGATTACTGCGATCAATCGGATGGGTGTTTTCATTCATTCCACTCCTAACAACAAACAATCGATGGCGTCGCACATGCAGTGCAGGCACAACAGGTGGACTTCCTGGATGCGCGCCGTTCTGTCCGCCGGCACGCAGATATGCACGTCGTTCGGGCCGAGCACTTCGGCCATCTTGCCGCCTTTCTTGCCGGTCAGCGCGATCACGCCCATCTGCCGGTCGTGCGCGGCATGAATCGCCTCCATGACATTGGCTGAATTGCCGCTGGTGGAAATCGCTAGCAACAGGTCCCCGGATTGGCCGAGCCCGCGCACCTGTTTCGAGAACACGTCATTGTAGCTGTAGTCGTTGGCGATCGAGGTGAGCGTGGAAGTGTCGGTGGAAAGCGCCATCGCCGCCAGAGGCGGGCGCTCCATCTCGAAGCGGTTCAGCAATTCGGCCGCGAAGTGCTGCGCGTCGGCGGCGGAGCCACCATTGCCGCAGGACAGGATCTTGCCTTTGTTCATCAGGCACTGCGCCATGCGCTCGGCGGCGCGCGCAAGCGGATCGGCAAGCAGCTCCATCGCCTGCAGTTTCAAGTAGGCGCTGTCGGTGAAGTGTTTGTTGATCCGGCTCTTGAGATCCATCCTGAAAATTGACTGTATTCACCTTTCACACGAATTATTGCACAAAGAACCTGCCGAACTGGTGCACATCATGCTCATTCGCCGAATGCGTTCATGACCCAGTCGACCTCCGGGGTGTCGCCGTTCAGCAACACTGCGTCGAAGCGGCAGGCCGGGAACTCGCGGTGTGCCGCCATGTAATGTCGGGCTGCCCGCAGAAGTTTTTTGCGCTTGCTCGTGGTGATGCTTTCGCCGGCCCCGCCGAAAGAGTGGTTCCTGCGGTATCGCACTTCGACGAAAACCAGTGTCCTGGCGTCGCGCAGTACCAGATCGATTTCGCCGAAACGGCAGCGGTAGTTGCGCTCCAGAAGCTTCAGGCCGCGTTTCTCCAGGAAAGCTGCAGCAGCGTCTTCGGCCCAAGTCCCGCAATTGCTCATCGTATCGGGGGCGCCTCGAGCGTTTTGGCGCGGCCCTGGGAAAACTGTGCCGGCACCAGTGAGCGTGTGAATTGCTGGGTGTCGGTGGGCGTTATCGTGCCGGTCACTCCGTCCAACGAAACCATCGGCTCGTACGGGCGCAACAATTCCTGCACGATCCGGTATGCGTCTATCCCGAGCGCGTAGAACCGCTCCTGATCGAGCCCCAAGCCTTTTACCTCAGGCCTTAGATAGCTCATCACTGCGGGATGGTCCGGCTGCAGTAGCCAGGGCATGTCGAGGAAGCGCACACCCTCCAGATCGTAGTTGGCCAGCGGGTCTGCGTTGGACACGAATACCAGCGAGGTGGCATAGATCGGCAGATTGCCTCCCAGATATGTGCGAATGAAGCGTACGCGCGTTGCTCCCATGGTCAGGAATATTGAATCAGCCTTGGATGCCGGAAGTTGCTCGCGCAGCTTGGCAGAGTGCGGAGGCTTCCGTCGTGTAGCTGAACTTGTCCGGCGACTTACTGCCTTCAGCCTGCTCCATTCCCCGAGAAAGGACTGCGCAATCCGACTGTCCAGGGAAGTCTCGCCGGCAACCACAAAGGCTCTGCGTCCGCCGTGATTGAAGGCGAATTGCGCAACCTGGCGCGCTTCCGACTCGATTTGCAACCCGAATGCGTACAGGTCGCGCGGCATCAGTACATCGCCGTCGGGAACATTGAGTGCGAGCGTGGGCACGCTCACCACACCGCTCAGGGCGAGGGCGGTGACGCCGTTGCGGGTGAGCGGCCCGATCACTGCGCGCGCGCCACGCGATACGGCACGCTGATATGCGGTGAGAATCTGGTCGGTGTCCTCCGTGGTGGCGTACACGGTTACTGCTGGCCCGCTTTCCTGTGTCAGTCCGGCGGCGGCGAGAATGCCAAGTCGCACCGAGTCGGCGTGCTTGCCGAACGAGGTGGACTGCAGCGGCAGTATTACCGCGATGTGCGCCTGCGTCGGCGGGGCGCTCGCGTTCCCGGATTCCTGTGCTGCGACCGGGCGGGTGGATAAGGCGATGAGCGCCCAGTATAGTAACGCCGCTACCAACAGCGAAAAGGCCGGGCGAAGTTGCATAGTGAAGACACCAAACTGACTGAACCCACATTATATGTGGTGGCAACGCCGATCGGGAACCTGCGCGATATCACGCTGCGCGCGCTCGGCGTGCTGAAGTCCGTGGACAGCGTTGCTGCCGAAGACACGCGAGTCACGCAGAAATTGCTTACCCACCACGGCATTCATGCGAAGTTGTTTGCACTGCACGAACACAACGAGCACGATGCTGCCAAGCGCCTGATCGCAACTCTATCGGAGGGAAAATCGGTCGCGTTGGTATCCGATGCCGGCACGCCCGGAATCAGCGATCCGGGAACGGTGGCAGTTGCGCAAGTGCGGGAAGCGGGCTTTCGCGTAGTGCCGATACCAGGGCCGAACGCGGCCATCGCCGCGATCGCGGCATCGGGAATGCGGGCCGCGACGTTCTGTTTCCACGGTTTTCTGCCGGCCAGGAAAGGCGATCGCGAAAGTGTCTTGGCGGGGCTCAGCCGCCAAACCGGCCTGCTGGTGTTCTACGAGGCCCCACACCGGATCGTCGAATCGGTGCAGAGCATGGTGGCAGTGTTCGGCGGTGACCGTCGCATCGGCATCGCTCGCGAGCTGACCAAGCTCTTTGAACAGGTTCACGTTTGTCGGCTTGCCGAGGCCGGCGCCTGGCTGCAACAGGACGAAGATCACTGCCGAGGCGAGTTCGTGCTTCTTGTGGAAGGTTGCGCTGAAGACGCCGAGCAGCTGGAGGACGATTCTCCGCGCGTGCTGGAACTCCTGCTCGACGAGCTGCCGTTGAAGCAGGCGGTAAAGCTCGCCGCAGAAATCACCGGTGCGAGGAAGAACGCGCTCTACCAGCGCGCGCTTGAATTAAAGAAAGAATAGAACGAAGATTCTTCCCGACTGCCAGTTACTGAATTTATGCAGATTACTATCACCAAACCCGACGACTGGCACCTGCATCTGCGCGATGGCGACGCGATGAAGGCAGTGCTGCCGGACACGGCACGGCGCTTCGCCCGCGCCATCGTCATGCCCAATCTCAGACCCCCGGTAACGACGACCGCCGAGGCCGGCGCTTATCGCGACCGCATTGTCGCCACTCTGCCTGCGGGCAGCAGTTTCTCGCCACTGATGACGCTGTATCTCACTGACAATACCCGACGGCAGGAGATTCGCGCTGCGAAGTCAGGCGGGTTCGTGCACGCGGTGAAGTACTACCCGGCTGGTGCAACGACCAATGCGGATGAAGGCGTGACCGATATCCGGAAGTGCTTCGACACCCTGGAGTACATGGCGGAAGTCGGGATGCCATTGCTGATACACGGCGAAGCGACCGACGTGGAGGTCGATGTGTTCGACCGGGAGAAGGTCTTCATCGAGCGCACCCTGATCGCGCTGGTGCAGCGTTTTCCAAGACTGAAGATCATTGTGGAGCACATTACGACCACCAACGCCGTGAAGTTCGTGCTCAGCGCGCCGAATACCGTGGCGGCGACCATCACGGCGCATCATATTCTGCTCAACCGCAACGACATGTTTCGCGGCGGCATCCGCCCGCATAACTACTGTCTGCCGGTGCTCAAGCGCGAAGAGCACCGCAAGGCGTTGGCGAATGCCGCAACTTCGGGCAATCCAAAGTTCTTTCTCGGTACCGACAGCGCGCCGCACGCGCGTCACGCAAAGGAAGCCGGTTGCGGCTGCGCCGGAATCTACACCGCTCACGGCGGCATTGAGCTGTACGCGGAGGCCTTCGAAGCGGCCGGAGCGCTCGACAAACTGGAAGGTTTTGCCGCCTTCTTCGGTGCAGACTTTTACGGCCTGCCGCGCAATCGTGAGCGCATCACACTGAGCAAAGAAGCCTGGCCGGTGCCGGAGGAATTGCGTTACGGTGCCGACACGTTGGTACCGCTGCGAAGCGGCGCTTCGATCGCCTGGCGGATCGTGTGACATGAAGACCCTGAAGGTGATGGTGGTTGTGGCGTGCGAACGGCTCATGAAGAAACTGGAGAAATATCGCCCGTCGCAGTCGCCGTGCAAAGGTGGTGCTAGTGTCCTGTTCCGCTAATTTGTGGAATAACTCTCGAACCTTGGAAGCCGGCCCCATGGCCTATTTGACAACGATCCATCATCGATCGGAAAACCCGCGAAATCGGCGCCAGGCAAGGCGCGAGTCCTCGACAGTGGCGGGCCCCACGGCGAGGACTCGTAACACAGCATGGCGCCGATTCTCGCCGGGTTTTCAGCCGCGAATTAGCGGAACAGGACACTAGGGTCCACGCCGCCAGTCGTGGATAATGGAGCAGGGTGTGAAGAGGCGGCGAGGGGGCAAGAGCAATGCCCGTGCGGGTGGATCAACACTCGTGGTGCATCGCCGCGGAAGTCTCGCTCAATGTGTGCGTGCGTTGACTGGATGGCGACCAAATCCTTAAGCTTCCGGTTGCTGTACGTTTAGATGACAGGGGGAAAAATGAATAAGGCAGAGCTCGTCGAAGCGTTAGCAAAAAAAACAGGCGCCAGCAAAGCCATGGCAGACACCATGATCGATGCATTCATAGACGCCGTGACCGTATCTTTGAAGAAAGGCGAAAGCGTGACCTTGGTTGGCTTCGGAACCTTTTCCCAGGGCAAGCGTGCTGCACGCATGGGCCGCAATCCTCAAACCG
>CAVOIO010000036.1:0-23826 GCA_963695915.1 uncultured beta proteobacterium
GGTGTATGCCCCGGTGGCGTTTGATCGCCTCGACTGCCTGCTTGCCGCGCTCCGATTTTCCAATCGAACCCAGCAGACCGGTCCGGCCGAGCATGGCATCCATGAACTTGTCCATGCGCCGCGAGGTGGTGGGGCCGGCGGGGCCGACCACTTCATCACGCACGGCATCCACGGGGCCGACGTAGTAGATGAAGCGATTGGTAAAATCTACCGGGAGCTTCTCGCCCCTGGACATGAGATCGGCGAGCCGCTTGTGGGCGGCATCGCGGCCGGTGAGAATCTTGCCCGTCAGCAGCAGCCGGTCGCCCGCCTTCCAGGTCGCGGTCTCCGTTTTGGTCAGCGCCTCGAGATTGACGCGTTTCGCGCCGCTGGCGAGATCGACGGTGAGCTTGGGCCAATGCTCCAGGCGCGGCGCCTCGAAATGCGCAGGCCCGCTGCCGTCCAGGTGGAACTCGACGTGGCGCGTCGCAGCGCAGTTGGGGATCACCGCCACCGGCAGCGAGGTCGCGTGGGTCGGGTAGTCGAGCACCTTCACGTCGAGCACGGTGGTCAGTCCCCCGAGGCCCTGCGCGCCGATGCCGAGCGCGTTGACCTTGTCGAAGATTTCGATCCGCAGTTCCTCGGCGCGCGTCTTCGGGCCGCGGCGCTTCAACTCGTGCATGTCGAGTGGCTCCATCAGGGACTCTTTGGCGAGCACCATGGCCTTTTCGGCCGTGCCGCCGATGCCGATCCCCAGCATGCCGGGCGGACACCAGTCGCCGCCCATGGTCGGGACCTGCTCGAGAATCCAGTCCACGACGCTGTCGCTGGGATTCAGTACCGCGAACCGGGACTTGTTCTCCGAGCCCCCGCCCTTGGCCGCGAGCCTGACCTCGACCCCGCTGCCGGAAACGATCTCCGTGTGCACCACCGCCGGTGTGTTGTCCCGCGTGTTCCTCCTCGCGCCCGCGGGATCGGCAAGCAATGAGGCGCGCAAAGGATTGTCCTTGTCGGTATAGGCGCGGCGCACGCCTTCGTTCACCATTTCCCCCACGCTCATCGTCGCATCCCACCGCACGTCCATCCCGATCTTGAGGAACACCACGGCGATGCCGGTGTCCTGGCACACCGGTCGATGGCCTTCGGCCGCCATGCGCGAGTTCATCAGGATCTGCGCGATCGCATTCCTGGCGGCGGGCGACTGCTCCCGCTCGTAGGCCTCACCCATCGCCTTGATGAAGTCGACCGGGTGGTAGAACGAGATGAACTGAAAGCCGTCGGCGATGCTCTGGATGAAATCCTGCTGTTTGATGGTGATCATGTCACTTGCGAGGAGGAGGGGGGCCCCTGAACAAATAGATGACTGCGCTGCGAAGCTCGGAATCGCTGAGATCCGCCAAGCCGCCGCGAGCGGGCATGCCGCCATGTCCCTTCATCGCGGAGCGCACCGTGCTGTCCAGTCCTTCCTTGAGCCGGGGTATCCAGGCGTCGCGGTCGCCGATCTTGGGCGCGCCCCCCTTTCCCGACTCGTGGCATTTGAAGCACTGCGCCTTAACGACTTCCTCTCCGGTCCGCAGGCCGGGCGGAGATTTCTTGCTGATCGGCTCCACCCATTTGCCGCCGGACTGATTGACCATGTAGGTGATGGCGCGCTTGATCTCGAGATCGGTGAGGTCGGGGCTCCCGCCATGCGAGGGCATCTGGCGGATGCCCTTCAGCGCGTGATCCGTGAGGCTGGAGAGGCTCTGCGACGCGCGCTTGCTCCATGCCTGCTTGTCGCCGATTTTCGGCGCGCCCTGGGCACCCGTGGCATGGCACTTGGAGCAGACAGAATCCACGACCTCCTTGCCGCTACGTTCTTTGGCCTGGGCCCGCGCCTCTTGTGAGGCGGTGACGAGCACCGCGAGCGCAAGGGCCACCGCCAGAATCGGCACTTTCGACGAGGCATGGCAGGAAGATTTATCCGTGGGCGCGATGTTGAACATGGCGGGACGTCCTCGGTGAATGTGAAGGAACGGTGCTCAGGATTCCGTTACCCGATTTTTGCCGGTTCCGGCCCTATGCTCGGTTTGATGGCACATTTCGAAACATAGTGCAGGTGGTCCGAACATAACTTCAAGCGCCTGCAAGTGGCAATATACCGCATTCAGGTTGCTGCAGTGAAGCAGCCCGGGTTCACAGAGTGCAGGACTTGATACAAGCCAACGGCTGCGCGCGAAGGAACGGGTACTAGCAAGTAATGGAAGTTGAGGCGCGCTAGCTCGGTCTTGGTCGCGCAATTTCGCATGACATACCGACAGAAATCAGCGCGCAATCGGCTCTGGGGCGCCATGCTACAATTCCCGCCGCGACGATGAGGCATGGCGCGACGCTTGCTCCTGAAACTGGAACACCCAATCCGCTGCCGATTGCCTGCGGCTGGCACGCCCACCGCGTCAGATGCAGCCAATTGCCCGAAGGGGCATCGATGAAACGAAGCGTGCTGACTCTTCTCCTGATTGCGCTGACCTTCGGCATTCCGGTCGCCGGCTATCCGCAAGTCCGCACGGCTCCCGGCGTCGGCAGCAGTGATGACCTTCGGCCGGCGTATGCGACCGCCCAGGACGTAGCGGAAGGCAAGCGCGTTGCGGATACCTCGTGCGCGAAGTGCCACGGCGCTGCGGGCATTTCCACATCCAAGGGCGTGCCCCACATCGCCGGCCAGCGGCCCGGATACCTTCTTACCGAACTGCTCATTTATCAGGCGGGCGCCCGCGGTGACAACGCCATGAGCAATGCGGTCAAGTACCTGAAGGAGGACGCGCTGGTCAAGGTGTCCGCCTATTACGCCGGTTTGGAGCCCGCTCAACCGAGCGCAGCTGGCGTCGCTAAAGCGGCTCCCGCCGGGCCCGATCCGGCCAGTGCCGGCAAGGCTGCGGCCGCCGGGTGCGCAGGGTGTCATGGGGACACCGGAATCACCAAGATCCCGGGAATGCCGAGCCTGGTCGGGCTTGATCCCAAGTACCTGGTCGCTTCCTTGAACGCCTACAAGAGCGGCCAACGCAAGCACGACATGATGAAGACGCTGGTCTCGGCGTTGAGCGATGCCGACATGAACAACATCGCCCTGTTCTATGCTCTGCAGAAGCCGGGCAAAGCGCAAACGCCGTCGCCTGGTGACCAGGCCGCGGGCAAAGCCGCTGCCGCGGCCTGCGCCGGCTGCCACGGCGAAGGGGGCGTCAGCGCGAATCCCACCACACCCAGCCTCGCCGGCCAGGATGCGCAGTACTTCGCCGCCGCCATGCGCGCCTATAAGGATGGCCCGCGCAGCGACGCAACCATGAAGGGGCTTGCGGCATCGGTCGACGATAACACCATCAAGAACCTGGCGGCCTATTACGCGAACCAGCAGCCGAAACAGCCGTCGGTCAAGAAACCTCTCACGATCGCAGAGCTGGCGCAGCGGTGCGACCGCTGCCATGGCGTCAACGGCAACAGCACCGATCCGCGTTCGCCGGCGTTGGCGGCGCAGCGCGCCGACTATCTGGAGCAGGCGATGCGCGCCTACCAGAAAGGCGGGCGCAAGAGCAAGGCAATGGCGGCAATGCTGGACGCGTTGCCCGCCGCCGAGATCGAGAGCCTGGCGGCCCATTACGCGAGCCAGCGGGCGCGCAGCGTCGTCTACGTGATCCTGCCGCCGAAGTGAACAACATGGGAAAACAAACATGAGCGAAGGTCCGCTGCACCGGCTTTATTATCATTACTCGGAGCTGCCGTACAGCGCGCGGACGCTGTACACCGCAGCGCTCTGCGTTCTCGGCCTGGGCTACATGTTCGCTGTTCTTTACCTGTTCCATAGTCATTCGGGGAAGGACGGCAATCCCATCACGCTTTCCTACGAGGACGTCGTCATCGCCTATGCCGGGAGCGGGAAAGGCTCGCGCATCGAGTCGGCCTTGCGTGGCCCGATGTCGACGATGCTTCCCGTCGAGGAGTCATCCAAGATCGTCGGCTGGGTTCAGGAGGGGGCGAGCCGCGCCGCCTACGACAAGGACATCAGGCCGGTGCTCGACAAGCGCTGCATGACCTGCCACGACGGCAGCAATCCGCACCTCGTGAACATGGACGGCTACGACAACATCAAGAAAGTGACGGAGCGGGACACCGGCACGGATATCTTCACGCTGGTGCGGGTCTCCCACATCCACCTGTTCGGCTTGACCTTCATTTTCTTCATCGTCGGCCTCATCTTCAGCCACGCCTACGTGCGGCCGGTGTGGTTCAAGTGCTCGGTCGTGGCGTTGCCTTTCGTCTGCGTTGCGATCGACGTGTGTTCCTGGTACCTGGTCAAGGTGTACCATCCTTTCGCGTGGGTCACGATGGCATCAGGCGCCGTGATGGCCATGTCCTTTGCGTTTATGTGGGTGGTGTCGATGTATCAGATGTGGTACGGCAAGACCCCGTCACCCGTTGAGGAAAGGGCCGGTGGGGACATGCCCACCGTCAGGTGACGGTCAGGAGCTTGTCGGCTCCGGATCCGACCAGCCCCGTGTCGAATCAGCGCTTGTCCCGCGGCTGGCTGGCGTAGTAGGACGCAATGTCGTCGATGACTGCGTTGCTGTAGATGATGCTCATCTTGTGCATCGTGGTGCTTTCGCGCTTGTCGTCGCGGTACGACCGCAGCGCCATCACAAGATAGTCCTTGTCCTGCGCCCGCAGGATGGGCACCACCATTTGGGGATTGTCCTCGGCGTCGTGGCAGCGATCGCATTTCACGGCGAGCTCCCGCGCGGAACTTGGCACGCTGTCGGCGGGCTTCGAGGGCTGGACAGTGTAGAACGCGGTGACGTTCTCGATGTCCTTGTCGCTTACGCCCGTGACGAAACGCTGCATGCCCCAATGCTGGCGCGAAGTCCGGTAGGCCTTGATGGCCTTCGTGAGGTACTGAGGGTCCTGGCTGGCGAGGGTCGGCGTCGCCGCATCGGTGCTGACGCCGCGGGGCCCGTGGCACCCGCCGCACATCGCGGTGAGCGGTTCACCCGCCGCGGGGTCTCCACGCGCTGGCGCGGAGCGTTGCGCCGGCGTTCGGGACGCGAAATAGAGCGCCAGGCTTTCGAGCTCGAGTCTGCTCGCATCGCGCAGTATCGCCTTCATCGCCGCTTTCCCGCGGTCTCCCCGGTGATACTCCTGGATGGCGGTGACCAGATAATGGGGCTGCTGACCGGCGAGGCTGGGCACACCCGGTGTACTGCTATTGCCTTCCGCGCCGTGACACTTTTCGCAAGCTGATGCCAGCGCCTTGCCTTTCTCGGCGAGCGTAGCCTGTCTTGAGTCCTTCCCGAACGCCGGCGGGGGCGGCGGCTGGCTCGCGTAATACGCGACCACGTTCCGCAACTCCGCTGGATTCAGTCGTCCTGCGAGTTCACGAAGGGCGGAATGCGTACGCTTTACGTCCTTGTACTCGGTCAGCGCCAGCAGCAGGTAGCGCTCCCGCTGCGCTGCAAGGTGCGGAATGCCAGGCGCAACGCCCTTGCCATCCAGGCCGTGGCACGCTTTGCATTCGCGCTCGGCGACAGCTTGTCCCGCCTTGGCATCCCCTATGGATGGCTTCTCGGCCGGAATCGTGGCCATCGGCGCAGCCTTTCCGGCCGATGGACTGGCGGGTTCTCTCTTTTCCGAGCAGCCAACCAGCGCCGCGGACAAGACAACACCCAGCAAGAGATACCTCATCGCAAGTCTCCAAGTCAACGGGTAGCCAACCATAGAAATGTTTCCAGAAGGGCGTTTCGCGCCGTCTGATCTTATCGCATTCTAAGCTTTTCGCCCGACGATGTGGATGCCCATGGGGTTGACGCGCCGGAAGATCCCAGGTGGCTGTCGCGCGAGACTCGCCAGCCACAAGAAATGAATGACTCCGCTTGCGACCTAGTGTTGTGGCTCCAGAGTCTGATCACACGCGAACTTACACGAAGGCAGCGCGCGGGTAAACGTCGACACATCCGGCAGCGAGTGCTTGTGCGGCCCGTCGAAGCGGTGGCGGACGCGGCGCCTGCGGCGGCGGTCGTTGAAACACGCCCTGAGAGCCGCGCGGTTGCGCTCCTGAAATCTACGGGGCTGTATCTCGCGGCTCCCTTCTGCGCACTCGCCTGCATGGTCGCGACGGTATTCGTTATGCTGGGCACGCTCGGATGGATGGCCATCCGGCCGCTCGCGAAGCGCCTCGGGGCGGCCGTTCCGTTCCTGAGGAACGTCGGTCTCTTCCTCGCCGCGTCCTTCGTGGGACTGGCGTACGTCATCGCGTTTCCGTTCGTTGGCGCCGGAATGCTGCTCTCGCGCGCGACCCGGGCGCTGCTGAAGCGGCCGAGAAGGGAGCAAAGCGACGCGGTGCCCAGTCAGGGGGCCGATTGGGCGCCGCATCCGCATGCGATTGATCCGTATCAAGAAGGAGGCCGATTGGGGGCCTCACCCGCCTGCGGTTGATCCATATCAAGCATCCATGGTGCACCGCTGCATATCATGCTAACCGTTCAGGCGTCAATCCCAACGCGAGGGCGCCCAAGTCCTTCACCAAAGGCAGTAGCCATTTTGGCGGGATCGGGCGACGGTCACCTGGATCGGGACCGTGGTAGAGCGCGTTGAGGAAACCTCCGCCTTGCGCTTTGAGCCAATGATCTCATTACCCGTCGCTCCCAATCGTTCCCTGCTATCCCGGGAAGCAGGGGCATCTCTGAGACAGCTTCTTCTCATCTTCGTCGTGACGGTCTCGTCCGTGCTATTGGCCGGTGCGGTGGCGGGTGCATTTGCCGCAGACGCTGATCTCGCGGCGGCTCTCTCGGACACGGTCCGGCAGCGCCTCAGCTGCCACCCCGCCGAGGGCATGGAGAAGAAGCCTGCGAACGGCGAAACCCCTTCGATCCCGCGGTTTGTTCGGCGCCAGGTATCTTACGGAGGCACATGATGGTCCTCTTAATTGTCGTTGTTACGATTATTGTCTTCATAATCGTCGATCTCGCGCTACGCCTGTTCCTTCAGAAACGGCACGAACTGGAACTCCGAAAAGAGCGGAAAGAAGCGCTTGATATCGGATTGAAGCTCGACGTTTCCGCAGAAGCAAAGACGCTGAAGAGAGTCGAACTACGGGAACCCAAAGCGAGAATATTGGCTGTCGACGACGAAGCGATCGTTCTGGATAGCTTCAGGAAGATCCTTGTCGTCGCGGGCTACAGCATCGACACCGTGGAGAAAGGGCGGGAAGCTCTGGGCCTTGTTCTCAAGCGCGATTACGACTTTGTTTTCACTGACCTCAAGATGCCGGAAATGGACGGCCTGGAAGTGACCAAGGCCGTGAAACACTTGCGCCCCGATATCGATGTCATTGTGATAACCGGCTATGCGTCCATCGAAACTGCCGTTGAAACGATGAAGTACGGTGCGATGGACTATGTACAAAAACCGTTTACAGAAGACGAGCTGATCGGTTTCTTCAACAAGTGCCTGATCAAGCGCAAGGACAGGATTGAACGGCAAATGAAGCCGACGGTGCGTTTGATTACGCCATCGAGCAAGGAGTCCGGCTCACAACATGAATTCAATGTGCCCGCAGGTATCTTCGTTTCCCCGAATCATATCTGGGTGAATATAGAAATGAACGGCACTGCCCGCATTGGACTGGATGACTTTGTCCGAAAAACAATGCCAAGAATAGATGGAGTCGAGTTGCCGAAACTGAACAAGAGCATCGAGAAGGGTGAATTGCTTCTTTCAATCAAGCATGGTTCTCATACCATCAACATTTCCTCCCCGATAAGTGGAAAAGTGACTTTGCTGAATACGGAACATGTTGAGCATCCGGAGTGGATCGCATCAAAGCCCATTGAGCTGAGCTGGATGTGCTGCATCGATCCGTCGGACCTCGCCGAAGAACTGCATTCCATGCGAATCGGCGTGGATTCCATTAACTGGTATCGGGGGGAAGTAGACAAGTTCGCAAAAATACTCAAAGGGATTGAAAAGGAAGGCGTGCCGGCCGCGCCGTCGGGCAGGGGGGATGAAAGAGCCGGGATGAAGGCGGCAGATGAGAAATTCGTGGAGGCGTTTGCCAGGTCTTTCCTTGCTACACCTACTTTTTGACCGAATATTCAAGAAGAGGTCTAGCCATGCTCAGATATCTTCTTGCGGCGGCATCGGTGCTGTTGCTTTCCGCCGCCAGTGCTCCCCCCAAGCCGCAAGACGTGCCGGTACCCTCGGTAATAACGATTCCGTCTTCGGTAGGTGAGGTGATATTCCAGCATCACACGCACATCAAGGATCGCGCGATCCCATGTGTCGCGTGTCACCATCAAATCAATGCCAAGAAGCTGCACACCCCTCATCCAGACTACCTGAATTCATCCTGGATCAAGTGCAAGGTCTGTCATGAAGAATCCGGAAAGACCAAACAGCAGATCTTTGCCTGTTCGGCATGCCATGACACCAACCCAAAGAATATTGCGGATGAGACGCTCAGCGCGAAAGTGGTGATACACAAACAGTGCTGGAAGTGCCACCCGGTGGGTACTGGCAAGAACGCAAGCGCGAGCTGTCAATTGTGTCATTCGGGCGAGAAGAAACTGTGACATCGACATTCACTCAATCGTCAGCCTGTAGATAGGTGCAGAGTAGTGTCCGGTAACCGGACCCTTCTGAGAACGGAGACATCGTGGATAGAAGACAGTTCTTCAAGACTTCAGCTACTGCTGGTGCGGCGCTTCTGTCAATAAAGAAGTCAAGTGCTGACAACGCAGGAGAAAAGAAGGAATTCATTGGAGTGCTTGTCGATACCACCAGGTGTATCGGGTGCCGATCTTGCGAGGTTGCGTGCTCCGTCGCGAACGGCAATTTTGTTCCGGAGGTGAAGGAAGACAACGCGCTGGAAAAAATGAGGGATACCACCGACAAGCAGTTCACGGTTGTGAATCGATTCCATACGACGAAGGGTGATGTATTTGTCAAGCGGCAATGCATGCATTGCTGGCAGCCGGCGTGTGTAGCGGCTTGTCTTGTGAATGCGATGTACAAGACCAAGGAGGGCCCTGTTACCTGGAACGGTGACAAATGCATGGGATGCAGATTTTGCATGGTCTCCTGTCCGTTTGATATTCCAAAGGCCGAGTATCACTCCTGGAATCCAAGAATCATGAAGTGCACCATGTGCTATGAGAGATTGCAGGAAGGGAAAAAACCCGCCTGCGTGGAGGCCTGCCCGACAGATACCCTGATGTTTGGCTCGAAGAGAGAGCTGATGGAAGTGGCACGACATCGTGTATACAGTCACCCGGATAAGTACGTGCATCAGATCTATGGAGAGCACGAAGCCGGAGGAACCGGCTGGCTTTACCTTTCCGCCGTTCCGTTCGACCAGATCGGGTTTAGAACCGATCTCGGCACGACCCCTTACCCCGAATACACCAAGCCGTTTCTGGTTTCTGTCCCGCTTGTTCTGTTCGGTGTCCCGGCACTGCTGCTGGGCCTGAGCGAACTGGCAGACAGGAAAAAAGAAATACATGAGAACCACGGGTGGACGAAACCAGGGGCGGACAAATGAACAATACAGCCGCTGTCACAAGTGAATTCAACAGATTTATCAGGTTCTTCTGGCAGGAATTGAAGCCCAGGGGCAAATGGCTCACGCCGTTCAATGTCATTTCAATTCCAACCATCATCGTCGGCCTGATTATTCTGTATTTCCGATTCGTATACGGACTCGGGTCTGTTACCAATCTATCCCAGGACTTCCCATGGGGACTGTGGATCGGATTCGATGTGGTTACCGGCGTGGCCTTTGCCGGGGGTTCCTACGTCATCACCTTCGTCGTTTATGTGATGAGAATCGACAAATATCACTCGATCGTCAGGGTGACTGTTTTGAATGGATTGCTGGCATATATCTTCTATGCAGGAGCCCTGGTACTGGATCTGGGAAGACCCTGGCACATCATTAATCCGATCATAGGCAACTCATTCGGATACAACTCTGTCCTGTTTCTGGTTTCGTGGCACTTTCTGCTCTATATGATTGCAATGGCTGTAGAGTTTTCACCGGTAGTTGCCGAATGGGCGCAGCTGGAGAAAGTACGGAAATTCCTCGCGGGCCTGACACTTGGGGCGGTGATATTCGGTATTACGCTCTCCATCCTCCATCAATCCGGTCTGGGCGCGCTGTTCCTGATGGCCAAGCCGAAGATACATCCGCTCTGGTATTCCGAATTCATACCGATCATGTTCTTTGTATCGAGTATTTATGCAGGCTTATCAATGATCATATTCGAGGGAACAATCAGTCACAAAGTCTTCAAAGACCTGCATCGGCGGACAGGACCACCATCAGTATGAAGAAATCGTTCTAGGGCTGGGCAAAGGCGCGGCAATTACGATGTTTGTCTATTATTTTTTCCAGGCTCTCATCTTCATACATGAACAGCGGTGGCAACTGATTACGGATGTTTGGGGTTACTGGTATCTCGTTGAAATCATCGGTTTTGTGCTTGTACCTTGCTTCATGTTTGCCTATGCAGTAAGGAACAGAAACCTCGAAATAATCAAAGTGGCATCCGTTATGGCCCTAGTAGGCATTGTTCTTAACAGATTGAATGTATCGGTGATCGCATTCCGCTGGTACGCAGTCGACAAGTACTATCCGTCCTGGGAAGAGTATGTGGTGACGCTCATGGTGGTGTTTACGGAAATATGGGTATTCAGATGGATAGTTACGCGGATGCCGGTTTTCCGGAAGACCTGATATGGGAAAGGAGCCATAATGGAGTTCTACACCTATCTAAACATATTCGAGACCAAGGGCCTGGAATACCTCTTGTTACTGTCTTTTCTCGTCCTGTTCGTATTGTTGGTGAAATACCTCTCGGGTCCAGGAAAGAAAGACTCACTTCCTGGCGAGAAGGGCTCAACCACCGCGGGCTGAGCATCGGTTGTCGAGGTTCCCGACCGAAAGCCCCGATGAGCGCCGCTTGGATGCTGCCTTGAAACCGTCATTCGGGTGCCGCGCCAAGTGATGCCTCAGGTTCTGCTCGATCATGTCGTCTGCCCTGCGGGCCGTACGGGTTGCAGATCGAGGATCACTGCTTGAGTGACGAGGCGCCCAACGCGAGAACAGGCCAATCAACGGCAACGGCGCGTAAGCTGTTTCAGCAGCTGCTGCAACCGAGGAACAGCAGTGGAGCCGGCATTCGCCGGCTCCAGGGAATTGTGCTTGCCACCCTTGCCATGTCTAGATTCCGCGCCGCGACCCTCTGCGTGCGCCGGGGTCTCGCCGCTGGCGTTCACCTGCCAAATCCTTCCGAGCCACATGCCGGAGCCAGCCAGGGGCTCTGATACTTCTGAAGAGTTGCCAGATGATATTGAATGAAATGGTAACCAGGATAGCGCTAAAACTCATTATTGCAGTTGGCGTCGTTACGTTTGTTATTGTCGGCGTGTTTTCCTACCTCACTATCAGGGCGCAAAGTGATGCACTGCTGTCCCAGGCAGGCATACACGCAAACAAGCTCGGCGAAGCAATAAAGAACAGCACGCTCACGAGCATGCTGGAAGACAAGAAGGAAGAAGTGCATGCAATCATAGATACGGTCGCGCACGAACCGAGCATTATGGAAATCCGGATATTCAACAAGGAGGGAGCGGTGACGTTCTCTTCGCGCAAAGATGTGATCGGGACGATGGTTGATAAGCATACCGAAAGCTGCTACGCATGCCACACTGAAAATCAACCATTACAAAAGCTGTCCATCAACGAAAGAATGCGCATTTACAGGATCAGTCCCGATGCGCCCCGCATACTTGCTGTGATAAATCCGATTTACAACATGCCTTCCTGCTACGAAGCGGCCTGCCATGCGCATACAAAAGACCAGACCGTCTTGGGAGTGCTTGATATCAAAATGGACCTGACAGATGTGGACCAGCAAATTGAGGACAGCAAAATCAGATTGATCGTGTTTGCGGTCATTGCGATTGTTGCTTTGAGCCTCTTCATCGCCTATTTCGTCAGGAAGTGGATCAGCAAACCTGTCAGGGAACTGGTCAGGGCAACGAACAAGGTAAGCTCGGGCAATTTCGATTACACCATAGATAGCCTTGGTAAAGACGAACTGGGAATTCTTGCAAAGTCATTCAACAAGATGACCAAGACCCTGGCGGAAACAAGACTGCAGCTTTTCCAGGCCGACAAAATGGCTTCGCTGGGGAGGCTTGCGGCAGGCGGTTGCTCACGAGATAAACAACCCGCTGACGGCTGTATTGACCTACAGCAGTTTTCTTCTTAAGAGGACAAAGGACAATCCCGAGGTGCAGGAAGATCTTGGAGTCATAGTCAGAGAAACGATACGATGCAGGGAGATCGTCAAGAACCTGCTCGATTTTGCCCGCCCGTCCGTTCCCAAGAAGCATAATGCGGATATAAACAGGATCATCAAGAGCGCAATAGAAGTCGTTGCCAGCTCAATTATTGCTGAAGCAAATCAAACTTGATGCGCATCTTGACATCTCCTTACCGGAAGTGACGGTTGACGCAAATCAGATCCAGCAGGTTTTCATAAACCTGTTGGTTAATGCCGCCGATGCAATTGGGGATAGCGGGGGAACAATTTCAGTCCATCCATCCTTGATTTCTCTTTCACCATATGGATTGGCACAGATAAAAGCCGCCATGTGCCCCAAGAGACATGATCTTATGGATGACGAAATGAAGATAGCTACGGCTTGCCAACCATAAAGGTGAAGGCCGTTTCAAACGGCAATGAGGGTTTCATAAACCTGGATCCCGTTTATGGAAAACACCGGCACCAGTACGGGATTGAAATTGAGAGCGGAAAAGATGTTGCAGGTTTCATGTCCCCAATGCAATATCTCATTGATCGAGGAGAAGGTCAGGTGCCCCAAGTGCGGATCATCAGTTTACACTTTTGAAGTGCCGCCGCACGGAATGCTGGAGGGCTGCACAAATCCGGAATGTAATTGGCAAAGGTGGCAGGCAATGGATGAAGCAGGCCACAAGGATTACATAGAAGTAAGAATAGCCGATACCGGGCAGGGAATTCCCAAAGAGGATTTGTCCAGAATATTTGAACCGTTTTACACCACAAAAGGGAAAAACGGAACCGGACTTGGACTTGCGGTCACTTGGGGAATAATAGATAACCATGACGGAACAATTAACGTAGAAAGTGAACTTGGAAAAGGAACAACCTTCATCATTCATTTGCCTTTGGAAAAGCAAATGCCGATCGCCGCAGGGGAAAGAAGAGAATAGAGTTCTACTACACGGCGATCTGCCGGAGCAAACTGGAAATGACCGGAACGAAGTTCCACGCGGACCTGATCATTGCTGCCAGGCTGGCATTGGTGGCGGTGGCCGTGCTCGCTGTTACGAGCCTGACCGCCCGCGCCGCCGACAGCGCTCTTTCCGAAGCTGGACCAGCAATGTCTCGGCTGCCATTCCGCCAAGGGGCTCGAGAAGAAACTGGCGAACGGAGAAACGCTCTCCTTGCACGTGGAAGGAGCGGAGTTTGCGAAATCGGTCCACAACATGATCGGGTGCGCCGTCTGCCATGCCGACACTACGCTCGAGAACCATCCTCCGGTCAAGACGAAGATCGCCAGCACCCGTGAGTATTCGCTCGCACTGACGAAGGTCTGCGCATCCTGTCACGCCGCCAATATTCAAGCTGTACGAGGGCAGTATTCATGCCGCCCTCGTCCGCGAGGGCAACCCGATACGCGCCCATTTGCACGGACTGCCACAGTCCTCATGCGGTGATGGCCAAAGCCGCCTATGACGCGGCGACCGGAGCTCCGTGCAGCAAATGTCACGATCCCGTCTTCGACGCGTATGCCGGCAGCGTGCATGGCAAGGCCGCAGGAAGGGGCGCATGGACGCCCGGTGTGCTCCAATTGCCACCGTGCCCACGACGTGAGCGCCGCGGCAACGCGAGGACGCAGCTCAAGAACGCCTGTCTCGGATGCCACCCGGCGCGCGTTGCCGGCGCACCGGAGTGGCTGCCGAACGCCGAGCGGCATCTTCGACACCGTGTCGTGCGCGGCCTGTCATGCGCCGGCGGCCAAGCGCAAGGTCGATCTGCAGGCTCTACGACAGCGCCGCGCAAGCAGCGCATCGCCGAAAAGGAAGGCGTGCCGCAGTTCGAAAGGCGGGCCCGCGCCAGTCGATGCGAAGGGCAAGGGCCTGGACGCGATGGCGAGCTGCAAAGCCTGTTGCGCGAATTCAACCGCGAGGGAATGGACAACAAGACGACCTGCGGGGCCGACTGGAGGTCAGCACGGGCGTCGAGGCGCACCAACTCGCCGGCAAGACCCAGGCGATCCGGGAGTGCGCCAAGGCTGCCACCGAGCAGGGCGCCGACCCGTTCCAGAGCGTCACGGTTTCCATCGTCGGCCCCGATGGCAGGCCGGTGCGCTACGGCGCGCAACCAGGAAGTCCTGAATTCCATGAATATCGGTGGATTCGGTCGGCGGCTTCTACGCCATCGGCGGCACCCGGATCAAGATTGCTGGATATGCTCCTCGTCCTCGCGCTGCTGGGCGGCGTCGGCGTGCCGGTCGGCCATTTGACGCTCAACTGGCTCTTCCGGAGATACGCGAAGAGAATCGGCGGGACGGGAGGACTCCTGAAACGCCCGGACCCAAGGTCGGCCGCGGATCCGCCGGTCGTCCCGCCGAGCGCCGATGCATCCAAAGTAAAAGGAACAACGCAATGCCAAGAATCTACGTTCACCCGCTCCCGGTCAGGATCTGGCACTGGATCAACGCGCTCGGATTCGTGGCGATGATCGTCACCGGCTTTCAGATACGTTACATCGGATTGATCGATCTGATGTCGTTCCGGACGGCGGTCGTCCTGCATAACTGGATCGGTTTTGTGCTCATCGGCAATTTCTTCGTCTGGTTACTCTTCTACCTGTTTTCGGACAAGATCACGGTCTATCATCCGGATTTGAGCCCGACCAGGCATTTCCGCGCGAGTTTCCGCCAGACTCTGGTATTACGGCTACGGCATTTTCAAAGGGCGAACCCAATCCGCACCACGTCAGCGTCTACCAGAAGTTCAACTCGATGCAGAGCATGACCTACCAGGTCATCATGCTGCTGCTGGTGCCGCTGCAGTTCTACACGGGGGTGCTGCTGTGGGACGTCGAAGCGCTTCTCCGGCATGATCGACGTGCTCGGGGGCGTGCGGGTGGTGGACACGGCCCACGTGCTGATTTTCATCTTCTTCGCGGGATTCATCTTCATCCACCCCTACCTTGCAAGCCTCGGCCACACCCGCACGGCTCACTTCAAGGCCATGTTCACCGGCTACGAGGAGGTCGAGGAGCCGGCGGGCGGCGGCGCCGCGGGCGGAAGTCCCCAGCGCGACGACACCCCTGCGCCCGGACGCTGACCCGCATCGCTAGCCCGTCTTCACGGACCCATCAGGTCCCGGAGTATGCCGCTCAGCACCAGCACCAGAAGCAGCAGGCCGAAACCGATCAGCGCGAAGCCGAGGATCTTCGATCCCAGAGTCATGGGCTGGGACGGAGCGTCGACCAGGTGCTTCTCGAGTTCGCCGGCGGCGACCAGCCGGTTGTACTCCACCCTATGCTCGCGCTTGAAGGTCTCCAGCGGCATAGACCCGGTGAACATCACCAGTTCCAGCGGGAACTTGTCCGGCCGGAAGTGGTTGTTGAAGAAATGCACCGTGAACAGGAACAGCACCGCCAGCACCGCCATCTCCCCGTGGAAGATCGTGGCCAGGTTGAGCACCCAGCCCGGCAGGTAGGCGGCGGTTGTGGTCGAGCCCCATAGCATGATGCCACAGGCGCTGACGATGAGTACCACCGAGAACGGCGCCCAGTAGTCGAACTTCTGCCAGTACGTCCAGCGATCGAACACCGGCCTCGGCCCCTGGCCGATGAACCAGCGGAACATCGCGAGGATGTCCTTGAGGTCCTGCGGGCGCGGGGCCAGGGAGTCGGGTCCGAACCATTCGAAACTGCCGCGCCGATGCACCGCATGGAAGATGAGGTGGATCACGTGGCCGACGAACACCACGAGGAACAGCACGGCGAACGTGCGATGGATCACTGCGGCGACCTTCGGGCCGCCGATCGTGCGGACCACCGCCTGCGCCCATTGCGTCTCTGCATACAGCACCGACATGCCGGTGAGGACCAGTATCATCAGGCTCAGTGCGAACAGCAGGTGGGCGAACCGCCAGGCCACCGGGAAGCGCTGGTACTGCTTGCCCTTGAACCGGACGTCGCCCAGTTCGGCGGTCCGGACGTACGGCCGCGCCAGGCGCGCCTTGCGCTCCTTGTATTCGCGGTAGAGCCACAGCGCCGTGTGCGACCAGAAGAACACGAACGTGCCGGCGATCATCAGCAGCAGGAACCTGGATGCGAGCCAGATAACGGGGTAGCGCGCGAAGTTGTGGGGCGTGCCGTGCGGCTCGAAGGAGGCGAAGCCCTTGGTCGCGCCGGCGTGGCACTTCTGGCAGGTGCCGACCCGGTTGTCCGGATGCACGGGAGATTTCGGATTGTTCACCTCCAGGATGCCGTGGCTGCCGTGGCAGTCGAAACACTTGGCGGTGTAGGCGTATCCCAAGGTATTCACCTGGCCGTGGTAGGTGCCGGCGTAGCTCTTCAGGCTGTTCGCGTGGCAGTTGCCGCAGTTCCTGGTAATCGCCAGTTTGGCGTCGTCCTTCGCCGGGTCGGCCACGTCGTGGGAGCTGTGGCAGTCGGAGCAGATCGCAGCCTTCGGGTTCTTGTCGTTCAGGGCCGCCTTGCCGTGTACCGACTTCGCGTACTCCTCGCGCTCCTTGGCATGGCACTTGCCGCAGACGTCCGGGAGTGTGGCCCGCCACTCCGCGCGCTCTGCGCTCCCTTTCGGGTACACGTAATGCGGCGCGTGGCAGTCGTGGCAGACCGCGTTGGCCCGCGCCTGGTTGTCCCGGTTGGCGCGCGCGTGGACGGACTTCATGTAGTGGTCGATCTGATCCACCACCACGCCCAGGCGCGCGTGCTCCTTGGTCCTGTTTTCGCTCCTGGCGCTCTTCCACAGCGCATCATGGCAGTTGACGCAGTTGACCTTGTGCGTCGCGCCGGTCTTGTGCGGGATCTCGGTGATGTCCGCATGGCACTCGACGCAGTTGCGCTTGCCGTGCACGCTCTTGACGAATTTGTCGCCGATCACGTGGAGCGGGCGCGGCTTGCCGTCCGCGCCGGGCGCGGCAAATCCCTTGCTGCCGTGGCAGCCCATGCAGGTCTGGCTGGAAAGGTCGCGGACCTCCGGCGCCGCGGCCGCAGCACGCTTGGCGGCCTGCGCGGCATTGGCGTGCACGTGCCAGAGCACCGACACTCCTGTCAAGCACACAGCTGCCGCTACTGACCACGCTGAGAGTCCCGAGAGTCGCTTCATGTCCATTCCCCTGTCGCTACCGCGATCGTTGCCTGCGCGTGGCCTGCCCTTCAGTTCCGCCCGGGCCCAATCGCCCTGGCTCCCACCTTGCCCCAGGCCTCCATGCCGAACCAGACGACAAGCACGACCCCCATGAAGGGAGCCACCAAGCCGTAGAAGACGCCGACTGCCGCCACAGCGATCATTGCCGCGAAGGCCTTCAGCAGGCTCGGTTTGGGTGTCCCTGCGGCGGGCAGCGGCTCGGCCTCTTCGGTGGCCGGCTTCTTCTCCAATGAGGCGTAGACGAGCATGCCGAGCCCGACGACGGGGAAGAGGACTATATAGCCGAGAGCGATCAGGGGAGCCAGCAGGAAAAGGACGACATCCCTCAGCCGGGACTCGGACCGGGCGGCCGGCTGTGGAGTGTCGGACTCCTGCGGCTGCGCGGCCGCCGCGGGGACCGACAGGACACGGTCGGCGACGTCGGCGAGCTGGTCGGGCGACAGGGGCAGTTGAAGGTACCCGGTCACGCCGGCGTGGTGTTTCCCGGCCGGACCGGGCCCGCTCGCGAGGATGAATACCGGCAGCCCGGGCTGGCGCTGGCGCGCCTCCTCGGTCATCTCGAGGCCGCTCATGCCGCGCAACGCCATGCCGCTGAGAACGGCGTCGAAGCTGCCGTTCTCCAGCTGCCACAGCGCCTCCTCGCCAGTCGGCACCGCAATGACGGCGATCCCCTTGCTCGACAACGCCTCGTCAAGGCTCTTGCCGACGGCCGGGTCGTCGTTGACCAGTAGAACTTTTCGCAGATTGTCCATGGTGAATCTCCTTCCTGGCTTTACCGCGCGGGGCTTCCCAGCGAGGAATCCCGCGCGGAGACCGTTTCCCTCTCTTATCCCGCCATCATGCTACCGATCAACCCGCTGATCACGAGTACCAGCAGGGTCAGGCCGAAAACGATCAGCGCAATGCCCAGCACACGCGATCCTACGGTCATGACTCGCGACGGCGCATCGACTAAGTGGCGGGCGAGTGTGCCAGTTTTTACCAGACGTTGGTACTCGTCCCCGTGCTCGCGCCTGAATTCTTCCAGCGGCACCGCGCCGGTGAACATCACGATGTCCGGCGGCGGCAGCTTGTCCGGCCGGAAGTGGTTGTTGAAGAAGTGCACCGTGAACAGGAACACCGCGGCGAGAATCGCTTCCTCCCCGTGCACCAGCGTCGCGATGTTGAACACCCAGCCGGGCAGGACCGATGCGGTCGTCTCCTTGAACGCCAGCATCATGCCGCTTCCCCCAATGATGGCCATGCCCCAGAACACCGCCCAGTAGTCGAATTTCTCCCAGTACGTCCAGCGGTCGAACGTCGGCCGCGGTCCCTTGCCGAGAAACCAGTTGAACATGGCGAGCGCATCCTCGAGATCCTTCCAGTTCGGCACCAGAGAGTTGGGACCGAACCAGTCGGAGGGTTTCCAGCTCGGGATCACCCGGTATGCCATGTAAACGAGGTGGACGAAGAATATTCCGAGCATGATGGTCGCGCTTGCCCGGTGCAGGATGCCCGCCACTCGCGGGCCGCCCAACGCAGCCACGATGAACTTCGCCCAACCGGTTTCGGCGTAGAGCACCGCCATGCCGGTCAGCACCAGCGTCATCACGCTCAGCGCGAAGGCGAGATGGGCGATCCGCCACACCGGGCCGAAGCGATTGAAGTGCTTGCCTTGCAGTTGCGGCAACCCGCCCGTTGCGACGTGGGGCACGCTCTTGCCCTCCCGGCGATCGCTGTATTCGCGGTAGAACCAGAACGCCGAGTGCGTCCAGAAGAAGGCGAATACGCCCAGCAGGAGCGCGATCATGAACTTCGATGCGACCCACATGGTCGGGTAGCGGTCGAAATTGTGGGTGTTCGCGTGCGGCTGGAACGTGAGGAACCCCGCGGTCGCTTGCTGGTGGCATTTCTGGCACGTTTGCAGCCGGTTGTTCCGGTGCACCGTGGATTGCGGGTGGCTGACCCGCTGGATGCCGTGATTGCCGTGGCAATCAAAGCAGGTCGCGGTGTAGGCATAGCCCAGCTTGCCGACCTGGCCGTGATAGGTGTTGGCGTAGGATCTCAGGCTCTCGGAATGGCAGTTGCCGCAATTGCGCACGATGGTGAGCTTGATCGAATCGAGCTTCGGCCGGTCCACGTCATGGGTCGTGTGGCAATCGGAGCAGATGGGCGCCGCGGGGTTGGCGTTGCCGATGACCTGCCTGCCGTGCACCGAGTCGAGGTACTCGACGCGCTGCTCGCTGTGGCATTTGCCGCAGACGTTCGGCAGGCCGAGGCGCCAGTCCGCGCGGCCGGGGCTGTCTTTCGGATAAACGTAGTGGGCGTCGTGGCAGTTGTAGCAGGTTGCATTCGTGCGCGACTGGTCCTGGCGGCTGGGGCGGGCATGAATGGATCTCATGTAGTGGTCGATCTGCTCCACCACCACCCCCAATCTCGCAAAGTCCTTGGTCTTGTTCTCCTTTTTCGCGGTCTCCCACAAGTCCTCGTGGCACTGCACGCAACTTACCTTGTGCTGCACGCCCTTCTCGTGCGGAATTTCCGTGATGTCCTTATGGCACTCGACGCACAGCCGTTTCCCGTGCACGCTTTGTTTGAACTTGTCCCCGACCACGTGCAGGGAGCGCATTCTCCCGTTCGCGCCCGGCATCGCGAACCCCTCGTTGCCGTGACAACCCAGGCAGACCGTGCTGTCGATCGGGGCCGGGGCGCTGGCCTTGCCGTCCGCGGCATCTGCGGCGTGCGCGATTCCGCCGCCGACGGGGGCCCCCGCGAGGCAGACCACGCCCGCCAGGACGGCCGCGGCAACCGTCAGCATCCTCATTGACATGGATTCTCCGACTGCAAGAATCGCTATCTGCAGCCGGTTATCGAGATGAACGGATTCCCGCTACTTTGCGGATAGGGCGTACCCGACCGCCGCCTTAAGCTCCTCGTCCGTAGCGGTGGCTTTCGGGTGGCCTTTGCCTTCCTTGAGCTTCTCGATGATCTTGGTTGGGGCACCCTTGTCGTCCTTGTACTTGGCGGTCAGATCCTTGAACGATGGTCCCACTTTCTTCTTGTCCATCTCGTGACAATTCATGCAGCCCTTGGCCTTCGCTACATCCGCACCCGATTGCGCAAAACCCAGCCCCGCCGCCAGCGCTCCCGCTGCCGCTACGATCACAAGTACTGTCCTCATCGCGACCCTCCATTCATTCAAGTTGAAACATCGAACCTGCGCTCGTTGCGCCCGCAACGAGCGCAAATAATACACGGCAATGGAACGGCGCGCTTCATGTCCTGGACCATTGCCCGGGACAACCGATCATACTTGGCGAAACAGGTTGGAACCGCGCTACGCGCTGGCGTGAGGTGAGGGTGAAGAAGCCACGGCTTTCCCCCAGGGTGGAAGCACCCGGACCGCCGCCCACAAGAGGAGAAGCGGTGCCACGGCCACCGAGACCGCCGTCAACAGCCCTTCCCGGTGGAGGAGCACGAGCTGATAGCTCAGCAGTCCCCTGCCGGTCTTCGCGATTTCCTGGCCGCCGATGACCACGTTCCAGCGCATCATCCAGACCTGGAACAGAATCAGCAACGCACTGACGGTCACGCCCACGATCAGCGCCCTGCCGGTGGTGCCCCGCCAGATCATGTACGAAAGCACCGCGATTGGTACCACGGCCCCGACGCTGAACTGCAGGATGAAGTACGGCACCAGCAGCGGGCCCGTCACGTACTCGATGATCATTTCGATCCCTTCACGGCCCTTGTAGACGACATTAGCGAACGTCAACCCCTCCAGGACAATGGTAATCATCGCGAATCCCCACAGCACGTACGCCAGTCCCTTCAGGCACTCCAGGTCGACCGCGATTCTGCGCACCTTGCAGGACAGAACGTAAAGGACGATCAACAATGCAACGCCGGAAATGACGGCGGAGAACAGAAAGACCACCGGCATGAGGTCGGAAGACCACCATTCCCGGGACTTCAGGGAACCGAACAGGAATCCCACGTAACCATGCAAGCCGTGCGCGGCGGGAATGCCCACAACCGCCAGCGCGAAAATCCATTTTTCGTCGAAACGCAACGCTCTTTCGGACAGGTCGTAGGAGCCGAGGCATGCCGCGTGCCAGAGTCTTCCCGCCAGCCCGCTTTGCTGCTGCGCCTGCCGCACCATGTAGGGCCTGAACATGAACCAGATTTCCAGGATCAGCAGAAGGACGTAGAAGCCGGCAAAAAAACCGAAGACGGCGATGGCGGAGGTCCAGTGGGGCGTTATGACCGTATTGAACGAGCGCTCCGGATGGCCGAGGTGCAGCAGCAGGGGCGTGGGCACGAATATCATGAAACACAGCGCGGTGAGCAGCGCAAGCCGCGCCGCGGGCTGGAAGCGCTGCATGCCGAAGGCGTGATAGAGACTCGAAACGGTGAAGGCGCCGGCGACCAGTCCCGTGAGATAGGGATAGACCACGATCAGCACCGTCCAGGGGATGACGGTCTCATTGGGGTAGACGTAGCCCGTGTAGGGGGCGAGTTCAACGAGGTAGTCCATCAGATCACCTCCTTGTCGATGCCCACGTAAAACACGTTCGGGGCATTGCCGGTGTCGGGCCGGAGCACCTGCACGCGGTTGTTGCGAATGAAGAGGCTGATGGGGCTCTGCGGATCGTTGCGATCGCCGAAGATGCGCGCGCCGACCGGGCACACCTCGACGCAGGCGGGCTGCAATCCTTTCGTGATGCGGTGGTAACACCACGTGCACTTGTCCGTGACCCGTTCCTTGGCTGATAGAAGCGCGCGCCGTAGGGACAGGCCTGCACGCAGATACTGGCAGCCGATGCAGTACTTGTGGTCGATGAGCACCACGCCATCGGCGGTCCTGAACGTTGCACCGGTCGGGCAGCACTTGGACGCAGGCGGGGTGCGTGCATTGGTTGCAAAGCTTGGGCACGAAGAAGGCCTTCTCCACCTTCGCGCCCAGGTAACGGTTGGCGAACCGGTATTCGCGCTCCGAACCGGAGGCCTCGATGTTCAAGGGATCGTGGTGGCTGTCGATGCGCGCCGTCTTGTCGCCTTCGAGGTAGACGTAGCGCTCCACCCAGGTGCGGAAGTGATGGGCGTCGCCGGGAACATCATTCTCACGCTTGCACGCCTCGACGCAGCGCAGGCAGCCGATGCATTTCGTCGCGTCGACACCAAACGCCCATTGGTGCTTGGTCCAGTCGTCGTCCACCGTGGGAAACGAGCCGCTGCCAGGTTTGGAGTTGCTCTTCGCCGCGGCTTTCTGCGCGATGCCCAGTGTCCCAGTGGCCGCGACGGCGCCTGCACACGCTGCGGCGCGCCCGATTCTGCGCAGAAAATTGCGACGCGCGAGCAATGAATATATGGCTTCTCTTTCATGGTGTCTTCCTTGCCTCCGTAACGGGCCGGCAGCTCTGCACGGCGTAGTAGGCCGCAAGATTGTCGATGTCCGCGTCGCTCAGGCCCCTGACCACCGCCGCCATCATCGGGTCCTTGCGCAGGCCGCCCCGGAAGGCCTTGAGGACATTCACCAGGTAGCCGGCCTTCTGCCCGGCGAGGTGCGGCCAGGCGGGGTTGCCCGCGATGCCCGTGGCGCCGTGGCAGGCCGCGCAATTCTTCGCCAGTGCCTTGCCGGTGGCCGCGTCGCCTATGCGCGTTGTGCTGGGAACCGTGCGGCAAGTCAGGCTCGCGTAATAAGCCGCGAGATT
The DNA here is from genome assembly GCA_963695915.1 of uncultured beta proteobacterium. Taxonomy (GTDB): domain Bacteria; phylum Pseudomonadota; class Gammaproteobacteria; order Burkholderiales; family JACQAP01; genus JACQAP01. The sequence continues at coordinate 23,157 of CAVOIO010000036.1, forward strand.
CCGGATATCCCCGTCACTGAGCGGCTGTGCGATGGGCGTCATCATCACGTCCTTCTGATCCCCGGACTTGTAGGCCGCGAGTATCCTCGCCAGGTAGGCGGCCGATTGGCCCGCTAGGTTCGGCCAGGTGTCGTTCGGGCTGATTCCGTCCGCGCCGTGACAGCTGGCGCAAGCTGATGCGCGCTGTCTTCCGGCTGCCACATCGCCGGCTACTTTGACCGCGGCCGCCGCGATCTTGGGCGCATGAGGGTTGTGACAGGCGGCGCATTGCTGCCCGCTCGCTGTGTACGGGTTGTGCTGGGAAACCACGATTTGCGGTTGCGTGCGGGGCCGCCCCGGCATGGCCTCATGGCACAAGGTGCAGAGCTTTACGGTGTCCGCCGGGATCGGCAGCTTGCCTTTTTGGGGGTGCCCCTCGGCCGCGCCATGGCAGGTTTCGCAGGTCACCGACTTGTGGTTGTTGGCGGACCACTGCGCATGGCGTTCGCTGTGACAGGTCTGGCAGTAGCGCGGCAGTCTTGTAGACCGGTTCCTGAGCGGCGATTTCGGGGACGGCGGCGGCGCGGTAGTGGCCGTACTCATAGAACGAATCGGCGGTGAAAAACCATTTCGCGATCAGCGCGATTGCGCCAGAAGCGACAGAAGAACGATCAACCGAACGATGTGCTTC
>CAVOIO010000037.1:0-49264 GCA_963695915.1 uncultured beta proteobacterium
ACCGCTTCAACCCACAGAGTGGAAGGCTTGAAATGTCGAAGATTTTCGATTGGTACGGCAAGGATTTCGCGGCGCGGTCGGGATCGGTCGAGGCCTGGCTGGCACAGTACGCCGACAAGCTCGCCGACGAGCCCAAGCACCAGCAGGCGATCCGCGACCGGAAAGCCAAACTCGAGTTCCTGGATTACGACTGGGCGCTGAACGAGAGAAAATGAGGGGCGAGGGACGAGGGACGAGGGACGAGGGAAGTGCCGGAACAGAAGGCGGCATAGCGCCTGGCTTTTCCGCCTCGCCCCTCGACTCCACCTCGTCCCTCGTCCCTCGTCCCTCGCCCCTCGTTCCCGCCCCTCGTCCTTCGCTTCCCGTCCCTCGCCCCTCGTCCCTCGCCCCTCGTCCCTTTCGGTTGTCATTCCCACACTGAACGAAGCGCCGGGTATCGTTTCATTTCTCCAGCCGCTGCAGCGGCTGCGCGAGCGCGGCGTCGAGTTGATTCTCGCCGACGGCGGCAGCTACGACGGCACGGTTGCCGCCGCCTCGCCGCTGGTCGACCGGGTGCTATCGTCGCCACGGGGGCGGGCGCTACAGATGAACGCGGGGGCGGCACTCGGCGGCGGCGACGTGCTGCTGTTCCTGCATGCCGACGCCCGCCTCCCCGACGACGCGGAGCGGCTTATCCTCGACGGCCTTCGCAATACGGGTTGCCGCTGGGGACACTTCGACGTCAGGCTTTCCGGCGCCGCACCCATGTTGCGCGTCATCGAGTGGATGATGAACCGGCGTTCGCGCCTCACCGGGATCGCCACGGGCGACCATGGCCTGTTCGTCGAGCGCCGATTGTTCGATGAAGCCGGCGGATTTCCCGCCATTGCACTGATGGAAGATGTCGCGCTGTCCGCCACGCTCAAGCGCCACGGCCGGCCGCTGTGCCTCGCGCAAAGCGTCATCGCATCATCCCGGCGCTGGGAAGAACACGGAATCTGGCGCACCATTGCCCTGATGTGGCGGTTGCGGCTCGCCTACTTCCTCGGCGTGGAACCGGCACGGCTCGCGGAAATCTACTATGACCGCAGCCAATGACGCCAGCGTACTGATTTTCGCACGTGCCCCGGTAGCCGGCAGCGTGAAGACGCGGTTGATTTCGCTGTTGGGCGACCACGGTGCGGCGGCCCTGTATCGCAGCCTGGTCGAGCGCGCGCTCACCGGGGCGCGCGAGTCCGGTGTGGGCCCCGTGGAACTGTGGTGCACCCCGACCACCGACGATGATTTCTTTGCTTCCTGCCGCGATCGCTTTCGCGTCACCCTGCACCGGCAGTGTGAGGGCGACCTGGGCGCAAGAATGCTGAACGCTTTCAGGGACGCGCTGACCCGGTCGCGGCACGTGCTGTTGACGGGAAGCGATTGCCCTTCCCTCACGGCCGCCGACCTGCGTGCGGCCGCACGCGCGCTGCGCGACGGGCGCGACGCGGTGTTCGGTCCCACGGAAGATGGTGGTTACGTTCTGGTCGGGCTTACGCAGGCCATGCCGGCGCTTTTCGACGCGATGACGTGGGGAACCGCCACGGTGATGGAGGAAACCCGCCAGCGCCTGCGCAATCTCGGCTGGCGCTGGCATGAACTCCCCGTGCATTGGGACGTGGATCGGCCTCAGGATTATGAGCGACTGGTGCGGGAAGGTTTTTTGTCTGCGATGGATTCGGGCGGCGAGCCGTGAGCCGCGGCTTCGCGGCCCTGCTCCTTGCCATTGCAGGCGGTCTGAATTGTGCGGCGAACGCGGCCGATGCAACAATTCTCGCGCCTTTTTCCGCTGCGGCGCCCGGTGCATCGATTCCCGCCCCCTGGAAACTCACTACGCTCCCCGGAATCGGCAATCACACACGCTATTCGCTGGTACGGGACGGCGCCGCAGTGGTGCTGCGCGCCGATGCGGAGGCCTCGATGGCGGGCGTGGCGCATCCGCTCAAACTCGATGTGCGCGCCCATCCGGTCATCGAATGGCGCTGGAAGATACTCAACCTGCTGACAAAATCTGACATCGCCACCAGGAAGGGCGACGATTACCCGGCACGCGTTTATGTGCTTTTCGATTACGATATCCGCAAGCTGCCGTTTTCGGTGCGCGTCAAGATCCGGCTGGCACGCCTGTACGGCGCCGATGTCCCGCTCGCCGCACTGTGCTACGTCTGGGACGGCAAAGCCGCCGTGGGCACCTCGGTCTGGAGCGCCTACACCGACCGGGTGCGGACGATCGTCGCCGAGAGCGGGGGCGCGAATCTCGGCAAGTGGGTCACGATACGGCGCGATGTCGCTGCGGACTTCCGCGCAGCGTTCGGCGAGGAGCCGCCAGAGATTTCCGGTGTGGTGATTGCCACGGATACCGACAACACCGGCGAGTCCGCCACCGCGTTCTACGGCGACATCCGCTTTACGCAAAGACCCTGAAGCAACTCTGAACGCGGAGGACGCAGAGGACAAGGAGCAAGGCGAGAGCAGAAAAAGAACGTTCAAGTGTCAAAACCTGCCATCGGAGGCGACTTCAGCACCGTGCCTGCTTTCAACAACCACCTGTTTTTCTTCCGTGTCCTTCGTGGTGAAGAGTTGTTTTCTTCCCAATAACTCTCCGAACAACCGACCGGCATATTGAACATGAAACGCCTGGTGCTGCTCGGTGGCGGCCACAGCCACGTGGAAGTGCTGCGTCGATTCGGAACCGACCCGCTCTCCGGCACGGACCTCGTGCTGGTGAGCCCGTACCCTTATTCACCGTATTCCGGAATGCTGCCGGGCTGGATCGCGGGACACTACACGCGCGACGATTGCCACATCGATCTGATGCGGCTGACGCGCTTCGCCAATTGCCGCTTCGTCCGCTCTGCCTGCAACGGCATCAACCCGGAAGCACGCCTGGTGTTCTGCGAAAACGGGACGACGCTGCCGTACGATGTCGTCTCGGTGGATACTGGCACGCGCTCGCCGGCGTTCGACACTCCCGGTGCTCCAGAACATTCTTTGCCAGTGAAACCAGTCGAGGATTTCGTTCCCGTCTGGGACGAATTCTGCGACCGCACCGTCCGCGGACAGGCTCCGCGGCGGATCGCCGTGGTCGGAGGCGGCGCTGCCGGCGTCGAAGTGCTGCTCGCGCTGCAGTACCGGCTGCGCCGGCTGGCACCGGATTCCGAAATCAGCTTCGAGCTGGTAAGCGACACCCGGAGCATACTGCTTGCGCACAACAGCAAGGTGCGCACGGTATTCATGCACGTGCTCGAGCGGCGCGGGGTGACGTTGCACCTGGGGCGCGCAGTCGAGCGCGTGGACAGCGGCAGCCTGCGGCTGCGCGGTGGCGGCAGCGTCGATGCCGATTTCATCGTATGGGCGACCGGTGCCTCGGCGCCATTGTGGCCGCGGTCGGTTGGCCTCGCCACCGACGAACGTGGATTCATGCTGGTGAACCGGCGCCTGCAATCGGTCTCGCACCCGCAGGTTTTTGCTTCAGGCGACATCGCGAGCGTCAAGGATCACCCGCGCCCCAAATCCGGCGTGTATGCGGTTCGCGCCGGTCCGCGGCTAGCGGAAAACCTGCGGCGGACGTTGCGTGGAGAACGGCTCATCGAATGGAAGCCCCAGAAAGAGGCGTTGGCCCTGATCAGCACCGGCGACCGCTACGCCGTCGCCTCCCGCGGAAATCTCGCGCTGGAGGGCAAATTGGTTTGGCGATGGAAGAACTGGATCGACAGGAGGTTCATCATGCGGTACCGCGTCATGAACGGTGACGTTCGTGAAAACACGCCGCGCTAGATGGCGTGTTTCAGTGAAGGCTCATGCCTCGAGTATTGCGGCGTGATACCGGAACTGCAATTCCATTCATGCGCCTTGAAGCCGTATATTAGTGACATCGTGACGAAAGGCCGCATGGGACAATCCATTCCTAAGCGCTTCCACGTGGACCGGACGTGATTCTTGACGTGATGAGACTGATGATTCTAAACGCAGTGAGAGAGTACGGAGCACAATTCATATCCTTGTTTGAGAACGACCGTCACGACCGTCACGCCGTCACGTTCATCACGACTCAATTGCTGATTGCGCTTTGCGTGAACTATCCTCAGGCCATTGCCGCTGATGTCGTCGGTCCTCCTGGCATCGGCAAGGAGAGCGGCGCGCAGTTGCTTGCCCGCTGCGAACCGGCGCTGCGGTTGATCGAAGCCGGCAACGACGCCGGCTTGAGTGCCGCGGAACACATTGATGCGACGTCATGCATCGGTTTCGTGGACGGATTCATCTGGGGCCACGCCTGGTCGGCGTGGCGCGAGCGCGCCGACATGTTCTACTGCCCGCCCGAACCATTCAGCGCCAGGGAAGGCGTTCCCGCGCTTGTGAACTACCTCCGGGCGCACCCTGATCGTCTCATCCAGCGCGCCCACCTGCTGCTCTTCGCGGCGTTCAACAGCGCCTATCCGTGCCAGCCGTGACGCGCCGGTGCAGGTGTCTGGTACATTGCAGCGGTCCGCTACGGCAAACTTGAAACGGGAGTGTGAATGAAATCCATTGGGAGAATTTTCCTGACCGGCATCCTTACGATCCTGCCCATCCTGGCAACCATTTATCTGGTGTTCTGGTTGTTCGCGGCGATGGAGCGCTTTCTCGGCAAACAGTTGCTGCTCCTGTTGCCGGACGAGTACTACCGTGCCGGCATGGGCCTGCTCGCCGCGCTGGTCCTCATATTTCTGGTCGGCCTGCTGATGCGGGCCTGGCTATTCCGGCAGCTGATCAAGTTCGGCGAAGCCCTTCTGCTGAAGCTCCCGCTGATCAAGGTGGTTTACAGGTCTCTGAAGGACCTGTTTGGCCTGTTTTCGGACGACAAGAGCAGCGAAGCGCTTCAAGTGGTTTCGGTGCAGCTTCCGGGCACTAACATGCGCCTGCTTGGGTTCCTGACCCGCAGCGATTTCTCAGACATGCCCAAAGGCGTCGGCAACGAGGACGACGTGGCGGTCTATCTGCCGATGAGCTACCAGGTCGGCGGCTACACGGTGTTGATCCCTCGCAGCGGGATCACTCCGGTGCCGATGTCGCGCGAAGAGGCCATGCGTTTCGTGCTGACCGCTGGACTGAAGACCGAAGGCAAGCAGATAGCCTTGCCACATTAGGGCCGAGAAAAATCCGGGCGCAAAACGCCCGGAACTTTTGTTCTCGCACCTCGCGCCTCGGCCCTCGAACCTAGTACCTATCCCGCGAAGCGGGACTCAGGCAGTCCGCGCACGCCTACGTCCATTGCTAAAAGCGCGCCTGCCAGCGGTTGCCTCGCCAGCTCCTCCGGGCTGAGTTTCTGCGTGGCGCTGGTAACGAAAAGCGTGCCCAGGTCCGGGCCGCCGAACATGCAACTGGTCGGGCGCTGTAACGGCAATTCGATAGAGCGCATGCGCCTGCCATCCGGCGCGAAGCGGGTTATGCGCCAGCCGTCGTACTCTGCGCACCAAAGGCAGCCTTCGGCGTCGATGGTCGCGCCGTCCGGAATTGCCGGCGCGGCGGTTGTCGCGAACGGGCGTTTGTTTGCGACCTGTCCTGTCGCCGGATCGAAATCGTAGGCGCCGATGGTCCGCGTCCAGGAATCGGAGAAATACATCGTCCGCCCGTCGGGGCTCCAGCACAGGCTGTTCGGAATGGTAATACCCGACTCGACGGCAATGCATCCTGACCGGTCGAACCGGTACAGCGTGCCGTCGGGTTGGCGGGCCGTATCATTCATGGAGCCTGCCCAGAAGCGCCCCTGGCGGTCGCACTTGCCGTCGTTGAAACGCTGGCCCGGCCGACCGGCCTCGGGAAACGCGACACGCTCAATGGTGCCGGATTGCGGATCGAAGAACGCCAGGGCCGATTTGAGTGCAAGCAGCAGCCCCCCCTGGTTCCGCACCGCCAGCGAGCCCACCATTTCCGGCATCGCCCAGGTGGTCACTATCCGGTTGCTGCGGCAATACCGCCGGACCGCGGGTTTGCGGATGTCCACCCAGTACAACAGCTGTTCCTGCACATCCCAGACCGGCCCCTCACCGAGCACGTCGGTCTGCTCCCCCACTCGCTGCATGTCGATCATGGTTGCGTCTTAGTCGGCTTATCAGTATGGTTCTATGCGAACAGTATACAAACCCGGAAGAAGACCGCCCCACCCGCAAATTGTGGAAGGGGCAATAGGCGCGGCTGCCTTTCACTGTTTGCCGTTCACCTTTCACGGAACTTATGGAGCGCTTTCTGATCACCGTCGATTTCTATCTCCTCCCCGGAGCGCTCGATCCATTTCTTGCCCTGATCAAGGAGAACGCGCGCAAATCGCTGGCTGAGGAGTCCGGCTGCCACCGCTTCGATGTGCTGGTGCAAAAGGGCGTGCCGGACCATATTCTGCTCTATGAAATCTACCAGAACCGTGCAGCCTTCGACGTCCATCTGAAGTCCCGGCATTTCGTGGAGTTCAATTCGGCGTCGGCGCCGTACGTAAGTGAAAAGAAGGTGGTCGAGTACGAATACGTGAACGACGAAGGGGAATGAAGCGGGGATTTTTTCATGCAGGCGATGGGCGTGCATCGCGGTGTTTCATGAATTTCCCAATCGCGTACAATCGGGCTAGCTGACTTGCGGCGGGGAACGCGGTTGCCAAAGGGGGGTGTCAGATGAGTTTTCTCGACATGTGGCTTGTGGGCGGCGTGGTCTTACTTGTCGTCCTTGTCGTATTGCGCAAGAAAGGGCGCTAAGTCCATTCGTTTCCGGGCGCCTGCATCCGCGATCACAGGCGGCCCTCCGAAGCGAAACCGGATAGCAATCGGCGTACCGCATCCGGCCTGGGCAGCGGCGCGACCGCTCCGAAACCGGTCGTCGCCAGTGCCGCGGCCGCATTGGCGTAGCGCAGCCCTTCCCAGAAGTCGTCACCCGCCGCCATTCGCGCCAGCAGCGCGCCGGCAAAGCAATCACCCGCCCCCGTGGCATCGACGCAATTGACCGCGTGACCGGCAATATTTTCGCGCCGCTTCGAATCGCTCCCTACCACGCCCGCCGCACCCAGCTTCAGTACGACGACTTTCGCACCGGCCCAATGGCACCAATCGAGTATTGCGTCCACATCTTTTCTGCCGCACAACGCCTCGGCATCCTCCATGCTGAGCAGGAAATAGTCGGCAAGTGCAATGGTGGCACGAATCACTGCACGCGCACGGGCAGGCGGCCAAAGCCGCAGCCGCAGGTTGGAATCGTAGGCGATTCTGACGCCGGCACCGCGCGCCGCCTCCACGGCGGCGAACACCGTATCGCAGGCACTCTCGCTGATCGCCTGGCTGATTCCGGACGTATGAAAGAACTTCGCTTCCCGGATCAGCGCGAGTGGCAGGTCCGCGGGCTGCATGCGGCTCGCCGCCGAGCCCTTGCGCAGGTAGGTGAATACGTGACCTTCCGCGCCGTGCGTGATGAAGTAAACCGCGGTGTGTGCTTGCGTGTCGGTGCCCACGCCGGAGATGTCCAGTCCCTCGGCTAGCCATAGCTGGAGAAACTGCCGGCCAAACTCGTCATCGCCGAGCCGCGTGATATAAGCGGCCTTCGCGCCCTGCCGCGCGGCGGCAATCGCACAGTTCATGGTGTCGCCGCCGAAGCCCTGCAGATAGCGGCCGTTCTCTCCAGGTATCTGGCTGAACTCGTACAGCGGCTCTCCCAGGGACACAACATCCATGTGCGCCATCGTCAGTCCCCAGTGCGCTTTGCCAATTCGAGGAAACTTCGCGCGTGACTGATCACGCGCACGCGATCGCCGTCCGCCAACGCTTTCTGGTCGATCACGTTGTTGCCGATGCCGACCACAGCCGCACCGGCCCTGAAGTAGTCGGGCAGGTTGGCGGTGGAAACGCCGCCGGTCGGGCACAGGGGAATCTGAGGATAGATTGCGTGCAGCGCGGCAAGGTGCGCAGGCCCGCCAGTCGCGGCCGGAAAAACCTTAACGACTGCCGCGCCGTCCCGCCACGCCTCCAGCACTTCCGTCGGGGTGAAGCCGCCGAGCAGCGCCGCCCTGCCGGCATCGTTGGCCAGCTTGCCCATGCCCGCCACCACGCAGGGGGAAACCAGGTAGTCCGCCCCGGCTTCCAGGCAGGCCTTCGCGGTGTCGAGGTCGAGCACGGTTCCGGCACCGACCAGAAAATCCGCGCCAGCCCGGCGGCGCAGCGATGCGATAAGTTCGATTGCACCCGGTATCGTCAGCGTCAGCTCGACGGTCCCGAATCCCGCCTCGATGAGACAGTCGATGGCGGTTTCCGCGCCCCGACGAGTCGCCAGCCGCAATACCGGGATCACACGCAGTGCGATCAGTTTTTCAGTCGTCGAATTCATTTTCTTCCGGTTGCAGAAACCGCTAACCCAATCGCCGGGCAGGCACGGTCCTGAATCGGCGCACTGCGCAACCCGTTTGGTGGTGAACCGGGGATTGTAAGAGCAAAGCCTGCCGCGGAGTAAGAAGCAGTGACAGGTGACAAGTGACCGGTGACGAGTGATGAGTGAACCCCGGTAAAAAAAGGGCCGCATGGCGGCCCTTGCTTTTTTCTTCGGGTCCTTGTCGCTTGTCACCCGTCACTCGTTACCCGTCACTCGTCACCCGTCACTTGTCACTCCTCACCGGTCACGGTTTACCGCCTTTAGCGTCTACGGCCGCGAGCGGGAAATTCGTGCGCTTCGTTGACGCGCAGCGGCTGCCCCTTGAAATCCTTGCCGTTCAATCCGGCGATTGCAGCGAGCGAGTGATTGCGGCCGGGCATCTCGACGAAGCCGAAGCCCTTTCCGACGCCGGAAAAGAGTTCGCGCTTCACTTCCGTCGATTTCACCTCGCCGAAGGGCTTGAACAGCTCGACGAGGTCGGATTCGGAAACTTCCGGTGCAAGGTTGCCGACGAAGATGTTCATGACATTCTCCTCTCTGGTTTCAGAAAAACAGAAGCGTCGCTTCGATGGCGGCGCTACGGTTCAACGCTATCCGCAAAATCAGCGATTGCCCCCGAGCAGAGTCGCCCCCGTCCGGCCGCGGCCACCATCGCTGCGGCGCTGCTGCGATTCCGAACGGCGCGGCTGCCCGCCGTGCGGCCTGTCGCCGTTGCGGCCGTTACCCCCGCGGGCGCCGTTGACCGGACCCTGCCCATTGCGTTGCGGACGCCGCTGCTGCTGCGATCGCACATTCCTGGCCGCCGGCGGCGGTGCGGAATCGAACCTCGCCATGCCGGAAGCGGGCTCGAATCCCTCGACTAACACGCGTTCGACGCGACGCTGCATCAGCCGCTCGATATCGCGCAGGAAGCCAGTCTCCTCGCTGCATACCAGGGACACCGCGCAGCCATCGGCTCCAGCACGTCCGGTGCGACCGATGCGGTGCACGTAGTCCTGCGAAACGTTGGGTAGTTCGAAATTCACCACGTGCGGAAGCAGCTCGATGTCGAGTCCGCGGGCGGCGACGTCGGTTGCCACCAGCACGCGCAGCTTTCCGGCCTTGAACTGGCTGAGCACCCGGGTGCGCTGGCTCTGGTTCTTGTTACCGTGGATCGCGTCAGCCGTGATGCCGTCGCGATCAAGTTGTTCCGCGAGGCGGCTTGCGCCGTGCTTGGTGCGGGCGAAAACCAGGACCTGGCGCCAGTCGCCGCTGCTGATCAGATGCATGAGCAGAGCGCGCTTGCGGTCCTTGTCCACCGGATGCACGACCTGCGAAATCAGGTTCGACGTGGCATCGATTCTCTCCACTGCAACCTCCACCGGCGCATGCAGAAAGGAATCGGCAAGTCCGCGGATTTCCTTAGAGAAGGTGGCCGAGAAAAACAGGTTCTGCCTTTTCGCGGGAAGCGAGGTGAGGATGCGGCGGATGTCGCGGATGAAGCCCATGTCGAGCATGCGATCGGCCTCGTCGAGCACCAGGAATTCGACGTTGGACAGATTCGCCGTTCGCTGCTGAAGGTGGTCCAACAATCGCCCCGGTGTGGCGACCAGGATATCCACGCCCTGGCGCAGCGCGCGGATCTGCTGGTTCATACTGGTGCCGCCGTAAACGGTCGCGGAGCGCAGGCGCAGATGACTGCCGTAGGTGCGCACGGCTTCCTCGACCTGCGCGGCCAGCTCACGCGTTGGGGTGAGGATCAGGGCACGGATAGGGCGGGATGCGTTGCCGCCAGCCGGTTTCGCCGACAGCAGCTGCAACAGCGGCAGGGTGAAGCCCGCGGTCTTGCCGGTGCCGGTCTGGGCGCCGGCGAGAATGTCGCGGCCCTGCAGGATGACCGGAATGGCTTGCGCCTGCACCGGAGTGGGTTGCGTGTAACCCTGATCGGCGACAGCGCGGATCAGCTCGGCACGCAGGCCGAAGCCTTCGAATGACGTAGTAATGGATATCTCCTGAAACAGCCTGCGGAAGCCATGCTTCCGAACCGGTTCAGGCAGAATCGACTAGGGTTGAAATCTTCGAGGAAGAACGACTACCACGAAAGGGCTGAGACGCGGACCGATTGACGCGAACCAAATTCCTTGGCGCGCACTATACAGGCCTGACGCCCGATTGTCTCGCACTATTTGGGGCGAGGGCTAGGGGCGTGTGCGAGGGATGAGGGACGAGGGGCGAGGGACGAGGGAAGAGGGATGACGGGCGAGGGATGGATGTGGAGAGTCTATATATTCTTGGTTCATGGATTGAATGGCGTTTTGTCCCGGTTGCAATGCGATGCTTCTACTTCTGCTTTTCCCCTCGCCCCTCATCCCTCTTCCCTCGTCCCTTTCTTTGCGTTCACCCGCACGCGCCGATCGCGCCGCAGGCGGTGCAGAACTCGCAGCCGTCCTTCCTGATCACCGCGGTGTTGCCGCACTCCTTGCAACGCCGGCCCGGCAGCATCCGCAATTCGTCGCGTTCGCGCGCGGCCTCCGGAATCTCGAGCACGCCCATTTCATTCACCGGATAGCCGCGCTCGTCGAGCACGCCGAGCATCGCGTAGCGGTGGATGATGAGCCGCGCGACATAGGCCACGGTGCTGGGCCAGTTCTGCTGGCGATTTTCGCCGGGAACACGCGCCATGAAATCCCCCAGCGGCTCGGCATAGTTGAGCAGTTTGCGCAGCTTCATGCCGATCCACGCCGGGTCGATGACGCGCATGTCCAGTGAAAGCAGCTTGCACAGCCCATCGAGCGAACGCGGATAGGCGCCCGCCATCCACACCGAGTATGGCCGGCGCTGGCCGGATGGCAGCACCAGTTCCTTGAGGATCAGCACGAAGTCGTCGCCAGAGCTGGGATTGAAGACGTCCACCGACCACGACATGGTGCCATCGGTGCCCGTTTTGGGTTCCTTTTTTGCGAACAGCGCATCGAGCACCGGCGAACGCCCGTCGCGCGCAGCTAGCGCGCCCAACTGCTCGACGCGCCAGGCCACGATGCGGCCGAAAGCGGCGACCACGCTCGGCACGCGCGTGGACTTGCCGTCCGGCGGAAGTGTGCATTCGAAGGCATCGTCGCCTGCAGTGCGCGACAGGATGTCAAGCTTCATGCGCAGCCAGGCCTTGTCCTGGGCGCGCATGTCCATCGACAGCGTCTTGGCCACCGCGCCGATTCCGCGCGGCTGTTCGGCGCCGTTTACCCAGACTTCGAAGGCGTGCGGATCACCGGTATCGACGTGACCGACGAAGATCGCGAACTGGCCGAAGGGCGACTCCACCATGTAGGTCCACGCCGGATTGCCGGCCGCGAGCCGCGGACGGCTCGGCCAGCGCAGGCTCGACAGCGCCGGCGTGGGCGCCACCTCCAGGCGGATGCGGCGGTCCGCGTCCGAGGTATCGAGGTCGTTCGGGGCTTCCTCGTGCGCAGTCACCGACAGCACGCTCCCAAGCACGCTGTTGGGACGATACGTGGTGATGCCTTTCAGCCCCGACTTCCAGGCCTCGAAATAGAGGTCTTTGAAGTTGTCGAGCGGATAGTCCTCCGGCACGTTCACGGTCTTGCTGATCGCCGAGTCCACGAACGGCGCCACCGCCGCCACCATGCGCATGTGGTCGAGCGCGGAAATCTCCAGCGCGGTCACGAACTGCGGCGGCAACTTGTCGGTATTGCCGCCCAGGTGGCGGTACAGTCGCCAGGCGTGGTCCTCGACGTCGTAGACCTTGTGCGTGCCGTCGTGCTCACGCTTCTTGCGCTGATAGGTCCACGAGTACGGCGGTTCGATGCCATTGGCGGCGTTGTCGGCAAAGGCGAGCGAAATGGTGCCGGTCGGCGCGATCGACAGCAGGTGCGAGTTGCGCAGGCCGTGCCTGCGGATCGCCTGCTTCAGCGCTTGCGACAGCCGCGAGGCGAAGCGCGGTGCGGCGAGATACTGCTCCGCATCGAGCAGGGGAAAGGCGCCCTTCTCCTGCGCCAGGTCCACCGACGCGGCGTAGGCCTCGTCGCGCATGTGCTCCGCGATCCGTGCCGCCATTGCCCGCGCCTCGCCAGTGTCGTAGCGCAGTCCGAGCATGATCAGCGCATCGCCCAGCCCGGTGAACCCCAGTCCGATACGGCGCTTGTCGTTCGCCTCCTGCTTTTGCTGGGGCAGCGGCCATACGGTGGCGTCGAGCACGTTGTCGAGCATGCGCACCGCCACCTTCGTGACTTTCGCGAACGATTCGAAATCGAAGCGTGCCGTGGGCGTGAACGGCTGCCATACGAACGGCGTCAAATCGATGCTGCCGAGGCAGCAGCAACCGTAGGCGGGCAACATTTGCTCCCCACAAGGATTACTTGCCTCGATCGTTTCACAGTAAGACAGGTTATTTTCGGTGTTCACCCGGTCGAGGAAAATCACGCCAGGTTCGGCGTGGTCGTAGGTCGAATCCATGATCTGCTTCCACAGCTCGCGGGCAATGACGGTTCGGTACACCCACTGACCGTCGGCGCGCTGCCGGATTGCTCCCTCGCCCTTTGGGAGAGGGCTGGGGAGAGGGGCGCTGGGCGGCACCTTGTGCACCAGTTCCCAGTCGCCGTCGGCCTCGACGGCGCGCATGAAGCCGTCGGTGACGGCGACGCTGACGTTGAAATTGCTGAGGCTGCCGTCGTCCTTGGCGTGAATGAAGCGCTCGATGTCGGGATGGTCGCAGCGCAGGATGCCCATCTGCGCGCCACGGCGGGCGCCGGCCGATTCCACGGTCTCGCAGCTCTGGTCGAACACGCGCATGTAGGACACCGGGCCACTGGCGCTGCTCTGCGTGCCGCGCACCAGCGCACCGTGCGGCCGGATCGCCGAGAAGTCGTAGCCGACACCGCCGCCGCGACGCATGGTCTCCGCCGCCTCCATCAGCGCGACGTAAATACCGGGTTTGCCGTCGACCGTTTCTGACACCGAGTCGCCCACCGGCTGGACGAAACAGTTGATCAGCGTCGCTGTGAGTTGCGTGCCGGCGGCGGAGTTGACGCGCCCACCGGGAATGAAACCGCTTTCCAGCGCCTCCAGGAAAACCGGCTCCCATTTGGCCGGCTCCTTTTCCACAGCAGCGAGCGCTCGCGCCACGCGCAGGCGCACCTCGCGCGCGGACTTCTCCCCGCCCTTGGCATATTTCTCCAGCAGGACGTCGACGCTGACCTGTTGGGGGGTCAGGGATAGATGGGGATCGTTAGCTTTCACGAATTAGAGTTCCGGGGTTTCGACTGCCCAAATGATACCCCGTGAACACGACGGACGGCGCGCCAAACTACCGCCGCTGCGGCTGGGTTTCAGACCCGCGCCGCAAGTCGCGATCCCGGGTCAGGGGATGTCCTCAAGTCTGACGCTGAACATCTTTACCAGGTCTGCGATATCGCTGGCGTTGCCGAGGAATCGGCAGCCGACACGGCGTCGCTGGGAACCGTCCGGTTGCAACAGCGTTTTCGAATAGCGAATTTCCAGATCGATCAGGATCGGCCGGCGCCCCGGATAAATGATTCTGCAGTTTTGCAGAATCGTGCCGGGATCCAGCATGATGCCGAGGTCCGGGAGCATCATTCCCTGGCCTTCCAGACTGATGTCAACCACCTCGAGTTCGAAGGGCAGGAATCCCGGGCATTCGACAATGCATTTCAACCTCATTTGTGAAGGAATCTTGAAGCGCGGGTGAGCGCGCTGCCGGTGCCGGACCAGATAGTCCGGGAAATCCAATCTGATCCCGGGCCGGTCCTCATTGGCGACATCGACCGGCGAAGATGCACGAAACACGATATGCGAGCGGCCGACGTCAATGTGCAGCACGATCGCGCTGGCGTCGAGCAAGGTGGAATTGGCCGCCTTGCTCGAGCTGTAGGCGATCAGAAAGCGGCCGGACTCGGCGTCCACCTGCAGGATGCGGGTGATGAACAACTGCTGGTCGTGATCCAGAGTCGCCGTAACCGCTGTGCCCTGGCGGGAAACTTCAAGGAGAATCCTCGCGATCTCCGTCCGCGAGCGCGTCAGGAACTCGTCTGTTTCGTGCGAGGCATTCTCAACCTTGTCATCTTGCGACATTGAATTATCTTATCGGAACGGGTGAGACAGACTGGTGGCTTCGTTCCGGCCAACCGGATTGACCGGTATCGAACAATGCCCGGCGTGAGCGTTTAACGGCACCATTGCGCAATGACTCGAGTCGCGCGGACCTTCATGATACCGCAGCCACTGGGAAGGCGCGGCTGCGCTCCCGCAGGAAGTTTGCCAGCACTTTCGCGGTGTGCGACGTTGCCGGCTGTCTCGCGATCGATTCGGGCGGACCCATTGCCACCACGCGGCCGCCACCGTCGCCGCCCTCCGGGCCCAAATCGATCAGCCAGTCTGCATCGGCCATCACGTCGAGATTGTGCTCGATCACCACCACGGTATTGCCGGCATCCACCAACCTGTGCAGCACGCGAATGAGTCTTTCCACGTCCGCCATGTGTAAACCAACAGTCGGCTCGTCAAGCACGTACAGGGTATACCCCCTCACCCCTGCCCTCTCCCCCAAACTTCCGGGGGAGAGGGAGTTGGAGGTGGAAGCGATCCTCTTTTTTGCTTCCGCTCCACGTTTCATGTGAAGAGGGTTGGGGTAGGGTGAGCGCACTTTCGCTAACTCGGTGACGAGCTTGATCCTTTGCGCTTCGCCACCCGACAGCGTCGGGCTTTGCTGGCCGAGGGTGAGATAGCCCAGTCCCACGTCCTGAAGCAGGCGCAGGGCATGGTGGATCGACGCGTGCGCCGAAAAGAACTCCACCGCCTCGTCCACGCTCATCATCAGCACCTCGCCGATCGACTTGCCTTTGTAGTGCACTGCCAGCGTTTCGGGGTTGAAGCGCGCGCCGTTGCAGACATCGCAGGCCACTTTCACGTCAGGCAGGAAGCTCATCTCTATCTTCTGCATGCCCTGCCCCTCGCAGGCATCGCAGCGGCCGCCCGCAGTATTGAAGGAGAAGCGGCCTGCATCGAAACCGCGCATGCGGGCCTCCTGCGTACCGGCGAACAGCTTGCGGATCGCATCCCAGAATCCCACATAAGTCGCCGGGCAGGAGCGCGGCGTCTTGCCGATCGGTGTCTGGTCGACCTCGAGCACACGGTCAATCGTCTCCCAGCCTTTGAGGGATTTGCATCCGGCCGGCTCGAAGGCGTTCTTGTTCCGTTTGTTCCTCTCGCCGACCAGGGCGGCCAGATTGTCGTGCAGGATGTCGCGCGCCAGCGTGGACTTGCCGCTTCCGGACACGCCGGTGACGACGCTGAGCCGCGCAAGCGGGAAACCCACATCGATGCTTTTCAGGTTGTGCAGTTTCGCGCCGTTCATCTGGATCGCCGGCGTACGATTATCGGTCGGACGCCAGCGCTGCAGGGGATGCAGCAGTGGATGAGCGAGGAACTTCCCGGTCAGCGACCTTGGCGAGCGCATCAATTGCTCGACGTTCCCCTCCGCGATCACCTCGCCGCCCAGACGGCCTGCCCCTGGTCCGAGATCGACCACATGATGCGCACGCCGGATGGTGTCTTCGTCATGCTCCACGACCAGCAAGGTGTTGCCCTTTTTCTCCAGCTTCTCCAGCGTACTCAGAAGAATCTGGTTGTCGCGCGGATGCAGGCCGATGGTCGGTTCGTCCAGGATGTAGCAAACCCCGCGCAGATTCGAGCCAAGTTGCGCAGCCAGCCGGATGCGTTGCGCCTCGCCGCCAGACAGGGTCGGTGCCGAGCGGTCCAATGTCAGGTAGCCGAGACCCACTTCCGACAGGAAACCCAGGCGGCTTTTCAGTTCCGCCACCAGGTCGCGTGCAATCTCCAGTTCGCGTCCCTCGAGATTCAGCCTCGAAACCAGGTCCGCCAGTTTGGCGACCGGCAGCATTCCGTAATCGGCAATCGAACGATCGCGCCACAATACGGCGAGCGCTTCGGGGTTGAGCCGCCTGCCCTCGCAATCAGGGCAGGGCTCATCGACCTGCAACCATTCGATCCACGAGTCCAGCACGTTGTCCTCGGTGCCGGTGCGCGAGCGCTCCTCATCCCAACCTACCGCTTCGAGTTGCAATCCAGTGCCATAGCAGGCAGCGCACCAGCCGTGCTTGGAATTGTAGGAAAACAGGCGCGGATCGAGCTCCGGAAAACTGCGCGCGCAAGATGGACAGGCACGCTTGGTCGAGAACACGGTTTCGGACACCTTGCCCTGGCCGGTCATCAAGCCGTCGAGCGGCGCGATCACGTGCGCCAAGCCCTTGCCGTGATCGAGCGCAAGCTTCAAGCCCTCGCGCAATACCTTTTCATCCGCGGCACTGACATGCAGGTCCGCAACCGGCAATTCGATCGAATGCTCCTTGAATCGGTCGATGCGCGGAAATTTCTGCGTCGGCAGGAATTCACCATCCACACGCAAAGTCGGAAAGCCCTTGTTGTTGGCCCACTTTGCAAGATCCGTGTAAACGCCCTTGCGATTCACCACCAGCGGCGCGAGCAGTCCGACGTGCCGGCCTTTGTAGTCGCGCATGATGCGCGCCGCGATCGCATCGGGACTTTGCGGTTCGATCGGCACCATGCAGTCGGGACAATGCTGCGTGCCCAGCTTCACGAACAGCAGGCGCAGGAAATGATGGATCTCGGTCAGCGTGCCGACCGTGCTCTTGCGCCCGCCGCGGCTGGTGCGTTGCTCGATCGCCACTGTCGGCGGGATGCCGTAGATCGCATCCACATCCGGACGCGAAGCGACTTGCACGAACTGCCTGGCATAGGCGTTCAGGGATTCCAGATAACGGCGCTGGCCTTCGGCAAACACGATGTCGAATGCGAGCGTGGATTTGCCGCTGCCAGACACGCCGGTGATCACGGTGAACTTGCCGCGCGGAAGCGAGAGATTGATGTTCTTCAGATTGTGTTCGCGCGCGTTGTGGATCTCGATGGCGTGAGGCGCGAGGCGCGAAGCGTGAGGCGCCGACTCCGCATCAGCTTTGCCGAGCTGCCCGATCGTCCCCTCCCGTAACGCTTGTTCGTACCGGGATAAGGCAATGCCGGTGTGCGATTTGGCATCGCGCTTGATCTGTTCCGGCGTGCCCATGCTGACGATCTCGCCACCCGCCTCACCCCCCTCGGGGCCGAGGTCGATGATCCAGTCGCACGCTGCAATCACGTCGAGGTTGTGCTCGATCACCAGCAGCGAATGCCCGGCGCCCACCAGTTGCCGGAACGAACTCAGCAGTTTCGCAATGTCCTCGAAGTGCAGGCCGGTGGTCGGTTCGTCGAAAAGAAAGAGCGATCCTGCCACCTCACCCCTGCCCTCTCCCCCACGCTTACGCGCGGCGGAGAGGGAGCGAGAACCGATGGCTGTTGAGTGGGCGCCCTGTTCCTTGTCACCCTCTCCGCATCTTGACCTTTCCTCCCTCTCCACTTGTGGAGAGGGGCGGGGTGAGGTCAGGGGGGAGAGGGATGGGGTGAGGTGGGTGGGTTGAGGTGCAAGGTGTTTTGCCAATTTCAGACGCTGTGCTTCGCCGCCGGAAAGTGTGGGTACCGGCTGGCCGAGCCTCAAGTATTCCAGGCCCACGTCGGCGAGAGGCTTCAGCCGGCGCAGCACCTCCGGAGAGTTCGCGAAATAGTCCACCGCTTCCGACACCGTGAGATCGAGTACGTCCGCAATGCTTTTCGCCTGCTTGCCGTCGGGCGCGATGGTCACTTCGAGAATCTCCGGCCGGTAGCGGCGTCCGTCGCAATCGGGGCAGCGCAGGTAGACGTCGGACAGGAATTGCATCTCGACGTGCTCGAAGCCGTTGCCGCCGCAAGTCGGACAACGTCCATCGCCGGAATTGAAGCTGAACATGCCGGGTTTGTAGGCACGTTCCTTCGCCGTGAGCGACTTCGCGAACAGGTCGCGGATCGCGTCGAAGGCTCCCACGTAACTCGCCGGATTGGAACGCGTGGTACGCCCGATCGGCGTCTGGTCCACCATGACCACATCACCGATCAGGTCCACGCCGGCCAGCGCCTTGTGCGCGCCCGCCGCTTCGGTGGGCTTGCCCTTGTGTTTCAGCAGTGCAGGGTACAGAACATCCTGCACAAGCGTGGATTTCCCGGAGCCCGATACACCGCTCACGCACACCATCCGGTTGAGCGGAATCGCGACGTCGATGCCCTTGAGGTTATGCTCCGCCGCGCCGAGGACTTCCAACCTCGGATCTTCGGGCTTCACCGGCATGTGTTTCAACCCGGCGTCGGCGCGCCGGCGGCCGCGCAGGTATTCGCCGGTCAGCGAACCAGAACTGGCTTCGAGTGCGGCCGGCCGGTCGAAGAACACGATCTCGCCGCCCTTCTCGCCCGGTCCCGGTCCCATGTCGAGTATGCGATCGGCCGCGAACATGATCTGCGGATCGTGCTCGACCACCACCAGCGAATTGCCGGCGTCGCGCAGTTTCTGCATGACGGCAATCACGCGACCCATGTCGCGGGGGTGCAGGCCGATTGACGGTTCATCGAGCACGAACAAGGTATTTGTCAGCGATGTGCCGAGCGCGGTGGTGAGGTTGATGCGCTGGACTTCGCCGCCGGACAGCGTGCGCGACTGGCGGTCGAGCGTAAGGTAACCGAGTCCGACTTCCTGGAGGTAGGAAAGCCTTGTGCGGGTCTCGCCGAGCAGCAACTCCGTTGCTTCGTCCAGAACGACGCTGGGAAGATGTACCGATGCGAAAAACCGCGCGCAGCGATCCACCGGTAGTTGCATCAGATCGTGGATGGTCAGGCCGGGCACGTCGTGCAGTTGCGCATCGTTCCATGCCACATCCTTCGGGCGATAGCGCATGCTGGGCTCGAGCACGGCATCCGCGTCCTGCTTGTTGCCGACCCGCCACAACAGCGCATCGGGCTTCAGGCGGCTGCCTTCGCAAGCCGTGCACGGCGTGTACGCGCGATAGCGCGACAGCAGCACGCGGATATGCATCTTGTACGCCTTGCTCTCCAGCCAGTCGAAGTAGTGCTGCACGCCATACCAGACGCCGGGCCAGGATTCCTTCCAGTTCACCCAATCCGGCTCGCCCTCGATAACCCAGCTCTTTTGCGCTGCGCTCAACGCGCGCCATGGTTTGTCGAGCGGGATGCCGCGCTTCTTCGCGTACTTGACGAGATCGTCCTGGCATTCCTTGAAGCTCTGCGTCTGCCACGGTTTCACGGCGCCGCCACCCAGGGTCTTCGTTTCGTCTGGGATCACCAGCCCGTAATCCACGCCGATGACGCGACCGAAGCCGCGGCAGGTGTCGCAGGCGCCGACCGGTGAATTGAACGAGAACGCACTCTGGCTCGGTTCGCGATAGTGGATGTCGCAGTCGGGGCAATGCAAAGCCGTGGAAAATTTCCACGGCTTTGCAGGGACGAGGGGCGAGGGACGAGGGGCGAGGGAATCCTCTTTGGAACTTTCGTCGATAGCAAGCGGATGTACGACGACATGGCCATTACCCACGCGCAGTGCGGCTTCCAGAGCTTCGATGACGCGCGCGCGTTCTGCCGACGACATGCGCAAGCGGTCCTGCACGACTTCCAGCCGATCCTGCGCATGCGAATGGATGCGCGTGTAGCCCTGGCCCTGGAGCAACTTGAGGATTTCTTCCTCGGAGAAATTCTTCGGAATTTCGACCGGGAAGGTAATCACCAGCCGCGGATCGCCGGCCTGTTGCGCCCTCGCCCGCAGGTCGGCGTAAATTGAGTCGGGATTGTCGCGGCGCACCGGCCGCGAGCAGCCGCGGCAATAAAGCTGCGATGCACGGGCAAACAGCAGTTTCAGGTGATCGGCCAGTTCCGTCATCGTTCCGACGGTGGATCGCGAAGTACGGACCGGGTTGGTCTGGTCGATGGCGATGGCCGGCGGAATGCCGTCGATGCGATCGACCTGGGGTTTGTCCATGCGATCCAAAAACTGGCGCGCGTACGGAGAAAATGTCTCCACATAACGGCGCTGGCCCTCGGCATAGAGGGTGTCGAACACCAGCGACGACTTGCCGGAACCAGACACGCCGGTCACGACCAGCAATTCATTCAGCCGCAGATCGAGATCGAGATTCTTGAGGTTATTCTGGCGCGCGCCGCGGATTCGGATGACATCGTGAATGGACTTGGGCATGGGTGCAGGCAGACGATCGATTACTTCGACAGGCAGGCATTAGCCGCGAGTACCCGTCAATGGGCGCTATTCTACCGGCCCGACGTTGCTTCGGGCTGGAGGAATCGGGCACTTCGTTCCTGACTACCGAAAGTGGATTCTGATATAACTCCGTTCATGCTTTTTGTCCTCAAAGCGTCACCACGTTGCTCGCTGCCGGCGCCGCATTGCTCGGCTTGTTGTCCGTGCCAATGACAATTCGCGCGGAACCACCGGCACCCTACCCAGGGCACGCCGCACCGGTGGAGGCCCAGTTTCGCGGCTGTGAGGCGGCGGGCTGGTGCCGGTTCTGGATCGAATCGCTGGATCCTTCTGGCAGAGTCACTGTATCGCGTGCGTCCCGATGGCGTTTCGCGAATGCCCGGCGACGATGCCGGTTCCATCGCGGTGCGCGACCGCCTCAATGCCTTGCTCGCCAGCATGATCCACCAGCACAAGCACATCGTGCTGCATGATCTGCGCGAACTGGACGACGGAACGTTCGCGGCCACGGTGACGGTGAACGGTGTGAACGTGGCGTCAGATCCGATTCTTCTGGAATTGCGCGAAGAGCTCACCGGCACGACCCGGTAGTTACCGGTCATCGGCGTTGCTAGCGCGCTGCGGATGGCGTTCGCCGTCCGTGTCCCTGGACGCTTGAATCGCCCGGAGGGAAACCGGGTAGTGAAAAATTCCCATCCCGGCCGCAGCCGCCGGGATGGGAAGAACTGACCTGACCTACTCCTTCGTGATGGTCCAGACGACCGCGGATTTCGGCGTCGTGTAGAACGGCGATTCCATCTGGTAGTTCACGTAGAGCTCGCCGTAGTCCGCAACGTACATCGTCTTGCCATCGTTGCTGAACTCGACGTCGTTGGTGCGCTCGAACCCGCCCCGGTTTTCCTTCTTCTGGTAGGCATTGGGACCCGGATCGATGTTCTCGGCGAAGATCGACCACTTGACGCCGGTCGGGTTGAGGAACTCGACCTTCACGATCGCCGGCCACATCGGACGCAGGCTTTCCGGACCGTTGTCGATGATGCCGAACACCGCGGTGTAGATCGTATCCGCCTGCACCGAAGGCCTTCGGCGCCCAGGCCAATCCGTCCATCGGGTTGTTGGTGTCCCATTCCAGCACCGGGTTGACGTAGCCGTTGGGGTTGGGATTGGCGATGATCAGCGGCGTGCCGCGAACCCCGATCGAATGGTCGATGAAGCGATAGGGCGGCAGCGTCGGAACGAACGGCTTGTCCCCGATGTACAGCTGGGGATTCGGCCGCGTGCTGTCGAACTTGTTGCCGCGATAGACGTCAGGCCCGGAGCGCTTGATGTTCACGAAGTTGTCGCCATCCTTGTCCGGGAAGCCCGCGTCCTGACCCTTCTCGGTGAAGACGAAGAGCCGCTCGGCGGCGTTGGCGACGCGGCGATTGCCCTTGTCGTTGTGCCCGTTGTCGCTGACGGCCAGGGCCTTCTCGAAGCGCGAGCCCTTGGGGCCGAAGGCGACACCGGACGAGTTGCGCAGTCCCATCGCATACACTTCCCAGTCGTCACGCGTGTAGCTGCTGTCGGGCTTCAGCTTCGCCCGGTGAATGGCGCCGCCGCAGGGCTTTTGCGCCTTGATCACCTGACCCGGCTTGGACGGCGTGCCCTTGGGCAGGTACGCGCCCGTGAGGTTGCCCTCGCTTGTCGCGGATGTTGAGCCCCGTCAGCACGATGTCCCGGCAGGGCGGATCGCGCGGCAGCGCGGGAACTCCGGCGGGCGTGCGCTTTTCCCAGTAGGGATCGACCGCATCCGTCCAGCCATGGATGTCCGGATCGGAAAAGCCCGAATTGGTCGGAGCGCCCACCGCGTAGTACAGCCAGCCGTCCCGGCAGGTGATGCCGCCGAGCGCGTGGTCACCGATCGGAACCTCGTTCATGATCAGCTTGGGCGTGCCGTTCACGCCGTCGATTTCCCAGATGCCGTAGCTGTAGTCGCCGACGTAGGTGCGGCCGTTCTCCGCGCAATAGCCGATTTCGTTCAGGGCAAAGGACTTGAACATGCCCAGACCGACGTTGTCCTTGATCAGCTTGCCGGACTTGTCGAAGATCTTCACGTGCGGCTTGTCGATGCCTTCCGGCGGGAAGCCGAAGGTGTTGCCCGAAATGGCGACCCAGACGTTGTCGTTCTTGTCGACCGTGATCGACGTGATCGTATCGAGGCCGGAGGCGAACACGCCGACCTTGTAGCCCGGTGGAACCTTGATCTTGCTCGGGTCCGGCGTGACGGGCGTGCGCGTCGACCATTTGCCGGCCGGACCGCCCGGCTCCGCCTTTGCGCGATCCTGGGCGAAAGCGGACCCCGATACGGACCCCACTGCCAGTGCGAGTATTGCCGCGTATATTGGTATTCTCATTTTCCTCTCCTCCCGTCCTCGGTTGAAATTCCACTTCACTTGCCGTACTACTCACACACCAACCACTCAGATCCTTCGCAATGCCTCTCCGTCGTGGCCAATGCGATGACACAACGGGATCGGTTCGAGACTCAGAACGTCCGAATGTGGGCGACGATGCCTTCGGATCTCATCGTCGCTCAGCCGTTTCTCCCACGCGGGCATGGTCGCGATCTTTCCCATGTAGGCGCCCCCCTTCTTGATGATCAACATGAGATAGTCGTCCGGCACCTGGCTCATGTACTCCTTGTTGGCCAGCGTGCCGATGTGCGGGACGAACCCGCCTCGGTGTCCTTCGCCTCCGTCTACCCCGGTAGCCATGGCAGCCGGCGCACATCTGGTCGAAGATTTCCTTGGCCGGATCGGTCGGTGCGGGTCGGTCTGTGCCGTGGCCGTCATCGGCACGATCGCCAGCAGCATCGCTATGATTGAGATTGGATACTTCATGCAGCTCCACGGAACCCGAGAAGAAGCGGGTTGACGGATAGGGAATGCGACCGTATCACGTGTCGCGGGAGGGCTCAAGTGGGGGTGTGGAATTAGCCTGCAGCGCTGAGGAAGAGCTCGGACTGAAGGTTCCGCTTGGGCTGGCCATGGAGGCTTTGGCTGCGATTTTTGGACACTCAGCGCGGCGCGCTGACCCCTTACCTACCTCACTACCTGTATTTTTCCCGGACTCTGCGCACGAACTCGTTGGTATAAGAATCGGCGGGATTCAGATCCTTCGCGTCCCTTACGGCGGGCTCGAAGCCGATCAGTACCTTGTGCTGCGCCTCGACCCCTGAGGACGGGAACAGGCCGTCCTTCGAGTAGCTTTCGCGCATTCTTTTCAGCGCAGCCAGGTACAGCGCGCGGTCCCCCAGCAAATACTCAGGGGGTACGGCGTTGGCGACATCGTCCGCCGAAGCGGCGTTCAGCCACTTAAGCGCCCGCACCATCGCGTTGGTCAGCGCCTGCACCGTCTTCGGATTGGCCGTGACGAAATCCTCGCGCGTGTACAGCGATCCCGCCGGCAAGGGGCTGCCGAACACCGCCGTGGCGCCCTGCACCGTTACCGTTTCAATCATGACCTGGATGGTGCCGGAGTTTTCCAGCAGCGTGATGGTCGGCTCGATATTGGCGATCGCGTCCAGGTGTCCGGCCTGCATCGCCGCGACCGCACCCGGACCGGAGCCCACGCCGATGATGGAGACGTCGTCGGAGGACAGGCCCGCTGATGCCAGCAGATGGTTGACGAACGCATGGGTGCTCGATCCCGGCGCGGTCACGCCGATCTTCATGCCCTTGAGGTCCTTCGGCGAGCGGAACTTTGCCGCGTGCTTCTTCGCCACCCCCAGCGAAATCGCCGGCGTGGCGATTTGCAGCACGAACGCCTTGAGTTTCTGCCCGCGCGCGCGCATCACCAGCACGTGATCGAAGCCGCCGGAGACGACATCGGCGCTGCCGCCCATCAGCGCCTGCAGCGATTTCGCACCGCCGGCGAAGTCCAGGATCTCCACCTTCACACCTTCGTCCGCGAAGTAGCCGAGCCGCTCGGCGAGGGACAGCGGCAGGTAGTAAAGCGATGCCTTGCCGCCGACGGCGATGGTCACAGCGGACTTCTCCGGTTGCGCACCGACAGGGCTCGCCGCAATGCCGAGAAACATGATGGCAACGAGGGTCCGCAGTTCTTTCATCGACTTTTCTGTCACCAAGGAATGGCTGGGGGGGTCAAACGGTCCGGTAGAAATTCTAACCGGGAACCGTGTGCCAAGCAGTTACCCGTGGGTGGTGGCGGGCACACCGCGAACCATGGACTCACGCTAGACTGAGCCCCCGAAGCAACTCGACAACAACGGAGACGACCACATGATCGAACTTTACTTTGCGCCGACCTCTAACGGATTGCGCGCCGCAGTGGTATTGGAGGAAACCGGACTGCCTTACCGGACACACAAGGTGGACCTTGCCAAGGGCGAACAGCGCACCCCTGAATTCCTGAAGCTCAATCCTGCCGGCCTGATTCCGGTGATCGTCGACTCCGACGGCCCCGGCGGCAAACCGCTCACGCTTTCGCAGTCGGGAGCGATCATCCTTTATGCTGCGGAGAAATCCGGCAAGTTCCTGCCGAAGGATGCCGCACGGCGGGCGCTGGCCATGCAGTGGACGATGCAGGCGGCGAGCGACATCGCCGGCACCAGCGGTACGATCTTTCGCGTGGAAACGAGCGTCCCGGAAAAGATTGCCGCGAACACAGAGTATTTCAAGCAACGGTTGCTCGGCTTTTTCGCAGTATGCGATGCGCAGTTGGCGGCGCGCCAGTATCTCGCGGAAGAATTTTCCGTTGCGGACATCATGCTGTATCCGAACTTTGCGGCGCGCAAGGCACTGATCGACCAGGCCGGAGGATTTGTCAATCTGCAACGCTGGGGGGCTGCAATCGGCTCGCGACCCGGAGTGCAGAGGGGAATGAAAGTAACGGGCTGACCGGGATGCAAAGCCGCATCGCCCTGTTCAAACATCTCTGGTGAATAGCGTCCGCCGACAGCGAACTCGACAGGTACCCGGATCACTTCGTGCGCAAGATCCGCGCACCTGCTTTGTGTCACCAATACGGTGGCCATACTGGCCCGCCAGCGGGCGAGAAAAGCAGCAAGAGTTGAAACGTAAAGAGGCGGCTGCGTTCCGCTCTACAGGTTCGGCGGGCCGGTCAGGCCAGCCCGAGTCGCTGCTTTAGTTCCTGCACCGACCCATCAACGCGCCGACCGGGATTCTGCGCGGATCGCCGATAGCCGCCAGGTACTTGTTCTGAACCATGTAGGCTTCGTGCTCTTCGGCATTGCGGCGTTCGCAGTCCGACGGCAGCATTCCGTACGCACCTTCAGAGTGCTGTACGTGGTGTATCAGTTCATGCAAAAGAATCGATCGATCGAAAGCGTCACCCGCCAGATTGAGTGATTCGTCCAGATACACACCCCAGTCCGGGTGGTAGAAGGCCTTGATGCGATTGCACTGGCTGCGGCAGATTTTTTGCTCGATCACCGCATGTGGAACGAGGTGGATTTCGGGACCGGATTGCGGTACCGGATAGCCTGCAAGTGACTGTATCGCCATAAAAAGTTCGACGACAAGGGAGGAAAGGGAAGACTGATCCATTGGGTTCCTTTGGCCCGGCGCCCTCTCCCCGATTGCGCTGGACTGTTGTGTTGCCTGTTTGTCGCCTGTTATTCCTGTTCACGCAAGATTCGAGCCTTATCAGGTGGTCACTGTGGCCATGAGCCGATTTCAACTTACCGAATCGTGGGCGTCGGGACTTCCGCGTCATTGCAGCGCGCGGCCCAGCCCGTCATCGATACGCGGCTCCCGTTGTTCATTTCCATCAAGTAGTGATTCTGGATGAAATAGGCTTCGTGCTCCGCCGAATTGCGCCGCATGCAATCGCTCGACCCCATATCGAAACGGCCGCTCACCGCCTGAGCGTGGTGCACCAACTCGTGGAGAAGAATCGAACGGTCGAAGGTGTTGTTCGCGACGTCGAGGTTTTCATCGATAAAGACGCCTAGAGTGGCGTCATATGCAGCCCGCACTCGACAGGGCCGGTGGCAGAACTGCTCCTGGATTTCGGCTTGGGGTACCCGGTGGACTTCGGGCGGCAGAGTCGGCGGCGCATAGCCGGACAACAGTTGGATGGCTGCGAAGAGTTCGGCAACCAGAGAGGACAAAGAGGCTGGGTCCATGGGGACTCTCCAAACCGGCGTCCCTCCGCCGCCGGGCATGTAAAGTTAAGTCGCGATCTGTTCGGTGTAGTACATATGCGACACCCAACGGCGGGGGAAAGTTCAATTTTTCAATGGGGTGCGGGAAACCGCAGCCAGGCTCCTCAACTTTCCGGCGCGTTCGCGCGGCAGATTCTGGCGTCACGATCACTGCGCAGTGTCCTCGTCCTTGCACTTTCCCGACCAGCCCATCGCGAGCGCGCGACGAGATGCGCCCCGGCCGGCAAGGTAGCGATTCTGGATCTCGTAGGCCTCCAGTTCCTGGGCATTGCGCCGGATGCAGAAGTTCGGCACGGCGTCGAACTTGCCGGTGGTCTTCTGCAGGTGGTGCACCAGTTCGTGCACGAGGATGGAGCGGTCGAAAGCATTGTTCTGGATGTCGAGCGCCTCGTCCACGTAGACGCCCCACTCCGGATGGTAAAACGCTTTGACTGCACAGGAGCGGCCGCCGCAGATTTTCTGCTGCATTTCGATTGCTGAGACGCGGTGGATTTGCGGCAAGACGTCCGGGCTGGGATACCCGGACAGGACCCTGATCGCAGTGAATAATTCGACCATCAGTGAGGTCAGTGAGGACGGTTCCGTGGCAGCTCCTTCGCCTGGTTAGTCTCCCCCTGTGGGCATTCAATCGGCATCGCGTTTCACCGGCCTAGTTGCCGGCGGCTCCCCGTAGTGACCCGGTCGGATCATCACCGTTCAATGACGGTTTCCTGGCGGGGAATCTATTCCGTCGCAACGCGCAACCCAGCCGGACATGGCCACGTGCTTCGCGCTGTGTGCTCCGGCGAGAAACTGGTTTTGCAGGAAATAGGCCTCGCGCTCTGCCGCGTTCCAGCGATCGCATGCGCTCGGCATTGTGTCGAACCGCCCCCTTGCGGCCTGCACATGGTGAACCAGTTCGTGCAGCAGGATCGAACGGTCGAAGGAGTCCGATTCCACGTTCAGAGACTCGTCGAGGAGGACGCCCCAATCCGGACGGTAGTAGGCGCGCACGCCACAGGGTTTGTGGCAGACTTTTTCCGCGATCGCCGACTGGGGTAACCGATGAATTTCGGGCTGGACGGAAACCGCCGGATAACCCGACAGCAGGTGAATGGTGGTCAACAGATCCGTCACCAGCGAAGCGAGAGCAGCGTGATCCATAGTCGGCTTTTCCGACCCGGAGCTCCCCCCGCGACTCGGGCAACAAGATAACGGTTTTTAGATCTTGCCTTCGTTCTCGCATAAATCGGGCCACGCCCGCCGGCCTGGCGAAACCCCGTTTATCCCCCGGAATGGACCGTTTCGGCGCCGATTCCGCATCAACCTGCCCTAAATTGGGGCAGAACTGCCCCGAATTGGGACGCGCCAACCAAACCCATTCCTGCTCAATCGCTGGCCTTCCCTCGCGGACTTGCCTCCCACGTAACAAGCCGTCCGGGCGTGTTGTCGCCTTCATACCCTCCGGGTAGAGGTGTCCTTCATCCTTGCTCTTCACTCCCCCGCCAGCCACCTCAGCGTATGCCCACCGTCCCGGTCCCGCGACAGTACCGGCCACAGCCAGTCCAAAATGGACCGCGCAATTTCCTCGTACCCAAACGGCGGGTTCACGACCAGCAACCCGCAGCCACGCATGTGTCCGCCCAAATCGTCTGCACTCACCGAGAGTTCCATCTGCAGAATCCTGGGTATGCCCGTTGCCAACATGCCGCGCTCGAATCCCCGCATTGCGGTCGGTTCCATCATCGGATACCACAGCCCGTACACCCCGGTCGCGAACCGCCGGTGAGCCTCGACGAGGCCTTCGGTCAGGCGCCTGAACTCCTGCGCGCGGTCGAAGGAGGAATCGATGAACACCAGTCCGCGGCGTTCCTTGGGCGGCAGGAACGCTCTGAGCGCCTGGTAGCCATCCATCATGCGCACCATCACCTGCCTGTCGCCGCGAAAAAGCGTCTCCAGTTCTTCACAGTCCTTCCTGTTGAGTTCGATCAGCACCATGCGGTCGTTCGGCCGGAGCAGCCGGCGAACGATCCGCGGCGAGCCGGGATAGAAGCGCAGCGTGCCGTGCACGTTTTCCGCGCGCACCGCCTCGAGATACGGCACCATCGTGTTGGGTACGTCCTTGCGCTCCCACAGCAGCGCGATGCCGTCCTTGTATTCCGCGTTCTTTTGCGCCCAGGGGTGCGTCAGGTCGTAAAGCCCGATTCCGGCGTGCGTGTCGAGCACGAAGAAGGGCTTGTCCTTTTTTTCCAGCACGAGCACGAGCTGCGTCAGCAGCGAGTGCTTGAACACATCGGCAAAGTTGCCGGCATGAAAAAGATGTCGGTAGGCGAGCATCGAGCGGTCAAGGGTGAAGGGTGAAGGGTGAAGGGTGAAGGGTGAAGGGTGAAGGGTGAAGGGTGAAGGGTGAGGGGTGAAGGGTGAAGGGTGAAGGGTGAAGGGTGAAGGGTGAAGGGTAAGGGGTGAAGGGTGAAGGGTGAAGGATGACTGCAGAAGTGTAACGCCCTTTCCCGCGTTCACCGGACACCGTGCTGCAAAGTCGTGGGATAATTCTCTTATTGTTCGACTCGCATGCACAGGAATTCCACCGTGGCCGCAGACAACGCACCCGAACTGAAAATGGATCCCGCGAACCTATATCGCGAGGAGATCTTCACCGATCGCAAGGTCGGCACCATTCGCGTCATGGCGCCGGTGAAAAGGGACGGCTCCACCGACGCCGGCCGCAAGGTCATCTACGTCGGCGAAACGCAGCTCATGACGCCGGTAGGCGCGCTGCCGCTTGCCTTCGAAATCGAAGCCGATTCGCTCGGCAATGCCGCAACGAAGTTCGCCGAAGTTGCGCAGGTCGCAGTCGAGCGCGCAGTGAGGGAATTGCAGGAATTGCGCCGACAGCAGAGTTCCTCGATCGTCATCCCCGACGGGATCCCGCCCGGGCTCGGCAGCCCCGGGGGCGGGAAGATCAAGCTTCCGTAAAAACCCGTGACGACGTGACGATCGTGACGAGGTAGAAGCAACGCCTTGCGTATCGTCCCCACAATGACCAACGTCTACCGGGTGCTGTACAGAAAAATCTGTCAAGACCACACGTCCTTCGCATTCACTGAACTCCGCATTTCCGTTTTTTCTCCGTCACGTCGTCACGATCGTCACGCCGTCACGGCTTCAATCGCCGTACGTAAGTGACCGGGCCTTCCCCCAGAACACGCGGTACGAGAAAACGGTGTAGGCCACGATCATCGGCAGCACAAAACACGTGCCGACGAATACGAACTTCAGCGACGACTCCGCGGCAGCCGCCTCCCTGAAGGTCATCCGGTCCACCACCAGGTAGGGAAACAGACTGTAGGCGAGCCCGGCGAACGCGAACACGAACACCCACACCGACAGTACGAAGGGCAGCCATTCGCGCCGCGCGTCTCCCCGCCGCAGCCGGATCAGCGACACCAGAATGCCGGCGCATGCGGCGGCGGTGAGCAGCGGCAATGGCGCCAGCCACAGGAAGCGCGGCCAGGAGAACCATTTCTCCATGATGCCTGCGTGCATGAATGGCGTCGCCAGACTGATCGCCGCGACTCCTGCCGCAGTCAGCATCACGGCAAACATTCCCCAGCGCAGCGCCCGCGCGTGCAGATCGTTCTCGGTCTTGATCACCAGCCAAGTCGAGCCCAGCAGCGCGTAACCGCCGGCCAGCCCCAGGCCCACCAGAAGTCTGAAGGCAACAAAAAAAACGCCTTCCTCGAACCCGGTTATGACGCCGGCAAGCATCATCCCCTGAGCGATCGCCGCGCCCAGCGAGCCGACGAAGAACAGCCGGTTCCATGCCTCCTGATGCCAGCCAGACGCCTTCACGCGGAACTCGAAAGCCACGCCGCGCAGGATGAGCGCGATCAGCATCAAAGCGACTTCCAGGTAGAGCGATGACAGGATGACGCCGTGAGCATGCGGGAACGCCACCAGCAGGATTCCCACACCGAGCACCAGCCAGGTCTCGTTGGCGTCCCAGAATGGGCCGATCGACGCGACCATCATGTCCTGCTGCTCACGCGTTGCCAGCGGCAGCAGGATTCCCACGCCGAGATCGAAGCCGTCGAGGATCACGTAGGCGAGGATGGCAAGGCCCATCAGCGCCATGAAGATGAAAGGAAGGTCGAGCTGCATGGTGGTCATTGTCCAGGCGCAGCGGCGGGCTGGAGCGCGCCGCGCGACAATTGCCGGTTTTCGTCGCCGTCCGCCTCCTTGAGCGCGAGCTGGGTGAGTACCACCATGTAGGAAATCAACAGCAACGTATACACGACCAGATAACTGACGAGCGTGATGGCAATGTACGGACCCGGCACGTCCGACGCGGTTTCGGCGGTGGTGATCACGCCGTACACGACGTAGGGCTGGCGGCCGATTTCGGTGGTGAGCCAACCCGCCAGCACGGCCACCCATCCCGAGAACGCCATGACGGCAAAACCCTGCAGCATCCGGCGCGGAATCTCGCGGCGCCACAGCAGATACCCGGCACCCAGCCACGACAGCGTCAGCATCAGCACGCCCACTCCGACCATGACGCGAAAGCTCCAGAACACTGTGGCGACCGGCGGGTGCTTGTCGCCGAACTCGTTCAGGCCTTTGAGCTCGCCGTCCAACTCATGGGTCAGGATCAGGCTGGCACCCCGGGGGATGGCGACCGCATAGTCGTTGCGGCGCTCCTTGCCGTTCGGCATGGCGAACAGGAGCAGCGGCACGCCGCGCTCGGTTTCCCAGATGCCTTCGATAGCAGCGACCTTCGCCGGCTGGTGCTCGAGCGAGTTGAGTCCATGAAGGTCGCCCACCAGGATCTGCACCGGCGTCAGCACCGCCGCAATCACGATGCCCACCCGAAGCATCCGTCGCGCCGGCACGAACTGCGGCTTGCGCAGCAACTGCAGCGCCGAGATGCCGGCGATCAGGAAGGCCGCCGTCAACCCGGAGGCGATCATCATGTGCGTCAGCCGGTACGGAAAACTTGGGTTGAAGATGATCGCCCACCAGTCGGCTGCGTGTAGTTGCCCGTCGATGATTTCGAATCCCCGGGGCGTCTGCATCCAGGAATTGAGAGCCAGAATCCAGAACGCCGACGCCGACGTGCCGATCGCCACCAAAAATGCCGACGCCGTATGCATCCACCCGGGTACGCGATCGCGCCCAAACAGCATCACGCCGAGAAATGTCGCCTCGAGGAAAAATGCGGTCAGCACTTCGTAACCCAGCAGAGGTCCTGCGATGTTTCCCGCCTTCCGCATGAAGCCCGGCCAATTGGTGCCGAACTGAAAGCTCATCGTGATGCCCGATACCACGCCCAGGGCGAACGACAGTGCGAACACCTTTACCCACAGGCGATAGGCGTGCGCGAGCCACACTTCGCCGCCGTGCCCGATGCGCACGCGCAGGTACACCAGCACCCACGCAAGGGCGATGGTTATGCTCGGAAACAGGATGTGGAAGGCGATGTTGAGCCCGAACTGGGCCCTGGCGAGGAGCAGGGGATCGGCAAACATGTCGGCGGCCCGGAATATGGCCAAGTTTACCTCTTAAAATTCAATCGTTCATGGAATCGTGGCGTGCTTTCCGGGTTGTCGCTCACGACCCGCCTCGCTGCATACTCCGGGACTCCTGTGTTCGCCATTCAGCGGTATGATTCATTCATGTTGCAACAAGACGGTACCTGTGTGCCGGGATCATGAGTTCCACGGATCGTTTTTTTGTTGCTTCCATATGCGCACAAGTCCGCGCTCTCGGGTTCCGTTCCTCCCCCGGAACTGATCCGCCATGATCTCGGCCGCCCAACTGCGATCGCTGAGCCCGCTGATCGTGCCGGTGGCGATCATCGTCATCGCAGCGCTGGCGGTCGCGATCGGGCGAAGGTTGCCGGCTTCGTTCGCCGGATTCGGCATTTTCGGGCCCTATACCGTGCTCCTGGTGGGCACGGCGATCAGCCTTTGGTTCAACCGTGGACGGGCATTCATCGTACTGCTGTCGCTGCTCGTCGCATTCGTCGGTTACCGCCTGGCACAGGACCAGGAGTCGATGAGCTTTGCCAGCCGTGCCGTGATTGTCGGCGTCGCGGTCTTCGTGCCGCTCAACATCCTTATTGCTTTGCTGATTCCGGAACGCGGCATATCTTATTTCCGCAACTACCGCTGGCTGCTGCTGCTGTTCATGCAGATTCTGCTCACCGCCTGGGTGGCAGGTGCGGGCACGAGCGTCCTGTCGGGAACGGCGTGGCACGCGATGCTGGAGCACTGGCTGATCAAGCCGGCGCCGGTACCCTTCCTCGGCCGGCTTCTAATGGCAATAGCGTTCGCAGTTGCAGTGGTCGAGGCGTGGGAGCAGCATTCGCCGCTCGTCATCGGCCTGGCCGGCGCACTCGTGGCATTTTTCGTGGCCTGCCAGTGGCCCACCATCCCGGGTGTGTTTGCGGCGTTCATCTCGGCAGCGGGTGCCATCCTTCTGCTGGCCGTGTTGCAGGAATCGCACCGCATGGCGTTCCGCGACGAGCTTACCGGACTGCCCGGCCGGCGCGCGCTCGAGGAGCGGCTGGTCGCATTGGGGCCGGTCTACGCCATTGCGATGGTGGATGTCGACCACTTCAAGAAATTCAACGACACGCACGGCCACGAGATCGGCGACCAGGTTCTGAAACTGGTCGGGGCGCGGCTTGCCGAGCTCGACGGGGGCGGCAAGGCATTCCGCTACGGCGGCGAGGAGTTCGCGGTTTTGTTCTTCGACCAGACCATGCGGGAGGCGCTGCCGCACCTTGAGACTCTCCGGCAGAGCATCGAGTCCTACAGAATGGCGATCCGCACCGACGACCGGCGCGGAGGTTCCCGCCCGGGCAGTGACCGGCGTTCCACTACCGGCGCACCGAAGAATTCGCGCTCCGGATCGGACGTGAGCGCGTTCCGCAAACCGGACCAGGTCCTGTCGGTCACCGTCAGCATCGGGGTCGCCGAACGCGATGAGTATCTGAATTCGGCGGCGAAGGTGATTCGCGCGGCCGACGAAGCGCTTTATCGCGCAAAAGAATCAGGGCGCAATCGGGTCAGCCAGTGAATGGGGCCTGGTCTCGCGCCTGCGCGGATTGAACTCGTCCCGCTCCGTGCATACTAACCAGCGTCCTGTACCGCTGATTCGCGCCTGAGAACCCGACGAGTATCAACGGAAAAGGACACTGGAAATAACCCCCGGAGAGATCAACATGTACGTCCGCCCCCGCGTATTTTTCCTTGCCGCCGCGTTTTTCCTGGGTGCCCTCGCCGTTCCCGCTCCGGAATCCATCGCGAAGGAACGCACCTTCAGTTCGGAGAAGCACGGGTTCCGTTTGTTCACGCTGGTCGAGGGCCTGGAGAATCCATGGTCGATCGCCTTCCTTCCCGACGGACGCTTGTTGGTGACGGAGCGACCGGGGCGGCTGCGCATCGTTTCGAGAGACTTCAGACTGGAACCCGGCCCGGTCGAAGGCCTGCCCCCCATCGTCGAGGCGGGACAGGGCGGCCTGTTCGACGTGGTGCTGCACCCACGCTATGCCGAAAACGGCTGGATCTATATCTCCTACAACGGCGCCGGCAGCGGCGGCTGGGGAACGGAATTGTTGCGCGCCCGGCTCGAGGGCAACCGTCTCACCGACACACAAGTGCTTTTTCGCCTGCAACCGAAGTCGCGCAAGGGCCAGCACTTCGGCGGCCGAATCGTATTCGACCGCGAAGGGTTTCTCTATCTCACGCTCGGCGACCGCGGCGACAAGGAGCGCGCACAACAGCTCGACGACCACGCCGGCTCGGTCATCCGGCTCCACGACGACGGCCGGGTTCCTGACGACAATCCCTTCCTGAACCGCCCTGGCGCCCGTCCCGAAAAATTCACGCTGGGCAACCGCAACATGCAGGGCGCGGCGCTGCATCCGCAGACCGGTGAACTGTGGACCCACGAGCATGGACCGCAGGGAGGCGACGAAGTCAACGTCATGCGCGCCGGACGCAATTACGGATGGCCGGTCATCACCTACGGCGTGAATTACGGGATCGGCACCAAGATCGGCGAAGGAACTGAAAAGCCGGGCATTGAACATCCGCTTCACTACTGGGTGCCGTCGATCGCCCCATCCGGGATGATGTTCTACACCGGCGAGCGCTTCCCGAACTGGCGCGGCAACCTGTTTGTCGGCTCACTGAAGTTCCAGTTGCTGGCGAGGCTGGAACTGGACGGCGAGAAGGTCGTCAGGGAGGAGCGGCTGATCCAGGGTGAACTCGGCCGTATCCGCGATGTGCGCACTGGCCCCGACGGCTATATCTATTTACTGACAGATGCGCCCAACGGTGTGCTCGCGCGAATCGAGCCGGCAAAATGAGTATGTGGCTAGAGGCCCGTTCCGGCATCGCGCCACGCGTTCGAGAGGCAGAAGCCTTGACTGAAACGCGCAAAACGGCGGCGCGTTCTTCACGGCCTTCACGGCCGTAACCGAGGCCGTGAATGGGTGAATGAGTGAATGCGTAACGGCCTCACTCACCCTTCACACCTTCACACCTTCGCGCCTTCACACATTCACCCGCTCAGCCTTCGCTCCCTTTGGGCAGCGCGAGACCGCCGGCGTAGCGCTTTTTCCAGAGTTCGTGGCCGTGCGCAAAATCATTTTTCCCGGACCCGTCCACCCCGCGCATCAGCCATAGCGGCTGATCGAAGATGTTGAACGGGCTGTTGTCCTTCCGCTGCGTAACCAAGGAGCGGTCATAGTGCGACGTCGCCGGCATGTAGCGCAGGATCAGGGCGGCGCGCCGTTGCCCGGAAGTGTTGGCAAGCGAGCCGTGGATCATACGCACGTCGTGCAATGACATCTCGCCCGGTTCGAGTTCGACATTGACGGCCGCAGACTCATCGAACTGATCGCGGTCGAGTTCCAGATTCAAGACCAGGTTCTCGCGATTGGACTGGTGGTGCCGGTACAGCTCCTGGCGCTTGTGCGACCGGGGAATGAAACGCATGCACCCGTTTTCCGCCGACACCGGGTCAATGGCGATCCACACCGAACAGGTCGCCAGCGGGCGCATCGGCCAGTACTCGCCATCCTGGTGCCAGGGCACCTCGCGGCCGTTGCGCGGCGGCTTGCAGAGCACGCGGGTGATCCATAGGACGACATCCGGACCCAGCACCTGTTCGACCATATCCAGGATTGGCGCATGGCGCGCCGTTTCCATGAAAGGATTCGTTTGTACACCCTCGGTCGGCGGAATCATGTGCGGGTTGGCGAGGTCCTCCTGTGCCACGTCCGTATACGTGGCCAGCAACCGGTCGATGCCCTTGCTCAGCCGGTCCAGCAGTGGCGCCGGCAGGCGATACTTCGGGAACAAATATCCCTGCTCTTTGTACTGCTGAAGTTCCTCCGCACTCAATATTGCGCTCATTGATCGCCTCCTGCTGCCTGTAATTGCGTGCCACGAATATTAACGCAAACGGAATGCCACATCCCCCGAGTACGGATCCGATTGCGTGCCGGGTCCCGTAACAGCACAGGTAATCAGCGTCATGCCGCAACCGCACGACGCAGGAGCCCTGCACAATCCTGATCGCGTGCCGCCGCGGAGCGCCCGAACGGCGCGGCAATTGTCCCGTTCGTCGTTTCAAAGGACCCTACAATCGGCTCCCGATCCTGATTCTTGGGCGGTCTGGGACTGGCATCGCCCCCTGCTCGCTCTGTACACTACGAACACGGCTGGTCGCTGTGGAGGCAAGGCCGTGATGCGAAGAAGACATAAAACCAATTCTCGAATCCAGGACGCCCTTTTTTGCGAAAGAAAAGCATCGATCAGTACCAGGCGATGCGATGAAACTACGCAACCTCAGCGGTCGAATGGCGCTCGTTTTACCCAAGTGTTCACGACGGTGCAGACGGGGTTGCTGCTGGAACAGGATCGCCAGGGTCTGCTGCAGTCGGCCGACGCTCCTTCCGAGACTTCACGTTCCGGCAGGCAGTGGCCACCGGTGATTCAGCGACGGTCGCCAGGGAGTGGTCTGATCGAAAAATGACGGATTCGCCATGAACGGCAATCGCCTCTGCGGCGCGCTTTTCGGCCTGTTGTCCTGCGGCCCGGCAATAGGCGCGGATTGGGGTTTCGATGCGAATGCCGGGTTCGCTTACGACGACAATGTCGCAAACGCGCTCGATGCCGAGGACCGGAAGGCGGACAGCGCAGTTAAGCTAAACCTGTCCGCGGGGCTTCACCAGCAGTTCGATGAGAGCACCGGACTGGGTCTGAGCCTCGTCGCCGAATCTGCCACTTTTGTACGCTACACCGGCCTCACCAACCTGGGTCTTGGGATCCGTGCCCAGTTGCGGAAAAAACTGGGTCTGGGTGCCGAGGCACCATGGATAGCTGTGGCGGCGCGGGCCGTGCATTACGATTACCATTACAACTACCGTGACGGGTGGCAGTACGATGCAAGCGCGGCGCTGGGCAAGCGTCTCGGCGAGCGCTGGGAGGTACGCGCGACCGCGCGCTACGACAGGTATACCGCGGACAATCTCCAGCCGGAAGTAATCCCCGGGCTGTCCAGTGCGGCGTACGATGTCACTGGGCGGAATTTCGGTGCACAGGCCGCCTTTCTCTGGACCGAGGCCGATACGCTATCGCTCTCCTATTTCTGGCGCAAGGGCACGGTCACCGCCGTGACTCCGCCTGACTTCGAAATACTCGAGTACTCGGACGCGGTGGCCCGCGACACGGTATTCGGGGCTAACCTGATTGCATACCGATTCCAGTCCAAGACCGACACCGTGTCGATCACTTGGAGTCATGCCCTGGGGCGGCATTCGTCCGTCAACCTCGGCTACGCCTACCGCAAGACCACGGCCGATTCCGGGGACCTCGATTACTATTACGCGAACTTGATCAATCTCAGCGTTTCGTACAGCCAGTAATGAAAATACGCAATGTGCAGACGCTCGCGATTCTGGTATGCCTCGCCTCGCAGCCTTTGGCGAGTGCCGCCGAATTGCAGGCGACCGTGTACGACAGTATCGGCAACCCGTTGTCCGACGCGGTGGTGGTCGCTTTCCCGGAGGATGGACAAATTCCGCCAGCGAAACGCGGCGCGACAGTGGAGGACCAGATAGACAAGGAGTTCGTCCCCAATGTGCTGCTGGTACGGGTCGGGTCGTACGTGAATTTTCCCAACAAGGACAACATTCGCCACCACGTCTACTCCTTTTCGGCCGGCCAAGCGGTTCGAGCTGCCGCTGTACAGCGGCACGCCGACAGCACCGGTGCTTTTCGACAAGGTGGGCGTGGTCTTGCTCGGATGCAATATCCATGATTGGATGATCGGGTACATCTATGTCACCGATGCGCCCTACTTCGGCAAGACCACCGGGCAGGGACACGTCGAACTGACCGGGCTGCGGCCAGGCGCCTATCGCGTGCGCGTGTGGCATCCGCGACTGGATGGAGACGGAAGAGTCGACCACCCGGCGAGTGGAACTACAGAATAACGCGCCAAACACGATCCAGTGGAACCTCGAACTCAAACGGGAGTTCAGGCCCCGGCGCGCACCGTTGCCCGACGACCCGGGGTATCGATAGCCACTCACTGAGTTTTGGGCCGATCAATGAATCCGCATCGATCGCGAGCTACAGCGAACAGGCCGGCATCGGACGTATCGGCAATACTCGCCGTCCTGATGGCAACGCACCTTGCGCAGATTCTACCCAGTCCCGGAGTTGGATTCACTTGACTCCGTATTTCGCCCGGTAATGCTGCTTTAGCACCTTGCGCGTTTGCACGTTGATCTGAGGGTTTTGCGGCTTCGCCGGCCGTGTTCCTGTCGCCGGACGTTGCGCAGGTTTCCTGCCGACCCGCTTCATGATCGGTGTCAGATTCCGTTGTCTTTCATCTGGATTTATCGCCTGAGGTTATCGGACTTCGTAAGGTCCCGCGCTATGCCCGTCGAACGTCGCCAGTCGCTCCTCATACCTTCTTTGCATCCTTTTCCGCTTCTTCCTCGCGCCTGGCGTAGTCGATCGGCGGTTCATGCAGCCGCTGCCGGCGGCTCTTCTCCAGTCCTTTTACCATCGCGACGATCGCCTCGTTGAAGGGCACCGCGATCCCGAGCGCTCTGGCCTCGCGCACCAGGGCTCCGTTGAGCGCGTCGATTTCGGTGCGGCGGCCCTGTTCGACGTGCTGCATCATCGAGGGCCGGTTGTAGCGCACCCGGCAGTGTTCCTTGATTTTCTTGCGCGGATCGGGCTCGGATATGCGAACGCCTTTGCGCTCGACCACCATGAGGATCTCGTCGATGATGCGGTCCTGCAGCGCGTTGACCTCAGGCGTGCGATATATCTCGCCGCTGCGCAGCCCGGTGACGGCGGTCAGCGGATTGATCGCGCAATTGAGGACGAACTTGCCCCAGATGTGCGCCATCGGGTCTGGGATGACGGTGGTTTCGATTTCGGCCTTGTTCAGCATCCGCGCCACTTCCTCGATTCGCTTGCTGTTGTGGCCGTCCAGCTCGCCGATTGAAGTCATTCCGGCGTTGGTGTACTGCGCGCGCCCGGGTTCCGGATTGGCGGCGCTGTTCATACTCACTCCCGCGATAACGCGCGCCGTCCCAAGTTCCGCTACCAGCGCCTCGACGTTACCGATGCCGTTTTGCAGCGTCAGCGCATAACCGTCCGGCTTGAGCACCTGCGCGGCGGTGCGTCCCGCCTCCCTGGTGGCATTGGCATCGGTGAAAATGATGACGAAGTCCGCCGGGGACAGCCCGGCGTGGGTCGTTTGCGCCGGCAGGCGGATGAGGTGCCGGCCGCGCACTCCCTCGATGGTCAGCCCGTCGCGCACGATGGCGCCAACGTGGTCCGCGCGCGGGTCGATCAGCGTGACGTCGTACCCCGCCCCCTTGAGCAGCCCGCCGTACACCGATCCCATCGCCCCCGCCCCGATCATGTAAGTACGCATGCATTCCTCCTGATCTTGTTTTTCTGCAGCTGCATTGGTACCCGCAGCGCTGCCGCGTAACCGGCGATGCGCATCATATGCCAAGACCCGGACTTCCGCTGCACAGCCGCTCCAGCCGTCGCAACATGCGATGAAGGTGGTAGAGTTGCGGCAATCGCAGGCGTGGCGGGTTTTTCCGCCAGGTGCCCGCGTGATAACGACAAGATGGAGGAGACGCAAATGCAAATGCGTTGCGCAAAGGGGGTTCTGTTTACGCTGCTTGCAGGCTTGCTGGCCCCGCAAGCGTTGCTTGCAGTCGATGCACCGGAGCTGAAGGTCGAGCATTCCATCGTGATCGATGCGCCACCCGAGGAAGTATGGGAGGTGCTCGGCGACTTCAACGGTTTGCCGCGCTGGCTGCCGACCATCCAATCCAGCCGCATCATTCTCGGAAAGAACCGCGAAGTCGGCTGTATTCGCGAGCTGATCCGGGCTAACGGCACCATGGTCCAGGAGAAGCTCATTGCATACGAGCCCTGGAACATGAGTCTCTCCTACACCTATATTGGCGGCCAGCCGGGCGCCAGCGACTATTACCCCACCATGACCGTGATGGATGCCGGCAACGGCAAGAGCCGCGTCGAATGGAAAGCGCGGTTCAGGCGCCTCGCCTACTGGACCGATGATCCGCCGCCCGGTCAGGACGATGCGACGGTGCTCGCGGCGTTCAACAGGGTATATCCGTTGGGTCTGGAAACCCTGAAGAAGCTGGTTGAAGGGCGCTAGACGCGTGAATGGGTGAAGGTGTGAAGGTGTGAAGGTGTGAAGGGTGAAAGGCGAATAAGGCGTTTACTTATTCACCCATTCACCCATTCACTCATTCACCCGCAAAGCGATTACCCTTCACTCATTCATCCATTCACGGCTGCAGTTTTGAGAACCTTCGACCTCACCGGCAAAGTCGCGATCGTCACCGGTTCCAGCCGTGGCATCGGCCGTTCCATCGCCGAGCATCTCGCCGCGGCGGGCGCCAGGGTCGTGGTCTCCAGCCGCAAAGCGCCCGCCTGCGAGGAGGTTGCGCAGGCAATCCGGACTGCCGGGGGTGAAGCCATCGCGATCCCCGCCAACATCGGCGACAAGGGGCAACTCGAGAATCTGGTCAAGGAAACGCGCAGGCACTTGGGCAAGGTCGACGTGCTGGTGTGCAATGCCGCAAGCAATCCATACTACGGACCGATGGCGCAGATGCCCGACGACGCGTTCAACAAAATCCTGCAGAACAACGTTGTGTCCAACCACTGGCTGGCCAATCTGGTGCTGCCGGAAATGGCGCAGAGAAAGGATGGCACAGTGATCATCGTGTCTTCCATCGGCGGGTTTAAAGGCACCGGCGTGCTCGGCGCCTACGCGATCTCGAAGGCGGCGGACATGCAGCTCGCGCGCAATCTGGCGGTCGAGTGGGGCCGTCACAACGTCCGCATCAACTGCATCGCGCCCGGGTTGGTCAAGACCGACTTCGCCCGCGCATTGTGGGAGAACCCGGAGACGCTGCGCCATTACGAAACGCTCACGCCGTTGGGCCGCATAGGCGAACCCGATGACATCGGCGGAATTGCCGCGTTTCTGGCTTCGCCCGCCGCGGGGTTCATCACCGGACAGACGATTGTCGCCGACGGAGGCGTGACGATTGCGAGTTAGTGGCGAGAGGCGAGAGGCGAGAGGCGAGAGGCGAGAGGCGAGAGGCCAAAATAGTCTAGTCGACTTTCGTTAACTTTGTTTTCCGTTAGCAAGATTTTCGGCTTCTTGCCATTGGCCTTTCACCAGACAATGACCACTGTTACGAAGGAACTCCGTTGAACGATCTCATCCTTCACCACTACCCCGCATCGCCGGTCTCCGAAAAAGTCCGGGTCGCGCTTGGCATCAAGCGGCTTGCGTGGCGCTCCGTGGAGATCCCGCGGCTGCCGCCCAAGCCGGACGTGATGCCGCTCACCGGCGGCTACCGGCGCACGCCGGTGATGCAGATCGGCGCCGACATCTACTGCGACAGCCAGTGCATCCTCCGGGAATTGCAGCAGCGGTTCCCGGAGCCGAAGTTTTTCCCCGGTGGTGCCGACGGCGTGCCGTGGGGGCTCAATCGCTGGGCCGATGGGCTGTTTGATCTGGCGGTGCGCCTGTCGCTGGGTGCGAATGCGGATCAGCTTCCGAAAGACTTCGCCGCAGACCGGGTGCGACTCTTCATCGGACCGGACGGCGATCTGGAAAAGCTCAAAACGGATCTGCCCCACGTTGTCGCGCAACTGCGCGCGCAGTTCGGCTGGCTCGATCAGCACCTCGCGACCGGGCGCAAATTCATGCTGGGCGAGCAACCGGGCCTTCCCGACGCGGTCGGCTACTACCTGGTGTGGTTCGTGCGCGCGCGCTGGCAGGGCGGCCCGGCGTTTTTCTCCGAGTTCCCTGCGCTCGAAGCGTGGGAACAACGCGTCAAGGCCATCGGCCACGGCAGCCCCCAGCCGATGAGTTCCAACGAAGCAATCGAGATTGCACGCTCGAAGGAACCCGCGACACCGCAACAAGGTGATCCGCGAGATCCGCAAAAACTGGCGCCGGGAGCAAGAGTGAGCGTGGTACCCGACCTCAATAGTGGAGAACCGCCGGTATACGGCACGGTTCGACTGGTGGATCGTGAACGCATTGCAATCCTGCGCGAGGATACACGCGTTGGCACAGTGTGCGTGCACTTCCCGCGGGTCGGCTATCGCATCGCCGCAGCATAGGAAAACCTTACAAATCCGGTTTGCCTTTTGTGTGATCGGGCACATCCGCAGTATAAGGTTTGCTACTCACGGGTCAGAGTCCCGTGTCACCCTTCACCCTTCACCCTTTACCCTTCACACTTGCATCACCAGTCACCGCTTTTTTGATTTCGACGCCTGGAACCGACATGCCCGCGAGCCGCACTTTCGAAATGATCGAGACCAATGGTGTGCGTCTGCGCTGCGTCGTCGAGGGCAACGGCCCGCTCGCAATCATGGTGCACGGCTGGCCGGAGTCGTGGTACTCGTGGCGCCACCAGATCGCACCGGTCCGCACGGCCGGCTACCGCGTGGTGGTCCCCGACGTGCGCGGCTACGGCGGCAGCGATGCGCCCGCCGCGCTCGAATCCTACGACATGGAGAGCCTGATCGGCGACGTACTCGGACTCATCGATCATTTCGGGGAAAAGCAGGCCGTCCTGATCGGTCACGACTGGGGCGCGCCCATCGTCTGGAACACCACCGCACTGCATCCCGGGCGGGTGCGCGCCGTAGCCGCGTTGAGCGTGCCCTACGCACCGCGCGGCAAGACTTCCTCGGTTGCGCTGTGGCGCCAGATCTACGCAAACCGCTTCTTCTATCAACTGTATTTCCAGGAGCCCGGGCGAGCCGAGGCGGAGTTCGAGGCCGACATACGCACGGCGCTGCGCAAAATCTACTTCTCGGGCTCTGGCGATGCGCCCAGAGGATTGTTTCGGAGCGACAAGCCGGCGGACGCGAGGATGCTGGACGACCTTCCCGATCCACCGATGCTGCCCTCGTGGCTGACCGAAGAGGACCTCGACTACTACGTTTCGCAGTTCGAGAATTCCGGTTTTCGCGGTCCGCTCAACCGTTACCGCAACCAGGAGCGCGATTGGGCGCGTCTGACGGCGTTGACCGGCGCGCGCATCATGCGTCCAGCGTGCTTCATCGCCGGCAGCCGCGATGGAGTGCTCAGGTTCGTTCCCAACGTAGACCTGGTGGAGTACATGAAGCGCTGGGTGGACGACTTGCGCGTCTGCAGGCTCATCGACGGTGCCGGACACTGGATTCAGCAGGAGCGCCCGGCCGAGGTCAACGCCGCGCTGCTGGAATTCCTGGCAATCCTCACAACCGCATGAACCATAGTACGGAGCACCGGACTCTTGCGTCCTTATTTTCGCCGTTCACTCAGGCCTCGTGCCTCGGCCCTGCCGTTCACGTTCCTTCTTGAACGGTTGCGCTTCGGGTCATGGTCTTGTACAGCAGGCCGACAATCTCCGCGGAAGGTATGGGCTTGCTGAAGAGGTAACCCTGGATCTGGTCGCAGCCGAGTTTCGCGCAGGAAATCGGACTGCTCCTGGGTTTCCACGCCCTCGGCCACGACCTTCAGGTCCAGGCTGCGGGCCATGGCGACGATGGCTTCGACGATGGCGCAATCGTCGCCGGTTGGCGGGAATGCCGCGGACGAAGGACTGGTCGATTTTCACGCTGTCGAACGGGAAGCGCTTGAGATAGGCGAGCGACGAATAGCCGGTGCCGAAGTCGTCCATCGTCAGATGGAATCCGAGCGCCTTCAACTGATTGAGCACTTTCTCCGCATGGTCCTGGTTGCTCATCACCGCGCTTTCGGTGATCTCCAGTTCCAGCGACTCCGCAGTCAGGCCGGTGCGCGTCATCGTATCGACGATGAAATTGACCAGGCCCTTGTCCGCCATCTGGCGGGCGGATATGTTGACCGCAATGCGCAGCGGCGGTAGCCCGCCCTTCTGCCAGGCGCGGT
The DNA here is from genome assembly GCA_963695915.1 of uncultured beta proteobacterium. GTDB lineage: Bacteria > Pseudomonadota > Gammaproteobacteria > Burkholderiales > JACQAP01 > JACQAP01. The sequence continues at coordinate 44,250 of CAVOIO010000037.1, forward strand.
TCTGCACGCAGGCGGTCTGGACCACCCATCGCCCCATCGGGACGATCAATCCGGTCTCCTCGGCGATGCCGATGAAATCCGCCGGCGACACGAATCCGAATTGCGGGCTCACCCAACGGATCAGCGCCTCCACGCCGGCGATACGTCCGCTCGCCAACTCGAGCTTCGGTTGGTAATACAGCACGAACTCCCTGTTGTTCAGCGCGCCGTTCAGGTTCGATTCGAATTCGAGGCGCTGGATCGAATGCGTGTTCAACTGCTCGGAGTAGAACTGGAAGGTGCCCCGTCCCTCCTCCTTGGCCCGGTACATCGCGATGTCCGCATTCTTCTGCAGCGAAAGCACGTCGCGGCCGTCGGTGGGGTAGGTGCTGATGCCGATGCTCGCCCCCGGGCGATACTGCCGCCCCGCCAGGACCAGCGGCTTGGCAAGGGCGTCGACGATCTTGCGGGCGACGGCGCCGGCCTGGTCTTCCGCCGTCAACCCTTCGATGAGCACCGCGAATTCATCTCCACCGAAACGGGCAACGATGTCCACTTGGCGCACGCAGCCCAGTGAGCCGCTCCGCGACGGCGCGCAGCACCTGGTCGCCGGTTTCGTGCCCGAGGCTGTCGTTGATGTTCTTGAAGCGATCCAGATCGAGGAACAGGACGGACAGGAATTTGCCGCTGCGTCCGGCGCGCTGAATCGCCTGCGCCAGTGACTGCTTGAACAGGCTGCGATTGGGCAGGCCGGTCAGCTCGTCGTGGTCCGCCAGGAAACGGGTGCGCTCTTCCGACTCCTTGCGGGCGGTGATGTCCTGCAGGACTCCTAGCATCTTGAGCGCGGATCCTGCGTCATCCCGATTGACGAATCCCCGCGCGTGCACATACGCAATCGTCTGGTCGTGCCGCATCAGGCGGAATTCGTCGTTCCAGAGGTTCTGGCTCGAATTGATGACACCGAGCAGCCGCTGCTGCACCCGCAATCGGTCGTCCGCGTGAACATGCCCGAACCACGATTCCATGTTCGTCTTGAGTTCGTCGCTGCGATATCCGAACAGGCGCTGATAGCTGTCGTTTCTCCACACCTGGTCGGTGGCGAGGTTCCACTCGAGAAATGCGTCGTTGGTCGCCTTGGACACCAGCCCGAAGCGCTCGACGTCCTTCCACAGCACTTCCTCGATCTTTCTGGCGGTTGCTGACGTCCCTGGCGATCAGAACCCGGGCCTGCCGTCTGGCAAATTGCACCCGGAAAGTGACGAGTTCGACTTCGATCGGGGTGCCGTCCTTTTTCCTGTGGCGCCATACTCCAAGATCGTTCGCACCGGCGCCAAGATTCACCAGCGTGGTCGACAACCGATCCATCTCGTCCGCCGGGCTCAGATCCGTGAACCTGAACTTGAGGAATTCCTCGCGCGAGTGGCCATAACCGTTCACCGCGGCCTCGTTCACCTCGAGGCAACCCCACCTGCGCGTCTCGCACACGAATGTCGGTATCGGGTTGTGTTCGAAGAGGAGGTGATACTGTTCGTCGGACAGCGCCCCCTCCCTGGCAATCGCTTCTCCGGCGGCGAGGTCGTTTTGCGCCACGGCTCCGCGGCTGCGTCTGCGGTAGAAGAACCACGCGGCCAGCCACGCGATTGCAGCGCCGGCCAGGCCGGCGCCGATCAATGCCGCAACGCCGTCTCCGCTCGAGGGGAGCAGCCCCCGCGCAAAGGTTTTCAGAAATCCCCAGATAGATTCCAGAAACAGTTCGACCGTTTCTACAAACGCCACCGGACGCACCCTCAAATTGGAACCGGATTGAAAGTGTAACTTACACTGATTCAGACGCCGACTTCCTGCATTACACGGACAGTATTATGCCGCCAGCGTACAGCGCTTACTGGCTCCCAAGCATCGAATGCCTTCCTCTCCGCCGCACGGTCCACTCGCCGCAATTCAATGGTTCCCCTTTCCTCTTTCCTCCTTCATCCTCACGTGTCCCCGGAGTGGATCATCCCTGCCCTCAAACCCATCCCAGTCCACCGATCACCGCTCCGACCGTGATCATCACCAGCAAGTGCAGCCGGGTGCGCCAGACCAGAGCCGCGGCCGCAACGGTAAGAGCCACGTGCAACCAGCCCGGCGTTTCGGCAGCAAGGATCCAGCCGGTGGCGAACATCAGCGCGATCACAATCGGCGCCATGCCGGCCTTGAATGCCCGTACCGCGCGCCAGTCGCGCCGCGCATGACTCCAGCGCGCCGCCGCCAGCGCCAGCGTCGTCGATGGAAGCATGATTCCGGCGAGCGTGGCCGCCAGCCCCCGGGAGGCCCCCCGCCTGGTAACCCAACACCGCGACGAACAAAACGTTGGGTCCTGGCGATGCCTGTGCGATCGCGATCGAGGCGTTGAACTGCGCGTCGCTCAGAAGCCCCATTTCGCCGACCATCACCCGATGCATGTCCGGCACCACGGTAATCGCGCCGCCGATCGCAAGCAGCGACAGCAGGAGAAAGTGCCCGAATAACGCCAGCAAATCGACTGAAGGCGGCATCTCGCCGATCACCCGCTTTCCGCTGCCGCCGCAGTTCCGGCACGCAGACGCCGCCAAGCCAGGAGGCACGCGACCGTGCCGAGCCCGAGCAGGACCCACACTAATGGCCATCGCGCGATCCCCACAGCCACGAACGCCAACACCAGGAGCACCGCACAAGCGGGGGTACCCATCGGGTTGGTGCGTAGCGCGCTCATGAGCTTCAATGCCGTTCCCACGATGAGCCCGGCCGCCACCGCGCCCATGCCCTTGAGCGCGCCCGCCACGATGGGATTCGACGCGTACTGCGAGTACGCCACCGTGACTGCGAGCACAATGACCAGAGGCACCGTCATCATTCCCGCCAACGCCGCAAACGCACCGCGCCAGCCGAAAAAGCGGTCGCCGACCATCAGCGCGACATTGCAGACATTGGGCCCGGGCAGAACCTGCCCGAACGCGAGGATTTCCACGAACTGCTCCTTGGTGAGCCAGCGTTTCTGTTCGCACAGCACCCGCTGCGCCACCGCCAGAACGCCGCCGAAGCCCTGCAATGCGAGCAGCGTAAAGGCGACGAACAATTCCTTCTCTGAAGACGGCCGTGCAACTGGTTGGACTTCGTCGGTCATTCGGAAACGCTTTACGGTTTCCAGGTCTTCGTCACCCGCGACTTGCGGATCGCGATATTACGCGTTGCAAGAGACAACGCATGTGCCCGGGCGGTGGCAACGATGAGGCGGTCCGCCGGATCGCCGTCAAACGATTTGGGAAGGTTGTCCAGCGCGAGGATAACCTCGACATCGATGGGCAGTACGGTAAGCATGCGCTCGTCCGTGGCGCGCCTGAGCCACTCCGGAAAGGGCAACGGCAGTTCGAGTCGACCCTTTTTGTACAGCACTTGCGTTTCCCACATGCTGATCGCGGAAATGAACAATTCGCCCCGCGTCGCGCCGGTGTCGAGAGCACCGCGTTCCGCGGCGGAAAGCGGCGAACGTTCGGGAGTTCGGGTGGGGCATGGCATCGGCCGGTCGCTCCACGAAGATCCGCAGATCGCCAATTTCGGCGCACCGGACCGGGGCCCGACCATGCAGGTGGGCATGACGTTCGCCATTGAACCCATGACCTCTATGGGTTCCTGGCAAGTGCGGATACTTCGGGATGGCTGGACCACGGTGACCCAGGATGGGTCGTGTGCGGCGCATTTTGAGCACAGCGTGGCGTTGACGGAGAACGGCGTCTTGATTTTGAGCCGGCTCTAATTTATATTCTCATTAACCATTTGAAATAACTATAAAGACAAGGTAGATGCCAAAAGAAGACGCCATTGAAGTAGAAGGGACGGTGGTCGAGCCTCTCCCGAATGCCATGTTCCGGGTGGAGTTGCCGAACGGGCATAAGGTCCTGGCTCACATTTCCGGGAAGATGCGGATGCACTATATCAAGATTCTTCCAGGAGATAAGGTTATTTTGGAATTGTCGCCCTATGACCTGAGTCGAGGGCGCATCGTCTACCGGGTCAGATAGGAAAAACTATGAAAGTCAGAGCCTCAGTCAAACGGATGTGCGCCAAATGCAAGATTATTCGCCGCAAACGCGTGGTGCGGGTGATCTGTGAAAATCCCAAGCATAAGCAGCGTCAAGGCTAAAGGGGAGGTAAGGAATTGGCCAGAATCGCCGGGATAGATTTACCCCGAAATAAAAGAATCGAGATTGCCCTAACCTATATTTTCGGCATCGGGCACAGCACGGCGACCCGGGTGCTCCAGGAAGCGAAGGTGGACCCGAGCACCAAGACGTCCGACCTCACCGACGCTGAGATCACCGGTATCCGCCAGGCGATAGACCATACCTGCAAGGTGGAAGGGGACCTGCGTGGGAAATCTCCATGAATATCAAGCGCCTGATGGACCTGGGGTGCTACCGGGGCCTCAGGCACCGCAGGAGCCTGCCGGTCCGGGGACAGCGGACCCATACGAATGCCCGTACCCGTAAGGGCCCGCGGCGCAGCGTCGTGGGCAAACGGAAGAAGGCTTAAGGAGTGGCGATGGCCAAAGCGCAGATACGGACCAAAAAGAAAAAGGAAAAGAAGAATATCCCCACGGGGGTGGCTCATATCAAGGCCACGTTCAACAACACCCTGGTGACGATTACCGATCCGGCGGGCAACGTCATATCGTGGTCCTCGTCGGGGGTTCAGGGGTTCAAGGGCTCCCGGAAGGGGACGCCCTTTGCGGCGCAGTTGGCGGCCCAGGATGCGGCCCGTAAGGCCATGGACCATGGCATGCGGAGTGTGGATGTTTTTGTCAAGGGGCGGGCGCGGGCCGGGAGGCCGCTCTTCGGGCCTTGCAGGCCGCCGGTCTGAGTGTTTACCTGATTCGGGATGTCAGCCCATTCCCCACAATGGCTGCCGCCCCCCCAAACGTCGTCGGGTCTAACTGGAGAGGTGATCGATAGTGGCTGGATCGTGGGACCAGATTGCCGGCTTTGCCGCCGGGAGGGGATGCAGCTGTATCTCAAGGG
>CAVOIO010000038.1:0-51385 GCA_963695915.1 uncultured beta proteobacterium
GTGTGGGCAGCGCGGCGTCCATTCCGGCGACTGCGATCACGACTTTCATCTTGCGCATCTCTTCGACGCGTTCCAGCAACCGCCACAGCCCAGCCACGCCGACGTCGTTGATTTCCACGGCGGGCTCACCGTAGAAATGCAGTGTGCGCGCCGCCTCGGCCGACCACCACGTCCGACGTGCCCGCAGCCACGACGGCGATCTGCGTTTCGGTCTTGAGCTGGTGGGTCCCGCCGAAAAAACCGGTGCGCGACAGCGGTTCGTAGTCGATGTTCAGGCGATGTTGCGCCGGCAGCTCGGCAAACTGTTCGGGCAGCAGCCGGGTAAGCAGGATGCGCCTGCCCTTTTCCTGCACCTGGTCGAGGATCGTGGTCAGATGCAGCACGGACTTCGACGCGCACAGCACCGCTTCGTCCAGCCCGGTGCGGGCATCGCGCGCGAGTCTCCAGCATCACGTCTTTATGCAGTGTCATTCATTAATTCTAAGTTCTTGACACAGAGGGCACACCCCAAAACGCGGAAATTACGAACGACACAGTCGACGATAAAATTGAGAAATCGGCGGTATGCGCGAAAATTTTTCCTGTCCCAAGTTCTTGTTTCTCGTTTGTTCTGTCCTTAGTCGGCGGCCTCTCTTGCCTTTCCTCCTCGTCTTGTGGTGAGGGCGGGGGGTTAGGCCACCCTTACAAGGAAGGCGCAACCGCTGCGATAAGGCGCAAGCGACACCGGATGGTCGAAACCGCCGTCGCTGAACAGGCGGCCGACACTTGCGGAAAGTGACTCGCGCCGCGTTGCATCGAGCGCGGCAAGACTCTGTTCATCAAGTTCAACCACCACACCCTTTGCCCGGACCCGACAACGCACCGTGCGCGGCGTCAGTGCCTGCGACACCAGCCGCTCGGCCGCGTGCACCAGCTTGAGCATGCCGGGATCTATCGCGATTCCGGTTTCTATCCGGCTCGACAGGCAGGGCGCCGCCGGCAGTTCGGCGATCTCCGCCAGATCGAGGTGCCGAGCGATTGCCCGCACGGTTTTCTTGTCGATGCCGGATTCAACGAAAGGATGGCGCACGCCGTAATTCTTCGCAGCCGCGAGACCAGGCCGGTATTCGCCGAGATCGTCGAGGTTGGTGCCGGAGACGATCTGCGCCCTGGTTCGCGGCGCCACCGCGCCATACAGATTGGTCTTGCAGTAAAAGCAGCGGTTGACCGGGTTGCTGCGGTAATCTGCGTCGTCGAATTCGCCCGCGTCGATCACCGTCAGGGCCCAACCTTCGCCATCCGCCAGCGCCTGCACCCGCGCCGTGGCTTCCTGCGGCACGGCCGGCGACACCGCGTGAAACATCTGCACATCCTCGTCGAGAATCCGGTGCGCGAACGTTGCCAGCGAGAGGCTGTCCACCCCTCCGCTAACCGCGACGGCAACGGGACCGATCCCGCGCAGCACGCGCTCAAGTTCCGCGAGCTTGTGTCCGACTTCGTTCACTTGCGTTCCTTTCGCAACACCACCTGCTCCGCCTCGCGCCTCAATTGTTCGCGCTCGGCGCGCCCGCCGATCACGTTGAGCAGATCGTCGGCCTCGATCTTGGCAGTCGCCTTTCCCGGCCGTTCGGTGACTTTCACGCGCACCCGCCTTCCGCCGGCCTCCACCGTCCTGCCGGTGCGGGAAAGTTTGCGGCGCTGCAGGAATTGATAGCGCAGGCCGATGGTCGTCGTTTCGTTGAAGCAGGCGTCGAATACGTTTTCCAGGTCGGCCGGATCGGCGAGCACCTGGACGTGCATGGTCATTCTGCCCTTCTTGCCGAAAGCCGGTGTCTGCAGCACGTCGAGCACGGAAGGCTGCGCGCGCAGCTTGTCGATGGCGATTGCCAGATCTTCCGGCGTCTGGTCATCGACCTCGAACAGGATTTGCGCGACTTCGTCGCCGCCCGAGCCGGTGCGCGCCTCTTCAAAGGCCAGGACGCGCAACACGTTGCTGAGACCGGGGAACGTGCGAGTACCGAAACCGATACCGGTGCGGAGCAACCTGCGCGATTTGCGACCGCCGGCCTGCGCGCAACCCAGATGCCTGAGGATCGCCGCCCCGGTCGGCGTTATGCGCTCGCCCTCGAGTCCGTCGTCGACAAATTCGAATCCTTCGAGCAACAGCACGGTGGCCGGCGTGGGAACGGGCAGCGAACCATGCGCGGTCCTGACCCGGCCCTTTCCCAGCGGCAGCACGCTAACCGACCAGGTGGCGGGCGCAAGCGCGTCGATGATGAAGGCAGCCCCGACGATATCGGCGATCGAGTCCCATTCGCCGACTTCGTGGAAGCTCACCGTGTCCACAGTCTTGCCGTGCACCCTGGCTTCAGCCTCCGCCAGCACCGTGAAAATGCCGACTGCGTGCTCCTTCACCGCGGGCACGAGCGCGGAAACCTGAAGGTGCGCACGGATTTCTGCGAACGGCGTGTGCGGATGATGATGCGCGCCGAGCAGCGCAGCCGCCTCGCGCGGCTCCGTGACGCGGAAACGCAGGCCGGTCAGCGCGTGGTCGCCATGTTCGGCCACGCCGATGTGCACTTCGGCGGGCAGGCCCGCGGCACGAATCGCGGAGACCACGCCGTCGCGCAGATTCGGGAACGCGTCGAGCATGGCGGCGATGAACATGTCGCCCGCCACGCCCCCGACCGCGTCGAGATGAATATGCATGTCCCGACAGCCTCAGGCCGCCGCGTGTTCCCTGTGCTTGGCGAGCATGGGATACAGCGTGCCCTTGGCGTCGAACTTCATCGCTTCGGGCTGGCCCACGACCTCGAACAGCGACGGGTTGGCCTTGATGACCGGCAGCAGCGGCTCGGAGACGTGGATGTCCATGATCTCGAGCGTATTGGGAATGCGCACGATGCGCGTGTCCTGCGGCTTCATGCGTACCACCGTCTTGACTGCGAGGCGGATGGCGTCCTCGTCGGTGTTCATGATCATCGGAATGCAGGCGCCATCGAGATAAGTCGAGGCGATGATGTTGGCGTAGGTCTTGGCGATATCCATCTCTTTGTACAAGCGCATGGTGATCACGTCCGCAGCACCGAGACCGGTGGCGTTGCCATAGGTTTCCGGGGTCAGTCCGAGCACCGCGATCTTCTTCACCAGCGGCTTCATGTTCCATTCGATGAAGCGGCAGTTGCGCCCGGTGATGTTGGGGTCCATTCCCGAACCGGAAATATTCTTGCCGATGCGTTCCACCACCAGCACGTCGATTTCATCGAACTGCAGCCGCGGCATCAGTTCCTTGGCCTTCGCCAGCAGCACGGGCTCGCGGTCCCACACCTGTTCCGACGGCACGATTTCGATGACGGCGGTCTCGTCGGCGGCGTTCTCCACCATCGCCACAGCGAACAGGAAATTCTTTTTCGCCATGATCAGCCTGGCGGTCTTCGGCAGCAATTCGCCGAACATGTCCATGCCGTAAGTGTGCAGCGTGGTGGCGCCGATAATCTTGCCCATGCCGATGGCCAGCATCTTGACGATGCCGGATTCGATCGGCGCGCGGAAGTTGGTATGCGGCTTGACGCGCGGGATGATGACCACCGCATCGGCCTCGGCGGCGAACCTGTCCATGTACACCGGCATTCCGTCCTCGAGTTTGCCCAGCTCGACCACTTCCATGGTGGCGCGGATCGGGCAGCCGGCGTAGCTTTCGGTGATGCCGTAGCCTTCCAGCACTTCGCGCTGGCCTTCCGCGGTGGCGCCGCCGTGGCTGCCCATCGCCGGGAAGATGAAGGGCTTCGCACCCAGCGCCTTGAGCTCGGCGACGACCGCTTTCGCGCACTCGGCGATGTTGTTGATGCCGCGCGAGCCGCAGCCGACCGCGATGCTCATACCGGGCTTTACCTTGCCGCGGACTTCCGAGCGCTTGAACTGCTCGACCACCGTCCTGGTGACGCTGTCGAGTTTCTTCGTTTGGAACTTCTGGCGTACATGCACCATCCGCGGCAGAGCGATATCGAGCCCGCCGGCAATGTTGACTTCGATGCGATCTCCGATCATGGCAACTATCCTCCATCGGTTGGCGTTTTTGCGCCGCAAACGCGAACGGGCGCGGCGGGCAGGGAACAGGCATTTTACTCCAGCAGTCCGCGGTAGAGGTCCAGATACTGCTGCGCCCGGGCGCCCCAGCTGAAATCACGGCTCATGCCGTTCTTCTGCAATTGGCGCCAGATTCTCTTGTCGTGGTATGCCGTCACCGCGCGCTGGCAGGCTTTGAGCAGCGTGTCGCGGCTCAGCGGCGCGAACATGAAACCGGTTGCGGTGCGCGTCTTCAGCGTCGCCGCCGTGCAATCCACCACCGAATCGCGCAGGCCCCCGGTCGCGTGCACCACCGGCGGCGTGCCATAACGCTGGCTGTACATCTGGTTCAGGCCGCTGGGTTCGAAGCGCGACGGCATCACGAAGCTGTCCGCGCCCGCCTCGACCTGGTGCGACAGGCCCTCGTCGAAGCCGATCTGCACTGCAATCCTGCCCGGGTGCGACAGGGCCAGTTCCTGGAAGCGCCGTTGCAACGGCGCGTCTCCGGAGCCCAGCACCACCAATTGTGCCGGCAGCTTCACCAGTTCCGCGGCGATGTCGGCGAGTACGTCGTGGCCTTTCTGGTGGGTAAGCCGGCTCACTGTGCCGAAGAGTGGTATTTCCGGTTCGTCGCGCAGTGCCATCCGCAATTGCAGTACGCGCTTATTGTCCTGTTTGGCGGCGAGCCTGGAGGCGTTGTAGTAACGCTCGATATACGGGTCGGACTCCGGGTCCCAGGCATCCGTGTCAATGCCATTCAGAATTCCCGTCAGCACATCTTTTCTGTGTGACAGCAGTCCCTGCAGTCCGCTCCCCAGCGGTGCGCTCTGGATTTCTTCCGCGTAACTCGGGCTCACCGTGGTGATGCGATCGGCGAATTGCAGTCCGCCTTTGAGAAAAGAAGTCTTGCCGTAGAATTCGAGGCCGTTTACCGAGAACGCCTGCGGCGGCAGCCCGAGCCGCGCGGTGGTTTCCGCGGGGAAGATCCCCTGGAACGCCAGATTGTGGATGGTGATCACCGTTTTCGCCCGCACACCAGGTACGTAGTGCAGGTACACCGGCGTCAGGCCGCTCTGCCAGTCGTTGCAGTGAACGATGTCCGGCTTCCACGGAAACGGCGAATCCGGCGTGGAGAGCAGCGCGCCAACATACGAAAGCAGGCCGAAACGCACATCGTTGTCGAGCCAGTCGTTGCCGGCAGCATCCCCGTACGGGCCGCCGCTGCGTTGGTAGATCGCGCTTTCGATCACCAGCAGCGGCACCCCCGACGGCAACTTGGAGGCGATCAATTGAGCCGGCGGCACGCCCGGCAACGCGGGCAATGTGGCCGCCCGGCCTTTGGTCTTGAGCGCCTCCAACACCTGCGGATACCCCGGCACCAGCACCCGGATGTCCGCGCCCAGCGCCATCAAAGCCGCCGGCAGTGCCGCGCTAACGTCGGCAAGCCCCCCGGTCTTGATCAGCGGCGCGACTTCGGAAGTGGCGAACAGGACTTTGAGTTTCTCGTCAGGCATCAGCGGCATACAGTTGCATCACCCCTGGTGCAGAAGAACGAGCGTGGCAAGCGGGGGCAGCGTGATTTCTGTGGACTGGTTGCGGTCCATCCACGGCAGCGGCTGGGTTTCGATGGCGCCCGAATTGCCGACATTGGCACCAGCGTAGAACGCCGAATCACTGTTGAACGCTTCGTGCCAGACGCCGGCCTTCGGCAGGCCGATGCGATAGCCATGGCGGGGTACGGGGGTGAAATTCAGCGCCACCACCGCCACCGAGCCGTCGCGCGCCCGGCGTTCGAAAGCGAGGATGGACTGATCGGCGTCGTGGCAGTCGATCCAGCTGAAACCGGCGGATTCGAAGTCCTGGTCGTGAAGCGCGCGCTGTTCGCGGTAAAGGCGCGAAAGGTCGCGCAGCATCGTCTGCACGCCGCGGTGCCAGTCGATGCCGAGCAATCCCCAGTCGAGTTCCCACTCGGTACGCCATTCCCGGCCCTGGGCCAGTTCGTTGCCCATGAAGTTGAGTTTCTTGCCGGGCGAGGTGAACTGGTAGCTGAGCAACAGGCGTACATTGGCGAATTTTTGCCAGGCGTCTCCGGGCATCTTGCCCAGCAGCGAACCCTTGCCGTGCACCACTTCGTCGTGCGACAGCGGCAGCATGAAATTCTCGGTGTAGGCGTAGAGTTGGCCGAAGGTGAGCTGGTTGTGGTGATAACGCCTGTGCACCGGGTCCTGGCGCATATAGGCAAGCGTGTCGTTCATCCACCCCATGTTCCATTTCATCGAAAAGCCCAGGCCGCCGATGTAGGTCGGCCGCGACACCATCGGCCATGCGGTGGATTCCTCGGCGAAAGTGAGCGCGCCCGGGAAGTCGCGATGGACCATGACGTTCAACTGCCGCAGAAATTCGATCGCTTCGAGGTTCTCGCGGCCGCCGAACTTGTTGGGGATCCACTCGCCCGCCTTGCGCGAGTAGTCGAGGTAGAGCATCGAGGCCACCGCGTCCACCCGCAGCCCGTCCACGTGGCATTCGCCGAGCCAGTAGTGCGCGCTCGAGAGCAGAAAACTTTTCACCTCGTTGCGGCCGAAGTTGAAGATATGCGTGCCCCAGTCCTGGTGAAATCCGAGGCGCGGATCCTCGTGTTCGTAAAGCGCCGTGCCGTCGAAACGCGCCAATGCAAACGCATCGGTCGGGAAATGCGCTGGCACCCAGTCGAGGATCACGCCGATGCCGGCATGGTGGCAGGCGTCCACGAGGAATTTGAAATCCTCCGGCGGGCCGAAGCGGCTGGTCGCCGCGAAGTAACCGGTAGCCTGGTAACCCCAGGATTCGTCCAGCGGATGTTCGGAAACCGGCATCAACTCGATATGTGTGAAACCCATTTCCTTCACGTAGGGAACCAGGCTTTCGGCAAGCTCGCGGTAGCTGTAGGAGCGGCCGTCGGGATGACGCCGCCATGAGCCCAGGTGGACTTCGTAAGCGTTGATCGGCGCATGCAGCCAATCATCGCCGGCACGCGCCTTCATCCAGCCGCCGTCCCGCCAGTCATAGGGATGATCCAGGGTGACTCGCGCAGCGGTCCCGGGGCGCAGTTCATAGGCGCATGCGTAGGGGTCGGTCTTGACCAGGATTTCGCCGCTGGCGCGATTGCGGATCTCGTACTTGTAGAGTGTGCCGTCGCCCAACCCCGGGATGAACAGTTCCCATACACCGCTTACCCCGTGGGTCGCCATCGGGTGCGCGCGCCCGTCCCAGCGGTTGAAGTCGCCCACCACGCTGACCCTTTGCGCATTCGGCGCCCAGCAGGCAAACCGCACCCCGGCCACGCCTTCGCGCACTTCGGTGCGGCTGCCAAGCATGCGATACGCCTGCTCGAGACGGCCTTCGTTGAACAGGTACAGTTCGTCGGCGCTGATGATGGGATGAAAACCGTAAGGGTCGAAGGCTTCGAAGCTGTGCCCCGACTCGTTCACCCGCAGCCGCACCGGCTGAAGCGGCGGCTCGGCTCCGCGCCAGGCGAACACGCCGTCAGGATGCACCTTCTCCATCTTCGCGAAGCCCGAACCGGTGGACACGGCAACCTCGGTGGCGTAAGGCCGGAACACGCGCAGCATCCAGCCCTTGCCGTCGCGACGCAGACCGAGTACGCCGAACGGATCGTGATGGCGCGCACCGACCAGGGCGTCGAGGTCCGCTTTGGCGTTGGCGGAGACAGGTGCTTTCATGGGCGATGGAGGGAAAAACCCGACCAGGCGATGCACGGAATTCGTGACTGCGGGCGAGGGTGAACCTATTATAAGGGGCGCATTCAGCCGCTCCCCTGCTTTTTTGATCCCCGTCAGAGGTTTATGGCGAATGGCGCAGGTGGTCCGCACCGCTGGTCGGGCTTAGGCCGGCAACAGAACGCGGCCGCCATTTCCGACCTTTCAACTTGTATCCCAGGAGTAATGCGTGTCAAACACCGAGTCCAGCGTACGTTTCGTCAGTCTCATCACCAAGAACACCTATGGGCTGGTGCTTGCGGGTGGACGCGGCAGCCGGTTGATGAACCTCACGGACTGGCGGACAAAACCGGCGGTGCCTTTCGGCGGCAAATTCCGCATCATCGACTTCCCGCTGTCGAACTGCGTCAACTCCGGCATACGCCGCATCGGCATCGCCACCCAGTACAAGTCGCACAGCCTTATCCGTCACATACAGCGCGGCTGGAGTTTTCTGGACGGACGCTTCCAGGAATTCATCGACATCCTGCCCGCGTCCCAGCGCACTCGCGAGGAGAATTGGTATCTGGGCACCGCGGACGCGGTGTTCCAGAATCTCGACATCCTGCGCTCCTACAACCCGGATTACATCCTGATCCTCGCCGGCGATCACATCTACAAGATGGACTACGGCAAGCTGCTCGCGTATCACGTGGCCATGAACGCCGACATGACGGTGGCCTGCCTGGAAGTGCCGTTAGAGGAAGCAAAAGCATTCGGCGTCATGGCGGTGAACGAAGACTGGCGCGTGACCGCGTTTCAGGAAAAACCCGCTCAGCCACCCTCGATCCCGGGTAAGCCAGCGCTTTCGCTCGCCAGCATGGGTATTTACGTATTCAATGCACCATTCCTGTACGAACAGCTCGCGCGCGACGCCGACACACCCGATTCCAGCCATGACTTCGGCAAGAACATCATTCCCCACCTGGTGCCGCGATATCGCGTGTATGCGCAGCGCTTCGACGACAGCTGTGTCGGAATGGACGGCAAACCGGCGTACTGGAAAGACGTGGGCACGGTAGATGCTTACTGGGAAGCGAACATGGACTTAACCCGCGTCACCCCGGATCTCAACATGTACGACACCGAATGGCCGATCTGGACGCATCAGGAGCAATTGCCGCCGGCCAAATTCGTCTTCGACGACGAGGGACGGCGCGGCATGGCGGTGGATTCGTTGGTGTCCGGTGGCTGCATCATCAGCGGTGCAAAGGTCGCACGATCGTTGCTGTTTTCGAACGTGCGCGTGCACAGCTACAGCACCATCGAGGACTCGGTGATCCTTCCCGACGTCGAAGTGCACCGGAATGTGCGCCTGAAGCGCGTGGTGGTGGAAAAGCGTTGTTCCCTGCCCGAGGGCCTCGCGGTCGGATTTGATCCCGCGGAGGACCGCAAGCGCTTCTACGTCTCCGAGCGGGGCATCACGGTGATCACGCCGGAAATGCTGGGCCAGAAAGTGTTGCACCTGCACTGACGGGTTGGACACGATGAACAACAATGCAAAGCTGGACCTGGTCCTGCTGTGGCATATGCACCAGCCGGACTTCCGCGACCACGCTACCGGCGAATTTGCGCAGCCCTGGGTGTATCTGCACACGATCAAGGACTACAGCGACATGGCGGCACACCTGGAGAATCACCCCAAGGTACGCGCGATGGTCAATTTCACCCCGGTGCTGCTCGACCAGCTCGAGGACTACGCCGGCCAGTTCGCCACCGGGCGGTATCGCGATCCGCTCCTGCGGCTGCTCGCGCATCCCGATCTGTACCGCCTCGACGCCGCCGAGCGCGACCTGGTGCTGCGTTGCTGCTTCAAGGCCAACCATCACAAGATGATCGAGCCGTATCCGGCGTATCGGCGGTTGTGGGACTTCTATACCCTGACGCAGCAACCCGGGACCACTGCGGAAGCGTATCTTTCCGCGCAGTACCTCGGCGATCTGCTGACCTGGTATCACCTCGCGTGGGTGGGCGAGACCGTGCGCCGGCGCGACCAGACCGTTCCGCAATTGCTGGCGAAGGCGCAGAACTTCTCGCACGCCGACCGCATGCAGCTCGTCGAGCTGATCGGCCGCGAAACCAGCGCCATCGTGCCGCGCTATAGCAAGCTCGCGGCGCAGGGGCGAATCGAACTCACCACCAGCCCGGCATTTCACCCGATCGGCCCGCTGCTGATCTCCTTCGAAACGGCGCGGGAAACCCTGCCCGCCGCGCCTTTGCCGCAAAGCTCGCATTACCCGGGCGGGCGCACGCGTGCCTCCGCGCATATCGCCGCGGCCAGGGAAAGCCACGCGCGCCGCTTCGGCCAGCCGCCGCGGGGCATGTGGCCGGCCGAAGGCGCCATATCACAGGTGTTCGTGGATCTGCTGACGGAAGGCGGGTGCGAATGGATCGCCAGCGGCGAAGGCGTGCTGGTAAACAGCCTGCGCAAGAACAATGCGCCAATTCCCGAGCGGCACAAATTTCTGTACCGGCCTTACCGGCTTAGCGGCGGTCATGCGCCGGTGACCTGTTTTTTTCGCGACGACCGCCTTTCGGACCTTATCGGATTCGAGTATTGCAAGTGGCACGGCAAGGAGGCGGCCGAGCACTTCGTTGGTGAATTGAAAGGAATCATCGAGCAGGACGGCGCATCCGAGCGCCGGGTCGTTAGCGTGATTCTGGATGGCGAAAATGCCTGGGAGTACTACCCCTACAACGGATATTTCTTTCTCGACGAATTGTATGGCGCGCTGGAAACGCAATCCGGAATCGAGACCACGACTTTTGCGCGGCTCCTGGACGAGGGGCGCCACGCAGAACCGATGCCCGCGCTGGTCGCGGGCAGCTGGGTGTACGGCAATCTCGCCACCTGGATCGGCTCCCCGGAGAAGAATCGCGCCTGGGACCTGCTGTGTGCAGCCAAGCAGAGCTTCGATCTGGTGGCGGTGAGCGGGCGCCTGAACGTGCAGGAACTCGCTGATGCGACCCGCCAGCTCGCCGACTGCGAGGCCTCGGACTGGTTCTGGTGGTTCGGTGACTACAATCCCAGCGAGCCGGTGCTGGTCTTCGACCGCCTCTATCGCCAGAAGCTCGCCAATTTCTATCGGCTCCTCAAACTGCCGGTTCCGGCAGAACTCGACGTACCGGTGAGCCAGGGCGGCGGCAAGGCCGAACTCGGCGGCGCCATGCGCCGCGCATCCTGATTTACTGAACCGCGTTCAACGCAAAGGCCGCAAAGTTACGCGAAGGAAAACCAAAGAAGAGATTGATAATTCCGAAGTGTTGTTGAAATACCCTGTCGAAGCAGGCATGCCAAGGGATTCATGTTGTTTTCGATTTCTCCATCCAAGCTATTTTGTTTTTCCTTGCGTACCTTTGCGGCCTTTGCGTTGACAGATTCCGAGGTATGAGCTTTTGTGTGGCGAACCTGAAACACCGATTGGCAGCGTGTATTCTCGACCATCAAAACAACTCTTGTTTTCCCCTTACAAAGTCTTTGTTTTTCCTTTGCGTCCTTTGCGTACCCCTCGAGGAAGTATTAAAAGGAATCCTTTGCGTTCAAAGATTTATTAATTTCTATTGCCTGAAATGAGTAAAAAAGTTTCGCTGCTGTTCGGGGTGCATGCGCACCAGCCCGCGGGCAATTTCGAACATGTGCTGAACGACGCCCATGCGCGTTGCTACAGGCCGTTCATCGAAACCGTTTACCGCTATCCGGACTTCAAGCTCTCGGTGCACTTCAGCGGCTGGTTGCTGGGCTATCTGCTCAAGCATTTCCCGGAGGACATGGCGAAGCTGCGCGAGATGGTGGCGCGCGGCCAGGTGGAGATGTTCGGCGGCGGCGACACCGAACCGGTGCTCGCCTCGATTTCAGAGCGCGACCGCCGCTCTCAGCTTGCCGCATTGTCCGATCGCCTCAAATCCGCGTTCGGACAACGCCCGAGCGGCGCCTGGCTCACCGAACGGGTTTGGGAATCGGCGGTCGGCCCGTCGTTGGCTGATTCCGGAATCCGCTACGTCACCGTGGACGACTACCATTTCCTCTGCGCCGGCAAGCACAGCGGGGAGCTGACCGGCTACTTCAGCACCGAGGAGGGCGGCATCCGTCTGGATCTGTTCCCGATCTCCGAGGCGCTGCGCTACCGGATACCTTTTTCCACCGCGCCCGAGGCGATCCAGTATCTCGAATCGCGCGCGACCGAAGATGGCGCGGCCGCCGCGATCTACTTCGACGACATCGAGAAGCTCGGCATCTGGCCCGAGACCTACCACTGGGTGTACGAGAAGGAGTGGCTGAAGCTGTTCATCGAGGGCGTGCTGGCCTCGCCGATGATCGAGCCGATGCTCTACCGCGATTTCGAAAAACAGCAGCGCCCGCGTGGCGTGGTGTACCTGCCCGCCACCTCTTACATCGAAATGAACGAGTGGACACTGGACGCCGACAGGGCGGATGCATTCGCCGCGCTGGTGAAGCAGGAAAAGGAGCAGAACCGCTACGAAACCACCAAGCCGTTCCTGCGCGGCGGCATCTGGCGCAACTTCATCTCGCGCTATGCCGAGTCCAACTGGATGCACAAGCGCATGCTGCAGGTTTCCGGCCGGGTTGCCGCGCTGGGCAGAAAGACGAAGCCGCGCATGCGCGAGCTGCTGCACCTGGCGCAGTCAAACGATTCCTATTGGCACGGTCTGTTCGGTGGAATTTATCTGCCGCACTTGCGCCGCTCCGTGTGGAACGCGATCGTCGAGCTCGAAGCACTGCTCGACAAGGCATCCCCGCGCAAGGAAACGATACTCGACCTGGATTTGGACGGCCACGACGAGATTTTCCTGAACAGCGGCAAGTTGCAGGCGGTGGTCCGCGACGACGGGCTCGGAGCGATTCACGAGTTGGATTTCTACGCACTGCGCCAGAACTTCGGCGACACTCTGGCGCGCCGCACGGAACATTACTACCGCAAGATCCGCGAGGGCGGCCAGGGCGGTCATTCCGGAGACGGTATTGCCTCCGCTCACGACCGCGTCAACTTCAAGCATCCGGTTACTACGGAGGACCTGATTCCGGACGCGTACCCCCGCGTGATGTTCCTTGACCGGATCAAGGATCATCCCCAGCCGATTCGCTACGCACTACGCTCCGTAAGTGCGAGCGCCGTCGAACTGGCCGGACCCGGTCTGACCAAGAAGATCTCCGTCAAAGGCAACGCGCTGACCGTCGAGTACCGGCTGGAACGCGAATCGGCGGGCTTCGAAACCGAGATCAACCTCGCCATGCCGAGCTGCGACGGTTTTCTCGGCCGCTATGTCTTGAACGGCGAAGTGCCGGGAGGCTTCGGGCAGGCATTTAACTGGGAAGGCATCAAGTCATTGGCGCTGGAAGACGAGGTGCTTGGCGGCAAAGTCACGCTCACTACGGGCGAGCCGATCAGCATCAGTGCGGCGCCGCACAAAACCGTCTCCCAGTCGGAAGACGGCTTCGAGAAAATCATGCAGGCAGTCTGCCTCCGCATTCACGCGCCCGCAGGGAATTCTTCGGTCAAGTTGCAAATCACGGTAGGACCGCTGCCGGGTTGATACACTGTAGTCGCGGGTCGAACCTGACCGTGTGACGGAAAGATCGTGGCGCGCCGCTTTCCCCGCGACGGAGGATCAGGCATGCAGTTTTGCCTCAGAGTGTTCGCATTCGGATTTCTGCTCCTGAATGCTGTCTCAAGTATGGCCGACAGGGGCGACCGGGTCACGATCCTGTACGACGCCTTCGGCGAACGCCCGTCGATGAAGAAAGACTGGGGATTCGCGGCGCTGATCGAATACCACGGCAAGCGCATCCTCTTCGACACCGGAAACGACGCGCGGACCTTCGCGGACAATGTCGATGCGGCCGGGGTGGATCTGCGCAAGCTCGACTTCGTCGTGATCTCCCACCGCCACCTCGACCACACTGCGGGCCTTTCCCGCCTCCTCGCGGTAAATCCCCGTGTGACGATCTACGCACCCAAGGAAGCGTTCGGGGCATTCGGCAGCTCGCTGCCCAGCGGGTTCTACCGCAAAGACGAGTCCCTGCCCGAACCAATGCGCTATTACGGCGGCCACCCGCCGGACACCATGCAGTTCGGCACCGTCTGGGTCGGCGCGCATTTCGAACTGGTTGAAAAGACCTTCGAAGTCGCCCCGGGCATTACCATCATTGCGCTGGAGTCCGAAACACCCGGCACCAAAGAGCTGCGCGAACTTTCGCTGGTCCTGCGCACTCCCGAAGGCTCGGCGCTGGTGGTCGGATGCTCGCACCCCGGGATCGACCGGATCGTCGAAGCGGCCGCAGCAATAGACGGGCATTTGCACGTGATTTTCGGTGGCTTTCATCTGCCGACCGCCTCCGATGAGCAGATTTCCCGCATTGCCGGTACCTTGCACGAAAAGTTCAGGGTCGACCGGCTAGCGCCGGGCCATTGCACCGGCGAGCCGGCCTTCGCTGCCCTGCGCCGGATGTGGGGCGATCGATACCTTTACGCCGGCCTGGGGAGTGTGATCGAGATTCCGTAGATCGGTGGCGCCTCGAACCGGTACTGCTGGCGGAACGCGTTGGCATGTTCTATACCTAGAATGGGAGTTACCCGAGGACCAAGGAGGAGGAGAAATGATGAATCGTGACGAATATGTGGAGCGCATGAAGAAGCAGATAGACGAGTGGAACGCCAAGCTGGCCAAGTGGGGAGCGGAAGTGCAGAAATCACAGGCCCACGTCAAGGCGCAGTACGAAGCGCAGATCAAGGCGCTTGAGAAACAGCGTGACGAAACCGTCAAGCGCCTGAATGAAACGCGTGAGGCAAGCCACGCGGCGTGGCAGGAAGTCAGCAAAGGCGCCGAGAGCGCCTGGAAGACGTTGCATGCAAGCTATGAAAAGGCCTGGGCGGAGTTTCACAAAAAGAAACCGTGACGAAGTGACGGTCGTGACGACGTGACGATCGTGAAAAGCTAGGCCACGCGATGCGCGGCCTTAGGCGCGGTTCAACGCAAAACACGCCAAGGTACACGAAGGAAAAACGAGAAATGTCTCGGTGTTGCGCCGGTCACGTGTCACGGTACTTTTGGCGGGGAGATGAGCAGCGTAAGTCACTTACACGCCCATACCATCTTCACCGCGCCTCGGGATATGCCGCACTACTCGCTTACCAAGGACCAACCGGTCGTGCTCCAGATCTTCGCCATCGCTCCGAGCGGGCTGAACTACGTCAATCCTCCGGATGATCCGAGGAGGAAATGAGAGATAGGGCAGGTCCAAGGCACCGTTACCTGGGGGTTGCGGTATCGGCCAGCCTTAGTGATGGTGAAGGCAACCCCATTTGCTGTCCATGTGGGGAGGTACCTTATGAACTCGATGAGCCGCATCGCCCGGTCAATGCTTGTGTTCGTCCTGGCTCTCGGTTCCGCGATCGCTCAACCCTATCCCAATAAGGCGATCCGAATCATCGTACCGTTCGGCCCAGGTGGCGCGACCGACCTGATCTCCCGCGCCTTCGGAAAGCATCTGCAAGACCATTGGAAGTATCCCGTGGTGGTCGAGAACCGGCCGGGCGCGAACGGCTTGATCGGTACCGAGGCTCTCAAGAGAGCCACCCCCGACGGATACACACTAGGCATGGCGAGCAACTCGACACACGCGGCCTCACCTCACCTGTTCAAGAAGCTACCCTACAAACCGATCGATGACTTCGAACACATCGGACTTTTTGGAGTGGCAGGCTCAGTCGCGCTCGTATCGGCCCGGAGCCCATTCAAGTCAATTCCGGAACTCGTCACCTACGCCAAGGTGAATCCGGGTAAGGTTTTCTTCGGTTACGCCAATACCAGTTCGCAGATTCCTGCGGAGTTGCTCAAGGTTAGAGCAGACTTACCTATTGAGAGCGTGCAATACAAAGTCATGTCACAAGCAATGACGGACCTGATCGGCGGGCAGATCCAATTCATGTTTGCGGACTACCTAACAGCTTCTGGTCAAATCCGCAGCGGCAGGCTGATACCCATCGCCGTCACGGAATCCCAGCGGTGCGCCCTGTGGCCAAACGTGCCCACCGTCGCGGAGACGTATCCGGGTTTTGAATTACACGGCTTTGTTGGGCTGGCGGCCCCGCATGGCACGCCGAAGGAAACCCTGCTGAAGGTCAACCAAGCCATGCGCGATGCTTTGGCGGATCCATCCTTCAGAAATTATTTGGTAGAGATCGGTATGACGCCGAAAGCGTTGACGTTCGAAGAATACCGGGAGTTTCTGCTCAGGGAAACGGAGCGCTGGAAAGAGTATGTCACAGCAGCGAAGATCGAGCCGCAATAGCCCGTGCTTGGACGCAGGTGAGCGCGCGCTCAAGTCGCCAATGTTTCAGCGACCGTGCTAAGCCACCTTAGAGTTTGAACACCTGCAAATAAATAAGGTACAGCCATGGATTTTCGCTTGACCGAAGAGCAAGAGAAATTGCGCGAGGCGGCACGAAAGTTCGCCCAGACAGAGTTGCCGGAGCTTGCCCGCGAACTCGAAAAAAAGAACGAGCCGGTCCCCGACGAGATTAGGGAACGCTATGCCTCTCTTGGTTATCTCGGAATCAATCTCCCGGAACAGTATGGTGGCCATGGCCTGTCTCATCTTGATGCGGTGATCGTACTCGAGGAATTGGCCAAGATCACGCCTGCCGTCGCGTTTCCCGTCTTCGAATCGTGCTTTGGCCCCATCCTGGCTATTGCACACTTCGCTCCCGAACCCCTTCGCAAGCGCCTCATCCCGGAAGTAGTGTCTGGCAAACGGATGATTGCGGTCGCCATGTCGGAGCCGGACGCAGGGTCTGCGCTCACCGACCTGCGAACTCGTGCGATTGTCGAAGAGGACACCGTTCGCCTCAGTGGCCAGAAGCGATGGTGTTCAGGGGCTGGGCATGCTAACGGCTATCTAGTTTACTGTCGGATGTCAGATGAACCGGGCGCCAAGGGAATCGGTGCCGTATATGTAGAGAAAGGCGCGACGGGATTCACCTTCGGCAAGCGCGAGCAACTGATGGGGTTTCGCGGCATTGTTTCGGCGGACATGTACTTCGATGATGTGCGGGTTCCAACCGGCAACGTTGTGGTTTCGGCCGGCGGCGGCTTTCGCAAGCTAATGGACGCTTTCGACCTCGAGCGCTGTGGCAACGCGACCATGAGCTTGGCCATCGCACAAGGCACACTCGACTACGTGTTGGAATACGTGCAGCAGAGGAAACAATTTGGAAAGCCGATCGTTGATTTCCAGGCAGTACAACTTCGGCTCGCGGACATGGCCATGAAGGTGGAAGCCGCGCGCCTTCTGATTTATCAGGCGGTGTGGAGTGCGTCCGAGGGCATGCCTTCAATCAAGCAAAGCTCGATTGCAAAATGCTTCGCTAACGAAATGGTGCGAGAGATCACCGGACATGCGATGCAGATGATGGGTGCTTATGGATACAGCAAGGAATACCCTATCGAGCAGCGGCTGCGTGACGGTTGGGGGTGGGGTATCGCCGGAGGCGCAATTGATATACAAAAAACGAATATCACGTCGTCGCTGATCGGTCGGCGCTTCGATCAACGGCATTAAGTATCGATGTCGGCTTCCGGAACGGAATAGAGCGAAAGCGAGTGGGTCAGGTCTTGAAATATAAGTAACTGATATTTCAAGACCTGACCCCACCTCACACCCCAGTCAATGGTAAACGTTAGTTCACATGTGGCTACACCGAAGAAGCGGTTCTCCGCCGCCTTTGTAGATCTGTTGCTGGTCGGCCTGGCGGCAGTGGTTGCTTACGTTTTAGGGGACGCCTTCGGTTACCAGCCGGACTATGGCGCGCTGGTCGCGGTCGCCTACTTCGGTTATCACGCGCTCTTCATGCAGTTCTGGTCCGGTCAGACGCCGGGGCGCAGGGCGTTCGACATCATCGTCATTTCCAGCAGCGGTGGCGCATTGTCGATGACGCAGATCTTTCTTCGCTCCGCGCTGCGGCCGGTCGTCATCCTGCTTCCCACGGCTGCATCGCTGAAAGCGGGCACACTGGAGCTGAATCCGCTGATTACTACGGCCGCTCTCTTTGTCGAAATCGCACTGATGTACCTGATCCGCACGCGCCGGACGGTGGCGGACTTGGTATCCCGCTGTATCGTTGTCAACTCGCCGCCGCTGCAACCGCACCGGGCGCCGGCGGTGCCGATGTACAGCGCCACCGATGGCGAGTTCGGCTATCCGCCAAGACGTCCGGCAGATGGCAAGGACTGGGAGCGATGAATCGCGACAAGACACGTCTGGATTGGTGTCAGGCTCAATTTCCTCTTGACGCGTCAGACCGCTGGATTGAAATATGGATTGGGGTCTTGAAATGGAGGCGATGAAAGACGCCAGCCATCTCTACGAAGTCGAGCGCAGGGCCGAGCACGCGGCGCGGCCGGGATTTCGCATAACCGAGCTCGAGATTTCCCCGACTCAAAAGGTGCCCTGGCATTATCACAACAACGTTCAGGATACGTTTTATGTACTCAGAGGAAATCTCAGGATTTTCCTGCGCGAGCCCAAAGAGGAGGTGCGTTTGGGTCCCGGTGAAACGTGCACCGTAAAGGCTCGCCGCCCGCACCTGGTGACCAATGGCGGGGACAGTTCGGCGACCTTCCTGGTGTTGCAAGGCATCGGTGAGTACGATTTTGTCGCGCTTGTCTAGTGTCCTGTTCCGTTAATTCGTGGCTGAAAACCCGGCGAGAATCGGTGCCATGCTGTGTTACGAGTCCTCGCCGTGCGTGTCGGAGCGCGGAAGAGCGGCCCCTCTGGGGATCTGACCGCGGAGACACGCGTAAGGCCGGTGGTCGACACGCTATTGGCCGGTTGCACGGTCGCATCCCCGCAAGCGGGGCCCCTGCTCAACGTTCCACCGGCCCCCGCCACTGTCAAGAACTCGCGCCTTGCCTGACACCGATTTCGCGGGTTTTCCGATCGATGATGGATTGTTGTCATATGTATGTGAGCTCTGCCTTCCAAAAGTCCGCAAGTTGTCCCACGAATTAGCGGAACAGGACACTTGCAGCCATTGAAGGCGCTGGTGCCTGACTTCCTGCGCAACGGGACACGCAGGATGCGTTGGGGCGTTGGTCGTGTATCTGGAATGGAAGAAATGGGATCAGACTGAGCTGTCCCCATTTGTCAGCACTCGGCCTAGAATGCTGTCTAAAGCTTTGGCCGACAGCGCGCTTCGCGCGCACACGATCAACCAGAAACCAGCCACCACCTCCTCGAAGGGAGAAGACCGATGTCTGCCGTTCTGAAATCCGAAACTTCCGGCCAGAAGACCGTCCTCGCCGCCTGTCCGCACGATTGTCCCGACACCTGTTCCATGCTGGTTACCGTCGAGAACGACCGGGTGGTCAAGGTGCGCGGAAACCCCGAGCATCCGTTCACCGATGGGCGCCTGTGCGTGAAGGTCAACCACTACGAGGAACGCATCCATCACCCGGATCGCGTCCTCTACCCGCTCAAGCGCAGTGGACCCAAGGGCTCCGGCCAGTTCACCCGCATCAGCTGGCCGGCCGCGATGGAAGAGATCGCTACGCGCTGGAAGCAGATCGTCAAGGAACACGGCTCCACCGCCATCCTGCCTTACAGCTACCTTGGGACCGAAGGCATCCTCAATGGCCTGAACGTGGGCGACCCTTTTTTCAACAAGCTGGGCGCGACCATAACCGAGCGTACGTTCTGCGACTCGGCGGCCTGTACGGGTTACATCATGACGGTCGGTCCCACACCCGGCACCGATCCGGAAAGCTTCGTCCATTCCCGCTATATCATTCTCTGGGCCTGCAATACGATCAGCACCAACCTTCATCACTGGCCCTTCCTGGCGGAGGCGCAGAAGCGCGGCGCCAAAATCGTGGTGGTGGATCCGGTCAAGACGCGCACCGCACGGCAGGCCGACTGGCACATTCCCATCAAACCGGGCACCGATGGCGCGCTGGCGCTGGCGATGATCAACGTCATCATCACTGAAGGATTGGTCGACAAGGACTACGTGGAGAAGTACACCGTTGGCTATGAAGAGCTGGTTGGGCGCGCGCGGGACTACACCCCGGAGAAGGTCGCCGCGATCACCGGCATCCCGGCGGAGGACATCCGCAAGCTCGCGCGCGAGTACGCCACCACCCGTCCCTCGGTGATCCGCATCGGCGTTGCGGTCGAGCGGCATTCCGGCGGCGGGCAGACAGTGCGGGCACTGACCTGTCTTCCCGCATTGATTGGCGCGTGGCGCCACGTGGGCGGAGGAATTCTCCAGCTTCCCGTCTGGGCGTTCCCGGTCAAGTGGGACGGGCTCATGCGGCCGGACTGGATCAAGCCCGGCACGCGCGTGCTGAACCAGTGGAAGCTCGGTGCCGCGCTGACCGGCGAGTTGAAGCTCGACCCGCCGATCAAATCGTTGTTGGTGTACAACGCCAATCCGATGGTGGTGGCGCCCGAGCAGGAGAAGGTCATCGCCGGGCCTTGCGCGAGACGACCTCTTCACGGTGGTGAGCGAGCATTTCATCACCGACACCGCACGCTACGCCGACATCGTGCTGCCCGCCACGACGCAGATGGAGCAGCACGAGATCATGTTCTCCTGGGGTCACTTTTATCTATCGCTCAACCAGCGGGCCATCTCGCCGCGCGGCGAGGCGGTGCCCAACACCGAGCTGTTTCGGCGCCTGGCTGCAGCCATGGGCTTCGATGATCCGCACTTCAAACGCACCGACGAGCAGATGGCGCTGGAGGCACTCGACTGGTCCAGCCCCGCGCTCGCCGGCATCAGCATGGAGCAGTTGCAGCGCGACGGTTTCGCTCGGCTGAAGGTCGGCACTCCCGACACCTACGCGCCGCACGCGCAGGGCAATTTCCCGACACCGTCCGGCAAGGTCGAGCTCAAGGCGTCGATGGCCGCGGGCGGCAACTTCGTCCTGCCGCTGTTCCGCCAGGGGTCCAACGAGTTTCAGGACGGCAGCCCGGTGGATCCGCTGCCGGCCTTCCTGCCGCCGCAGGAGTCGACGGCCAGCAATCCGGCGCTGGCAGCGAAATATCCGCTGAACATTCTCACGCCGAAGAACCATGCTTTTCTCAACTCGGGCTATGCGAACATCGCGCGGCAACTCGGCCATGCCGGTGAGCAGTCCGTGATGATGCATCCGAGCGACGCGCGGGCGCGCGGCATCGCCGAGGGTGAGCTCGTGGAGGTATTCAACGACCGCGGGCGTTTCCAGGCGGAGGCGCAGGTCACCGATGAAGTGCGGCCCGGTGTAGTGGTATCGCCGCTTGGGTACTGGGCTTCCGCCAGTCCGGGTGCGCGCTCGGTCAACGTCGTCAACGGATCGCGCTACGCAGACATGGGACGAGGGCCCACGTTCTCCGATACGCTGGTCGAGGTGCGCCGGGTCGAGGCGTAACTGTCAAATTCGCCCAGCCCCCTTTGAAAAAGAGGGGCAGAGTTTCGGCACGAGTTGCGGCCAATGGCTGACATTCCATGCGGTGGGGCGCACCGCGGGCGTAACATCAAGCACCGGTGGTTTCGCCGGATACGCGACGCAGATCGATAGCTTGGGAACGCGAATGCTGGCTGGAACAGAACCCATCGCGACGGTTGCAGACCATTGGCTTGCGCAGTTCGAAAGGGCTCTTACCGAAGCCGACGACGTCCTGCTCAAGACCCTGTTTCATCCCGACAGCCATTGGCGCGATGTACTGGCCCTGACCTGGAGCATCAGGACGGTCAACGGCCTGGACGCGATTATCAGCGAGCTCAAAGCCCATGCCCGCCGGGCCAAGCCAACTCGTATCAGGACGGATCCCCATCGGACTGCGCCCCGCCAAGTGACGCGCGCGGGTACCAGCGCGATCGAAGCGATCTTCAGATTCGAAACCGCCGAGGGCCGCGGCAGCGGCGTGCTGCGGCTGATCGCCGATACCAATGATGGCAACGCGCTCAAAGCATGGACGCTGCTTACGACGCTCGAGGAATTGAAAGCGTTCGAGGAACAGGTCGGGCGATCACGACCCGACGGGAACGCCTACGCGCGCAATTTTCGGGGCCCCAACTGGCTCGACGCCAGGAGATCCGACGCCGAATACGGCGACAGGGATCCGGTTGTGCTCGTGGTCGGCGGGGGACAGGCCGGGCTTTCGATCGCTGCTCGCCTGAATCACTTACAGGTCGATACGCTGATCGTGGACCGCGAACCGCGTATCGGCGACAACTGGCGCAAGCGTTATCACGCGCTGACGCTGCACAACCAGGTGCACGTCAACCACCTTCCGTACATGCCTTTCCCGCCGAACTGGCCGACCTACATTCCCAAGGACAAACTTGCCGGCTGGTTCGAGGCCTATGTGGACAGCATGGAGCTGAACTACTGGACGGCCACGGAATTCGAGGGCGGCACGTACGACGAAAACGAGGGGCGATGGTCCGTCGCGCTACGCCGGGCGGACGGCACAAGGAGGGAGATGCGCCCGCGGCACGTCGTCATGGCCACCGGGGTCAGCGGCATCCCGAACCTTCCCGACATCCCGACGTTGCGCAACTTCGGCGGCAAGATCCTGCACTCCAGCGAATACGACGACGGCGAGGCGTGGAAGGGCAAGTACGCCCTGGTCATCGGCACGGGCAACAGCGGCCACGATATTGCCCAGGACCTGTACTCGAGCGGGGCCAAGGTCACTCTCATCCAACGCAGTCCGACCCTGATCGTCAATATCGAGCCGAGCGCGCAACTTCCCTACGCGTTGTATGACGAAGGCCCTCCGCTGGAGGACTGCGACCTCATCACGATGTCCATCCCGCTTCCGCTGGCGAAGAAAAGCCACATCGTCCTGACCGAACAAGCGAGGAACATGGACAGGGAACTCCTTGACGGGCTGGAGCGCATGGGATTCAAGCTCGATTTCGGGGAAGACGGCACGGGCTGGCAGTTCAAGTACCTTACGCGCGGCGGTGGCTACTACTTCAATGTCGGCTGTTCCGACTTGATCGTCGAAGGCGAGATAGGACTGGTGCAGTTTTCCGATATCGCCGGGTTCGTCGCGGAGGGGGCGCGGATGGGCACCGGCGATACGCTTGCCGCCGATCTGATCGTTTTGGCGACCGGCTACAAAGGCCAGGAACATCTGGTAAGTAAGCTGTTTGGCGACGATGTTGCTGCCCACGTTGGCCCGATCTGGGGATTCGGCGAAGAACAGGAGTTGCGCAACATGTTCACGCGCACCGCGCAGCCGGGCCTCTGGTTTATCGCCGGCAGCCTGGCCCAGTGCCGTATCTACTCCAAATATCTCGGCCTGCAGATCAAGGCCTGCGAGGAAGGCTTCCTACCCCGGGTTCGCGCCCATCCGGACACCCTGGGAATTGTGGGGGATTCTCGCAAGTAAACCGCGCTTACATCATCTCGCTCATGAGCATCCTTGTCCATGTTGGCCTGCCGCTTCTGATCATGCTGGCCATGACCATCGTCGGCCTGGAGTTGACGCCTGCGGACTTGCGCCGCGTCTTGCACTACCCGATGCACGTCGCTGTCGCGCTTCTCGGCCAAGTACTGGCCCTGCCATTCATCGCGGCGGTGCTGATCCTGCTTCTGCGTCCCGAGCCCGCCATTGCCGGCGGGCTGATCCTCGCAGCCGCTGCGCCTCAGGCGATTTCCTCCAACTACTACTGCCTGCTCGCCCGCGCGGACATTGCGCTGTCGGTCACGTTGACTGCGGTGTCGAGCGTACTGGCCGTGGTGTCGACGCCGCTGGTTGCGGGACTGGGGTTCGGTTTGCTCTTGGAGCAAGGAGCGGGTTTCGTTTTGCCGGCCGGCAAAGTCGTGCAGCAGGTGGTGACCGGTCTGCTGCTGCCGGTGAGTGCCGGTATGCTGGTGCGGCACTACGCTCCCGGGTTCGTCGAACGCAACCGCGTACGCTTTCAGCGACTGAGCCTTGCCGCCGTGGGGTTCATGCTGGCGATCCTGCTCGTGGACCAGGCCGGCACCATCCGGCGCAACCTTCTGCCCATTGTTCTTGTCGCGGGACTCTTCACGGTCGGTGGCGCGGCACTCGGATTCGGCTTGGCAAAGGCCTTCTCCTGGAGCCGAGAGGATACAGTCACGATGGTCGCCGCTTTTCCCTCGCGAAGCCTCAGCATCGCCACGCTGATCGCGGTCAATGTGCTCGGCCGGCTGGAGTTCCTGTCCTTCGCGGTGGTGTTCTTCCTCGTGCAGTCGTTGCTTCTCGTTCCGGTGATGATGCTGTCCCGGCCTGCAAGCGCCCGCGCCTGACACGAGGTCCACGCCGAAGGCGGCATCGCGGGTGGCGTCCCGGCGCTTGCGGACGGTGTCCGCGCCCCATGGCGTGCCACGATTCTGGAACCTGAAGCCATCTGGAACAGACACGGGTGGCATTGCCCGGCATTGACCCGATCCGGCCTCGGCCTAACAAGGACCGGACCGCGATGAGTTTCCCTTCCCCGACACGCCGGCCAGCGCCTCGGTTTTACGTGTCAGTCCGGCCAGCGACAGCAGTTCTTCGTGCAGCTCGAACCAAACAGTGTGGTAGCTGTCGGTGATGATTCTCGCCACGTACCCATGGTCACCCGCGGAAATGCGCGCCGCAGCCCGGGCAAGACGAACGCCATAGGCTGAAAGCCGTGGTGAAAACTGCGTCAACCGCTGCATCAACGGGCCAACCCGGACGTTCAGGTCCGCCAGCCGTCGCAGCACGGCGGCATCGTAATCGGCGTCGCGATGGTCGTTCGCTATGCCATCGCGCGTGAGCTGCCAGGCGGTCATGATCTGCTTTAACTCGGCGTTGAAGACGCAGAAGTCCTCGTACAGTGCGACCACAGCGGCAGGGTCGGCGTGCGCGCGCTCGCCGGCGAGCAGCAGCGCCACGCGGTCCCGGCCCGCCGGAGTCGGCCGCAATACGCTTCCGGAAATCACGCACAGCCCGCGCTCGTACAGCGGCATATAGGAGGGCAGCACAGCATCGATGGGAAGTGACAGCGAGTCGGCCAGAATATCCGCGCTCGCGCGGCCCTTCAGCCCCACCAGGCGCAGCAACGACAGCTCGGAGATGTCCGACGAAACGGGCGCATTGCCCCGTCGCGACTTCGTGCCCGCATCTGCCGGCGCGGACTGCAGGCAAGCGAGCAGGGCCGGGAGGCGATAACGCACGACAGCGGCGCGCACGCCCGCCGCCATCGCTGCACGGATGCCCTCATCGGTTTCGAGCACGCGACCGCGCACTGCGATCCCTGGCCTGAGCGCGGCTCGCCAACCTTCACCGAAAGTGTCGAGATCGACTGCGTCGGCCGGCGCTTCGCCGACCTTCAACAGCTTGATCGGGATCAGCGGCAGACCCCATTCAACGAGCTTGCGCAAGTCGCCGATCGACGCTTCGTCGGTCTGCTCGACCGCGAGATTGCCGGCCCAGACCCGGCCGCTTACGCCGTCGAGGGTGACGCGTTGGCCCGCGAGCGCGGTCACGGTGTTCGACCCGCAACCCACGACGCAGGGGCGGCCAAGTTCGCGGCTCACTACCGCGGCATGAGAAGTCGAGCCGCCTTGCTCAGTCATCAGGCCGTGTGCGGCGATGATGCCGGGCAGGTCATCGGGGCTTGTGATTGCACGCGCAAGGATCACGTCCTCGCCGTGCCGGACCCGTGATTCGGCCTCTTCCGGATCGGTCACGACGACGCCGGTGGCCACGCCAGGGCAAGCGGGCTCGCCAACGGCCAGCGGGCGTTGCTCTGCCGCCCGTTGCGCCAGCTGGAGCGCGGGCAACTGTCGGACCTGATCGACGGGGAGTCTGCGCACCGCCTCTTCGTTCGAGATCTGCCCTTCCTCCGCAAAGGCGACCGCCGCCCGCACCGCAGCCTGGGGCGAGCGCTTGGCAATGCGCGACTGCAGCAGCCACAGCCGTCCCGATTCGACGGTGAACTCGATGTCCTGGATATCCCGTGCATCGATTTCGAGCGTCGCCGTAGCGCGAATTAACTCGGCGTGCACCTCGGGCAACTGATCGCGCAGCGCATCCAGCGGCTTGGGGGTATGGTGACCCGACACGACTTCTTCGCCCTGACCGCGCGTGAGCCATTCGCCCCACGGCGGGGCGTCGCCCGTAATCGGATTGCGGCTGAACAACACGCCGGTGCCCGAGCGCTCGTCGCGATTGCCGAACACCATCGCCTGAATCGTCACCGCGGTGCCTCCGTCATCGGACAGGCCCCGGTTGGCCCGATAGACCCTGGCGCGCGGCGAGTACCACGAGTCGAAGACGGCAGCCACGGCGGTGCGCAGCTGCACCCAAGGGTCGGCGGGCACCGGTTCGGGGCGGCCACCCAGGACAACCTTGCGGTATTGTTCGACGAAGCGGCGGTGTGTGTCGGCGGCATAGCGTGGATCGCCACTTTCGACGGCGAGCGCTGCTTCGATTTCCGCGTTGATCCCGAGGTTGAGAACAGTGTCCATCATCCCCGGCATGCTGTGCGCCGCGCCCGAGCGCACCGAAACGAGCAAGGACCGCCGCGCCCCTGCGAAATGCCGCCCGGTGCCGTCTTCGAGTACCTTCATGTATTCGACGATCTGTGCCCACAGCCCATCATTGACGGCACGGCCATTGGCGTAGTACTCGCGGCACGCGTGGGTGGTCGCCGCGATTGCCGGCGGCACCGGCAGTCCGAGCGCGCGCATCCGGTTCACGCCCCATGCCTTGCCGCCGATCTCCTCGGGCGCGAGCCGGCACAAGCCATCTACTGCGACGACCTGCGCCGGCTTCGCCGCGGCAATCCCGCCTACACTCAACTCGTGTCTCCTCGTCGCGGGGTCAGTGTACGGTGACCGTACCAGTGTTGCCGTCGACGGTAATGGTGCTTCCGTCGCGGATGCGCCGCGTCGCGCCGGTCACCGACACCGCGGCGGGGATGCCGAGCTCGCGCGACACGATCGCCGCGTGCGAAATCGTGGCCCCGGTCTCGACCACCACCGCGCCGGCCGCCAGGAACAGCGGCCCCCATGACGCATCGGTGTTGACGGCCACGATCACCTCGCCCGGCTCGAGCTCGCTGTCCACCGCCAAGGATGTAATGACGCGCGCGCGGCCGGTATAGCGACCCGGCGAGACGCCGATGCCGGTGAGTTGCGTACCCGCGCCGGCAATCTCGACCTTGCCGCTGTTGCGGTCCTTGAAGGCGGACAGCGGCGGCGGCTCGCCCTCGAACACGAACGGCGGCTCCTTGGACTCGAGCAATGCGAGCTGCGCCGCGCGTTCGTCAATCAATCCCGCATAGGCTGCCGGGTTGGCGACGAAGGCGTCGGCCTCGTCGTTAGTGACCAGCAGCACATGTTCCCAGCGCGACAATTGCCCGCGCTTCACCAGACGCTGCCCCAGCTCGCGTACCGCCGTACGCGCCTCGTCCATCAGACGCGTGTTTTGTACCTTGCTGCGTTCGCGTGCCGCCAAATAATTGCCGGCGGAGCGGGCCGCCCCCATGAACTGGCCCTGCGCCTCGGCGTTGCCGGCCAACCGGCGCGCGATCTCGGCAATGGCAGCCTCGCGCTCCGCGATCAGTGTCGCAATGCGCGCGTTCGGTGACGATGAATCCGGCGCCCGGCGGGCGCGGTCGAGCATCCGCAGGGGGATCTCGGGGTGGGTGCGATAGGTCGGCGAGCGGAATTCCCAGACGCTCGGGCCGAGGAAGCCCCACCGATCAATGAATGCATCCCATCGCTCGAGGAAGCGTTTCGCTCCCGGATCGCTGGACGCGCGCAGCCGGTCGAGCAGGCCGTCGACCCCTTGGTCGAACGCAGCAGTGACCGCGGGCGAGGACTTCACCTGGCGCGACAGCTCCCACAGCGCGAATGATTGAACCGCAGAATCCACGTCGCCTACGGCGCTTGTGACCCGTGCGGCTAGCTCGCTCGCGCCGACCGTTTGGCAGATCTGCGCGATCATGCCGGTCAGCACGTTGGCGCCATAGGTGTTGAGCGCGTGCCGCTTGAGCTGGCGCCGGCCTTCCGTTCTGAGGGATCGGAAGTAACCCAGTAACTGCGCGTCGGACAATGTCGCGAAGTCCGGCCGCTTCGCGATCAGCGCATCGAGGCGCTCCCGGTCCTGGTCGGTGACCGGCTTCGGGTCGGTGGTGAACAGCGACATGAGCCAGACGCTGACCGCGGCCGAGCGCTCCGCATTCTGATCGCGCGGGTCGGCCCGGTACGGAGGCACGTCGGGGTAGTCCCCGAACAGCCCCTTGTCAATCGCCTCGGTAGTCATTCCCGGGATGCGGACCGCCAGGACGCGTGACACTGAAATATTGAGATACACGTAGCCGCCGAAGCGGCCAAGGAAGTCGCACTGGCCTGTTTGCCTGAAGTCCTCCGGCGCGAATACGCCCATTTCGTAGAACGCGTCGCGGCAGCCGGCCTCCAGCACATGCGGGCCGTACGCGCTCCAAGTCAGCGGCGATGTCACATCGCTGTAGACCTCGGCAACGTTGCCGCGCGAATAGACCGGAAAGCGCGTACTGGCTTCCTCGTCGCAGACCCAGATCTTGTTTCCCATGACTCCTCTCCATGCTTCGGCAACCGGGAACGCGTCGTGAGCCGCGCCCTAAGGGCAAATGCTGGGCCTAAACCCGTCGGGTTGATTTGATTAAGCGCAAACGAGTTAGCGCTCCAATGCGTAAGGATTCGCGACATGACGAAGCCAGGACTCCCAGGTACCCGCGGCCGCAAGCGGATCTACTTGATGCGCCACGGCGAGGTGAGCTATCGGCGCCCCAACGGGCGAACCGTCTTCTCGACGCAGGTCGCGCTGACCGAAGTGGGGGTAGAGCAAGCGCGGCAAATGCGGGAACTACTGGCACCGGTTCGCTTTGACCTGGGCGCACACACCGGCCTTACGCGCACGCGCCAGACCGCCGAGCTGGTGCTCGAAGGACGCGATGTGTATCTCGAGGAGATCAGTGCGCTGCGCGAGTTGCAGGCCGGATCGATCGAGCATCTCAGTGACGAACGCATCGACGCGGAATTCACCTACGGCCTGGAGCGTGCCGCCGAGCCCGGCGCGGCCTTTCCGGGTGGCGAGAGCTTTGCTGCGTTCCAGGACCGCATCGTCCCGGCATTCGAAGCGTTCCTGCGTCGTCCAGACTGGACCACCGCACTGCTTGTAGGGCACGGAGGAACCAACGCGGTGATACTCGCCTGGGTTACCCGTGGCGGGCTGGCGGGTCTCTCGGCATTCGAGCAGGACGCGGGGTGCCTGAATATCATCGACGCGGACATTGTTGACGGCGACATTGTCAGGCGGATGATCCGCGGCGTGAATCTCACGCCCTACAACCTTGCGAAGCACGAGCACTACCTGACGGTAGCCGAGCGTATCGTGGCTGAGCACCGGGAGATGCTGCGCAGTCGGGAAGAGTGACTAGCGCAGCACACCTGCATGGCAGGCTAGCGCGTCAGGATGCGTGCCCGCAGCCGCGAGGAAAGATAGTCGGCGGTCATCACCATCGCGAGGATGACGATCACGCAGGTCGCCGTGTCTTCGTACTGGAACAGCTTGAGGCTGCTGTAAAGCTCGAAGCCGATGCCGCCCGCGCCGACCATCCCGAGTATGGTGGCTGCGCGCAGGTTCACCTCGAGCCGGTAAAGGGTAGCGGCGATCCACGCCGGGAGTGCCTGCGGCAGGACGGCGAAGACGATCACCTGCAACGGTCGTGCGCCGGTCGCGCGCAGCGCCTCCACCGGACCGGGATCGGCTTCCTCGATGGCCTCGGCGAAGAACTTTCCGAGCATGCCGGCGCCGTGCACCGACAGCGCGAGCACGCCGGCGAAGGGACCCAGGCCCACTGCCGCCACGAAGATGAGCGCGAAGATGATCTCGTTGATGCCGCGCGCGGCGTTGAACACCTGGCGCACGGCGTGGAACACCAGCGGGCTCGGCGTTAGGTTGCGCGCCGCGAGGAAGCATAGCGGCAGCGCGAGCACGATGGCGAAAAGCGTTCCCCAGACGGCCAGCTGGACAGTCTCGAATACCGGTCGCATCAGCCGCTGCATGAAGCCCCAGTTGGGCGGGAACATGCGTGAGACGAGGTCGGCCATCCACGGCAAACCCTTGATCAGTTCGTTCACGGATAGCTGCAGATCCTGTGCGCTCCAGGCCAGCGCGCCAGCTGCCGCGGCCAGGATTGCAAGCCACTGCAGCCACAGCGCTGTGTGCCACGGACGGCCGAGGATGAAGGTCAGGCCCGAGCCTTTCATGACGTCAACTTCGCCACTGGGGGCGAGATGCCTTCGAGTTCGGCCTCGGCTTGCGACATACCCTCGAGGCCGGGGTAAATGAGCGCCAGCGACTGCGCATCGAGCGCGTCCGGACCGCCCTCGTACACCACGCGGCCGGCGTAGATTCCGATTATGCGATCCGCGAACTCCATCGCGTAGCCCACCTGGTGCAGGTTGCACAGGACTGCGATTCCCAGCTCACGGGATGCGCGCTTGAGATCACCGAGCACGACCCGCGCGGTCTTCGGATCGAGGCTCGCCACGGGCTCGTCGGCCAGGATGGCCCGGGGCTGCTGGGCCAGGGCGCGGGCAATGCCGACGCGCTGTTGTTGCCCGCCGGAAAGCCGATCGGCGCGGCTCCACGCACGGTCTTCCAACTCGACGCGCTTGAGGCAGTCGAGCGCGATGCGCACGTCCTCGCCGCGGAACAACTGCAGCAAAGACATCCACTCCGGCATCCGCGACAACCGCCCTGACAGCACATTCTTGAGTACGGACAGCCGGGGCACCAGGTTGTGATCCTGGAAGATCATGCCGACTTGCGACCGCAGGCGACGCAGGCCGGCACGTGTGCCGGGCACAGCTTCACCGGCGATGCGCACCTCGCCGCCGCTCGGCTCTACGAGGCGGTTGATGCAGCGAAGCAAAGTGGATTTGCCCGCGCCCGAGGGCCCGAGCACCACCAACATCTCGCCGGCGGCGACCTGCACGCTTACGTCGACCAGCGCCGCGAGCTGCCCGTAGTACTTGGACAGGCCGCGAACCTCGATCATTTCAACTTCTTGAGGTCGAGGCCGAGCAACTTCGCCGTTTCACGTATCACGTCGTAAGTCGCATCGTCGGTCGGCACCCAACGCTTGATCGTGCTCTTCGGCCCCCAAGGCATGTCGTGGATCTGCGCGAAGGACGCGCGGATCCTTGCCTTCAGGTCCGCTGGAAGGTCGCGCCGATAGACGATCGGCGCACCCGGGATGGGCTCGGAGGTCCACACCACCGCCACCTCGTCCTGCTTGAGCATGCCGCGGCTATAGGCGGTTTCAAGGAGCGCGTCGGCAATGGCGGCGGCATCCACCTTCCCGTTTTGCACCGCAATCGCGCTCGCATCGTGCCCGCCGGAAAAGATGACCCGGGAGAAGAACGTGTCCGGGTTGTAGCCGGCCTTGATCAGCGCCGCCTTGGGAAAGAGGTGACCCGAGGTTGAGCTGGGATCGACGAACGCGAAGGTCTTGCCGGCGAGATCCTTGAGGCTGGCTACCCCGTGATCCTTGCGCGCGATGATCACCGACCGATAGGTCGCACCCTGCTTCTGTGTTTCGAGCAGTGCAAAGGCTTCGACTTCGGCGACCGTGGTTGCCAGCACGTAGGAAAAAGGTCCGAGCAGCGCGACGTCGAGCTTCTTCGAGCGTAGCGCCTCGATGATACCGTTGTAGTCGGTCGCCACGAAAGGTTTGACCTCCATCTGCAGCGACTTTTGCAGGTGGTCGAGCAGCGCCTGGTTGTCGTTCACCATGACGCGCGGGTCCTCGCCCGGGGCCAGTCCGAAGTTCAGAACAGCTTCCCCCCTGGCGGGGTCGAGCGTGAGTGTAGATGCGACGACTGCCAAGACCAACGCGAACCTGGCGTGTGCGTTCATTCGAATGATCATAGGTTCCTCCCTATTTATATGCGTCTACGCCACTCTTACGACGGCCGATGGCGCACCGCCACCGTTACTTTCAGAAGACTAATCCTGCATGGCTCGCGCTGCTAACATCTTGATCCATGTCAAGCGCCGCATGGTCGCACGTGACCGACTGAGTTTGTCAGTCTCAGCGACGCACGGGATAGCTTGTACTGCGCCTATCTGCTGAAGCGCGTGCGGCCTGAATGCGACATTCTTCTGGTCGAGCAGAAGCACGCCAACGCTACGTTCGGCTTCGGGATGGTGTTCTCCGAGCAGGCGCTGGGATTTCTGGCAAAGGACGATGCCGATGCCCATGTCTGCATCACGCCGCACATCGAAGCGTGAAACGACCCGACAGTCGTTCACCACGATTTCGTCTACAGTTACATCACCCGATCGGGACGGATCAGTGACGAGCGGCTGAGCAGGATCGCGCCTTCGTTCATGGCGGACCGTCTGCGCAACTTACAGGCATCGGGGGCAGGCTGAACAGGACCGCCGGGAGGGAATTTCCAGGGAGGGATTGATGCCTAATCGTCCAGGAATGTTGCTGATAATCGCTGCCGCGCTGCTTCATTGCACAACCCTCTCGATCGGAGCCGAAGAAATCGCGCCCACCGGTTGCCGCCTCGCTGCCGACGACCCGCTGCGGGCCGAAGTCAACCGGATGATGAGACAGGGCGAGGCGTTCGAGCAGCAACAAAAACTGGCGCTCGAAGAAAAAGTGAACCTCCTGGCGCGAGCCAGGGGCTGGAGCAAGAGGGACGAACACGAGTATCTGGTCGCAGTACTGCGTGGCGGCGTTCGGGAGACCTGGGATCCGACGCTTGCCGTTGCCGCGACGTTCATGAGGATCTGCGCACAATCGGCCGGCAATCAGCGGGCGGAGGCGGTGCGCCTGTTTCGCGAACTTTATGTCCTGGAGGAAAAGCAGTGGCAGTCCATGCATCAAAAAGTCGATAAGGAAATCGCCTCGGACGCACAGCAGCCAAAGAACTAAGGAAGCTCTGATCAGGTTCCGCAACTCGCGGTACTGGAAATCCAATCCGAAGTCGTCTATAAATCCGTTGGCCTCCGCTACGGGAGGACACCGTCATTCAACAAGTAATTCGGGGGAGTTATGTCTGAGCAAACGTCGCGACGCGGGTTCCTGAGATCGTCGGCCCTGAAGCTGGGGGCCGGAGTGGCGGTGCTCGGTGCCGCGGGTTGCAGCAGTTCCGGCCCTGGCGCCGGGTCGGGCGCAAGCAAACTCAACGAAGTGCTCAAGCGCGGAACGGTGATCGTGGGCACCGGAAGCACCAACCCGCCGTGGCATTTCGAGGACGAGCAGGGCAATCTTCAGGGCTTCGACATCGAGATGGCGCGCTTGCTTGCCAAAGGCCTGTTCGACGATCCAACCAAGGTGCAGTTCGTACGCCAGGCCTCCGACGCGCGCATCCCCAACCTGCAGACCAACCAGGTCGATGTCGTCTTCCAGTTCATGACAGTCACCGCGCAGCGCGCACAACTGGCAGACTTTTCGATTCCGTACTATCGCGAGGGCGTGGGAACGCTGTTGCGCAAGGACAGCCCGCATGCCGGCGCGCTCGATCTTGCCAAATGGGGGAAGAAGGTCAAGGTCTCCATTTTGCAGAACGTCTACGCCGAGAGCATCGTTCACGCTGCGATGCCCAATGTGGAAGTGCTTCAGTTCGACTCGGTCGCCAACGCGATCCTGGCGCTCGATTCCGACCGCGTGGACGCCGCCGCCATCGACGACTCGACGGTACTCTGGCTGGTGCGCCAGAATCCGGACAAGTACAAGGCGGGTAACTACGGCTGGTCGCCGCAGACGTACGCGGCCGCGGTGCGCCCTGGCGATCCGATCTGGCTGAACTTCGTCAATACCGTGCTGCACGAAGGGATGACCGGCGTCGAGTTCGATGCTTACGCGGCGGCCTTTCAGAAGTTCTTCGGCGTCAAACTGGCCCCGCCCCCGGTGGGCTTCCCCGTGGAGTTCGGGGTCAGATACTAGGACACCCACACCGCCTCACCCCGGCCCTCTCCCCCGCAAGCGGCGGAGAGGGAGAAGAACAAGATGTATCAATTCAACTGGCGCCCGGTTTTCGACAATTTCGACCTGCTGCTGAAGGGGTTGTTGCTTGGCATCGGCATCGCCGTGCTCGCGCTCGCAATCGGCAGCCTGCTGGGACTGATCGCCGCGTTCGGCCGCGCCAGCGGCCCGCGGCCGATCAGGCTGCTGGTCGCCGGGTATGTCGAAGGCGTGCGCAACATTCCGCTGCTGCTGATCATCTACTTCGTGTACTTCGGCCTGCCGTTGATCGGCATCAGCGTGCTGGACAACCTTTGGTCATTCGTCTTCGCGCTGGCGATCTATTCCGGTGCCTATCTCACGGAGATCTTCCGTGCCGGAATCGAGGCCGTCAGCAAAGGGCATATCGAGGCCGGCAAGGCGATCGGATTGAACCGCTGGCAGCGGATCCGCTTCGTCACCATCCCGCTCATGTTCCGCATCGTCCTGCCGTCGCTGGGCAACACCTTCATATCGCTGTTCAAAGACACGTCGCTGGCCTCGGCGATCGCGGTCCCGGAGCTGACTTACGGTGCCATCCGCATCAACGTCAATACGTGGCGCGTAATCGAGGTCTATGTGGCGGTGGGGTTGCTGTATCTGGCCACGTGTTACGCCATCGCCGGCGGGCTGCGGCTGCTGGAACGGCGATTCGCGATGGTTAGATGATGCCCGGCTCGATGATGAATGGTTCGCTGATGTTCGGACACATGGGAACCCTCGAGTGGATGTCGTAATCGCGAGCGGGCCGCTGATCCTGCGCGGACTGCTGATCACATTCGAGGTCTCGGTCGCCGTGCTGCTGCTCGGCACGCTTATTGGCATCGCCGGAGGGCTTTCGCTGTTGTACGGTGCATGGCCGTTGCGCCTGATCGCGCGCGTTTACGTCGATACCATGCGCGGAATACCGCAACTGGTGCTGATCTTCGCGATCTTCTATGGCTTTCCGGCCCTCGGTCTGCAGGTTTCAGCGATCGTTGCCGGCATGCTCGCGCTCGGTGTTTTCTGCGGGGCACATGTTTCCGAGGTGATACGTGGCGGCGTGGGCTCGATCCCGCGCGGCCAGATGGATGCCGCACAGGGAATCGGGCTGAACTTCGCGCAACGATTGCGGTACGTGATTTTTCCGCAGGCGCTTGGCCGCATTCTGCCGGCGTGGGTCAATACCGCGGTCGAGGTGGTCAAGGCCTCCTCGCTGGTTTCGCTGGTAAGCGTGGTCGACCTGATGATGGCGATCCAGCAGATTGTTGGCCGGACGCGCGAAGCGCTGCTGTTCTATGCGGTGGCCGCATTGCTTTACTTCGCGATCAATTACACCATCTCTGCCATCGGCGTGCGTCTGGAAAAGCGCTACGCCTGCGCCTGAAGTTGAACATCAGAACAGGATGCCCATGACCGGGAAGGTTGTCGTGATCCAGGGCCTCGTCAAGCGCTTCGGCACGCTGGAGATCCTCTGCGGCGTGGATCTGGAGATTCCCAAAGGCGAAGTGGTGGTCATCGTCGGTCCGAGCGGTTCGGGCAAGACTACGCTGTTACGCTGCATCAATTTCCTCGAGGAGTACCACGGCGGCAAGATCTTCGTGGACGGGCAGTTGGTTGGTTACCGCGAGAGCGGCGGCCGACTCGTCAGGCTGCCGGACAGCATCATTGCCGGCATGCGCGCCGACGTCGGCATGGTATTCCAGAGCTTCAATCTCTTTCCGCACATGACCGCGCTGGAGAACGTGATGCTCGGGCTCACCCAAGTTCGCAAGTTACCGCCGCACGAAGCCGAGGGGCGCGCAACGTCGTGGCTGGAACGCGTGGGCCTCAAGGACAAGCTTCAAGCGTATCCTGCGCAGCTTTCCGGCGGACAACAGCAGCGCGTCGCGATTGCCCGCGCAGTGGCGATGGAACCCAAAGTGATGCTGTTCGACGAGGCGACCTCCGCGCTCGACCCGGAACTGGTCGGCGAAGTGCTGGGCGTTATGGAAGATCTCGCCCGCAGCGGCATGACGATGCTGGTCGTCACCCACGAGATGCGCTTTGCTCGTGAGGTCGGGCATCGCATCGTCTTCATGGACATGGGCGTGATCGTCGAACAAGGCGCGCCAAAGCAGATCTTCGAGCAGCCGCAATCGGAGCGGCTGAAGGCATTTCTCGGTCATTTCACCAAGACCATGTAACCACCGACAACAGCGAGTTTGCAGAGGAGACAATCCATGGAGAAACAACGAATTTCTACCACCACCGGCGCGCAGCCGGTCGGAGCCTACTCGCAGGGGTTGCGCGCCGGCGATTTCGTGTTCGTGTCCGGCCAGGGGCCGCTCGATCCCAAAACCGGCAAGGTTGTCGGCAATTCCATTGAGGAGCAGACCGCGCGCGTGCTGGAAAACATCAGGGCCATCCTCGAAGCAGGGAATGCAAGCATGGCCGACGTCGTCAAGGTCAGCGCGCACCTGAGCGATATGTCGCTGTTCGATCGTTACAACCGCGTGTATGCCAGTTATTTCCCCGATCCGAAGCCGACGCGTACTACGGTGGGCAGCCAGTTGCCCGGCATACTGGTGGAAATCGACGCCATCGCTTACGTGGGGAAAGGAGCGTAGACTTTATTCGACCGTCCGTTGCGCACGCTTCATCAGTGTCAATGGAAATTTTCTTCCGTATCGCTGGATTGATGGCCGGTGAAATTCGCCGGTATCACGAAGGCGCAACGCCCGGATTACAGGAGTCAACATGACCGCTTCAGCGCGATCGAGGGCGACGCGACGCCCCGGCAAGGCTGCGCCTGGCGCGGAAGCGAAAAGCGCCGGCGAGGCAGCGAAAAGTCGTGCAAAGACCACCCTCCACAAAAAACCGCCGATAAAAATCGGCTCACGGGAATGGCAGGAGATGGTAGCCGCCGCGGCCTACTACCGAGCCGAGGCGCGCGGATTTTACGGCGGCTCGCCGGACCAAGACTGGCTGGATGCGGAAGCCGAACTCCTGGAACGGCTCGCGCCCGACGCCGACCGGCCCGCACCGAAACAGCAGAAACCGATGGCAAAGAAGTCGGGCAAGAGCACGCGGTAATTCATTTTCCCTTCGGCAATCACGGCCCGGACACGCCGACGCGATCGCCCGACTTTGACCTGGCGCAAAACCGCGCGCCGCCGAGGGCGGATCATGAGTTTGCCATGACGATTCTGTTTGACTCCCGTAACGATGCCGCGCGGCAGCTCGCAAAGGCGCTCGCTCGCTACCGCGACCGCAACCCTCTCGTGCTCGCGATCCCGCGCGGAGCGGTGGCCATGGGGAAAGTGCTCGCCGACGAATTGGGAGGCGAACTCGACGTGGTGCTGGTGCGCAAGCTGCGCTCGCCCTTCAGCCCGGAGTTCGCGGTCGGTGCGGTCGACGAGTCCGGCTGGACCTATGTCGCCGAGCACGCCGCCCGATCGGGTGCCGACCCGGCGTATATTGAGCGCGAGAAGAGCGCGCAACTCGAGACATTGCGAAAACGCCGGGTGCAGTACACGCCCGCCCGACCGCCGATCGACGCGAAGGACCGGATCGTGATCGTGGTCGACGACGGGCTCGCAACGGGGGCGAGCATGATCGCCGCATTGCATGCGGCTCGCGCGAAGCAACCGCAGCGCCTGATCTGCGCCGTGCCGGTCGCGGCGCCCGAAAGCCTCGAGCGCGTCAGGCCGCTCGCCGATGAAGTGGCATGCCTCGAAGCACCCGAAGAATTTTACGCAGTAGGGCAGTTCTATCGCGATTTTCCCCAGGTCGAGGACGACGATGTCGTCGCCATGCTGGCGCAGCGCTCGACGCAGCGCGCGGTACGCGAGCCATGAGCGCGCAACAACGCCAAGCTGCGGTGGCTGTTTCTGCAGGAGAAGTCACGCTCGAAGGCGTGCTGGTGCTACCGGCGCAGACCGCCGGCGTGGTGGTGTTCTCGCACGGAAGCGGCTCCGGACGATTTTCTCCTCGCAACCAGTTCGTGGCGGCGGAGCTGCACAAGCTTGCAATGGGGACTCTGCTGCTGGACTTGCTCACGGAGGACGAGGACCGCGACTACGAGACGCGATTCGATATCGAACTCCTGACGCAGCGGCTGGGCCACGCCGTGCGCTTTGTCCGCAGCAATGCAGCCACAAGAACAATGCCGATCGGCCTTTTTGGGGCGAGTACCGGAGCGGCTTCCGCGCTGAGGGTCGCGGCCACGATGCCAAGAGACGTCGGCGCAGTGGTCTCGCGCGGCGGGCGGCCGGACCTCGCAGGCGCCGGGGCGCTCTTTCGGGTGCAAGCGCCCACGCTGCTCATCGTCGGCGGGCTCGATTTCGGCGTCATCGAGCTCAACGAGTCGGCGCGCGATGCGCTCGTGAATAGCGAGCGGAAACTCGTAATCGTTCCTGGCGCGACGCATCTGTTCGAGGAGCCCGGCACGCTGGATGAAGTCGCGCGCCTGGCAGGACAGTGGTTCAACCGTCATCTGACTTCAATCCCGGCCGGACTCGATCACGTGCACCGGTGATCGGTGTCGACAGTGTGACGAAGAATCGGTGTGAACTCGCCCAAGTCGACACAGATTGGATTTGAAGCACAAGGGCGGGTCGGCCGTTCGCTTTCTGGCTCAAAGCACCGGCAATACCCCGTTATCGGCGCTTTTCCAGCGCTATGCCGACGATTTCAATGATGACCCCTGCGGTGATCGCGAGCGCGCCGCCAAGCGTCTCGGGGGCCGCGAATAGCATCACTGCGCCGAGCGCGATGAGCAACGCGGCAACTACTCTTCTCGGTTTCATTGGCAGATGATACTCAAAGGCAAGTGCCGACGCTTGACCATGGTCAAGTGCCCCGGTTCGACTCGTGTAGTTCAATCGCGGGACGCATACGATCGCGCTGGCTCGATCCTGACCCTTCATTTCAGAGTCTTCAGATAGGCAATGATGTCGTCCCGCTCCTTCGGATTGTGCAAGCCTATCGGCATGATCGTCCGGTGAACCGTGTCCGTGGGAGAAGCGAGATAGCGTTGCAGCGATTTCTCGCCCCAAACAATGCCGGACTCGTACAGGTTCCGTGAATAAGTGGAACCCCCCACGGTTCCCGCCCTGCGACCCAAGAGGCCTACCAGGGAAGGGCCCACGCTTTGGATCGTTTCCTTGTCGCCATGGCATCCGATGCACCAGCTCTGGTACCCGTTCCTCCCCTTTGCGGCATCGCCTTCGGCACACGCCAACTGGGGCTCGCTTAGTAACCCGCTCATTGCCAATGCCACGAGCATAGCCACGTTCAGAAAACGCATTTTCCGCACCCCTTTTTTTGTATCCACTGACCTTCATCGCTTTCAGCCCCGCGCGCAAAGCAAATCCGGCAATTCGGTCCAACCCACAACGCAATCTACGCCGACAGAGGCGGACCAGCTTGATGGAAATCAAACGCCTCATGGGTGAATCACTGTGACCCCGGGGTCGCCGGTGATGGCGGCTCACGCCCGTGCGCGATTGACCTCCGTCATGTGCCCATCGACCGCGAAGGACAGCGTTTCAGCACCGGGACCGAAGCAGCGGCGGGTCATCAAATCGAGTTACCGCGGAGAAAGGGTCGCGATTAGCGCATTCCCGACCCTTGAAGCGTCTTGAGGCTCAAACACCTGCCGATTGCTCCCAGGGAAGCTCTGCATAAGTCCGGCCACGCGCGTTGCGCCAGGTGCGGAT
Source organism: uncultured beta proteobacterium (assembly GCA_963695915.1). Lineage (GTDB taxonomy): Bacteria > Pseudomonadota > Gammaproteobacteria > Burkholderiales > JACQAP01 > JACQAP01. Next base: position 39,502 of record CAVOIO010000038.1, read on the forward strand.
GACTGCCAGGGACGCCGGAGCGCGGAAGAGGGGCCCCTCTGGGGATCTGACCGCGTAGGCGTCCCAACGAGCGCACATGATCGGCGTGCAATGCGAGCGACTCCGGGTCGCATCCCCCGACCTGCTCCGCCTGCGCGCTCGCGCTCCGCAGATGCGGCTGAAGCCCCAACAAGGAGCACAACAACGCCGGCGCCGCACCCTGGCACAACCCAATGACAATTCGACTCTTTCGAGGGACCTATGCAGAGCTTCCCTTGATGCGATAGGTGACTTCGCGGCTTCATCTTCGTATTCGCTCGGCAATCACAGCTTCGACCCCGGAGAGCGAGCATGGGTTCTCTCGTAAATCCGCTGGCAGTCGAGACAGCGCAGCGCGGCAGGTTGCACGAGCAGCCTTTCGAAAGCGATTTCGCCGCCGCAATCCACACATGGTCCGTAGCTGCCATCGGCGAGCCTTTCCTGAGCGGCTTCGAACTGGCGAAACTCATCCAGGTCACGGTTGAGTTCCGCGCTATCGAGGTCGGAAATAAGGTCCGCGGTCGCCTCGTCGCCACTATCGGTCACCGGCCCGGCCAGTTCGCCGTAGGTCTCATCTCGCGAGCGGGCTGCGTCCTGGTGGATTTCCGCGGAAAGTGCTTCGTAGCGATCTTCAATCATCGTCCGCAGTCTTGCCAATTGTTCAGCCGTCAGCACGACGTGTCTCCTTTCCTTGTCTGGATGGTGAGCATTCATTCCTTGCCTGCAAGCCGTTTGACTGCCCCGGCGAGCAGCGGAGCAACGGACATGATCTGAAGCTGTGTTCCGGCCGCGCCCGGTACGCTGTCGGTAGTGACGATGTGCCGAACCGGGCTGGCGCGGATGCGCTCCAGCGCACCCGGCGCCATTACCGCGTGTATGAACAGCGCATGAATCTCCACGGCTCCCGCCTGCACCAACGCTTCGGCTGCACCGACCAGCGTACGTCCCGTGCTTGCCATATCGTCCACGATCAGGCAGGACCGTTTGCGCACGTCACCGAGCACATGCAATGCAGCGGCGACATCCGGTGCCGGCCGGATCTTGGCCACGACCGCCACCGGCGCTCCAAGACTGGCGGCATAGCGCTGCGCGCGCTTCATTCCTCCGGCATCGGGAGACACAATCGTCAGATGGGAAATTCCCCACTCGCGCACCACCGGCAGCATGATCTCGTCGGCCCACAGATGGACAAGCGGGATTTCGAATGCGCTTTCCAGCGCAGGCGAGTGCAACTCCAGGACGACTGCGCGGTCGATGCCCGCAGTGCGCAGCAATCGGGCCGCGAACTGGGCCGAGCGCGGTTCGCCCGGATTTTTGATGACGTCCTGGCGCGCGTAGCCGAAGTAAGGCAGCACCGCCGTGATTCGCGCCGCGCCTGCGCACCGCGCGGCATCGGCCATCAGCGCCAGGGTCATCAGGCGCTCGTTGGTCGGCGTGCAAGTGGGCTGCACGATGTAGGTGTCCGCATCCTGAACACCGGCATCGATGCGGACCCGGGTTTCGCCGTCCGCGAAAGCCGATACCGATGCCTGTATCGGGACTGCGCCGGCCAGGCGGGCGATCTCATCTGCTAGTTGCGGATGCGCGTCGCCGGAAATGAGCGCGATCCCCGCTCTGCGCGGCAAACGGTCGTGGTCGCCCATCTTCTGAACTGACCCGTCAGTGGCGCGCTTCGGACTCTCGTCCGGCAGCGGGTGACCCGGACGTTACCGCGGGAATCCGACAAAAGCCCTGCGAGGGGACGTCCAGGGCGGCGTTGAACTTGCTCGACAGGTTCTGGAAGGCGATCAGTCCGGTGAGTTCGACGATGGCGTCGTCGTCGAAATAGCGCCGGAGCTCCGCCATCAGTTCATCGCTCACGTGTCGATCGCTCATCGTCATCGCCTCGGTATACTCGAGCGCCGCCCGCTCGGCCTCTGTAAACGCGACGCTCTCCCGCCAGTCCGCCAACTGCTCCGCCTTCTCCATCGAACCTGCCCGGCGGGCAAGCGTCATGGAGTTGAGATCCACGCAGAACCGACACCAGTTGATCTGCGACACGCGCACCGTAACCAGCGATCGCAGCACCGGGCTGAGTGGCGAGCGTCGCCGATCCAGCGCGCCGTACAAGAGCGCAACGGCGAGAAACAGCAATGGCGAGCGGGCCCATAGCAGGGCCGGCTTCAGAACCTGTCCATACTTGCGCTTTTGGTTCCAGAAGAACGGTCGCAGGTACCACGGATGGGCAGAGATCGTTTTGTCGGTAACTCTCAATGCTTTATCCTTCCATCGGCGGAGACGACTCCCGGTGAAACGATACGCCTTCGACCGCCGTCCAGCTTGATCCTGGTCAACCCGAAACAATGGCATCAGGCCTACAACACTCCTGCCATGGGCCGGAGCGGGCCCAGCCTGCCAATCGCGGCCCTGGCCTGGGCAAACCGTAAAAAGCTATGGGGCTTTCAAATTTTTGCCATTGGAGCATATCGCGCATCGGCGTGAGCAATGGGGCAGCCGTGGCAACGAACAAAACTGCTGCGGCGCTGCATGCGCCGACCGGAGAACGATTACTCGCGAATCTCGTGTATTTGCCAGCACTAACCTCGGTCAACCATGATTCGTGAACCGGAGGCACAGAAGCGGCTTGTTCGGAACCAGAGCAGTCTGGTTAAGGCGCTGCACGATCCCGCGTGCTATCCGCATCCGGTGCAGCCCATCCACATCATCGAGACACACATCTCGATCGTCGTTCTGACCGGACCTTTCGCCTACAAGATCAAGAAACCGGTCGATCTCGGCTTTCTCGATTTCACGACTCTGGAAAAAAGACGGTTGTTTTGCGACGAAGAGCTGAGACTGAACTCGCGGCTCGCGCCGGAAATCTATCTCGATGTCGCGCGTATCTGCGGGACACCGCAGTCACCGCGGATCGGCGGCACCGGGGAAATCATCGAGTACGCGGTCAGGATGCGCGAATTCCCGCAAGAGGCACTGGCGGACCGGGTACTTGCCCGGGGCGAGCTGACTCCGCGTCAAGTGGATGCCCTTTCTGCGGGAATCGCCCGGTTTCACTGCGATGCGCCCCGCTCAAGCCGGATCGATGGCTTCAGCACCCCTGAAGCCGTGCTTGCCCCCGCGCTGCAGAATTTCGCGCAGATCCGCATACTCCCCGGGCAGGCCGGGTTCATGCCGGTCCTCGAAAAAGTCGAAGCGTGGACCCGGCGGGAACATGCCCGCCTGCGAGAAATTCTTGCCGGGCGCAAGCGTGAAGGCCTGGTGCGGGAGTGCCACGGCGATCTTCACCTCGGCAATATCGTGATCCTCGAAGGCGAGCCGCGCGCCTTCGATTGCATCGAGTTCAATCCGGAATTGCGCTGGATCGATGTGATGAACGAAGTCGCGTTCCTGGTCATGGACTTCCAGGCAGCCGGTCGAACGGATTTTGCCCGGCGGTTTCTGAACGGTTATCTCGAAGCAACGGGCGACTATGCCGGCATGCGCGTGTTGCGCTACTACTGCGCTTACCGGGCCATGGTGCGTGCGAAGGTCATGCTCATGCGCGCCGGCCAGCAGGGATGCACGCCCGAGGACCTGGTTTCTGCTACGGCGCTTTTCGGCCGCTACCTCAGTGTCGCAGCGAGTTGCGCGCAGCCTTGCCGCAGCTTCGTCTTGATCACCCACGGGTTTTCGGGAAGCGGCAAGACCACATTGTCGCAACCACTGGTCGAGCTTACCGGCGCGATTCGAGTCCGGTCCGATGTCGAACGAAAGAGGATCCATGGCCTTGCGCCGAAGGACCGTTCGGGCTCCGGCATCACCGAAGGCTTGTACCGGCCCGAAGCGACCGAGTCGACTTACGGCCGGCTGCTCGATCTGGCAAGGATCGTTGTCGAAGCCGGCCATGGGGTTATCGTCGACGCGACCTTCCTCGAGCGCAGGCAGCGGGATAGGTTTCGCGCCCTTGCGGCGCGCGCGGGTGTCCCGTTCCTGATCGTCGATTTCACTGCCAGTGAAAAAATATTGCGCAGCCGCATCCTCGCGCGGAGCGAGCGGGGCGCCGATGCTTCCGATGCCGATCTGGCCGTTCTCGAGCATCAACTCGGCACCCACGAGCCGTTACAGGCCGACGAGAACGAGTCGGTGTTTGCTTGCGACGCATCCGGACCAGCCGACCGGTGGCAGCGTTCGCAGACCTGGGCGCCCCTGCTGCTGCGGCTGCCACTGACACCCGCGATCGAAAGCCTTCCGGCGACGTAGTCGTCAGCCCTTCACGCACACCAGCGGTTCGAGCCTCGCCACTTTGCCCGCGAGTCCCGCGAACTCCGCGGCATCGACGACTTCGCTCACGTCCTTGTACGCACCCGGTGCTTCTTCGGCAATGCCGCGCATCGAGGGGCTGCGGATCAGGATTCCACGCGCCGCGAGGTCGTCCACCACTCGCCTGCCGCTCCATTTCTTCATCGCTTCGTGGCGACTCATCGCCCGGCCGGCGCCATGACAGGCGGAGCCGAATGCCTGCTCCATTCCTGACGCGGTGCCCGCGAGAATGTAGGAACTGGTGCCCATGCTGCCGCCGATCAGCACAGGCTGCCCCGCCCCCATCAGCGCGGCAGGCAAATCCGGATGTCCGGGACCGAATGCGCGGGTCGCGCCCTTTCGATGAACGAAGAGTTGCCTGCGTTTGCCGTCGACTTCGTGCTCCTCGACCTTGCAGGTATTGTGCGAGACGTCGTAAAGCAGCGGCATCTTCGCCTCGGAAAAGATTTCGCCAAACGCATCCCGGGTAAGCTGGGTGAGGATCTGGCGATTCGCGAGCGCGCAGTTGATCGCGGCGCGCATCGCGCCGAGGTAGCGCTGCCCGATCTCCGAGTTGATTGGCGCACAGGCGAGCTCGCGGTCAGGCAGAGCGATTCCGTAGCTCTCGGCGGCGATCGCCATTTCCTTCAGGAACTCGGTCCCGATCTGGTGGCCGAGTCCGCGCGAACCGCAGTGAATGCTGACGACGATGTCGTTTTCGCGCACGCCATAGGCTTTCGCGACCGGCTGATCGAAAACCTCGACGACCCGTTGCACTTCGAGATAATGATTGCCCGAACCCAGGGTCCCCATTTCGTCGCGTTGCCGCTTCTTTGCCTGCCCGGACACCGCCGAGGTCTTCCCGCCACGCATCTGCCCATGTTCCTCGATACGTTCCAGATCCTCGGGGCGGCCGTAACCCCGCTGTACCGCCCACGCGGCGCCACCGGCGAGCATCGAATCCATTTCCTTTTCCGACAGGCGCAGCCGGCCGGTGCTGCCGAGCCCTGCAGGGATGCGCTGGTAGAGTGTGTCCGCAAGCCGCGTCTGCAGCGGCTTGAGGTCTTCGAAAGTCAGGCCGGTGTGCAGGCAACGTACCCCGCAGGAGATGTCGAATCCAACCCCACCGGCTGAAACCACGCCGCCCGCGTCCGGGTCGAAGGCCGCCACGCCGCCGATCGGGAATCCGTAGCCCCAGTGTGCGTCGGGCATCGCATACGAGGCTTTGACGATCCCGGGCAGCCTGGCAACGTTGGTTACCTGCTGGTAAACCTTGTCGTCCATCGCCTCGATCAGTTTCCGGCTCGCGAATATCACCGCCGGCACGTGCATTCCGGCCTGCGGGGAAATCTCCCATTCATAATCCGATTTGCGCCTGAACAGCGTAAGGTCCATGGCTCAGCGATTCTTCAGACGTCCACGACGCACTGCGCGATCCACGAGCCGTCGGCCTTCTGCCGCACCGCCAGCTCGGTGAATGTCGCCCCTTTAACTTCCACCGCCGGCCGGTGGCGGGCGACATCGAGTTTCTCTCCCCAGGCGCTGGCGTGCAGCCGCGTTCCCGCGAACGCCACCTCGAATTTCGAGTAAAGCAGGAAATCAGTGCCCATCGAATAGATCAGCGCGTTCAGCCAGTCCACCAGCAGAAACTCCTCGTCCGGCGCTTCGCATTCGAACTCCCGCTTCTCTGCAGGCCGCACTGCGGCCGGATCGGTCACCACCGCGGTCAACGCCAGTGCAACCTGCTCGAACGCGGTCTGCATGTCCACGCCGATTCCGCGTACGCCGACGTCCGCCTCGTGCGCAAAGTGCTCCCAACGGCCCGGCTGTTGATTCATTTCCCGAATACGGCCTGATCTGGGTCAAATGGCAAGAATACGCGTGCGTCAGAATACGGTGGTATTTTGAAAATGAGCAGTGAACATGGCCATCGGAGAGATTTGTAGTCGCGAGGTAGTGTGCGCGCGTGAGGACGCGTCGGTGAAGTCAAGACTCGAAAAAGGATCGTACGGGTACCTGATGCGGGTTTCCTGGACTCGTTAGACGCATGCCCTGGAGCGAGTTTCACTATCCGCCGGCGATGCACAACCTCGAGCCCCGGGTCCGGTCGAAGGCAATCGAGATCGCGAACGCATTGCTGCGGGAGGGGCACGACGAAGGGTTCGCCATCCGGGTTGCGATCGCCCGTGCGCACGAGTGGGCGCAACATCACGCGGCCCAGCCCCCCCGCGCTCGGCCGTTTCTAACCGGGCCATAAGCGAATGAGTACGCCGCAAGTACATTTGGCCTATGCGCCAAGGGGCGTGGGGCTCGCCTACGCGGTTGTCTACCTCAAGAAGGACCCCGATATCTGCGGATGGTGGATCGGTGCGATCGGCGCCGACGTAGCCTCGGCGTATTTCCGGCTGGAAGGTTTCTACACCCGGGCCGGAACCACGCTGTACACCACCGACGGATCGGATCTTTATGGCGGCTGGTGTTTAGATCTCACCTCCGGACAGGCGCAGCCGATCTACCCCATCGCCGTGGAGCCCGATCTGGCGCACGAACTGGAACAGCTGCAGGACGCTTTCGCCGCCGAGTGGCTGGTGTTCGAGACGGACCGCAATGCCGACCGCGAGGCCCGGGCCTATCGTAATGCCGAGCTTTCTCATGGGCGGGTCAATATCCGTTTCGCGAAACTGAACAAGCTGGACAAGAACGACCCGTTATGGCGGTACTTCTCGCGCGACTTCGAGTCTGCAGTGGCCGATTGTCTGGTACGGCACTGGCCGCTGGACTACGGAAAGGACTGACCGGCGAGTTTGGCTCCGTTCTCACCCATCCATGCCGGTCGTCAACGCCACCATCGCTGCGATTTTCGAGGAGATCGCCGATCTGCTCGACATTCAGGGCGCCAACTCTTTTCGCATTCGCGTTTATCGCAACGCCGCCCGCACCATCGGCGGCCTCGGCACCGACCTCAGGTCGATGGTCGAGCAAGGCGCCGAGCTGAAGGCGTTGCCCGGGATCGGCGACGACCTCGCGGCAAAAATCACCGAGATTGCCCGGACAGGGAAGAGCAGCTTTCTCGAGCGGCTGCGCCGCGGAGTGCCGCCGGCGGTCACCGAGTTGCTTAAGATTCCGAGGCTCGGGCCAAAGCGAGTGTGAACGCTCTACCAGGACCTCGAGCAGCCGTTGCGCGCGGCCCGCGATGGACGCGTCCGCGAGTTGCACGGCATCGGCGAGAAAATCGAGGCCCGCATCGTCGAGGCTGCGCAGCCCCGCCTTTCCAAGGCGCGGCGTTTCAAGCTTGCGGTATCGGCCAGGCGCGCCGCGGCTGGCTTGAGAAGCAAGAGGTGCTCAATACGCGGCCCCTGAAACAGGTGAAGGCGCTGTTGAAACGCACTCGCTGAGGCTTGTCCCGGCCAGGGCAGCGTACTACATCGGCATTTCGCCAGCATCGGGACCGGTTGCCCGCTTTGCCGGAATCTCCGCGACCATGCAATCCGTGGTGAGAATGAGTCCCGCGACCGATGCCGCGTTTTGCAGCGCATTACGGGTGACTTTGGTCGGGTCGATCACGCCCATTTCCACCAGATCTCCATATTGGCCAGTGGCCGCGTTGTAGCCGAAGTTGCCGCTCGCCTCCGACACCCTGTCGAGCACCACCGAGGGCTCGGCCCCGGTGTTGGCGACTATCTGTCGCAGCGGTTCCTGCAGAGCGCGCAGGACGATCCTGATCCCCGCCGTCTGGTCGTCGTTGTCACCTTTCAGATCGGCAAGCGCCGCACGCGCGCGCACCAGCGCCACCCCGCCGCCAGGCATGATGCCTTCCTCCACCGCCGCCCGCGTCGCATGCAGCGCGTCTTCCACCCGCACCTTGCGCTCCTTCATCTCTGTCTCCGTTGCACCTCCGACCTTGATCACGGCCACGCCGCCGGAGAGTTTCGCCGCACGCTCTTCGAGTTTCTCGCGATCGTAGTCGCTGCTCACCTTCTCCGCTTCCACGCGGATGCGCTTGATACGCTCCTCGATCGCCTTGGGTTCACCCGCGCCGTTAATCAGGGTGGTATTTTCCTTGTCGACCTCGATGCGCTTGGCACGTCCGAGGTCGGTGAGTTTGGCGTTCTCCAGTTTGATCCCGAGTTCCTCGGCGATGACGGTGCCTCCGGTAAGCACCGCGATATCTTCGAGCATGGCTTTGCGCCGGTCGCCGAAGCCGGGGGCCTTGACCGCGCACACCTTGATCACGCCGCGGATGTTGTTCACCACCAGCGTCGCGAGCGCTTCGCTCTCCACTTCTTCGGCAATGATCAGCAAGGGTTTGCCGGCCCGGGTGATTTCCTCAAGAACCGGCAGCAGTTCCTTGACCCCAGAAATCTTCTTGTCGTGGATCAGAACGTAGGCATCATCCAGGATCGAAGCCTGCTTCTCCGCGTTGTTAATGAAATACGGGGACAGGTAACCGCGGTCGAATTGCATCCCTTCAACGATTTCCAGTTCGTTGGCGAGCCCCGAGCCCGTCTTCAACAGTGATCACGCCCTGCTTGCCGACTTTGTCCATCGCCCGCGAGACGATCTTCCCCCACCAGGTGGTCGTTGTTCGCCGAAATGCTGCCGACTTGCGCCACCTCGTTGGCGCTGGTACACGGCCTGGAAAGCTTCTTCAATTCGTCGACGGTTGCGGCAACCCCCTTGTCGATTCCGCGTTTCAAGTCCATCGGGTTCATTCCGGCGGCGACATACTTCATACCTTCGTTGACGATCGCTTGGGCCAGCACCGTTGCGGTGGTGGTGCCGTCGCCCGCGACCTCGGAGGTCTTGGCTGCCACCTCGCGCACCATCTGCGCCCCCATGTTCTCGAACGGGTCCTCCAGTTCGATAGCCTTGGCGACCACCACGCCAGAGCTTGCAACAAGCGGCGGACCGTAACTCTGCTGCAGGATCACGTTACGGCCTTTAGGCCCGAGCGTGACTTTCACCGCATCGGCTAGGATATTCACCCCTGCCCGTACCTTCTCGTGGGCCGCGTGATGAAAAATGAGTCTTTTGGCAGTCATGATGTGCGAGCCTCCCTGGTGAAATATGCTTTGGGTCCGGCAACGTCAGGAAACGACCAGCCGCGAGGCCAAGTAAGCGGTTGCGCCGTCGAGTGTGGCCAGCTTGGGGTAATCGGCCTCGGGCACGTCCACCCCGAGCTTTTCGTGCAGCCGAATGATGACGTTGAGAAAATCGAACGAATCGATATCGAGCTGGTCGCGCAGCGGGCGGTCGCCGCGCAGCGTGTCGTAGTCGCCCTCAGGAGCGATGGCTGACAATGCCTCGACGACCGCGCGGCGAATTTCCTGGAGTGTCATCGCAGCGTCTCCGGTTCCCGCAGCAGGCGTTCGAGCGCGCCGAGAAAAACTGCACCGCGGTGACCGACGCTCGCCCTATGATCCGCGGAAAGCGTTGTGTGCACCGTACGTCGCACTTCAACTCTGTCGTCGACCGCCCAGGGCCGCGCGCTCACCTTGCCGAACCCTACGAGCGCGACTTGCGGCGGATAGATGACGCCATAGACCGTATCGACGCCCTGCTCACCGAGATTGGTGACCGTCACGGTGGCGTCCGTAAGCTCGGAACTGCGCAGGGCGCCGCTGCGGGCACGCTGTATCAGGTCCGAGAGCGCGTCCATGATCTCGGTGAGGCTCTTGCTTTCGGCGTCGTGAATTGCAGGTGCGATCAAGCCCCCGCCGCGCAGCGCGATGCCGACCCCGAGGTGCACCGCAGCCGCAGGCTTGAACCGGCCTTCGCTCCAGAACCCGTTCAGCTCCTGAAAATCCTTGAGCGACAGCGCCACCGCGCGCAGCAGGACGGCGGCGAACAACACCCGCCGTTGAACCGGCTGTTCGCGGTTGCTGCGCTCGAGCCAGTCGAGCGCAGCCGAGACGTCGATGGTCGTGCCCAGGTAATAGTGCGGAATCTCGCGCTTGGACCTGGCCATTGCGGTGCCGATCGCCTGGCGCATTGCCGCCGACTTGCCTTCGGGCGCCGCCCGCGCCGTTTCAGCGGCGCGCTCAACATCGGCAAGCGAGACCACGCCGTCTGCGCCGCCCAGCGCAATGCGGTCCAGATCGACCCCAAGGGCGGCCGCCCGCCGGCGGGCGGCCGGCGAAACCTTTTCGCGGCGACCGGCGTGGACTGGTGCTGGCGCCGCGACCGGAACCGCTGGCGCCGCTGCCGGCGGCGGCGGCACGGCAACATACGGTGCAAGCGGGGCCTCGTTTTCGCCTCGTAGCAACGCCAGCACATCGCCCACCGGCACTTTGGTTCCCGTTTCGACGACAAGCTGGTCGATCACGCCATCGTCCCAGATTTCGACTTCGACCGCGCCTTTCTGGGTCTCGACGACCGCGACCACGTCGCCGCGCTTGACCTTCTGGCCGGGCTTGACGTTCCACTCGACCAGTGTGCCGTACTCCATGTCGGCGCCCAGTGAAGGCATGCGAAATTCAAGCATGGCTGAGTAGCTCCGATGCGGCGCGAACGATGTATTCGGCCTGCGGCAGCACGGCGTCTTCGAGGTGCTTGGCGTAAGGCACTGGTACTTCTCGGCTGCAAACGCGCGCAACCGGCGCGTCGAGTTCGTAGAAGGCGCCTTCCATGATTCGTGCGCTCACCTCGGCGGAGAGGCTGCCGCTGCGCCAGCCTTCGTCTACTACCACGGCGCGGTGGGTCTTAGCGACCGATTCGAGAATGGTCTGGCCGTCGAGCGGGCGCAGCGATCGCAAGTCGATAACTTCCGCGCTGACGCCCTGCCCAGCCAGCAGGTCGGCGGCGTGCAATGTCTTGGCGAGGCTGCCGCCGTAGGTTACGAGCGTTACGTCGCTGCCTTGTCTGCGCACCGCGGCGAAGTCAATGTCCACCGCGCCCGCGTCGACGGCAAGTTCGCCTGCGAGGCTGTAGAGCATTACGTGCTCGAAAATGATCACCGGGTTCGGATCCTCCAGCGCGGTCCTCAGCATTCCGTGCGCATCCTCGAGCGTGGCAGGGGCGACAACGCGAAGCCCGGGACATGCGCGTACCAGCCTTCCAGGCTGTGTGAATGCTGGGCGGCAAGCTGCCGCCCGCCGCCCGTGGCCATGCGGATGACGAGCGGCACGTCGAATTGGCCGCCTGACATATGGCGCAGGTGGCGGCGTTGTTCACGATTTGGTCGAGCGCAAGCAGACTGAAGTTTACGGTCATCACTTCGACGATCGGTCGCATTCCCGCCGACGCGGCGCCGATGCCGGCTCCGACGAACGCGGACTCGGACAACGGCGTGTCACGGATGCGGTCGTCGCCGAACTCTTCGAGGAGTCCCTTGCTCGCCGCATACGCACCACCGTAGCGGCCGACATCTTCCCCCATCAGGAACACGCGCGGGTCACGTTGGATCGCTTCGCGCAAGGCGCCCCGCACCGCTTCGCCGGGTGTGTGGTTAGCGGCACTTCAGCCGCCCTCCCGCGAGACGCCGATCGCAGCAATGAACGCTTCCAGCCTGGCTGCGTGCTGCGGCGAGCCCACCTCGTGCTCGCTTGTGGCAAGCGTAGCCACTGTCGGCTTGCCGGCAACGGACGCCATG
>CAVOIO010000039.1:0-95981 GCA_963695915.1 uncultured beta proteobacterium
ACGCGCCGCACTCGCAGATTTCGAGCGCTATCTGGAACTCTCCCCCGGCTGCGACGATCGCGACGAAATCCGCAGCCGCGTCGTCGAGCTTCAGCGCCAATCGGCCCGATTGAACTGAGAAATACCGGTTCGAGGGCCGAGGTACGAGGGCCGAGTAACGGCGATGAACAAGAATCGCCAATGACATTTGCTCGTCCCCATTAATCTCGCAACTTCCAAGCTCCAAGGGTTGGTTATTGGAATTTCACTCGTACCTCGGCCCTCGTACCTCGGTCCTTAGTCATGCAACAGGAAACGAAACCTCACCGTTGGTCAGGGTACCGGTCACCCTACCTGCTACTGACGCTAGCGTCGCTGTTCTGGGCCGGAAACTGGGTGGTCGGGCGGGCGATGCGCAACGACATCCCGCCGGTGGCGATGGGCTTCTGGCGCTGGGCTGTTGCGTTGCTGGTGCTCCTGCCGCTTGCCGGCCCGGAACTCAAGCGCAACTGGCACGTCGTGCGCGCCAACTGGTTCACCCTCGCGCTGCTAGGCAGCCTGGGCGCGACGCTGTTCAACACCATGATCTACGTCGGGTTGCAATACACCGCAGCGACCAACGGCGTGTTGTTCAACTCGGTCACGCCCATCCTCATCATCGTGACGTCGTGGCTGGCGTTTCGCGAGCGGCTCGGGGCTTGGCAGACAATGGGTGTGGCGCTGTCGCTGGCGGGGGTCGCGGTGATCGTTGCGCGCGGTGAGCCGCAGATACTTGCGGCGCTGAAATTCAACCGCGGCGACCTGTGGTTGATTTCGGCGATGTTCCTGTGGGCGATCTACACCATCGTGCTGCGCTGGCGGCCGCCCGGGTTGACCGCCATCGGTTTTCTTGCGGCCATGCTGCTGCTCGGCCTGCCGTTGTTGTTGCCGTTTTACCTTTGGGAACTGTTTACGCACGGAGGTTTCGCGGTTTCCATCACCGCTGTCGCGGCGATTGCTTACTACGGCACCTTGCCTTCCATCGTGGCCTATCTTTTCTGGAATCGTGGCGTTGCGCAGATCGGCCCGAACAGGGCTGGGCTGTTCGTGCACCTGATGCCGGTGTTTGGCGCGCTGCTTGCGGTGATCTTCCTCGGCGAGCGACTGTACGGCTACCACTTCGCGGGGGCAGCAATGATCTTTGGCGGAATTTGGCTCACTACGCGCCGAGGCGCGTAGCGCAGTGCCGAGGGGCGAGGGTCGAGGAGCGAATGAAACTCAAAAACCAAAGCTTGGAGCTTGGGGGTTGCGAGGTTACTGAGAACAAGTGTAAGTCATTAGTGATTTCGTTCTTCGCCGTTACTCGGACCTCGGCCCTCGCCCCTCCCATCAAGTCTTGAGCGGAAGCTCAAAACTTGATGGACAGTCCGATGGAATGAACGCTGGAGTCCAGTCCCGTGCTGGAACCGGGACCGTTGCCGTTGTTGCCAGGAAGGTCGGCGTAGCGTTCGGATTCGGCGCGGAAAGTCACCGTCTTGGAAAACTCGTAGCTCAGGCCGATTCCATACACCGCGCCAAGATCGTCCAGGGCACGATGACCGCCGCCTTCGTCCTGTGAGCCATTCTGCCAATAATGCATTCCCATCCTGCCGAACAGGGCCAGGCCTATCGACTGGAAAGGAATGGTGGCCACACCCGAGACGCTCCACGCCGAGCCATAGCAGGACCGGTACAAATCACCGGTGAGGGGATCGCCGCCGCAGGCCGGACCGCTCAGGCCGAAGGTGGTCTGCGCTCCCTCGATGGCAAAAGTATCGGACATGCGGTAACCGCTGAAATACTTCAATGCCGACAGGCCCTCCGGACTGCTGCCCGGCAGTCCGAACACCCCGGGCAGCGAACCCTGGAATCCGACCGAACTGCCCAAACCCCAGAAGCCGCTGCTGTAGCCGCCGTACCACTTGTCCTCTATTTGGGCGAAAAGCGGCCCGGCGGCAGCGATCAGCGCCGCCAGTACGACGGCCTTGAGCTGGCAATGGAAGGTTGTCATCATGTTTTCACAAAGTTCCTGATGTAAGTCTAGACCCATTTCCGGCGTTTTTCTGCCACGATTTCTTGCACCGATCATCCTTGAAACCGGGTTCCGCAATCCGCAATCCATGTTACCGACCGCGACCCAGGCTCAGATGTTCCTTAACCGTGTAGTCAAGAACTATAGGCACTTGAAACGTTGGGCGCGACGCGAAGGCATCGAGTGCTTCCGGGTATACGACCGCGACATCCCGGAACTGCCGTTCGCCCTGGACGTGTACGGCCAGCGCGCCCAATTGCAAGAGTACAGCCTGCCTGTTACAGACGTGCGAACGCAGCATGAATGGCGGTCGGAAATGCACGCTGCCGCGGCGCAGGCGCTCGAGTTGCCGCTCAAACAGGTCGTCGTGAAACAACGCCATGGCCAGCGGCCGGACGCACAGTACCGCAAGCTGGGGCCGCGAGGGGAGGATTTCATTGTTGGCGAAGGCGGGCACCGGTTTGTCGTCAACCTCACCGACTATCTGGACACCGGGCTGTTCCTAGACCACCGCCAGACCCGGGTGTTGGTGCAAAGCCTCGCGGAAGGCAGGCACGTGTTGAATCTTTTCTGCTATACCGGGAGTTTCTCGGTCTATGCGGCAGCGGGCGGCGCGAAAACCACCACCAACGTCGATTTGTCCAACACCTATCTGGACTGGGCCAGGCGCAATTTCGAATTCAATGGCATGGATGCCGGCCGCCATCGGCTGCTGCACGTGGAGGCGCGCCGGTTTGTCCGGGACGAGGCCGCCGCCGGGCAACGCTACGACCTGATCGTGCTCGATCCGCCCAGTTTCTCGAACTCGAAGCGCATGCAAGGCGTGCTGGACGTCCAACGTGACCACGTGGCGTTGATACGATGCTGCATCGAAATTCTCGCGCCGGCAGGCGAGCTGCTGTTTTCGACCAACTTGCGCAGCTTCCGTCTCCATGCCGCCGCACTTGCCGGGCTGAACATAACCGACATCTCTACGCAAACCGTGCCAACCGATTTTCGCAATAAGAAGGTTCACAAATGCTGGCGCATTCGCAGGGACGAGGGGCGAGGGACGAGGGACGAGGGGAGAGCGAAGGCGAAAAAGAAATACGGTCAATGACGTTTGGTCATCGCCAACAATCCTTTACAAACCCCCCCCGCTCCAATGGTTGGTTTTTGAATTTCACTCGCCCCTCGCCCCTCGTCCCTTCACTGTGCTACCTTGCGGTCGCCAAAGTTAAATAGACTCCTGTGTCTGACCAACCGGACATTCCTGCAAACCTACGCGAGCAGGTAATCGCGTTCTTTCACAGCGACGCCGGGTCGGATCACGACGCCGTCGAGCTGGCGGATCGTTTCGCGGCTATCGCCGCCGCCGGCAATCTGCCGGACCGGCTCGATGCGCTGGTGGGACTGATCAAGTGGTCACGCATGGCCGATGTGGACGCTGCCGGGGACGTCCCGCCAGACCGTTCCCGCCTGTTCAAGTTCATCCAGGTAATCGAGTCGGTACCGGCAGCGCGGTGCAGTGTGCAGGACACGTTCGCTGAGATCCTCTCCGAAACCGAGGGCGTCAATTTGTTCGGCGATACCGGGATTCCCGGCGATCGCGGATTCCTTGCCGAGTTCGGGCAGCGGGTCATGCGGCGATTGCTGCCGCAACCCAGCGACGAACACGACCTTTCGCGGCTGGTCGCCCGGCTCTATTCAGGCCGGGACGCGGTGGAGCGATTTCGCACGTTGGCGCCCGAGGCCTTCCACCGGCTCGTCGAGCCCTTGACGCCACCGGAGCGGGCGGAAATGTGGGCGCCACTGAGGAGAGCGTTTACCGACGGCTTCCGGCTGCTGGCGATCCGGGCCGAGGCGCAGGGCTTGTCCGCCAAGCTGCGCGCGCGCAGCCATCCGACCACGGTGGCAAACTCGCCATTTCACCGGATTGCCCGCACCAGCCATGCGCTCATGGACGCATGGAAAGCCGGGGAGGACGTATCCGCGCTCTCACAGTCCTGGCGTGGGCAGGGTGCCGAGTGCCGCGACGAAATCGCTGAAATCACCCGCCGCCTGGAGAGCGAAGGCGTAAGCGTGGACATCGTTTGCGGGATAGAAGTGCTGGAACGCTGCCTCGCGCGCATGGCAGCGATGCTCGAATTTATCGAATCACCGCTGGGTGCGGCACGAAGCGCAACGATTCACCGAGTACTGGTCGGGCTCGTCGTCGCGGCGCACGAGGACCGCAGCGTCCGCCACGTGATCCGTACCAACCTGCATCTGCTCCAGCGCAAGATCGTGGGCCGTTCCGGCAAGGCCGGCGAACACTACGTGGCGCGCAATCTGCGCGAGTACCGCCATCTCTGGGTTGCCGCGGCCGCCGGCGGCTTGCTGATGGTCGTCACCGCCGCGATCAAGCTCAAGGTGACGCATGCCGGGATGCCGCTGTTCGTCGAAGGCATGCTCTCGGGATTGAATTACGCATTCAGCTTCATTTTGTTGCAGCACTTCCGTCTGGTGCTCGCAACCAAGCAGCCCGCGATGACGGCCGCTGCACTCGCGACCCTGTTGCGCAGCCGCAACCGGACCGAGCGGCTCGACCGCGTCGTCGAGTTCACGGTGCGCATCTGCAGTTCGCAATTTGCAGCCGTGGTGGCAAACGTGATTTTTGTGTTCGTCGGGGCGTTTGTCTTCAGCTTTCTCTGGCATCTGGTCCTGGGTCGCGATTACCTCGGTGCCAAGGAAGCCCAGCACGTTTTCCAGGTGCTGAGCCCCGTCAACAGCGGCACCGTGTTATACGCGGCGCTGACCGGCGCGATCCTGTGGATGGCGGCGATGATCGGCGGCTGGTTCGACAACTGGGCGGTGTATCACCGTCTGCCTCAGGCGATCTCCGATCACCGGCTCGGGCAGCGTCTCGGACGCAAGCGCATGGCGCGCCTTGGCGGCATCGTTTCGCACAGCATGGCGGGGTGGGGGACCAATATTTCGCTCGGCTTCATGCTCGGCCTCACGCCGGTATTCGGAATGTTCCTGGGATTGCCGCTCGACGTGCGCCATGTGACTCTGTCATCGGGAATGCTGGCATTGGCGTGCGCCAGCTTGGACGGGTGGTTTACCACCGGCTGGTTCTTCTGGGCGCTTGCCGGTGTGGCGACGATGTTTGTGTTTAACCTTTCGGTGAGTTTCTTCCTGTCGCTCTACACGGCCGCGCGCGCATACGAGCTGGAACGGCGGGAACTGGCGGTTCTCGGCATGCGGCTGCTGCGGCGGCTCATGACCAGTCCGCTGGATTTTGTTCTGCCGAGGAACATGCAGCCGGAGGACGCAGATTCAACGGGTCGGGTCCCTGGGAAAATCGGCGGATCCTGACGAATGTGACGATGTGACGAAAACCATCAACCAAACCGGGATACCGATGGAGAAGAAACGCGTTCGCTAGGTAATTTTTTGCCATTTTGATTTGCGTTCTTCACGGTCTTACCTCGTCACGTCACGGCTTCTCCTGCTTTGCAGGCGAAGCAGGCTCGTCCATCAGGTCTTCCTCCTCCAGTTCGAGCAGGGTCTTCGGACGTGGGCCCGTATTCGTCGCCGGCGGGCTGCCGTCGCGTATCAGGTACTGACGCCGCTGAAGGTAGACGTCGCGAAAGAACGTGTAACGCTCGACACCTGTTTCATCGAGAATCTTTTCCGCCGACAGCAGATTAGCGCGCGTGTTCACGATGTTGACGCCCAGCAGTACCCAGCGGACGGCCGCCTGGTCTTCCAAGGTGTAGTAGTACGGGCTGACCACGAAATCCACCGCCAGTCCCGGAGCATCGCGCACGGTGCTCGGCCCCAGGAAGGGCAGCACGATGTAAGGCCCGCTGCCCATACCCCAGTAACCCAGAGTCTGGCCGAAATCCTCGTTGCGGTTCTCGATCCTTAGTTCGGTTGCCACGTCGATCAGGCCAAAGATGCCGAACGTCGAATTTGTAGCAAAGCGGAGGATGTCCACCGGCACCTTCTCGCCTTTGAGCTGGATCGCGTCGTTGAACGTCGTGACCACCATCCCCAGGTTGCTGAAGAAGTTGGTCACCCCGGTACGCGCGATTTGCGGCAGGACTTTCTCGTACCCTTTTGCGACCGGCTTGAGCACGGCCTTGTCCAGGCTTTCGTTGAACACGAATACCTTGCGGTTGAATCCCTCGTATGGATCGCGGGGGTGGGGACCGGTTGTGCAACCTGCTAGTAGACATGCGCAGGTAAGGACGAACGGTACGAGGGGACGCGGGATCATGATGCCTTGCATTATGGCGGGCGGCGGCGATTATATCGCGGCACGCGGCGGCCCAATTGAAACGTGTTTGCGGTTTGCAAAACCTGCCTGCTTGCGTCACGATATTCGCCCCCGGCCGGTCGCGCCGCCATTCGAACAATACACGGACAAAAAAGGATCGAACTCCATGGATCTCGGCATCAAAGGAAAATCTGCGCTGGTCTGCGCAGCGAGCAAGGGACTGGGCAAGGGCTGTGCGTTCTCGCTGGCGCGCGAAGGTGTCAATGTGACCATCCTCGCCCGCGGGCGCGAGGCTCTGGAAGCCACGGCTGATGAAATCCGCAAGGCCACGGGCGTGAAGGTCGCCGTTGTGGTGACCGACATCACCAAGGAGGCGGGGCGCCGTGAGGCGCTCGCGGCGTGTCCGAATCCGGACATACTCATCAACAATGCCGGCGGCCCGCCGCCGGGTGACTTCCGCGATTTCACGCATGAAATGTGGATCGCGGCAGTCGAGGCAAATATGCTGACGCCCATCGAACTGATCAGGGCCACCGTGGACGGCATGATCGCGCGCAAGTTTGGCCGCATCGTCAACATCACCTCAAGCGCCGTGAAGGCGCCTATCGACGTCCTCGGCCTTTCCAACGGCGCGCGCTCCGGCCTGACTGGCTTCGTTGCAGGCATTGCGCGCAAGACCGTTGCCCATAACGTCACCATCAATAATCTGTTGCCTGGCGCGTTCGACACCGACCGGCTGAAGAGCACCATCGTCGCCGCCGCAAAGTCACAAGGCAAGCCGGTGGAGGAAGTGCACGCTGCGCGAATGAAGACGGTGCCCGCGGGCCGCTTCGGCAACCCCGACGAGTTCGGCGATGCCTGCGCCTACCTGTGCAGCAGGCAGGCCGGCTACATCACCGGGATGAATTTCCTCATCGATGGCGGAGCGTATCCGGGGACGTTCTGAAAGAACGTCCCCGGCGTGACGGCGTGACGACGTGACGAGGACAGACCAAGAAAACGACGGGACTAATGAGTTGGTCTGTGTGATCTTCGGGATTCGACTTGCCCTCGTATTTCGTCACGCCCGTCACCAATATGCGGCCATCGGCCGCATGGGATGGAATTGTAGTTCCGGCATCGCGCCACGCTTCCGCGAGGCACGAGCCTTTACTGAAACGCGCCGTAGAGCGGCGCGCTTTCACGTGCGTCACGAAACATCGTCGTTTCTGAGGCCTATAATCCATACCTCCCTCAATGACCCAGAAGTTGAGAGGTTTCCAATGAACGCTCCCCGTGACAGCACTTTTACGCTAACGCTCAAGGACCAGAAACTTTTCCGCCAGCAGGGTTACATCAACGGTGAGTGGCGGGATGCTGACTCTAAGGCGACGGTCAACGTTACCAATCCCGCCGACGGCTCGGTGATCGGCACCATTCCGAATATGGGAGCGGCGGAAACACGCCGAGCCATCGAAGCGGCGAACGCCGCGTTGCCGGGGTGGCGCGCGAAACTGGCCAAGGAACGCGCCAACATCCTGCGCAAGTGGTTCGAGTTGATGATTGCCAACACCGATGATCTGGCGCTGATCATGACTACCGAGCAGGGCAAACCGCTGGCCGAAGCCAAGGGCGAAATCGGCTACGCCGCCTCCTTCATCGAATGGTTCGCCGAGGAAGCCAAGCGCGTGTACGGCGACGTAATCCCGCAGCACCAGGCCGACAAGCGCCTGGTGGTCATCAAGCAGCCGGTCGGCGTATGCGGCTTGATCACGCCGTGGAACTTCCCGGCGGCGATGATCACCCGCAAGGCGGCGCCGGCGCTCGCCGCAGGCTGCACGGTGGTGATCAAGCCGGCCACCCAGACGCCTTACTCCGCGTTTGCGCTGGCGGAGCTGGCGGGGCGTGCCGGCGTCCCCAACGGTGTCATCAACATCGTCAGCGGCAGCGCGAAGGAAATCGGTGGCGAGCTGACTTCGAACACCACGGTGCGCAAGATCAGCTTCACCGGTTCCACCGAGGTCGGTTCGGTGCTGATGAAGCAGAGTGCGGACACGATCAAGAAAGTCTCGCTGGAACTTGGCGGCAACGCGCCGTTCCTGGTGTTCGACGATGCAGACATCGACGCGGCGGTCGAAGGCGCGATGATTTCCAAATACCGCAACAACGGCCAGACCTGTGTTTGCGCCAACCGCATACTGGTGCAGGACGGCGTGTACGACAGGTTCGCCGCCAAACTCGCCGAGAAGGTGAGGGCGCTCAAGGTCGGCCGCGGCACCGATGCCGGCGTCAATATCGGGCCGCTGATTGACGAAAACGCAGTGGCGAAAGTCGAGGAGCACATCCAGGACGCGGTTTCCAAGGGTGCGAAGATCGTTGTCGGTGGCAAGAAACACGCGCTCGGCGGCCTGTTCTTCGAACCCACGGTACTTACCGGCGTAAACACGACCATGAAGGTGACCAAAGAGGAGACCTTCGGACCGGTGGCGCCGCTGTTCCGGTTCAAGACCGAGGAAGAAGGCGTGGCCATGGCCAACGACACCGAGTTCGGGCTGGCTGCCTATTTCTACGCACGCGACATCGGCCGCATCTGGCGCGTCGGCGAAGGCATCGAATCCGGCATGGTCGGAGTCAACACCGGATTGATATCCAATGAAGTCGCGCCTTTCGGCGGCGTCAAGCAATCCGGCATCGGCCGCGAGGGATCAAAGTATGGAATCGAGGAGTATCTGGAAGTGAAGTATTTGTGTATCGGCGGGCTTTGAAAAGCCGTGACGAACGTGACGGTCGTGACGGCGTGACGGCGCAGGGTTTGCGATTCGCGCCTTAATTGCTCCGGGCATTTACTCCGTCACGATCGTCACGTTCGTCACGCTGTCACGGAGCCAAAATGCCCTTCAACCAACCCGCACCCGAACTCGGCAATCAATACTCGGAAGATCGCGTGCTGCGCTCCTACCTCGCGCGCGCTCTCCCCTCCGAGGTGCTGGAGGCGATCGCGCCCGAGCTGAGCGAATTGGGCGCACTCGCGGGCGGCCAGTTGTACCACATGCAGATCGCCGACCGTCTCAACGAGCCGAGGCACACGCCCTGGGACGCATGGGGAAACCGCGTCGATCTCGTCGAAGTCTCGCCTGTGTGGAAACTTGCCGAGCGCATCGCTGCCGAAAGGGGGCTGGTGGCCACCGCCTACGAACGCAAGCACGGGCGCTTTTCGCGCATCCACCAATTCGCGCTGGTGCATCTTTTTACGCCGGCCACCGACGTCTATAGCTGTCCGCTGGCGATGACCGACGGTGCGGCGCGGGCGCTGGTTGCGTCGGGCAACCAGGCGCTGGTCGCGCGCGCGCTGCCGCGCCTGACCGCGCGCGATCCGGCACGTTTCTGGACCAGCGGCCAATGGATGACCGAGAGTACTGGCGGTTCCGACGTCGGCCGTTCCGAGACGATCGCACGCAAAGACGGCGAGCACTGGCGGCTCTATGGCCGCAAATGGTTCACCTCTGCGGTCACATCGCAGATGGCGCTGACACTCGCCCGGCCGCAAGGCAATCCGGGCGGCGGCAAAGGTCTGGCGCTGTTTTTCCTCGAGACTCGTGACGCCAACGGACGGCTCGCCAGCATCCTGGTACATCGCCTCAAGGACAAGCTCGGCACGCGCAAGGTACCCACCGCCGAACTTACGCTCGACGGCACTCCAGCCTGGGCGGTGGCGGGGGAGTCCGAAGGCGTGCGCAACATCGCGCCGATGCTCAACGTCACGCGCACCTGGAACGCCGTGAGCGCAGTGTCCTATATGCGCCGGGGGCTGGCGCTGGCGCGCGACTACGCCAGAAAGCGCGTCGCATTCGGTGCGCCGCTCGCGGACAGGCCGCTGCACGTGGATACATTGGCGGGCCTGCAAGCGGAGTACGAAGCCGGATTTCAACTGACGTTCTACGCCGTCGAATTGCTCGGCCGCGAGGAGACCGACTGCCTCGATGCCGGCGGCAAGGATCTGCTGCGGCTGCTCACGCCGATCGCGAAACTCACCACCGGCAGGCAGGCGGTGGCGCTGCTGCCGGAAATCGTCGAGAGCTTCGGCGGGGCCGGCTATGTCGAGGACACCGGGATCCCGGTGCTTCTGCGCGACGCGCAGGTGTTCTCAATCTGGGAAGGGACCACCAACGTGCTGGCGTTGGACGCACTGCGTGCGCTCCAATCCGGAAGCGCGCTCGGCGCGCTGCAGATCGAAGTGGAAACGCTCGCCTCTGCGGTGCGCGATACGCGGCTGCTTGCCTGCGTCAAAGCGGCCCAGACGGCGCTGTCAAATGCCCAGAGTTGGATTTCGCGGACTTCCGGCGATGCGCTGGAAGCGGGGGCGCGGCGCTTTGCCATGACGCTCGGACGCGCGTTCGCCCTGCTGTTGCTCTGCCGCCACGCGCAGTGGTCTCTCGACCAAGAGAGAGATCAGCGACCGCTCGCCGCGGCCGCGCGCTTTTCGCAGAATGGAGTGGACATGATTGCGGGAGAAGACCTGGCGTTATCGAAGGCGCTGGCGAACGACAGCCCGCCATAGGCCGGAAGGGCCGAGGGCCGAGTAAAAAAGAGGGTAGTCGTTGCTTTTACTCGTACCTCGTACCTCGACCTCGAACCTCGCACCTCGCACCTCGTAGCTAGCTTCTCTTCGGGAGAGCTTGAAGTGCAACTTTGAAGTCCGCCGCCGACTGCGTCATCTGCTCGACGGACATGCCGGGTTTGTAGAGCGCCGAACCGAGACCGAATCCGTCGGCACCGGCGACCCAGTAGTCATTCATGTTATGCGGCGTAATGCCGCCCACCGGCAGGATCGGCACTTCCGTCGGCAATACCGCGCGCAGCGCCTTAAGCACTTTCGGCGGATTACTTTCCGCGGGAAACAACTTGATCGCGTCCGCGCCGGCCTGGATCATCCGGAAGGCTTCGGTTGGCGTGGAAAAGCCGGGCACCACGAAGAGGTTGCGGCGCTTTGCCGCTTCGACGACGCGCTCGTCCGCGTGCGGCATGACGATGACCCGGCCTCCGGCATCCGCGATTCTTGTAACCTGCTCCCAGTCGGTCACGGTGCCCGCGCCGACCAGCGCTCTGTCGCCCAGGCGTTTGGCCAGGCGTACGATACTCGCGTAGGGCTCCGGCGAATTGAGCGGCACCTCGATAATGGTGAAGCCGGTCTCCACCAGCATGGCGCCGAATTCCAGCGCTTCCGCGGGCTTGATCCCTCGCAGGATCGCCACCAATGGCCAGCGCTTGAGCCAGTCGCCGAATGCTTCGACTCTCATAAATAAGCCGCCAGGCGGAACAGTCCTTTGGTTACGGAATCCGGGGCGAGGGCGCTCGCCTCGATCCCCAGCACGGCAAAGGCACGACCATAGATTTCCGCGAGCTGTACGCTGCACAGCAGGTTGACCTGACCCTGATTGCCGTACGCCGACCGGATCTCATGCCCGACAAGCATACCGGAGAGATACGAGGCCGAGGCAGCGTCACTGAGTTCGCCGAAAAGGCCGCGCGCCCGCACGCCGAACAGGTGATGGAGCAGGCCGCCGGCATCCTGCGGGCGGCGCACGCCGTCTTCGAAGGCGGTAAGGTCGGTTGCGCCGTCCTTCATCATCCTGCCGAGGATGCTGTGCGCCTTGAAAACCGCAAACGCCTCACCGGTCATGTGGGTCGAAAAACGCGCAATCCTGCCGTCCGTCACCTCGACCCATTTGCTGTGTGTGCCCGGCAGACAGATTGTATGCGTGCCCGGACCGAGCCCGTCCAGGACACCGAGGATTTGTACCTCTTCGCCGCGCATCACGTCCGGAATACCCGCTTCGTCGCGGCAGGTGAGCCCCGGCGCGATCCAGGCCGTGCCGCCGTCCCAGGTTACTTTGCGCATCCCGGCAGCAATTTCTTCGAACCCGGCAGGGCAGGCGGCGTAGCGCACTTCCAGCCAGCCCTGGCGGCTGCCGATCATTCCGCTCATCACCACAGGTCCGTCATCGGTCGCGATCCAGTCTCCGGCCTGCGTGTCCAGCACCGCGGAGAACTTGCCGTTCTCCACAGTGAGGATGCCCTGCGGCGACGAGCGCATTTCCAGAACGCGGCCGGTACCGTCGAGGCGGTAGACGCGGAACGAGGAAGTGCCCCAGTCGATGGCAATCATGAGTGTGAGGGGCGAGGGCCCGAAAAACAGCTGAAAGGATAAAGGTTAAAGGAGAAAGTGAAGTCGACAGCCGTACCGAATAAAACTAGCCGAAAGGGTAAATGTTAAAGGAGAAAGTAAAGGCGAGGACGGAGCCGTTACAGATCGAATCTGGTCCTGTTTTCCCCTTTCCCCTTTCCCCTTTTACCTTTCACCTTTTCTCTGCCGATCGGATCAACCTTGTCCGAGAAAATCGCGGACAACGTTGATCTGGTCGGCGGCCATCAACATCGGCGCATGGCCGATGCCGGCGAACTCGACGAGACGCGCCTTCGGGCCGCGCCGGGTCATTTCCTGTGCGGTTTCCGCGAGCAGCAGGTCCGACACGGCGCCGCGCAGCAACAGTGTCGGGCAGCGCACCTGGTCCCAGAACGGCCACAGCACCACGTCGGCCGGGGTGACCCGGAACGCCAGCCCCAGCGCCGGATCGTAGATCGGACCCCAGCGGCCGTCTTCGAACTGTCGGCCGTTGGTCTGTGCCAGGTGCCGCCACTGCGCATCGGTGAGCGGTCCGAAGGGCGCGGAGACGACGCGGATGTACTGCTCGAATTCGCTGAAGGTCGCGTAGCGCGGGTCCTTGCCGACGTAACTGGAAAGTCGCTCCAACGACGCTTTGGGGATCAGGGCGCCGACGTCGTTCATCACCAGGCGGCGGATGGGCGAATTGGGTTGCGCGGCGAGGAACATGCCGATCAATCCACCCATCGAGGTGCCGACCCAGTCCACTTGTTGCGCGCCGCTGCGGGCGATCAGTGCCGCCATGTCGGAGCAATAGAGCGGGTAGCCGTAGTCTTCCTTGTGCGTAAGCCATTCGCTTCTGCCGCGGCCGGCCATGTCGGGGCAGAGAACCCGGTATTCCGACGATAGCGCCCTCGCGAGATCGTCGAAGTCGCGCCCGTTGCGCGTCACGCCATGTACGCAGATGAGGACCTTCGGGTTGCCCGCGTCGCCCCATTCGTAGTAGTTGACGCGATGGAAGCCGTGGGGGCCGAGGGCGGCAAGTTCGCGTTCACGCATTTGAGTGGTTAGTGGCTGGTGGCTAATGGCTGAAAGGGCCGAGGTTCGAGGGCCGAGGGCCGAGTAACTGCCAGATTACTTCCGGGAATTACGTTGCTTGCCGACGGACGCTCTAAGACCACCGGTGATACGCGAGACTTCATCGGTCAGGGTTCCAAGTCGGCTGAACTCCGCCTCCGAAAGGTAACCAACATCTGCTGCCACATAGAGCTGAGACTTTACTTCTGCACACGAGCCCTTTGCAACGACGAGAAATTGATGGAATTCTGATCTTCCACTTCTTTCAAATCCTTCTGCCATGTTTGACATGACTGAGACAGCTGCACGTCGGACTTGGTCCTTCAGACCAAAGTCTCGTGAGAACGCATCCTTCGACGTAACCAGATAGATTTCCTTCGCCAGATGCCGAGCTTTTTGCCACGCGATCAGGTCTTCGAATCTCGTGATCCTTCTGCTGGCTACGCTTGTTGTGTCAATCATTGTCGCCTCCCTTGGTCGACTTGACAAAAAGTGCCAGCAGTCTAACGCCAAAAGACAAAAAGGGCAGAAGCCAGAAAAACAAGGGCCGAGGTACGAGTAACGATGAAAGTATAGGGCCGAGGCACGAGTGAAAATCGAACGCCAACCCTTCGAACTTGGAGTTTGCAACAGTATTGGAAGCGAACGAATGGCAGTTGTATTTCTTGTTCTTCGCCGTTACTCGGCCCTCGGCCCTCGTACCTCGGGCCTTCAGTTCAGGGATGCAACGTACGCCGCCAGTGCTTCCAAATCTTCATCCGGGATCGTGCGCAGCACGGCGGTCATGTTGCCGGCGTCGTTGCTGCGCGCCTTGACCTTGAAATCCTTGAGCTGCTTCAGCACGTACTCGTAGTGTTGTCCCGCGGTGCGCGGGACTTCGTTCTGCCCGGAGAAGCCGCCCAGGTGGCACATGGTGCAAAGCGCGGCGTCGGCCACCTGCTTGCCGTGGACCGCCTTGGAAACATCACCCCTGGAGTTCCGGTTGGTGGGCTTTTGTGCGGAGAAATATGCCGCGATGTCGAACATGTCCTTTTTCGACAGGTTTGCGGCCATCGGCGACATCAGCGGATCCTTGCGCCGGCCTTCCTTGAAATCCTTGAGCTGCAGATAGATGTAGCGTGAAGTCTGGCCCGCGAGAATCGGGTTCTGCGGGATGGTGGAATTGCCGTCCACGCCGTGGCAGGCGCCACAGATCACGGCTTTTTCCTTGCCCGTAACGGCGTCCTGCGCCATGACACAGAACGGGAACAAGGCAAGAAGAGCAAGCAGACCATGAAGCAGTTTCATGTCACTCATGCATTGAAAATAGCTGAAAGGTGATTGGTGAATGGAGAAGGTAAAGGCGAGGACCGCGCCGGTTTTGGTCGAAGCTGGTCTTAACTTTCCGCTCTTACCTTTCCTCCCGCCTTTCGATTTGTCCCCCAACGAGGGAGAAATCGAAAGGGCCGCCTTCCGGCGGCCCCTTCGACAATCATTAGAACGCTGATACTTGAAAGAAGTTTACGGCAGCGAGAACACAAAAATGCTGTTGCCGCGCTTGAAGTCGAGCTGGTTGTTGCCGCCGGCCGCAACGGCGATGTACTGCTTGCCGCCGATTTCGTACGACACCGCCGGCGAATTCACGCCGGCGCCGCACTGGTACGACCACAGCTTCTTGCCGTTACGCGCATCGTAGGCGTTGAACGAGCCGTTGCCTTCGCCGGTAAACACCACGTTGCCGGCAGTAGCCAGCACGCCACCCATCAAGGGCTGATCGGTCTTCACGCCCCATGCGACCTTGCCGTTGTCGAGATTGACTGCGACCAGGCGTCCCCACTGTTTCTCGGACGCGATCGCCTTGAATGCGCCGCCCAGCCACAGCTTGTCGCCGCCGGGATAATCGGCTTCCTCGACGTGGTAGGTCATCGGTTGATGCAGGTTGGCCGCGTAGCTCATGTGCAGCTTCGGGTTCACCGCCATCGGGCTCCACTCCACCCCGCCGTTCGCGCCGGGCAGCATGCGCGCGCCTTCCTTGGTCGGAAGTACCCACATGTTCTCCTGCGGAATCATCGCTTCGGAGAAGCGGATCAGTTCACCGGTGGCGCGGTCATGCACGTACACATGGCCGGTCTTGCCGCCGTGAATCGCCACTTTGCGCATCTTGCCGCTCTTGTCCTTGGCTTCGGTCAGGATCACCGGGCTGACCGCATCCAGGTCCCACACGTCGTGTGCGATGTACTGCGAGTGCCACTTGTAAGTCCCGTTGTCGAGGCTCACGGCGACCATGGAATTGGTGTACAGGTTGTCACCCGGGCGAATCGCGCCGTACAGGTCGGGAGACGGATTGCCGGCCACGAAGAACACAGTGCGGGTCTCGAGGTCCACTGCCGGTGTCATCCACACGCCGCCACCGAGAGTCTGGTAGAAGTCGCCGCCGTTGGTCTGCAGGGTTTTCTTTTCCGCCGCGATGTCGCGCAGCATGTTGCGGCCGGTCGCGTCGTGGGTTGCCCAAACGCCTTCATGGCCCTTGTCCGGAATGCTGTAGAACGTCCACAGCAGATTGCCGGTCTTGGCGTCGAAGGCCTTCAGGAAACCGCGAATGCCATACTCGCCGCCGTTGGTGCCGATCAGGACCTTTCCGTCCACCACGGTCGGAGCCATGGTTTCCGAGTAGCCTTTTTCAGGATCAGCAATTTCGGTTTCCCAGATCAGCTTGCCGGTCTTCGCATCGAGCGCGACCAGCTTGGCGTCCAGTGTGCCCATGTAGAGCATGCCGTCGGAGGCGGCGACGCCGCGATTGTTCGGGCCGCAGCAGTAGACCGTCACCGGACCCATGTTGTGCTTGTAGTGCCAATACTCCAGGCCGGTCACCGCGTCGATCGCATAGACGTGGTTGAACGAAGTGGTCAGGAACATCACGCCGTCAACGATCAGCGGCGCGGTTTCCAGCGATTCGATCAGTGCCACCTGGAACACGAATGCCGGCCGAAGCTTGGAAACGTTGCCGGTATCGATCTGGCTGCCGGGGTAATAGCGGGTCTGCTCGTAACCGCCGTTGACGTGGAGCCAGTTGTTCTTGTCTTTGTGCGCGTTATTCAGGCGACTCTGCGTGACCATGCCCAGCTTCGAGGACATCGGTTGAGCCACCGTGGTGGTGGCGCCTTGGACCTCCGCTGCCAGTGCAAAGTTGAAGCTGCCGGCAAATACCACTGCCGTGGCCAGCATCTTCAATGGGGTATGTAACTTCATAGATCCTCCGGTTGTGGTTATTGATGTCGGCACTTTCGTGGCGGCGTCGTGATCCCGCCTGCCGTAACGATTGCGGACCGTGCGACTATAGTGAACAATTCCCGCCCGCACAAGGGGGGCCTCCCCTTGCCATTTTTCTATACAGATCAAGGTGATCAATAAAATGCGTTTTGTCGTTTTTCCTCTACTTTTTATCCTGCTTTTCGCCGGTCCCGGCGCGTTTGCGCCGGTTTCCGGCGAACGTGACGATCGTGACGACGTGACGGACGTGACGGTCGTAACTGCAAACCAGCGTTTTAGCGGTTCAATGGTCCTTGCTTTGCGCCGTCACGTCGTCACGTTCGTTACGCCGTCACGGCTCTTCGGTGGCATTGCTTTTGCGCAGCCAAGCACCGCCGAGCTATCCCTGAACGCACAACTCCTGACCGGCGCGCGCAGCGGCGACGAAGCTCTCGTGCGCCGCGCCCTCGATGCGGGCGCAGCGCCGAACGCCCGCAACCGCGCCGGCGACTCCGCGCTGATGATCTTCATCCGCAAGGGCAACGTCTCGATGGTGGACCTTCTGCTCGGCAAAGGCGCCGACGTGAACCTGCGCAACCTCGATAAGGTGTCGCCGCTGATGACAGCGGCTTATCACGGACACACCGGCATCGCCCGCGCGCTGCTCGACCGTGGTGCCGACGTAGCGGCCGAGGACCAGCTCTTCAAGACCCCGATGGTCTACGCCGCAGGGCAGGGCCACAGCGAAATCGTCGGTATGCTGCTGGAAGCGGGAGTGGACGTGAACAAGCTGTACAAGAACGACCTTACTGCGCTCATGTGGGCCGCGGGTTACGGCAAGGCCGACACGGTCAGGCTGCTGCTGGAAAAGGGCGCCGATCCGAACCTGAAGGACAAGCGTGGCAAAACCGCAAGGCAGATCGCGCTCGATGCGGGACAGGTCGCCGCAGTCGCCGTTTTGGACGCGCGTGGAAAATAGGTGAAAGGTGAAAGGCGAAAGGTGAAAGGTGAAAGGTGAAAAGCGGGCACGATCCTGGTCAACGGGCAGCGTCCCGCTGTTTCTTGACGACCAGCTTAAGGCCTCCAATTATTCTACTTACCTCTGTGGCCATGTCGTGTAGACGCTTGAATTCCGGCTGGCCCAAGTATTCGGCATCTAGGGCCACGTAGACTTGAGATCTCACTTCGCCGCACGAGCCTTTGGCCACTACCAGGAACTGGTGAAACTCGGAACGGCTTCCCCGTTCAATTCCCTCCGCAATGTTGCTCATGATAGATGTCGTGGCGCGTCGGATTTGATCCACCAGAGCCCAGTCCTTTGAGAACCGGGCAGTGCGAGTAATTTTGTAGATCTCGCGCGAAAGAACCCTGGCTTTCTGCCATGCAATCAAGTCCTCGAACCTTTCGACTTTGCTCATACAGCCTCCTTGGGGTGTTTGACCTGGCCCTTCGCACTTGCTCCCGTCTTTAAACTTTCACCTTTGAACTTTCACCTTTCAACTCTAAAATTCATTCCAGTCACTGGGTGGCCAGCCACGCCGCTCCGCCAACCGCCCCGACAAAAACCACCAGATGTAGCCACGCCCACAAGGCGTAACGCCTCGAAAGCTGAGCCGGATCGATGTTGGAGATCAGGAACAGGCGTCCGTCCCGCGGCTGGTGCAGAACATGCGTACCCGGTTGTGTGCGCAGCTCGTTGTGGGTCCTCTTCACCTCGCGCCGCGCCTGCGACCTTGCCAGCATCCATTCCTTCTCGCTGATCTGCCTATCCCGGTCCAGGTCGAAGCGCGCACAGCAGCCCCGGATGGTCGCGCTTCCAGTCCGCCAGCAGCGCGGAGACGTCGCGCTTGAGATCGAGTTCCTGATTCTCGCCGCCGATGGTGGAGAACTCGCCCAGCGCGTACACCGTCTCGTGCGTCAGGATCAGCCACTCGGTATACCGATAGTCGCCCTGGTGCCAGGTTTCACTGCGACGCGGCAGGACTTCCGCGTGTTCCGGGTCCACCAGGCACTCGCCGCTGCCGTCCTCGAGGATGAAACTTTCGTCGCTGCGGCCGCTGGCGACACGCTGCCACTTGTTGTTGCTGGTGCGCTGTTCGACGATATAGCGATACCAAAGGCAGGGCAGGTGCGTAAGCTTCGACAGCACGGGAGAGTCGGGGTGATTGCGGCCACGACCGACCAGCTCGACATAACCCTGTGCGGCCGAGGCGATTTTCGAAGTCGGCGTGTCGCCGATGGAACGCGCCCGGCGCAGACTCATCATCCAGGCGAAGAATGCCA
Source organism: uncultured beta proteobacterium (assembly GCA_963695915.1). Lineage (GTDB taxonomy): Bacteria > Pseudomonadota > Gammaproteobacteria > Burkholderiales > JACQAP01 > JACQAP01. Next base: position 19,006 of record CAVOIO010000039.1, read on the forward strand.
CCAGCGCCATCAGCGCCAGCGCGCTCACCCATCCGTCGCGGCTCTCGATGTGGGCGGCGATGGCGACCAACGCCAGGTAGCCTCCCAGGACGAAGGGATCGACGATGCGTTCACGCAGATCTCGGAACAATTGAAAGACCGCTGATCGTGATTCGTTGTTCGAGTTTCGCGTCAAGGAAACGCAATGCTGGTACGAGGAGTCTGCTGCAACGCGCTGGTCTTTGGTTGAAAGTTGCCGCCCCGAAGACCATGCGCTATCGTACGACAACATCATGCAATCGTGAATCGTGACTTGGGAGAGCCATGTTCCACGTTCCACGAAAAAGGGAGGCGTCATGAGTGTAATTGCGATGGTTGTTCTCGCGATCGTGCTTGTTGCAGTGGTGTGGACGGTCATGACCTACAACAACCTGGTCAATCTGAAGCATGCGGTTTCCAAGGCCTGGTCTAACATCGACGTGCTGCTCAAGCAGCGCCATGACGAATTGCCCAAACTGGTGGAGACCTGCAAGCAGTACAGGCAGTTCGAGCAGGCGACGCTGCAACAGGTGACCGAGGCCCGCGGACGAGTGCACGATGCCCGCGTCAAGCAGGACATTCCCGCGCTGGGCCAGGCGGAATCCGCGCTGCGCGTCGGGCTCGGCGGCATCTTCGCGACGGTCGAGGCCTACCCGGAACTGAAGACCGTGGAGACCTTCCAGCATCTGCTGGCGCGCATCACCGGTCTCGAGAACGCCATTGCCGACCGGCGCGAGTTCTACAATGAATCGGTCAACGTCAACAACGTCCGCGTCGAGCAGTTTCCGGACGCTGTCATCGCCAGCTTCTTCCGCTTCAAGACCTTCGACCTGCTGCGTTTCAGCGATGCGGAGAAGAAGGACGTCGACGTCAAGAAGCTGTTCTCGTAAGGAGGAAAAGCAGGCGGTCTTCGTATTCATTGTCAGACTCGATTTCTTTGTGGTGCAGGATATCGGTGCTCGGTGCCGGGTTCGAGGTGCGTAAGAGCATGAGAACGGTGCCAGCTTCGAGAAGAGCAGGGTCAAGTACCGAGAAAAAGCCATGACGAGGAAGGCGAGAAAAGCTGGAGGTTTTCTTCTATACTCGGCTCTCGAATCCCGGCTCTCGTCCTTGCCTTTTGCGAGTTGCCACCCAACGTGAATTTATCGACAGAAATCGCGTGATCAACAGCAACTGGGCAAGGGGCGGCTGCATTGCGGCCGCCTTTTTCATGGCCGTAACTTTGTTTGTCGGGGCGGAGACGGTCTCGCAGGCGCCGCTGTTTCCGCCACCGTTCGACAAGGCGGCGCACTTCACCTATTACGGGATCATGGCCGGATTACTGGCGCACGGACTGGGTTTGCGCTTTCTGATTGTGCCGCTGATCCTGGTCCCGGTCATCGGTGCCGCGGACGAATGGCATCAGTCGTTTATCGTCGGCCGCGATGCGTCGTTCTGGGACTGGATGGCCGACGAAATTGGGGTAGTTTTCGCGACCTATCTTTATTTCAGATGGACGGAGAAGCGTGACGGACGTAACGCATGACGATTGGCGGAGGAATGGGTACGAAGGCCGAGCATCGTGTGAATGCGGTGACCCGGAAGGGCAAGGATGACACCCCTCCGGGTGCATGTGAGTTTGAAGAATGAAGTCAACTGGAGACTGGTTGTTGAGGAGCAAACCACCGACGACGGCCGGGATCGTGATTCAAACCGCGGCGGATTTCTTGTCCTCGCTGTGAAATCCGCTAGAATCCTTCCCTTTTTCCAGCGATACCCGATCAAATGGCATTGATCGTCCAGAAGTACGGCGGCACTTCGGTGGGCTCCGTCGAGCGTATCAAGAACGTCGCGCGGCGCGTCGCCAAGTGGAAGGCTAGCGGGCACGACCTGGTGGTCGTTGTCTCAGCCATGTCCGGCGAAACCAACCGGCTGATCGCGCTCGCCAAGGAAATCCAGTCGCATCCCGATCCGCGCGAACTCGACGTGGTCGCCGCGACCGGGGAACAGGTGACCATCGGCCTGCTGGCGATGGCGCTGTTGGAACTGGGCCTGAAGGCGCGCTCCTATACCGGCGGGCAAGTGCGGTTGCTCACCGATAGTGCCTACAACAAGGCGCGCATCCTCAAGATCGACGAGGACAGCATCCGCCGCGACCTCGAGGACGGCTACGTGGTCGTGGTGGCCGGTTTTCAGGGAGTGGATGCGCAGGGCAATGTCACCACGCTTGGCCGCGGCGGTTCGGATACCTCGGGCGTGGCGCTGGCCGCTGCACTGATGGCCGAGGAATGCCAGATCTTCACCGACGTGGACGGCGTTTACACAACCGACCCAAGGGTCGTGCCCGAGGCGCAGCGGCTGAAGAAAATCACCTTTGAGGAAATGCTGGAGATGGCGAGCCTCGGATCGAAGGTGCTGCAGACCCGCTCGGTGGAGTTCGCGGGCAAATACGAAGTGCGTCTGCGCGTGCTGTCGAGCCTGACCCCGCCCGAACTTCCGATCGAGGAGGAAGCAGCCTCGGGGACGCTGATCACTATTGAGGAAAACGCTGACATGGAACAGGCACTGGTAGCCGGTATCGCATTCAACCGGGATGAAGCGAAGGTCACGATCCTGGGTGTGCCCGACAGGCCGGGCATCGCCTATCAGATCCTCGACCCGATCGCCGATGCGAACATCGAGGTGGACGTGATCGTTCAGAACGTGGGCAACGAAGGCCTGACCGACTTTTCGTTCACGGTCCATCGCAACGACCTGAAGAAGACGCTCGATATCCTGAAGAAGGTCCGCACCCACATCGGCGCGCGCGAAGTGATCGGCGACGACAAGATCTGCAAGGTAGGCTTGGTCGGCGTGGGCATGCGCTCGCATGTGGGGGTGGCGAGCAAGATGTTCCGCGCGCTGGCGGAGGCGGGCATCAACATCCAGATGATCTCCACTTCCGAGATCAAGATCACCGTGGTGATCGACGAGAAGTACATGGAGCTTGCGGTGCGGGAACTCCACAAGGTGTTCGATCTGGATCAGCCGCAGTAGGCACCTCTCCCCAGCCCTCTCCTGCAAGAGGAGAGGGAGAAAAGAGGAAAGAGAAAAGGTTTAGGTTCAAAGCGGAAAGTTGAATGTAAGGGAGAAGACTCAGGACTCGGGTCTCAGTGTAAGAGCGGTGACTGGTATAAACCGAAGGACGCGGTGCTCAGTGCGCTTGTCTCCCTCTCCCACTGCGGGATACCCTGGCCTAGCCCGGAGTATCCCGTTAGAGGGCCAGGGAGAGGGGGATGGTGTGGTATCCTTCGATCCAAGGCGCAGCAGAAGTTTCGGCAGATTTGCGCGTAGAGATCCCCGAGTGGCCCCATGCGCCGCAGATGCAGTACAGAAATCGGCGGGCGGTCGTGCCCTCGGCGGCCACTGGTACCTGTAACAGTGTTTCGAAATACGCAGCAGTAGTGAACGACGGAGCGACAGGTTTATGCGGAGAGATGCCCGAGTGGCCCCATGCGCCGCAGGTGCAGTACAGAAATCGGCGGGCGGTCGTGCCCCCGGCGGCCACTGGTACCGGTAACAGTGTTTCGAAATACGCAGCAGTAGTGAACGACGGAGCGACAGGTTTATGCGGAGAGATGCCCGAGTGGCCGAAGGGGGCGCCCTGCTAAGGCGTTATACGGCTTAAACCGTATCGAGGGTTCGAATCCCTCTCTCTCCGCCAAATGAAAAAGGCCCATCGGGGCCTTTTTCATTTGGTGACGAGCGGAGGGTCTATTCGAACCCTCTGGTTCGACCAAGCGATTACTGATCGCTTGGGAAAACGCGCGGTCTTATCGCGCGTTTCAGTGGAGGCTAACCTTCAGGTTACGCCGGAACTACAATTCTTCTACATGTTTTTGCGGTCCCGAAACGCATGAGTTTCGGGACGAGGCTTTCGCGGAGGCAACGCGAAAGCCGAGCAATCCCTCCTGTGCGTACACTGCCAGGCCCATCGGGGCCTTTTTCATTTGGTGACGAGCGGAGAGTCTATTCGAACCCTCTGGTTCGACCAAGCGATCACTGATCGCTTGGGAAAACGCGCGGTCTTATCGCGCGTTTCAGTGGAGGCTAACCTTCAGGTTACGCCGGAACTACAATTCTTCTACATGTTTTGGCGGTCCCGAAGCGCATGCGCTTCGGAACGAGGCTCTCGCAGAGGCGATGCGAAAGCCGAGCAAGCCCTCCCGTGCGTACACTGCAAGGCCCCATCGGGGCCTTTTTTATTTTCCCGCAGGAGCCCTGGATTGACCTTCGCACCACCAATATCGTTGACGAATCTGGAAGTCTCTCTTGTTCGCACAGAAAAACCGGGACGCGGGGAAACCAGTAAACTATCTCCCCATTTCAAGGGTACGGACGGTCGCGCCGGATTCGGATGCCCGCTAGCATTGATCATCAGATGGTATTTCAGTCCAAAGGAAATCGATGAAAGGATTTTTTGCGCGCATTGCGGCCATCGTCGCGGTTTCGCTCGTGACCGCTTGCGGCAACGAGGGCTCGCCTGCGCCAGCGCCCACGGACGTCACGGTTGTTCCCGGCGACAGCAGGGTGGCCCTTTCGTGGACAATGTCGCCCGACGTGGAGTACTGGGTGTTCTACGCACCTGCGAGCAGTATCTCATTGGATAACTGGGCCTCAATTCCGGGATCTCGTTCCGTTCTTCGGGCGGCATCGCCCCAAGTGATTGCGGGGCTGACTAACGGTACGACCTACGCCTTTACGATCAACGGACGATACAACCACGGCCCGGGCGGCCCCGGCAGCCCTTCGGTTTCGGCGATTCCCCGCCTCGCTGGAGCGCAATGGACCGTGGGCACTCCACTTGCGCCGACGACTAATGACTTGCGAGGCATTGCTTACGGAGCTGCGTTTGTCACCGTCGGCACCAATGGTGCGATGTTTTCGAGCCCCGACGGGATCACCTGGACGCCGCAGAATTCCACCGTCGCAATGCCTCTCAATGCGGTAGCCTACGGCGGCAACTATGTGGCGGTCGGCAATGCACCGGTCGGCGCCGGCGGGGTGATCCTGCAAAGCTCGGACGCGGTCACCTGGACGTCCCGGATCAACCCCAACGCGACGAACAACCTTAACGCGGTGACGAATGGTGGCGGCGTCTACGTGGCCGCGGGCGCGAGCGGCACGGTCATCACCAGCACCGATGCGGTTAACTGGACTCCAGCGGCCTCCTCCGGAATTACTTCGAACGATCTGTACGCCGTGACTTTCGGCAACGGATTGTATGTGGCAGTCGGCGCGGGCGGAACGCTGCTGACGAGCCCCGATGCAAGTGCCTGGACCGTTGTTAGCTCGAATACTTTGTCGGCCCTGAGAGGGGTCGCCTACGGCAGCCCCACCGTTGCGGGCAACGTGACGCCCACTTATGTTGCAGCGGGTGACGGCGGAGCGCTCGTTACGAGTATCAATGGCGGCGTCACCTGGACGTTGCAAGCCCCGATTGGTGGAACGGCCGTGAATGCGGTTACTTATGGCCACCAATTTATCGCGGTCGGCGACGGTGGCAGCATTTTCATTAGTGTGGATGGCGTGACATGGCAGGCTGCAACTTCCGTAACGCCTGCAACAACCGAGAACCTGTATGCAGTCGCGGTCAAGCCGGCCGATTCCTTCAACTATGGCGCCGTCGGGGCGGCAGGGGTGAATCTGTCCACTTTCTGAATCCGTGTTGTTTTTGGATCCGCGAGGGCTGAAGCCGGACTCACTCTTTAACAAGTGATCACTGATTTTGCTCGGTACTCGGGCCTTTTCTTCTCGCACTTCGGACTGGGTACTGAGCACTTCCTTTACTCGGCGCTCGGCCCTCGTACCTCGACCCTGCGCTTCTCGCACCGAGCATTGGCCTTTTGCTATAATCCGCCCCTCATAAAGCGCCCGTAGCTCAGTTGGATAGAGTACCTGGCTACGAACCAGGGGGTCGTGGGTTCAAATCCTGCCGGGCGCGCCAGATACAACTCAACGGGTTAGGTGATCGGGACCTAACCCGTTTTTATTTCGGCCTTGGGGACTTTTTGGGGACTTTTCTCCCGAATGAGCGACGCCAGAGACTTGTTGAAGCAGTTCCGCTCATCGGTGATCAGTTCCAAGGCATCGCGGATTTCCACGATCTGCGCCATCGAGTAGTGCGCCGTCATGCCGCGACGGCTATGCCACAGGATGTCTGCAATCGTCTCTTCCCTGACGCCAGCTTCCCTCAGCCGCATTCCTACCGTGTGCCGCAGGTCATGCACGTGCAGGTCTCCCAGGCCTGCCTGGGTCCTTGCCCGCTGCCAGGCCGTGTTGTTCATGGTCTCCATTGGCGCCGGCTTGCGTTTTTTCCGGCGCTTGCCGTAGACGAACACAAAAACTCCGGGTGCTGGCCGCGAACCGATTCGACAATGGACTGCGCCACACTGTTACAGACCAGGATCCGCGCACGCTGACGGCCTTTCACAGCCTGCCGCGGTACTTCAAACACGGAGAGCCCCAATTCGGGCACCGGAATTTCCCACTCCCATCGCAGACCGCACACAACGGCATCGCGCGCGCCAGTCTGCAGATCGAAGAGGGCCATCCGCGCCAGATGATCTGGCAGCCGCGGCAGCAACTGGCGCTGCTCGGCCCAGGTGAGTGGCCGTGGCTCGCGCTGCTGTCGCACCAGCGGCAGCAATGTGATCAGTGGCGTTGCCTCCAACCTGTCTATTGATCGAGGGCGGATTGCTGCTGGAGGGCGTGCAAATAGCGATGCAGACACCCATTCCGCCGGCCTATTGGGGCCTGTGCGAGGCGGTGCTCGAGACTCGAAACATCCTGTGCTCTCTCGCGGCGGCGCGTGAGCACGGCACCATTTTCAAGACCCACGTGCAGGCCAAAGACGAGATCGAAAGGATGAAAAACGATGGCGCAAATGGTACACGCATGCCAAGTTTCGAGTCCACGGCGAGGGCGCAGCTTGCCGGAGGGGAGTGTGTTCATGGCGCAGACCCCTTTCGGCTGATCATGCGGAACGCCCTCCGTTGGCCGCGTCGCGCCCAAACCATCTCCGCCCCAACCACAGCGACACGCTCACCAGGCCGATCAGCACCGGCACCTCCACCAGCGGACCGACCACGGTCGCGAAGGCCACGCCCGAAGTGATGCCGAAAACCGAGATCGCCACCGCGATGGCCAGCTCGAAGTTGTTGCCCGAAGCCGTGAACGCCAGCGTCGCCGAACGCTCATAGTCCGCCCCGATACGGCGCGCCATGTAGAACGTCACGAAGAATATGAGCACGAAGTAAAGCACGAGCGGCACGGCGATGCGCGCGATGTCCAGCGGCACCGCGACGATCCGGTCGCCTTGCAAACTGAACATCACCACGATCGTGAAGAGCAGGGCCACAAGCGTCACCGGCGCAATGCGCGGGATGAAGAAGCCGCTGTACCACGCTTCGCCCTTTATCGGGCGCAGGATGAAGCGAGTGAACATGCCGCCGAAGAATGGAATGCCCAGGTAGATCAGCACGCTCTGGAATATCTCGCGCATGCTCACCTTTACCACCGCGCCCTCAAGACCAATCAGGGGCGGCAGGTACGCCACGAACAGCCATGCGTAGACCCCGAAGAAGAGCACCTGGAATATGCTGTTCAACGCCACCAATCCAGCGGCGTAGTCGCTGCTGCCCTTGGCCAGGTCGTTCCATACGAGCACCATCGCGATGCATCGCGCCAGGCCGACGATGATCAGCCCCACCATGTACTCGGGCTTGTCCTGCAGGAACAGCACCGCCAGCACGAACATCAGCACCGGGCCAATGAGCCAATTCTGGATCAGCGAAAGGGTCAGGATCTTCCAGTCGCGGAAGATCGCGGGCAGCTTTTCGTACCGCACCTTGGCCAGCGGAGGGTACATCATGAGGATGAGGCCGACGGCAATGGGAATGTTCGTCGTGCCCACCGTGACACGATCGATGGTGTCGCGTACGCCCGGCACGAAGCGTCCGATGAGCACGCCCAAAGCCATCGCGAGGAAAATCCAAAGCGTGAGGTAGCGGTCGAGGAAGGAGAGGCGGCCAACGGGCCTGGTCGCGAACACGGGACCAGGGCAGGATGCCGACGAGCTCGACGCTTCAGGTTCGGTGTACAGCGCTATCAGCTCCTGCCGATTTCGTCGAGCTTTTTCTGCAATGCCAGCCTGCCGAGCTTGTCGAGTGGAAGATTCAGGAAAATCGATATGCGATTTGCGAGCTGGGAATAAGCCTTGAAAAAGACACGGCGCTTGGTTTCTTCCGCGCCGGTTGCCAAGGCGGGGTCGTCCACCCCCCAGTGCGCTGTCATCGGCTGTCCCGGCCACACCGGGCAGACCTCGCCGGCAGCCTGATCGCAAACGGTAAACACGAACTGCATTTCCGGCGCGCCCGGAACGGCGAATTCGTCCCAATTCTTGCTGCGCAATCCTTCCGTGGGCAGCCGGTTTTTCTCGATCAATTCGAGCGCAAGAGAATTCACTTTGCCGGTCGCATGACTGCCGGCGCTGAACGCCTTGAACCGTCCCCTGCCCATCGCGTTCAATAGCGTTTCCGCCATGATGCTGCGCGCGGAGTTGCCGGTGCACAGGAACAGCACGTTGTAATTCCTGTCTTGCATGGCTGCCTCCTCAACCCAGCTTGGGCACGCAGCAGGCCGCCGCTTTGACGGGAATGCGACCGAGACTGGTGCGCGTGTCCTCGCCGAAAACGGGAATGCTGGACAAGGTATGGAAGGTCTCCCATGCAATACCCTGCGGGTCCTGCACCCAATGCTTGTTGGATTCGGCGTAGCAGCAAGACGCTTCTTCCTGCTCCACTACCGGTCGGTTTGCATGCGCCAGCTTTTCGCGCATCTCCTGCAGTTCCTCATCGCTTTCTACCTGAATGCCAAGGTGATTAACGCCAGGCGTATCGCCGCGTCTGGAGACCGCGAAGTTGACTCGCGGGTCGTCGAGCATCCACTTCGCGTAGTCGTCCTTGCTCACGGTTGGCTCGACTCCGAACAGGGTCTTGTAAAAACGGACGCTCTTGTCCAGGTCATCGACGGCGACGTGTACGTGAAAGCGTTTCATGCTGATCTCCTTTTAGAGGGTTTAACGGATTCGGAAACTACATCGCAATCATTGCCGCCACAGCAGTTCGTCGGTGAGATATTCCACCAGACTCGTTCATGGCCGGATAGCTGGCCGCGTAATAGATGAAGCGACCCTCCTGCCGGGCACTGACAAGGTTTGCTTGGCTGAGCTCCTTGAGGTGGAATGAAAGGGTGGCATTCGGCAGGTCGAGCTTCTCGGCAATCGCGCCTGGCGGCAACCCCTGCGGTCCCCGTTGCACCAGGAGCCGGTAGACACCGAGACGCGTGCCCTGCGCCAGGGCAGCCAGGGCTTTGATGGCATCATTCGTTTTCATGTTTCCAATATTATCGAAATATATACTCGGTGTCAACCCATCAGCTATACCTTCGATTTAGTGAGATTTTCCAGTCCTTAAGTCGTACGCACAGACTTTCGGCAGGCGACCCCGGGACGGGCTCCGTCAAGGAACGGCGTTGTGACGGTACGTCAGCCTGTCCGGGTGTCCCGGGACATTTCACAATCAATTTCGAGATATCGGACAACAAACTCAGCGATCCGGCCGTGATCGTCGAGCCCGAATACCGGCAAACCGGCGCGAAGCTTAACGTCGCTCGCGATCGCAACGATACTTTTGTCGGACGCATGCAGCGGCAAGGTGTTATTCGCGGCCCGCCAAACTTCCAGCTTTGGTATCGGCTGCCGCTTGAATCCTTCCACCAGCACCAGATCACAGGGCGACAAGTGTGCGAGCTGTTCGGGCAATTCGGGCTCGGGCGCGCCGCGCAACTCATGCATCAGCACCCAACGAATATCGGATGTCAGCAGAACTTCCATTGCACCCGCCTGACGCTGGCGCCAGGAATCCTTGCCCGGGCGGTCAACATCGAATTCATGGTGCGTGTGTTTGATCACGGAGACGCTCAATCCCATGCTGTTGAAGATCGGAATTAGGGTCTCGATTATGGTCGTCTTACCGCTGCCGGATCGTCCTGTGAAGCCGAAAACCTTCATTGCAGTCTCACTTTTCTAATTGAGGATACGGACGGCGGCAATTGCACCTGCCGCTGCGAGGAGCGAGATAGAAGGAACCTCCCAAGCCGAATATTCAATGAGCGCGACCCCAATTCCCATGCTCACGCCAACCACGATGACGACGGCGATGGCGGTTCGTGATGGAGGCCATTGCATGAGGACACTCCCGATTTCCGCGTTGATAGACGGAACAAAACGTCACCGCGCTTGCAGGTGACGTTGCGCAGTGAATCGCAGGTCAACTCTTGTACCGACGATCCTTAAACGTCACCGTTTCCTTGAATTGTTCCACCGTTCCTACTCGCCGTACATCGGCCCAGGTGCCTTTGTAGTAGGGGATGATGTTGCGATCAGTCCAGTCAGTGACAACGTCACCGGCCACCCCGTTGAAGTAGCCAAACTGCATAAACGTTTGACCCGGCTTGGCATGGGGTTCAATCAACGCCATGGCATAAGTCGAGCCAAAATCGTTGAACACTTCCACAACATCTCCCGAATTGACCGCCAATGACTGGGCATCACCGGGATTGATTTCGATGAAAGCCATTGGCCAGCGCTCTCTGACGAAGTTGTCGTACTTGTCGTGATAGCCGGTCTGCCACACTTCGTTGACCCGTCCGTTGTTGATCCAGAATTTGTACTTGGCCTTTTGGTCAGCCACGGTCTTTGGAAGTCCGGGCCACGGCGAGGGTTTGAATTCGGCTTTGCCGTCTCCCGTGTCGAACTTGCCGTCCGTGTAGTGCATCTCGGTGCCCACCAGCTTGCCGTTTTTGTACTCCTTGATCGGCAACTGCACGCCGTTGGTACCCGCGGCACGCAGGCGTTCATAGGTCGCAAGATTGCCGGTGCCACCGCCCTGGCTGTCGATAGGACCTACACCTGGCTGGCCGGCGCGGCGGAAGCCGTCATTAAAGGCGTCCTCTTCGGTTTTCCAGTCGAAGCCGGAGAAGCGCTTAGCCATGTCAGCTTTGCCTTCTTTTTCGTACATACGCTTGATGGTGTTAGCGATGTCCGCGGCAATCAGGCAGTCGGCCTTGGCGGCCCCCGGCGGATCCATGAACTTCTCCGAGAGGCGTAGCCGCCGCTCGCCGTTCATGGAGGTTAGATTCGCTTCGCCAGGATGCGCTGCGGGAAGGAGCAGGTGGGCGGCTTCGGCGAGTTTGGTGGCGTAGAGATCGATGCTGGTGACGAACAGTCCGCCATTGTTGCAGGCATCGTAGATGACATCCACCAGTTCTGACGGGGAGGCGCCGCGGGCCTTGCTCATTGCGCTCTTGACGATCTGACTGCGCTCGAGCACAACCTGACGCAACTGTTGGGCATTGTTGCTGGTCTGGAAGTTGTTGCAAGCCCACCAGGTCATCATCTTGCCCTTGCCGTGGATGATTTCCTGGTCCACATAGATCTTGTGGTCGCCCGGGTAGGGCGGGCGCGTGTAGCCCTCCTGATGGCCGCCCATGCGCACGACGCCAGTTCCGCGCCGCCCCACGTTGTGGGTAGCGAGGACCAGATCGACGAGCGCTGACTGGATCAGGTAGTTGTCATTGCCCCAGATGATGCCTTTTTCGTAGGGGTGCATGGCACGGGGTAGTTTCCCATTGGCCTTGGGTTTGTATGCCCATTCGGCCGCAGTGCGCAGCTTCTCCACCGACACGCCGGTAATCCGGCTTGCCTCCTCCAGGCTCAGTCGATTCGCCGCCGCGGCTGCATCGAAGCCCTTAGTGGATTTGGCGATGAAGTCCCGATCGATCCAGCCTTGCTGGATCACGTACGAGAACAGACCGTTGAACAACGCGATGTCGGTGCCAGGCTGGATATCCAGATGCAGCACTCGGCCCGGAGCGATTTGTTCGGCGATCGAAATGGTCGGCGTGCGGCGCGGATCAACGAAGATCGCTTTCGCAGGGCCTGCTTCTTCGCCAGGGAACCACTTCTTCTTCTTTTCGACCGTGGCACCCAGGAGATTCGGTACCCAGTGCGCCAGGAAGTAATTGGTCTGGGTTTCGTAGGCATTCGTGCCGGTCGCAAAGATGACGTCTGCCACCTCGGCATCCTCATAGCTGTTATTGAGTTCGCCGACGCCCATCTCCCGCGTTGCATGACATTCGGAGTTGTAGGCGGGCCGGTTGTGGATACGCACGACCGGCGTCTGGATCGCGCTGAACATCAGCTTTCCCGTACCCCAGGTGTTTTCGAAACCACCGCCGGCACCGCCGTGATCGAAGCAGGAGTACATGACGTCGCTGGGGCTATCGCTATCCAGGATCTTCTTGATCAGGCCACCGTGAATGGCAAGGGCTTGGTCCCAAGTTGTGTCCAGCCATTGGTCGCTGGCGTAAAGGCGTGGATACATCAATCGTTCTTTGCCAACACCGTCAGGGGTGTACATCACAGAGGCCATCCTGCCCCCGCGCGTAGACGACAAGCCCTGATTCACCGAACAGTTTTTGTCCGGCAGAATCATGATGTTGGATTTGCGGCCGTCCTTGCCGGTGATGACGTTCGTCATTGCCGGCGTCATGATGAGCGACATCGGCGGCAGCTGCTTGCGGAAATCCACCCCGAGCGCGTTCTCGTTCGGCGCCCGGCCTCCTTCCGTGTTCGCGTCCCATTTGTAAACGTGGTAGCCGCAGCCAACGATGCAGAAGTGACACGTCATGTTGGTCTTCTGCGCGCCGACCGGCGGCAGTGCAATGCGATCTTTCATGGCCATGATCCGCTGCTCCTCAGATAAGATTGGATTGGCGGCCGTAGATCAGGCCGTTGACGCCGACTGCGCTGACCGAACCGTCCTTTGGGTTGTAGCGCAGTTCGATCTGCGGCAGATTTTCCGTCGCCTGCCCGCAGATCATCTGGCCGGACAGTTCAGCATCGAACATGCTGAAGTGGCATGGGCACTTGAACACGCGTTCCGCCGCGTTGTAGGCCACCGGACAACCCATGTGCGTGCACAAATTGCTGTAGGCGACGATGTCATTCTCGGGGCCTACTCCGCCCGGTACCGACTTCCCTGCCTTGACCAAAGTACAGGGCGAGGCCGCGTCGGGATAATTGAAAACCTGCGGTGCGTCGACTTGCAGCTTGCTTGCGCTGCCGACGACCTTGGCTGGATACGGCAGAGTGGCGCGGGTTTGCGATGGTGGCGCGGCTTCGGCCGTCCCCCCAGCGCCCGCACCCGCGGTCGCCGCAACTGCGCCGCTCAGTTTCAGGAACGTTCTTCTGCTGACTTCGCTGCTCATGAGTGCCCCCTTGAGGAACGTCTGTTATGGAATCGCGGACCGGATCATCCGACGTGGTTGTCTGCAAATCGGGGGCCATGCTTGTACCGGATTGAAATCTGCGCTCTGCCCGTGGGTTAGCTTTGCGAGCCGTACGCAGCTGTTACCGTCTTGTGACCTGAAGGACTGAATGAGGTGAAACCGCGTTACCGTTCGGTAACGAATTCGCGGAAGCGGCATGTGACAGTTCGCTGACGCGTGGTTTAGGGCTACCATGAGCATCAGAGGGCTGCATCAGGCTCCGGAGCAGTGGTCACTACTCGAATGGAGGAGAGCATGCCAGCAGCGGCAGAAAACCCCGCGCGCGCCGGTGTAGATGACGCGCGTGTGGCGCGCGAGCGCAGGCGGCTCGGGGCGTTACTTCTGCTTTCTTTTCCTGCGCTTGCTCTGGCGCGGCCAGTCGAGCCGGTCTCGCGTAACAGCGTACCGATCCGCATCGGGACCACGGCCGTTATCCTGGACGATCAGGTCGCTTTCCTGAACGACTGGCAGCGATACCTCGAGCAGCGGCTCGAGCGGGACGTGATCTTTGTCCAACGCGGCAGTTACCGCGAAATCACCGCATTGATCAATTCCGATCAGCTCGACGTTGCATGGGTTTGCGGTTACCCCTATGTGGCGAACCGCGCAACCATGCGCCTGCTGGCGATGCCGCTATACAACAACAAACCGCTGTACCAGTCCTATTTGATCGTGCCTCGCGCGGACACGACCACACATTCGTATGCGGGTCTCAAGGGCAAGATATTTGCCTATTCGGACCCGAACTCCAATTCCGGTTTTCTCGTGCCGCAATACCTGATGCTGCGGGATGGGCTCGAGCCCGCAACGCTATTCCGCAAGAGCTTCTTCACCTGGGCGCACCGCAAAGTAGTCAGCGCCGTCGCTTCGGGCGTGGCCGACGGGGGATCGGTGGACGGCTACGTATGGGAGACGCTGGCTCGCGTCTCTCCCGAGCTGACCGCGCAAACGCGCGTGGCGCTAAAGTCTCCAGAATTCGGATTCCCGCCGCTCGTCGCGCGTGCATCGCTGAGCCAGGGGGAGTTCTCGCAGATGCAGGAAGCGCTGGTCGGGATGGGGAACGATTCCGAGGGACGTGCACTGCTGCAGAGATTGAACCTCGACGGCTTCGCCCGCGACGATCCGCGTGTGTTTGACGGTATTGTGCAGGCACTGGCATATGTGGCGGCCCGGGAAAGATTGCCGCAATGACTAACGTAAGCGCGAAGTGAGGTTAACGCGATGAGCGCCATTTTGCCGCGCGAAGCGACACCGCTTCCCTCGCGCGCCACCGAAAATGGCAGGAACGGTTCGCAGAACATTTGGACGTGGCTGCGGGATCGCCCAAAAACGCCGTCCCTGCCGTTCCGGGACCTGAGCTACCGATTCAAGATCCCTTTTAGCGTGAGCGTGGTCATCGTGTTGACGACGCTAATAATCTCCGTCGTGATCATCGCTCATTCCTACCGATATCTACGTCAGGATCTCGTGACGAGCGCCGAAAGTCTCGGCAGAACTCTTTCACGTGCATTGCTTCCCGTTATCTTGCGTGACGAGTTATGGCAAGCCTATGAGATCGTCGTGACTCCATTTGATGCGAATGGCGAAATTGATAGCGGCCAGAAAGTAATCGTGGTTCTCGATGCACATCAGCAAATTTATGTGTCGTCTCACCCTCGACTCTTCCCCACATTGCAACCGCTTTTAGCGGTCGGTGCTAGCTACCGGGCTCTGAGTGATGTGGTGGCGAAGAACCAGTCGAAAGAACCGTTCCTGATAGAAGACGTTGTTCCCGGACATATCGTCGTCGGGGTTCCGATCGTCTCGGACGACGGTACCCGATTAGGGACTCTGATCCTGCAATACGCCGAAACCTTGTTCCTTCCGCGCTTTTGGGAAACAGTGCGACAGGTGGCGTTTTCTACGCTTATTGTATTGGTCGTGCTTATCCCATTGGGGTGGTACGCGGGCAACCGCATGGTGATCCCGCTGCTTGATCTGTCGCGGGCGCTGCGGCGCGTCGGCAATGACCAGCCCTCGAAAATTGGTGCCGATCTCTACGTAGGAGGCGACGAGATCGGTCAGCTCGGTCGCGCTTTCCAGGGGATGTTGGGGGAACTGGCAGAAAAGCAAGCGCTGGAAAAACAGATGATCATGTCTGACCGACTGGCCTCTATCGGTCGCCTTACCGCAGGCATTGCCCACGAAATCAACAATCCTTTGGGCGGTATGTTCAATGCCATCAATACATTCAAGCATCACGGTGTCGCCGATCCAGTGAGCGCTCGGACGTTGTCGCTGCTGGAACGCGGACTGACCCAGATAAAGGAAACAGTAGGTGCACTGTTGGTGGAAGCGCGCATTGAAAGCCACGCGCTGACGCGCCAAGATGTGGAGGACATTCAAACCCTGTTGGCACCCGAAGCGGGTAAGAAGCACCTCCGTATCCAGTGGCAGAGCGAACTCAAGGGAACGGCTTCCCTGCCATCCACGCCGGTCAGACAGCTGCTGATCAATCTTCTTTTGAATGCGATACAGGCGGCCGATGAGCGCGGTCTTGTGCGCTGCCGTCTCATGATCAGCGAAGGATTTCTGAGAATCCACATCGAGAATGACGGCCGCCCGCTCTCCGCGTCTCAGCGTGCTCATCTGTTCGAGCCATTTCTTGGCGATGCTGGCGGCGGGCTGGGGTTATGGGTCACCTACCAGATTGTGCAACAACTCAGAGGGGACATCATCGTTGAGTGTGGTCCCCCGTTGACGCGCTTTGAAGTCCGGTTGCCATTGCAGGAGCACGCATGAGAGCGCCGAAGCTTTGCCTGATCGAAGACGATCTAATCATGGGTGAATCCTTGTGTGACCGGTTTTCTCTTGAGGGCTTCGCGTTCGATTGGCATCAGGACGGCGAAAGCGCACTGCGCAGTATCGGTCACGAGACCTACGCAGCTATTATCAGTGACGTGCGTCTTCCCGATGTCAACGGAGACGAACTGTTCCGCCAACTCCTTGCGCGCCACACGCTTCTGCCGCCATTCTTGTTCATTACTGCCTTCGGCTCCATCGATCGCGCCGTTGAGGCCCTGAAGCTCGGGGCGGCCGACTATATCACTAAGCCTTTCGACATCGAGCAGCTCATCGCCAAGACACGGCAATTGGTTGGCCCCGCTGCGTCTACACGGGAACGAGACGAGGAAGGCGTGCTCGGAGTATCTCCGGCAATGCGCCGGATTGAGGAAATGCTTCCACGCATTGCGACGCAAGCCGAAACAGTCTTGCTTACAGGCGAGTCAGGCGTCGGCAAGGAAATTGTCGCCCGACTGCTGCACGTGCACGCGTCGCGCGGGCAAGTCGCCTCGTTCATTGCCGCCAACTGCGGTGCATTCACGGAGACATTACTCGAGTCCGAACTGTTCGGCTACGAACGCGGTGCCTTCACCGGCGCTGTCCGCATGCGAAAGGGGCTATTCGAGCAGGCTGAAGGCGGCACGCTGTTTCTGGACGAGATCGGCGATATGCCGGCAGCCATGCAAGTGAAACTGCTGCGTGCAATCCAGGAGAGACAAGTAACGCGGATCGGTGGAGACCGTGTTCTTCAGGTCAATATCCGGCTGGTCTGTGCGACAAACAAGGACTTGAAGACGCTGGTGAAAGAGGGGCACTTTCGCGAAGACCTTTACTACCGCATAAACGTCCTTCACATACATATTCCGTCATTGAGTGAACGGAGCGAAGACATTCTCTGGCTTGCGCGCATGTTTCTGCGCGATCGGCGGGGCGAAGAACCGCAGAAACATCTCAGTCTAACAGCGGAATCGGCGCTATTGCGGCACAACTGGCCGGGCAATGCACGAGAATTGAGACATTGTATAGACCGCGGCCGTATTCTGGCGCGCAGTCTGGCCATCGAACCCTGGGATCTGTTCGACATCGACTTCGCGAGCACTGGACAATCTGCAAGCGAGCCGGACAGCCTGAACACGTATCTTCGCAGTTGCGAGCGCGAATTCATTCTGCGCGCCCTGGAGCAGCATCGTTGGCGCGTGAGCGAGACGGCAGAAGGACTGAAGATCAGCCGCAAGAATCTGTGGGAGAAGATGCGGAAGCTCAACATCGATAGTCGGCATGATTGAGAAGTAGGGCGCCTCGGCGCCCAGATATGCCCGGTGCGCCGCAACTCAAAAGGTATTTGCAACTGACACGCATGCGTGGGGACTTTTTGGCGACTCGAGCGCACACAAGCGTACAAAACAGGGCAGAAGCATGGAACGGCCGGCTACCGTAAGACAACTTAATCAACGAATTACGCACGGCGGACGAACTACGAACCAGGGGGTCGTGGGTTCAAATCCTGCCGGGCGCGCCAATCGCATATGAAGCTGGGCACTTCGCCCAGCTTCATTTGTTCCAGGTGGGTGAAAGAATCGTCCAGCCGCGAATAACTGCCGCGGATCTTCAACTCGTAACCGTCCCGGCGTATTTCGTCTACGCGCGAATTTTTCAAGCGACCATTCCCGTGCGCCGGGTGTAGGGGAGTTTGAAAATGCAACTCGCCGAGCGCTCAGCAAATCTGAAGCACCGCCACAGCTTATTGCTTAAGCTCCACGAGAATTGCAATCTGATCCGCCAAGCACTCCTCGGCGTGGACAACCGGGGAATTAATGAACGCCTCACCATCCTTCGGATTGCGCTCAAAGCTTGTCCCGTCGGCGAGGGTAAACCTTGATATTCCGGCCTTGACTATGTAGACAACGTACGCGGGGTGGGAATGCATCGGGGTTTTATCACCCTTGCTTGCGGTGAATTCAATCACACGGATTTTCGCGTCTTCCTTTAGAACCTTGCAATTTGCAGGCGCAACGGAACAAAGATCGTCAGCGGCGACTGAGTACGACGCCCAAGCCATGCCTACTGTCAACGCTAGAGCGAGCTTTTTCACGTTATTCCCTCCAAGCGATCGTACCGATGTTATTCCGTTCGCCAGTTTGCCCTACTACCAAGCTAGGGCACAGCCACCGCGTGCAGCCTTTCTGATAAACGAGGTCAAACTGAGCTGCCCCGGGTTGAACGGACACTTCAATAGGTGATATTGATGAAGGAGGTGTCCGATGGGAGGCAAGGCGGCGAAGAAGGCAAATTCCGAGCGTCAGCGCCAGCGCTTTTCGAGGGAATTCAAGATCGAGACAGATCGCTTGCTGGAACTGGGCGTGAAGCTTGTAAGACCCTAATCACCAATCAGATGCCAATCATATGACCTCAATTACACCAATCCGTCGTTCTCCGGCCCTTCCGAGGCGTCCTGTCGAATCTTGTCAAGCGCGGATCTGAGCCCCCGATCGTAGCGGCGCTCCAGCTCGTCGAATGTCATCGTCCGGTTCTCGCACGCCATGCGCGCGATGACGAAGCGCTTGCCAAGATCCCAGTTGCGCTCCCGCGCGAGGTCGTCAAGGCGGTCGATGACGTCATCGATATCCGCGTACACAGAGGGCTGTGGCTCCGCGGGTATCGGCAGGGCTTGCGTCTTGCGCGCCCGAAGCCGCCACCACGCGATCAGCACGACCGTCCACGCGAGCACTCCGGCAGCCGCGCCCGCGGCGCCGCCTACGAGGAAGCCTGCGGTGCCGGTGGCGACGAGCGCTGCTGCATGCATGATCACCTTGCCCTGGTCCGGTCATGCGTCGGATGCCGGACCTTCCGTTGGGGATCCACGTCAACCGGAGCGCGTTCGGGGCTATCCAGCACCCACCCTTTCATCGGGTGCAACCGTTCGCGCTTTACTGCGGCCCCGGAGTCTCTGGATTCGCGCCTCCGCGCGCCAGCCGGCAAGTATCTGCTCGAGTTCCTGTGCCGGTGATGGCCTGCGTATGCCAAAAAGTTGTCGAACGCGCGCCCAGAGGTCAGTTGTCATGGCGCCCTCTGGTCGGGACATCCTCAGCGGCGGACGCGGGTGCAGCGCGCCGTGCGGTGGGTGCTGCGGCCTGCGTGTGAATGTAGCCGACTCGCGCCGGCGCCCTTACGCCGAAGTCCACGACGAATCCCAATGCGGCGACTTGATGCCGGCCTGCCGGCTCGGAGCCGTAGATGGCGCGCCACACCCCGCGGTAGGCGCGTGCGAACACATGCGCCTCGGTGCTGTTCTCGTCTTCGCCACTCGACATGCTGAAAATCCGGTAGTCCATCGTCCTCGCTCCTGTTCCCCCTCGCGGGGCGTCACACCGAAGCGCACCGGTCGGGAGGACTGGTGCGCGAGAACAGTGTCCGATGGCGAGAAAGAAAGCGCTTGACCCGATGCGTCAACCGTTTGTCCGCATGCGACAGGAGGGTACGAGCACGTCCGGCCCCGATGCCAGCCGGTTTCGCAGCCGGCGGGCCAGCAACTGGCGCGCCGTCAGGCGGCCACGGAATGCTGCGCGCGGTAGGCGCTGGGCGACATGCCCGTCCAGCGCCTGAATGCGCGCGTGAAGGCGCTTTGCTGTGAGAAGCCCAGCAGGAAGGTGACGTCGGTGATGGAGTGTCGCGGGTCCTCGAGGTGACGCATCGCGAGGTCTCGCCGCGTGTCGTCGACCAGCTTCTGGTAGGTGAGGTCCGCCTCGGCGAGCTTGCGCTGGAGCGTGCGTCGGCTCATGTGGAGCTGCTCCGCCATCGCGTCTTCGGATAGCTCGCCGGATGACAGCTGATCGAGCAGGCGTGCCTGGCAGCGAGCCACCACGTCACGCTTGTCGAGGTGTGCCAGCTGCTCGGTCAGGATCCGGTCCAGGGTTGCCGCGAGCTGGCGGTTCGATGTCGGCAGGGGACGATCGACGTCCCTCCGGGAGAGCGTGAAGCTGTCTTCGTCGGCGGCGAAGTGAACGACGCAACCAAAATGGCGCCGATACGCCTCGCCGTCCTTTGGTCGCATGCGCCGCAGGCGCACCGCTACAGGTCGCAGTGACGAGCCCGCGTTCATCCTGCACATGTCTACCAGCAGCGACATGACGAAATCCACCGTGACGGCGCTCGATACAGGATCGGGGGCCTGCCTGGCCAGCACGATCGTGAGTCCGGCGGAAGATTCCTCCAATCGGGTCGAGGACGCTTCTCCCAGCAGACGCCAATAGCGCACGACGCGTCCGAGCCCGGTGCGCAACGTCGAACTCGTGAGCCATGCATAGCCGAGCGCACCGAGATTCGAGGGATGCCAACACCGGGCCGCAAGCAGTCCGAACGCCGGGTCCGGAATGTGCGCGGCGGCATCGCGTGCCAGTGAATCCCAGGTGCGGGACGGAATCCTCGCATTCGGGTTGCTGAGCAGCGCCGGGTTGATGCCGTGCCGTTCGAACATCGCCGGAGCATCGAGTCCGTACATCTCAAGCACGCGCGCGACGATTTGGCCGAGCGTGGCGAGTGACGTTGGGGTCATGAGGTGCGGGCCTGGAGATAGGGAGAGTGCGCATCCCACTGCCGATTCACGATCGTCGGAGCATATGAGCCGGCGATGCCCGTCTTGCAGACAAACGGGGCAAGTCTTGTATTACAGCAGCTCACAGGGCCACCCCTTTCAATACATCATCATCGCCGGATGGACTATTGAGAATGCTGGAATGCAAGACCTGCCCCAGTCATTCGCAGATACTTACAAGCGCTCGATACTCTGACTACGGGTGGATTCAACTTCCAAGCGCACCAGGGATTGAGGATGACCTCGAATGGTGTTCGGTAGTTAAGGCACTTGCGAGGCGGATTATTCAGCGCATGGACAACGATGGCAAGTTGATCATCGCTGACCTTCGAGAAGTCGGTTCCCTTCTGAAAATACCGACGCAGCAATCCATTGGTGTTCTCGTTGGCCCCGCGCTGCCAGGTGCAGTACGGATCGGCGAAAGCAAGTAGAGGCCTTGTATCTTGAATCGCGATTTAAGTAGTCTGGCGTTGTTGCAAGAGCAAGGGAAGCTGGTGTAGGCCTAAGGCTTCGAGCCTGTGGGTCAGATAAGCGGCGTTGCTCTGCTATGTTGAAGATCGGACGGTAGCTTAGGCGGCCGGCTGCTCGGGTTCAGCGCGGATCAGCAGTTCAACGACTCCCTCGACGGACTGATCATGGTCGATCTGCGCGCCTCCGATCCGCGTGTGCTCGCACACTACATGGTAGAGGACGGCGCAGCCGCGTTCCTCGCCAGTCACGGCATTGGGGCGGGTAGCCTGCGACTCGCATCCTAACCCGAGGAAATCCTTTCGGGTTTTGCCAATCGCCAGGCCGTCCTCCGCCCCGGAACCGGTTCCGAACCGGGGCCACCCGACGCGGCCTGCGGGAAAGGTCTAGAATGCCGGCTCCCAATCATGGCTCGCGCGGACGCTTATGCCGATCTGGAAGCTCGCTCCCATACTCACGACTTCCTCCGATGGCATCTGGGCCAACACAAACTGGTTCGGTCCCATTCTGGTGCGCGCAAAGAATCCGGGACAGGCGAGGCAACTGGCCGCGCGTGCGTTTCGAAGTACCAGGACGGCCAAACCGATACTGCATGAATTGCCTGTGCTGTCACCGTGGCTCGAGGACTCCATGGTGGTTTGCCAGCGAATACCGGTATCGACCTATCCTCCGGAAGGACCTGACCAGGTACTTCAACCCCCCGTAATCGATTACACGGAGCGCTAGCGGAACGCACTCGATTCGCTCCCGGGCCGCGCGCGGTCCGGTTACTCCGCCAGAAGTCATGACGAACGCATCGCCGCTGCGGAAAACCGCCTTCAAGGCCCGGGCACTGCTCATCGGCGAGCGCATTGACCTCAAGGGATGGCGAACCGTGGACAATCTCGCCAGCAACCCGATCACGGTCGAGGTCAAGGGGGGCGGGGCGGCAACTCTGCACCGTTATGGAGTGGTGGTGTTCTTCGACGTGTCACCGTCCGAAGAAGTGGCCTTTCTTGCCAACCTGCAACCCCTGGTGGCGAATCCGTACGCCACGCCGGAAACAGAAGACCTGGAAATCCGTATCGAGCCGGGCGGCCGGGAAAGCGTGGTCAGCGGCGTGGCGTACCTGGAAAATGCCGCGCCACCGCGGCTCCAGGTTATCGCCGATATCCTGAGCAAGAGCGCCCTGCTCTCGCTCTACGAAAGGAAGATTTCCGCCGAGTTTGACCGGATCGAGCCGCTGGCGGCAAAGCTCGACAGCTCCGGCCGGATCCCGGGACAGAGCAGGGAGCTGCTGAAGAACATCGGCTCCATGCTGCTGGTGGAGCAGCGCATGGTGGGGCGGGCGGAAATCTCCGAGAAGCCCGAGACACTTTGGGACAATCCGGCGCTCGAAGGGCTGTTCGCGCGGCTCGAAGACGAATTCGAGATCAAGGAAAGACACGCCGCAATCGAACGCAAACTCAATCTCCTTTCACACACCACGCACACCGTGCTGGAGCTGCTCAACAGCAAGCATTCGCTGCGCGTCGAGTGGTACATCGTGATCCTGATCGTGGCCGAGATCCTGCTTCAGCTATACACGATGTTCTTCCACTCGAGTTGACGCCACCATGCAGCCGGCCGCCGGCCTGGCTCCGGCCCGCTCCCGCGACCCCGAACCGGCTCCCTGATTTGGCGGCGTTGCGGCATTTTGGAACTGGACTCCGCGGGGGCCTTGGTCGGCCGCAACAATAGCGTCATTTGCGGACGAGAGAATGTCTGCCATAGTCGAAGTGTGCATAAGCGCGCTTCATCGGATTCCAATGCACTGGGACGCATACCCGTCTGAATTTGACGATAAACCAGATGTCATTTTTCCCGCCTCCAGACAACCGATACACCGGTGGCTTTACCTATATCGGGTTGATGATCTTTATCGCCCTGATGGGAATCGGGCTGGCGCTTGCCGGGCCGGTCTGGCACACGGCGACGCAACGTGAGAAGGAAAAGGAACTGCTGTTCGTCGGTGACCAGTTCCGCGCAGCCATTACAAAGTACTACGAAGGATCGCCGGGAGGAGCCAAGAAATTTCCGAATTCTCTCGAAGATCTTCTCGATGATCGGCGCTACCCCACGACCAAACGCCATCTTCGCAAAATCTTTCGGGATCCGATGACGGGTGAAACACGGTGGGGGCTGGTCGAATCACCAACGGGCGGAATCATTGGCGTCTACAGCCTTTCCGGGCGCGAGCCGCGAAAAATCTCAGGGTTCCGCCCGCGCGACGAAGCTTTTGAAGGTGCAGCGAGTTACTCCGAGTGGCAGTTCGCTTACGCTGTGACGGTGACGCCCGAGCAAGCGGCCGCGACGCCGGCGCCGGGCGTGCCCCAGGATTCCGGTGGTGGAGGGCCGGTGACTGTTGCGCCGGAGCCGGTGCCGGTACAGACAGTACCGTCGAAAGACGAGCCGAACCGCAAGCAGCTATGTGAAAGCATCCTGAGGACGGACAAGTCCAGGTGTGCATTGGAGCGCTTCAACGCAGGAACCGACGCTGGGTTGCGCTGCGACGACTCTGCGGCGGCACGGAACACGGCCTGCATGCAGGCGTTGCCGATCCCGATCCTGGTCACTGAAGGCCAGTGACACTCCGCCCGGGAGATCCGCAACTGGTTGCTACCGGCCAGTACTGCAAGATTTGGTAGCAGAGCGCTCTCAGGAAAAAGGGCCTGCGATTCGCAGGCCCTTATCTTCAGATTTGCGTCGTGCTGCTGCTAGACGTCGCTCTCTTCGGCGGATGCGGTGGTCTGGATGCAGTCGCTGATGAACGCGGCTTCGTGCTGCTCGGGTTTCATCGGCTTGTCGAAGACCCTTTCGACTCTCCGGCTGAGGAATTGCTCGTCCACGGCGTCCTGCACGAACCAGCGCAACTGCGGCGGGAACGCCTGGATGAGTATCAGGTCTTCCTCGAACTTGCTGATGAAGAACTCGCGGCTGGCACCGGCATCACGCGCGAGGGCGGCATTGCGAATGAATTCGCCGCCTTCCGCGCATTCGGCGAGCGTAAGGGGATGGGCCGTGGCCTGGGCGGCCCAGATACTGGTCAGGGCAAATAGGCCGACTACGGAAGCATGGCTTCGGATCATTGATATCTCCAATCGCCGCGCGCCATTCGAGGGTCTTGGGCAGGGGTTTTGTTGTTTCGTGTGTTCTTGACCCGCTGGTCCGCGCGGTGCCCGCCTACCCTTAATGATAGACGACGTTTTTCCATCTGCTACACTTTGATCGTGCTGCGCCGCAGCTTTAAATGCACTTGCAGGAGGTGGCGATGAGAACCAATGTCCTGGCAATGCTGCTGGTCCTGCTGCTCCCGAACGCCGTGCATGCAGACCGTATTACGCAGATGAACCAGCCCGATCTGTGCATCTATATCGCGAAGCTGCAGGTCGCGGGTTATTACTATTTCGAGCAGGGCAAAGCGCGCGAGGAAGTGAAGATCGCGTGGCACGGCGACGAAACACAGAACGAGATCGACTTCGTGAACCGGACGCTCGACGATGCCTACCTCTGGCTCACCAATGCGAAGAAACAACGGCGCCGTGCTTCTTCCGGCACAGACGTTCGGCGATCTCGTTTACGAAGCATGCATGAACGGCAAGCCGCTCTGACCGGCGCGATCCTGGTGCTGACGTTTCTGGCCGCGGTGCCCGCGCGTGCGGAAAAGGACGCCGCGACCAAGGCGCAGGAGGGCGAGATCAACCATTGGATCGAGTACTACCGGAAAAATCGCGACAGGCACCGCCCTCGCTGCCGGCGACACCGCAAGACGGTGCGGCGTCGGAAGAGGAAAGAGGAAAGGGAAAGAGGAAAGGGAACACCCCGACGGGTGAAAGAGGTAAAACAGCGCAAGGCGGAGAGGCGAGAGGAAAGAGTGGGGCCAAGCGAAAGCAGGTGATTTGTCCTCTGCTTTTTCCTTTCCTCTTTTCCCTGCTCTTTATGTCTGGCGTCAGCCGTTGCACATCGAGTCGATCATGCCGGCGACGATCGGGTTGTGCGGATCCTGATACAACGTGGGCCCTGCAACGTTGCCAGTCCAGATGGTCGCGCCGCTGCCGATTTCTCCGGCGGTCATGGTCCATTGTTCGAAACCAAGACTGCGGTCCTCGCAACGCACTGCAGTAGAGCAGGATCTCGGATTTGTGCGGGAACGCTTCGTCGCCGACGGTTCGCACCTTGCTATAGCTGTGAAGCACGCGCGCCTTCTTCAGGTCGCCATGCTGCTGGATGCTGGTACGGTCCACGAAGACGATTTCGTCTTTGTTTCCGGCAACGGACGCTCCAGTCACCGGCGAAGGCCGAGCCGGCCGCCAAAAGCAATGCTGCAAATATGCATTTCATAGTTTTCACGTCAGATTCCTTTCAGGGCAGAAATTTTTGGGGACGTTGCTTATGTTGCGTAGCAGCAATGTAGTCTTTAGCTGTTCACACAAATGGGGAGGCAAACCACATATCATTCATGCCATTCCGGCATGAACAAGGATTTCGACGTGGACCGTCTGACAGCGATGGAAGTGTTCGTGCGTATCGTCGAGACCGGTAGCTTCTCGGCGGTGGCGCGCGAATCTGGCAATGACTCAACCGACGGTGAGCAAGCAGCTCACGGCGCTCGAGCGACAACTCAAGACCCGGCTGCTCAATCGCAGCTACGCGCCGACTCTCGCTCACCGAAGCGGGTTCTGCGTACTACGAGAGTTGCAAGCGCATCATCGACAACGTTCGCGATGCCGAGGCCAATCTCGGCGTCCTGCAGACCCAGTTGAGCGGCGTGCTGCGAATCAACACCTCGATTGGTCTGGGGCAGGCGTACGTCGGCAAACTCGTGCTCAAGTTTCAGAAGCTACATCCGGGACTTTCGATCGACCTGAGTTACGCAGATCGTTTCGTAGATCTGGTGGAAGAGGGCATTGACATGGCGATCCGGGTGGGCCACTTGAACGATTCCAGCCTGGCTGCGAGGCGCATCGGCAGCACAGCGCGCAGTGTGGTCGCCACGCCGGCATATCTTGCGAAGTATGGCACGCCGCAGGTGCCGGAGGACCTGTCGAAGGGCCACAATTGTCTGCTCTACGCCTATTTGTCCACCGGCAACGAGTGGGTGTTCCGCGGCGCGGACGGCCCGGTCAGGGTCAGGGTATCGGGCAACTTTCGCGCGAACAACGGCGACGCGATCAAGCAGGCCGTGCTTTCAGACCTCGGCATCGCGATCACGCCCGACTGGTTCGTGCATCGCGAAATCGAGGACGGAAGAATGAAGACATTCCTCGGCGATTTCGCACCTGCGCCGGCGGATATCAACGCGGTCTACCCGTCTGGCCGGCATGTATCGACAAAGGTGCGGGCGTTTACGGAGTTTCTGCGCGCCGAGTTTCAGGAAAACCCCATTCTGCGCATCCGCTAGCGGCCGGCTGGACGTCTTGGCCTGCCGCTGCCGTTGCGACCGGGAAATTTATTTTTGGCCCAGGCGGCGCCCGTCGCCGCCTTCCAAGAATCTGATTGGCAAGGATATTATTCTAAACCTAACACTTTGATAGATTTGCTTTTCCAGTTTGCTTTGACTAGCGTGAGATCGGGTAGCAAACGAACCGCCAAGGCTGGCCCGTTCACGGACGGCTCGTCCGGAGATGAAAGAGGCGGAAGGTTTTTGCAATAAGCTGTCCCGGTCGCATCTGTCTGGCCTTACCGTTATTGTCGGCAGGGTTGCGTCGTTCGCCTCCCGTCCGACGCAACCCTGATCGATCTGACGGTAACCGCCCCCCCGGTGCGGAATGCAAGGCAGGTCGAAGCGGTCACCACGAAAGTGGTGCTTGTCACCGCGCTGGATGCACACCGTGTCCGGTTGTTTGCGCGGAAGAATGCTGGCGCACCCATCCCACTTCGCGCCGGGTTCGGGAACCGCTTCGCCGGGCAGCTTATTTTTTTCCAGGCAGGAGAGCAGGGCGCGCCCGCTCGCGGCCGATCCCTTCGCGTTGTCCAGGCCCTCGTTTCCTCGCCTTCCGAACCATCGATTTCGTCGCAGACCTCGGGCACTGACTTTCCGGTCAGTTGTGCGTTTCCCTACATGGCGCGGAAGTGCTTGTGGACATCGGTATAAAGTTGTAAATAGTGTCGATAGCATGAGATAAAACAAGTGACGGCAGGGCAGAGTCATGGCGACATGGTGCGGTTTCATCGCGCCATCGCCGCGTCAGGACAAACGCCCGCCGCCAACAGATGTAATTCTCTTGGGTGTTGTTCCGTTCGATTGGGAGGTCGATGGAGCAGCGAAAAGGATCTTCCGCGCCGCAACCCGGCCCTGACGAGAACCGCGCAGGGAAGGTGCGGCTGCGTCTGCAATTTCCCCATTGTTCGATTGACCCGCAGTCAGTCCGGCGATGCTTTATGCATTGCCCGCAGGGTATTTCGCGCCATCCGCCGTGACGGCGTGCAGGAGATTGTGGATATCGTCCCGGGGTGGGGCGCGTGTTCGATACCTGATGGATAGTTCCAGCGCCTGCCACTCCATCAATGGCCGAGAGGAGGAGTCTCGGAGATGAATGCAATGGGAGCGGTTTCAATCTTCTGACTTAGATAAACATTAGAAGGAGATGGAGATGGACCATATTTCGAGGCAAGGTGCAATAAAAGGCCTGGTGTTGGCCATGTCGCTCGCCGGCCTGGCCGGGTGGGCACAGGCTGGCCCGGTGACAGACGCGATGCTGGCGAAGGACGCTGGAGATTCCTGGCTGCATGCCAATGGCAACTGGGCAGGGACACCGGTACAGCACGCTGAACCAGATCAACGACAGCAATGCCAAGGATCTGAAAGTCGCCTGGATATTCCAGACGGGCGGCAAGACTGACGCTCAGAACACGCCGCTGTTCCACGACGGCATGGTGTACTTCGCGCAAGACAACAAGGTCTTTGCGCTTGAACGCGGACAACGGCAGAGTGGTCTGGAAGCATGAGCACAAACTGCCGGACGATTGGGGCGGGTACAACGTCGGATTCATTACTGGCAAGCATCGCGGCATGGCGATCTACGGAGACAACATTTACTTCCTGACGAACGACTCCAAGTTGTATGGCGATTGAACTGCCAAGATCCGGCGCGGTGAAGTATTCAACAAGAATTATCCTGACTTTCGCGTATCCGAAGGACTTTGCAAAGGCATCTGGATGCGAAGACCGGCAAGTTTCTCAAGGCAACTCCATTCATCGACAAGATCACCTGGATCAAAGGCTACGACGCCAATGGACGTCCAATCGGCCAGGTGCCGTCTGCCGAAGGAAGGTGGCGACCCGGTCGAAATCTATCCGAGCTTGCTGGGCGGGGTGAACATGTACCCGAATGCCTACAACCCGAAGACCGGCAATCTGTACCTGGCGGCCGCGGAAAGCGGAATGAAGTATGGATTCGAGGAAATCAAGGTGATCAGCAACGTACGGCACTTCGGCGCCTACCAGGAATTCCTGTTCGGCGACGAAACCGACAAAGCGGTGAACGTCAAGACTGGCAAGGAAGTGTGGCGCGACACCCGCAAGGGCAAACCTGGATTTGCGGGCGGCATGGCCACAACCGCTGGCAATGTGACGTTCTATACCACTCAGGGAGGCGACTTCCAGGTCGTCAACGCGACGACGGGGAAAATCCTCTATCACTTCGACATCGGTTCCACCGCCAAGGCCGGTCCGATCACCTTCATGCACAATGGCAAGCAGATGATGGTGCAGGCGGTCGGTGGCTTGGCGGGATTCGGACGTGACGAGGCGCTAGGGCTCGAGTCGGGTGGGGCGGTGGTGGCGTTTACCCGTTGAAAGTAACGACGGCTAGCTGGAAGCTTGTTCCAGTGAAGCAGGCGTCAGGCGCGCACCGGAAAACGGTGCGCGCAACTGGGTTGTGGGATTGTCCCTCGGGCGGGACGCGTTTTCGGTAAGTGGTTTGGTCCAAAAGAAGAACAGGCGTGCCTGCCCGTCCACAACAGGTGAAGAATGGAAGTCTTCACTTGGGGAATGAGAGTGGTTTCATTCTTCGAACTTAAATAAACAAAGGAGAAGGAGATGGACCGCATCAAGAGCAAAGGGGCACTAAAAGGGATCGTGCTGGCCATGTCGCTCGCCGGCCTGGCCGGCTGGGCACAGGCCGGCCCGGTGACCGATGCCATGCTGGCAAAGGACGCCGGGGATTCCTGGCTGCATGCCAATGGCAACTGGGCCGGACACCGGTACAGCACGCTGAACCAGATCAACGACAGCAATGCAAAGGACCTGAAGGTAGCGTGGATGATTTCGCCCGGCGGCAAGACCGATGCAATGGCTACACCGCTGTATCACGATGGCCTGATCTACTTCCCGCAGGACAACAAGGTGTTTGCCTTCAACGCCGACAACGGCAGCATAGTGTGGAAGTACGAACACAAACTGCCGGACGACTGGGGCGGATACAACGTCCTGTTCTTCACCGGCAAGCATCGGGGACTGGCCATCTCCGGAGACAATGTCTACTTCCTGTCCAA
This sequence comes from uncultured beta proteobacterium, assembly GCA_963695915.1. GTDB lineage: Bacteria > Pseudomonadota > Gammaproteobacteria > Burkholderiales > JACQAP01 > JACQAP01. The sequence goes on from CAVOIO010000039.1 coordinate 48,830, forward strand.
CGACAACAAGCTGCATGCTCTCGATGCCAAGACCGGAAAGGCAAAATTCGTCAAGGATTACCAGGACCAGGGCTTCCCGTACCCGAAGGACTTTGCCAAGTCGCAGGACGCCAACGGCTATGTCAGCACCGTGGGACCGCTCGCCATTCCGGGCGCCATCCTGTTGCCGTTGAACGCGACCGATACCGGCGGCCTGCCCGGGTATGTTCTTGCCGCGAATCCGGATACCGGCGAGATGATGTGGAAGGCGCCGATGATTCCGGGACCGAGTGAACCCGGCTACGACACGTGGCCTCCCGGAAGCCATGAATTTGGCGGCGCGGGTCCCTGGATCGTCGGCTCATACGATCCGGAGTTGAAGATGTATTTCACCGGTACCGCCAACGCCTACGAGTGGAATCCGAAGAATCGGGGCGGCGGCGAGATGGACAACGTCGGCGCGGCCAGCATCGTGGCGGTCAACACCGCGGACGGAAGCGTGGCTTGGCGCTACGTCGGCGTGCCCGGCGATCCCTGGGACTTCGACATTCCGCAGACCCCGATGGTGATTTCCATCGATGGCAAGAAGACGATCGTCCAGCCCAACAAGACCGGATATATCCATCACCTGGATGCGAAGACCGGCAAGTTTCTCAAGGCCGATCTGTTCATCGACAAGATCAACTGGATCAAGGGATACGACAAGAATGGCCGTCCGGTGGGACAGATTGCGTTGCCCAAGGAAGGCGGCGATCCGGTGGAAATCTGGCCCGCGCTGCTGGGTGGCGTGAACATGTATCCGAACGCCTACAACCCGAAGACGGGCAACGTGTACCTTGCCGCCGCCGAGTCCGGAATGAAATACGGATTCGAGGACATCAAGGTCCTCAGCAACGTTCGTCACTTCGGTGCCTACCAGGAGTTCATCTGGCAGGACGAGGTGGACAAGGCGGTCAACGTCAAGACCGGGAAGGAAACCTGGCGTGACACGCAGCGGGGCAAGCCCGGCTATGCGGGCGGGATGTTGACGACCGCGGGGAACCTTACCGTCTATACGACCCAGAGCGGGAATTTCAAGGTGGTCAATGCCGCCAACGGCAAGGTGCTGTACTCATTGAATCTCGGCACCGCCGCCAAGTCCGGCCCATTGACGTTCACGCACAAGGGCAAACAGATGATCGTGCAGGCGCTCGGCGGGCAGGCTCAGTTCGGTCGCGATGACATCCTCAAGACCGAGTTTGGCAGCGTGATTGTTGCTTTCACACGTTAACAACAACCGGCCTGTTTGAAAGTGCTTCGATAACGCAGGGAAAGGCGCGCACCGGGCTTCTGCGGTGCGCGCCAATTTTTTCCCTCGGGACAAGTCAAATTGCAGGAAAAAAGGATCAGGAGAGATGGGGCGAATGGCGAGCAGGATTATTTCGGCAGTCTTTGTCGCCGGTGTGGTGCTGGTTGCAGGCAGTTACGTGGAACGCAGTGCGCGCGCGGACGAGGCGATTCCGGACGTGAATCCGCTGACGGACGATCAGAAGGCGATCCGTGAGGGCAAGTCCTGGTTCCGCGGTGTTTGCGCGAACTGCCACGGGGGACGGGCGGACGGGCAGGGCGAGCGCGGCACCGGCGCCGACCTGCGCAAGTTCAACAAAGGCTTCAAGGGATTTGTTGAGGTGGTAAAGAAGGGCCGCGAGGTGCCGGGCCGGATTCAGAGCATGCCAGCCTGGGGTGCGGTGTTGAAAGTGGAGCAGATCTACCAGATCGGCGCATATCTGGAAACGGTGGCGATCGACGGCGCCAACTGGAAAGAAGGCGTTCACAACTGAAGCGGGCGCCCGTTCGGGTGCCGCTCATTCGACGCACCGGAAGCGACTCCGGCAGGGGCCGTCAGGCCGGCGCCTTCTCCCCCGGTGCAAAATCCAGTTCGACTCTTGCACCACTGGGGTCGAAACAGAACAACTGCCAAACGCCGGAGTCCGGCTGTTTCCTCAGGTCGTATTTGATGCCGTTCGCCTTCAGATTGGCCGCGACATCGGAGAGATTCGAGGCGGAAAACGCCATGTGGTCCAGCACGCCGGCGGGACTTGGCGGCAGCGGCCTGCCGGCAATCACGTGCAACACCGGCTGGTTGGCGGCGTACAGCCATGTGCCCGGAAATCCCAGCGGCGGCCGATAACCTTCCTTCAAACCTAGAATGCCGACATAGAAGTTGCGGGTGGCATCGATGTTGTCGGTGAGTACCGTGAAGTGGTTCATTCCGTCAATGGCCATAGGAACTCCGTGAGAAGGCCGTGATGATCGTGACGACGTGAGGGCGTGACGACGCAAGGGCACGGCAGAGCAACATAAAATGGTTTCTGGAATTTCGCAAGCGTTGCACCTTGGTTATTCCACAGCACGCCAGCATAGGATTCCCGTCGCGACCAGCACGATCCTTTTCCCGGTCTAATCTCGTCACGTCGTCACGAGTATGCGGCGATCGGCCGCATCGGATGGAATTGTAGTTCCGGCATCGCGCCGCGCTTCCGCGAGGCACGAGCCTGCACTGAAACAGCCGGGAAAGTCCTGATCCCGCCTTTACGATCGTCACGTCCGTCACGAGTATGCGGCGATCGGCCGCATCGGATGGAATTGTAGTTCCGGCATCGCGCCGCGCTTCCGCGAGGCACGAGCCTGCACTGAAACAGCCGGAAAAGTCCTGATCCCGCCTTTACGATCGTCACGTCCGTCACGATCGTCACGTCGTCACGGACTTTTCGCTTCGCTCGCCTGTTTTCACGTCGTCACGGTTTTTATGCCGTCGCCTTTTGTTTCGCCTCGGGCGTCAGAATGTGCTGGCGTTTGTCGAGCCACCAGCCGTACTGCACCGGCCACGATTCGTATTCTCCCTCCACGCTCAGCGCAACTTCGGCGTGCAGCGCCCAGTTCGGGTTGTACAAGGCTTGGCGTCCCACCGCGATCAGATCGGCCTGGCCAGATTGCAGCACCTGCTCCGCCTGATGCGGATCGAGGATCAAGCCCACCGCCATGGCCGTCATGCCGGTTTCTTTCCGCACGCGCTCCGCGAACGGTACCTGGAAGCCGGGGCTGCGCTTCACCCGCGCCGCGGTTGCCGAACCCATCAACCCGCCCGAAGAACAGTCGAGCACGTCCACGCCGCGCGCCTTGAGTTCCTTCGCCAGTGCCACGGTGTCGTCCAGCGTCCAGCCGCCTTCGACGCCGTCCACCGAGGATACGCGCACGAACAGCGGTTTGTCCTGCGGCCAGGCAGCGCGCAGGACTTCCGCCAGTTCCAGCGTGAAACGCATGCGGCCTTTGAGGTCGCCGCCGTACTGATCGCTGCGCTTGTTGGAAAGCGGAGAGAGGAATTCGTGGCTGAGATATCCGTGCGCGGAATGCATTTCGAGCACGTCGAACCCTGCTGAGAGCGCACGCAATGCAGCCTTTTTCCAGGTTTCCTGGACGTTGCGAATCTCATTCACCGAGAGCTCGTGCGGCATGAGCCAGCCGTTGTCCATCGGAATCGGGCTGGGCGCGACCACCGGCCACACATCTTCGCCGCGTGCGCGGTCGGTATCGTTGATCGGCCCATTGCCGTCCCAGGGGCGTTGCATTGAAGCTTTGCGGCCAGCGTGCGCGAGCTGCATCGCCGCCACCGAACCCTGCGACTTTATGAAATCGGTGATGCGTTTGAGCGGTGCGATGTGCGCGTCCGACCAGATGCCGAGGTCGCCATAGGTAATGCGTCCATTGGCTTCAACGGCCGCGGCCTCCGCGAAGACGAGCCCGGCACCGCCAAGCGCAAACTTGGCAAGGTGGGCGAAGTGCCAGTCGTTGGCCAGTCCGTCCCGTGCCGAGTACTGGCACATCGGCGAGATGACTACGCGGTTCTTGAGCGTGACCCCCCGCAGGGATATTGGCGCGAACAAAAGCGGTCTTGATGCCATTCAGTTTCCTTTCAGTCGAATCGAATCAGGCAGAATTCATACTAATGCCATGCTCTCAGCGCAGAGGACGCCCCCTCACCCCCCGCCCTCTCCAGCAAGCTGGAGAGGGTGCCGAAAGACACACGATCGTGGAACAGCGCGTTTGAATCACCCTCTCCACCCGATTGTGGCGGAGAGGGACGGGGTGAGGGGGTTCGCGCTTGCATCTCCTAGGTGCGCGGCCGGGTGTGCACGTGATATTGATGGATATGGCTGTGACGATGTTCGTCCATTTCCACCGGCACCACATTGAGCCGCCCATGCCGGACTTCGCGCTCGGCCATCAACTGGTTGGCGAACTTGCTCACTTCGGCGGTCGCTCCGCGCAGGATGACGGTCTCCAGGCAGTTGTCATGGTCGAGGTGCACGTGCATCGCCGACAACACCAATTGATGATGCTCGTGCTGAAGATTGGTGAGGCGTTCGGTCAGGTCGCGGGCGTGGTGGTTGTACACATACGAAAGCGAAGCCACGCAGTAGGGCGACTCCTCGCGCTCGAGCCGTGCCGACTCGAGTTCGTTCCTTAACATGTCTCGCACGGCTTCCGAGCGATTCTGGTAGCCCTTTTTGCGGATCAACTCGTCGAACTGCTTTGCCAGGTCTTCGTTCAGCGAAATCGTGAATCGGTCCATTGCTGCTTCCCAAGTTTGTCAGTCGTGAGATGTTACCGAAAAATTGTAGGAAAGGCGCTACGCGGGAAATAGAACGTGGACGGGCTCACGGAAAACTTTACTTTTCTTTCTGCGGCCATTAAATTAAGACAAATTATTAAAATAACTTACTTCCTACTTTATAAAAAAACAATGGTTTGACTCACACTCTTGCCACGGAATCGAGCCAAAAGCCAAGGGGAGACAAGAAGAATGAGGGCAATAACGAGAGCAAAAACCGGCGCGGCAAAGATCATCCAGTTCTTTCTGATCTCGGGATTCGCGGCTGTCGGTACGAACTGTGCCACTTCGCTGGCGCAGGAAGCAGGAGCTATCCTGGCGCCCGAAGTCGAAGTGATCGGCACTTACCAGACCGGGGTGGGAACTTCAGATGCAGCTAGTCAGGGCACGGTCACTGCGCGCAGGGTCGAAACCCGGCCGGCGTTGCGTCCGGGCGAACTGCTGGAATACGTCCCCGGCGTGATCATCACCCAGCACAGCGGCGACGGCAAAGCAAACCAGTATTTCCTGCGCGGCTTCAACCTCGATCATGGCACCGACTTTGCCATCGATGTCGCCGGCATGCCGGTGAACATGCCAACCCATGCGCACGGGCAGGGTTATGCGGACCTGAATTTTTTGATCCCCGAACTGGTTTCGGGCATCGACTATCGCAAAGGCCCCTATTACGCCGAAGTCGGGGACTTCAGCTCGGCGGGCGCGGCCAGCATCCACTACGCAAATTCGCTCCCGTACACCGTCGGCGCGGTAACCATAGGAGAGCACGCCTACAAGCGCGCGCTGCTGGCGGGATCGCCGAATTTCGGCGGCGGAACATTACTATACGGACTTGAACTCATGGGGCAGGACGGTCCCTGGGACAACCCGGAGAATTTCAAGAAGTTCAATGGCGCGCTTCGTTACAGCCGCGGTGACAAGTCGGACGGTTTTTCCGTTACCGCCATGGCCTATCAGGCCGACTGGGATTCCACCGACCAGATTCCGCTCAGTTCGGTGACGAGCGGCCAGATCGGCCGATTCGGTGCGATCGATCCGACCGATGGCGGCGAAACGTCACGTTACTCGCTGTCTTACGAACAGCATGATGACTTTGGCGGCGGCCGCGTGGTGGTCGACGCTTATGCCATCAAATCCAAGCTGAACCTGTGGTCCAACTTTACGTTCTTCCTCGACGATCAAATCAACGGCGACCAGTTCGAGCAGGCGGAGGACCGCACCGTGCTTGGACTACATCCGCGGCTGGAATTCTTCAACAAGCTTGCGGGCATGAACAGCATCTTCAAGCTCGGCTTGCAAGTGCGCCGCGACGACATCGATCCGGTGGGCCTGTATCACACCGTGGCTCGCGATCGCATCAGTACCACCCGGGAAGACAAGGTCGTGGAGACCAGCGTCGGCATTTATGCCGAAGAAACGCTCCAGGTCACAGACAAATTCCGTGCCATCGTCGGATTACGGGGTGACCAGTACAATTTCGACGTCGACAGCAGTATCGCGGCGAATTCGGGCAAGGTCGATGATTCGATCGTGTCCCCGAAACTCAGTCTCATTCTCGGTCCCTGGGCTAAAACCGAATACTTCTTTAACTACGGCTACGGTTTCCACAGCAATGACGCGCGCGGCACGACCATTACAGTGGACCCGAATACACTCGGGCCGGCCGATCCGGTGGATCCGCTTGTGCGTTCCACGGGTGCGGAAATTGGCGTGCGCACCGAGATTATTCACAACCTCGAATCTTCGCTGTCGCTGTGGGAATTGAAGCTGGATTCGGAGCTGTTGTTCGTCGGCGATGCCGGGACCACCGAGCCGAGCCGGCCGAGCAAACGCACCGGCGTCGAATGGACCAATCATTATCGGCCCTTGCCATGGCTGCTGGTAGACCTCGATCTGTGCGTATCGCACGCGCGCTTTACCGACGAAGACCCAGCCGGCGACCACATCCCCGGTTCGATCGAGAAAGTCGCGTCCTTCGGGGTTACCGTGGATTCATTGGGGCCGTGGTACGGGATGCTGCAATACCGCTATTTCGGGCCTCGTCCGCTGATCGAGGACGATTCGGTGAGGTCGAGCTCCACGCAGCTAACCAACCTGCGTGTTGGATACAAGATCGACACGAAGTGGCGTCTGCATCTTGACGTGTTCAATCTGTTCGACCGCGAGGATAGCGACATCGAGTATTTCTACGAATCACGAGTGCAGCCCACGGATCCGGCGTTCGAACAAATTCATTTCCACCCGGTCGAGCCTCGCACCTTCCGGCTGACTTTGACCGGTTATTTTTGACAGCTCTAAATCGAAAAGCGTTGACGCAGAGGGCGCAGAGGAAAAGCAAGAGAGGACGCAAAGGAAGATTTGCCGAGGACTTTGTGGTCGATAAGGTCGTGCATCCCGGCTACCAGCCCGTATCTCATATGTTTTTCTCTGCGTACTCTTTGGTTCTCTCTGCGTCTCTGCGTTGAGGTTTTCGATCCTGGCGTAAAGCGCTTCGTACTAGAGATAAGCGAGTGCGCGGGAGATTCGCGCGAGCGCCTGCTCGAGCAGCGAGCGCGGGCAGGCGAAGTTGAGCCGCAGAAAACCCGGCGCACCGAACAGCGCGCCGTCGTAAAGACCGACGCCGGCCTCTTCGAGAAACTCCGTGGCGTTGCTGATCGGAAGCGCGCGTGCATCGATCCACGACAGATAAGTAGCCTCCGCGTGGCAGATGCGCAGAGTCGGAATGCGGCCGATTTCCCGCTCCACCAGGTCGCGGTTGCCGCGCAGGTAGTCGAGCAGCGCGATTTGCCATTCCCTGCCATCGCGGTAGGCGGCGAGCGTCGCAATGTATCCCAGCATGCCGACGTGGTGGACGATTCCCGCCATCTCTTTCCTGATTCTTGCGCGCATTTCCGGGTTCGATGCGATCGCGTAGGCGCAGCCGAGCGCGGGCAGATTGAAGGTCTTGCTCGCCGACATCAACGTAACGGTGCGACGCGCTATGCTTTCGCTCAGCGTCGCAACCGGAACATGGGGCTTGTCCGGATCGAGGATCAGGCCGCAGTGGATTTCGTCGGAACCGAGGGTGAGGTCATGGCGCTCACACACGTCGGCAATTGCCCGCAGGTCGTCGCGCGAGAATACCCGGCCGACCGGATTGTGCGGATTGCAGAGCAGAAGCAGGCGCGACTTCGGCGTGATGGCGCGCTCCAGCGCTGCGATGTCCCAGCGCCAGACGCCTTTTTCTTCTGACATGGGGACGCGCACCGCGTTGCGCGCCGAATTGACCGGCGCAGAGAGGAAGGGCGGATAGACCGGTGTGGCGGTGAGGACGTCGTCGCCCGGTTCGCCGAACGCGCGGCACACCACATTGAGGCCGACCACCAGTCCCGGCAGCCAGACGATCCAGTCCGGTTCGATCTTCCAGCCGTATTCGCGCTGCAGGTGGGCGACGATGGTGCCGGGCAGTTCGGCGGGCGGATCGGAGTATCCATAAACCGGATGATCGACCCTGCGATGCAACGCTTCGACGACTGCCGGCGCGCAGGCGAAGTCCATGTCCGCCACCCACAGTGGAATCACGTCGCGACCCTTGTACTTGTCCCACTTGATGCTGCCCGTACCGCGGCGGTCTATCGGCGTGTCGAAGTCGAATTTCAATTTGTTCTCCGTGGTTCGGGCGTATTTAACCACATGGATACGCCGGCTCAGGGAAAAGCAAGAACCGAAACGCGTTCAACGCAAAGGACGCAAAGGTACGCAAAGGAAATCGAAAAGTAATCTTGGAGAAAATGGAATTCACGGGGAAATTAGTTGGCGAGTATTCGTTCCCTCGGTTCGGTCTGCTTCTACGGTACAGCGGAAAAGGATAATTTTGATTTCTTGCTTCGTTTTGCTTTCCTTGGCGTACCTTTGCGTCCTTTGCGTTAAGCGCAGTGTCTTGAGGTTAGTGGAAATCGCGAGAGTGAGTGACGAGATCGCCGAGCAGAGCCGAGTAGTCCACCAGTTTTCCAGCGATCAGGTGGGTGACTGCGCCTTCGCGTTCCAGCACCCCGTGCACGCCGAGCAGGCTGGCGGCCAGCAGCGGGCGGCGCTGCTTCTCCGAAACGCTTCTCCACACCACCACGTTGATCTGGCCGGTCTCGTCCTCGAGGGTGATGAAAATGACGCCGCTCGCGGTGCCGGGCCGCTGCCGGCAGGTGACCAGTCCGGCGACGCGCACCAGTTTTCCCGTCGGCGTGTGCAGCAGTTCCTGCGCGGTGATCATGCGCAGGCGCGCGAGTTGCGGGCGCAGCAGCGCCAGCGGATGCCGGCGCAGCGTCAGCCCCAGGCTGGCGTAATCGGCGACGATGTCCTGGCCTTCGGTGGGTGCGGGCAGATCGGCTGCGGATTCGACGATCGCAGCGGGAGCGAGCAGCGGCGGACGTTCCTCGATCCCGGCGACCAGCCACGCCGCGTTGCGGCGATGTCCGGCCAGCGATGCCAGCGCGCCGCCTTCGGCGAGGCAGCGCAGGTCGCGACGGTTGAGTTTCGCGCGCAGCGCGAGGTCGTCGACGGAGGGGCGAGGGACGTCCGACTTCGCTGGATACCGAGCTTCGCCCATAAGGGACGAGGGGCGAGGGGAAAGCGAAGTACACAACTCGGCTCTTGCTCCGATGATCCGCTCTGCGGCTTCCTGCGAGAAGCCGGAAATCATTCGCAGACCGAGCCGGATGGCCGGTTGGCCATCAGGGGTGAGGGGCGAAGAATCAGCTCCGAGGTCCGAGGTGCGAGGCACGAGGTGAAAAGCGCCTGGATTTGATTCATGTCCGATATCGTCTGTACATTGAGGTTTTTGATCTTTCCTCGTACCTCGTACCTCGGTCCTCGTACCTGAGCCGCTCCGCGGCTCGAGCGTGCAGTCCCACTGACTGACGAGCACGTCCACCGGCCTTATCTCGATGCCGTGGCGCTGCGCGTCCTGCACCAGTTGTGACGGCGAGTAGAACCCCATCGGCTGGCTGTTGAGCAGCGCGCAGGTGAACGCCGCGTGCTCATGGCACTTGAGCCACGCGGAGACATAGACCAGCAGCGCAAAGCTCGCCGAATGCGATTCAGGAAAGCCGTATTCACCGAAACCCAGGATCTGCTGGAAGATCTGCCGGGCGAATTCCTCGCTGTAGCCGCGTTCACGCATTCCGGAAATCAGCTTTTCCTCGAATTGATGCAACCCGCCTTTCCTGCGCCACGCCGCCATCGAGCGGCGCAGATGATCGGCTTCGCCCGGCGTGAATCCGGCGGCGACCACGGCAAGCTGCATCACCTGTTCCTGGAAGATCGGCACGCCGAGCGTGCGTTCGAGTACGCTGCGCACGGCTTCGGAAGGATAGGTGACCGGCTCCAGGCCCTGGCGCCGGCGCAGGTACGGATGCACCATGCCGCCCTGGATCGGTCCGGGGCGGACGATCGCCACTTCGATCACCAGGTCGTAGTAGTTCGCGGGCCGCAACCGCGGCAGCATGGACATCTGCGCGCGCGACTCGATCTGGAATACGCCGATTGAATCGGCCTGCTGCAGCATGGCGTAGACCTGCGGATCCTCGGGCGGCACGTCCGCCATGCCGAACGGTTTGGCGCGGATGCGGCTCACCAGGTCGAGCGCGCGGCGGATCGCCGAGAGCATGCCGAGCGCGAGCACGTCCACTTTCAGCAGGCCGAGCGCATCGAGGTCGTCCTTGTCCCACTGGATGTTCGTTCTTTCGGGCATGGCGGCGTTCTCGATCGGAACCAGGCGCAAGAGAGGGCCGCGCGAGATCACGAAGCCGCCGACGTGCTGCGACAGGTGGCGGGGAAATCCGATCAGCGTGTTGGTGAGCGAAATCAGCTTGCGGATGACCGGGGATTCCGGGTCGAAGCCCGCGTCGCGCAGCCGTGCCGCCCTTTCGTCCCTGCGATCCCACCAGGCAAAACTCCGGGAGATGCGGTCCAGTTGGGCGAGATCCAGCCCGAGCGCCTTGCCGACGTCGCGGAAGGCGCTGCGCGAGCGGTAGGTGATTACGGTGGCGGCGATGGCGGCGCGGTCGCGGCCATACTTTTGATAAATGTACTGGATGACCTCCTCGCGGCGCTGGTGCTCGAAATCCACGTCGATGTCCGGCGGCTCATTGCGTTCCCTGGAGATGAAGCGCTCGAACAGCATCTGCATCCGTCCGGGGTCCACTTCGGTGATCCCGAGCGCGTAGCACACCGCGGAGTTCGCCGCCGAGCCGCGGCCTTGGCAGAGGATGCCCTGGCCGCGCGCGTATTTGACGATGTCGTGGACGGTGAGGAAGTAGGGTTCGTAGCCAAGTTCCGCGATCAGCGCGAGTTCGTGCTCGACCAGGTTCCGGACTTTGTCCGGAACCGTCGCACGTGAGGCGCGAGGCGTGAGGAGAGAGGGGTGAGGAGTAAGGCGTGAGGAGTGATGAGTGTTTTGCTCCCTCTCCGCTCCGGGGAGAGGGCCGGGGAGAGGTGAGAAGCGCCAGCGCAGCCCCTCTTCGGTCAACCGCCGCAGATACTGCGCAGGCGTCTCGCCGGCTGGGACGATTTCCTCGGGATACTCGTAGCGCAATTCGTCGAGCGAGAAATCGCAGCGCGCGGCGATGCGCAGCGTTTCTGCGAGCAGTTCCCGCGGATAGATGCGCTCCAGCGTCTCGCGCCGGCGCAGGTGGCGCTCGCCGCTCGGAAGCAGCGCGCGGCCGACATTGGCTACCGGCACGCCGAGCCGGATTGCGCTCAACGTGTCCTGCAGCGCGCGGCGGCTGCGTACGTGCATGTGCACGTCACCACAGGCGGTGAGCGGCAGCCCGGTCTGCCTACCCAGGCGCTGCAGGGTTTCGAGCCGGTCCCAATCGCCGCCGCGGGCCAGCAGTTCGACGGCGATCCAGGTGCGGCCGGAGAAACGCGCCGCAAGCCAATGGGCGTCTTCGGGCTGCGGTTCCAACGGCGGCAGCCAGAGCGCGAGACAGTGCTCCAGCCCTTTGTCGAGATCGTTGCGGGAGAGGCGGTATTCGCCTTTTTCCGCGTTTCTCCTGCCGCGGGTGATCAACTCCGAAAGATTGCCGTAGCCTTCACGATTCTGCGCCAGCAGTACCAGGCGCAGAGTGTCGCGGCCGGTTCCCGGAGGGCGAGGGGTTTTCTCCCTCTCAGAATCTTGATTTTTCCTCCCTCGCCACCTGTGGAGAGGGGCGGGGTGAGGCATGGGTAGAGGGCCGGGGTGAGGTGTCAGCAATATCTCGGTGCCGATAATGAGTTGGAAGTTATGCTCCTTCGCCGCGACATGCGCCCGCACCACGCCCGCAAGCGAACATTCGTCGGTGATCGCGAGTGCCTGGTAGCCGAGTCGTGCGGCGCGCTCCACCAGCTCCTCCGAGTGCGACGCACCGCGCAGGAAGGTGAAGTTGGAAAGACAGTGCAGTTCGGCGTAAGCCTGCGGCATGAGAGAACGGTCGCCTTTGCAAAAAGCCCGCAAACCGCCTTGCGGCAGCCGGGGACGTTACCTATAACCAAACAGGACCCTGTCCCGGAATCCGGCCTCGACGCCTGCGCGAGGCGCGCGTTTCCGCCGATCGAACGGAAAGGAGAAGACCGTGTTGAACATTGCACCGACAACCACCATCCTGCCGGTGAAGGACATGAACCGCGCGCGCAGCTTCTACGAGAAAACGCTGGGCCTGAAGCCGCTGGGCTTCGCGGCCGACGGCAATTTCATGTTCGCGTGCGCGGGGCGATCCACTATCGCCCTCATCCCCAAGCCCCAGGGCACCAAGGCCGAGCACACGGCGTTGAGCTTCGAGGTGGAGGACGTGGTGAAGGAAATAAAGGAGCTGAAGCAGCGCGGCGTGGCGTTCGAAGACTACGACCTGCCTGGTTTCAAGACGGTGAACCACGTCTGCGTGGTCGGATCCGACAAGGCCGCGTGGTTCAAGGACCCCGAGGGCAACATCCTTTGCGTCCATGAGACCAAGAGCTGAGCCGTAAGCACTGCCGGCGGACAGGGCATTCGCGGAAATGAAGACGTGCGCGGACATGGGTGCTTACGAGGTCAGCTGAATATGCCGTGCAGGAACCAATCGTCCGGAGTTCTCCGGTTGCGAAAGATCCACAGCTTTACTCCTGAATCATCGCGCGCGACGAAGTAGTCGCGCATCACGTCGAAATCGTCCCACCAGCCGGATTCGATGCGCTCCGGCCCGTCGAGCAGCGTGAGCGGCCCGTCTGCCTGCGGAAGCAGGTCGCCGGCTTTCAGCAGCAGCGGCCGGGCGAGCAGCCACAGCGGACGGTAAAGATCGCAACCGCCGTCCTGCGCTTTTCCCGCGGGCACGCGACGCAGCGCAAGCTCCGGACGGTGGTCGGGGAACATGCCCAGGCCGTATACCGCATCCGCGCCGAGGCGTGCGCGCAGATGCTCGATGACGCGCCAGCGGTCTTCCGCGGCTGGCCGCTGGTCCGCAAACAGCGACCGGTTGTGTGAAGCGAGCGGCCGGGTTTCCGCGGCGATCAGCCGGATGGTTTCGACCGGGGCGGGCAGTTCGACGGTGGCGAGTTTCTCGCGCAGCAGCGTGATCAGATGGCCGGCATCGCGGTTCGCCGCCGACAGTCCGACAGCGACCCGGGTGGCACTGCGGTCCGCGTGTTCGAGATCGAATCGCAGTTGCGTCACACCGACCTGCTTCATGGCGAGATAGCCGGCGAGTTCGAGGATCAGGCGCTTGGCGGCGAACAGCAGCGGCTCGGTTTCCTGCACCGGTGCAGGTAGCTCGAGCGCGGCCGCATAACGCGCGGGCGGGATGAAAAGCGGGCGCGGATCGGGAAGGTGTCCGAGCGCGCGGTCCACTTCGTCGAGCAGCCGCTGGCCGAAACGGCGCGCCAGCCCGTCGCGCGGAAGGGCCAGATAATCCCTGACGGTATGCACGCCCATTCCCGCGAGCGTGGCGATGGTATCCACGGACTGGTCGAGGAGCCGCAGCCGCAGCGGCGCCAGCGCGCGCCGCAATTCGTGACGGTCGCCGACGCAAGTGGCGATGCCGGCGCGGGAGAGCAGCAGCGCGCCGGTGGCGGTGGGTGCGACGGCAACCACAGCGTGATAGCCCAGTTCCCGGAGATTGGCGCGGATGCGCCCGCCAAGCTGGCGCAGTCCGCCGAACAGCCTGAGGCAGCCGCCGATTTCGAGCAGCACTTCGTTGCCGGAGGCGATGCTCACCGTGGGCGTGACCTGTCCCGCCCACAGCGCCACGCCCTTAAGCGCTTTCGCTTCTTTTTCCGGATCGCGGGTGAAAAGATGCAGCCCGGCGGCGAGCGCGAACGCCGCCGATACCGGCATGCCGGGCCGGATGCCGAGCCCGGTTGCAGCGTCGTTGCACGACAGCACGCGCGGGCGATGGCTCTGGTCCTGTATCACCACCGGGCCGGGCGCGGCTGTGCCGCGCAGCCGTAATTGCAGCGACAAGTCGGGAAGATGGACGGCGGCCCACAGCATGGCGGAGCATTCTTCGTTCAAAGATCAAAGGCGTTGACGCAGAGGGCACAGAGAAGAGCAAGAAAGGACGCAGAGAAAAGTCAAAGAAATAAATTCCCAGTCGAAAATTGTATTTCCTTGCAGTTCCCGGCCATGCACTCAATTTGCTCTGCGTACTCTCTTTTTACTCTGCGCCTTTGCGTTGAGATTTTTCTTCGTTAAGCGCCGGCATGCGCAAGCGGTTGCCGGAACCGGGAAGCGGGCATCGGCGTGGCTACACGATTGCGCTCGACATCGAGCAGCAGTGTGGGCACCCGGCCGCTGCCGCGGCGCTTGACGATGCGCACCGCAAGCCGGTTCTGCCGCGTGCCGAGCTGCATGCGCAGCGGCGCGGGAGAGGAAGGCGCGGCGCGCGCAGCCGGGCCGAACATCGCCCCGAAACTGCCGCCTTCCTCGGCGGCGAGCTGCAGCCGGCGCAGGCTGCGCTCGTTGATCGCGGCGGGCCATGCCAGCACCGCGGAACAGTTGCCGGCACGCAGGCCTTGCTCCGCCGCCCACAGCGTGTCCTTGTCCGAGCGCGTGTCCACCACGACCAGCTTCGAGAGCCGGATGCCGCATGCGGCCAGCGCCGGCGCATAGGGAATCCAGGGCGGGGCGATCAGCATCAGCCAGCCGTCCTCGCGCGACAGGTTCGCCAGCGCGGGCACGAACAGCGACAACTCGCCGATGCCGCTGCGTTCGGTGAGCAGTTCACTCACCACACCGCGCGGCCAGCCACCGCCGGGCAGTTCGCGGTCGAGCTCGGCAAACCCGGTGGGAATGCTGGGAAGCTGAACGCGCGCTTGCCCATCGCCGCGCCAGATGGCGGGGTTTTGCAGCAGCGTTTGAAGGGCGGAAGACATAAAAATCCGTGACGACGTGACGATCGTGACGACGTGACTCGTAAACCCGGACCCTATGTCACTCTGCGATGGTCAGGGCAGTTACGGTAATCACGCCAGTCACGATTTTTTTGGTCCTCGGTTTTTCGTTACGCCGTCACGCCGTCACGTTCGTCACGGCATTTCCCGGCGAAGTGCGCGGCACGAAGGGCGGCGGAGCGGGGATCTTGCCCATGCGCGCCAGCCGGGATTCGATCGCCCATTTGCTTCTCTTGTGCATTTGGGCGAGTTCTTCGACGGATTTGCCCGAGTCGTAGGTCTGGCCGAGGCGCGCATCTTCCTCTTCCGACCAGGGGCGGCCGGCGTTTTCGGGGGCGGGTCTGCCCGATTTGTCCGATCGTGGCGCGTCCGTTTTTGCCGGGCGCGGCGCGGGATTCTCCAGCCCGCGAATGGCGGCGAAGAGCGCGCGCACGGTGTCCGGATGCTGATAGGGGCCACCGGCCGGGTAGTGCTCGCCGGTGCCGGGATCGATGCCTTCGGCCAGGGCCTTGAGAATCTCGATGGTCTTTGCTGTTTCCATGATTGCCTCCTGATTGATGCGGTTGAGAGATGTCATCACCTGCACCTGTGCGGATTTGCTGCAGAGGGGGTGTTTGTTTTTTCACCCTCACTTGTCCCCGGAGGGGATCGTTTATTTGCATATGTATGCGGGCTTGAGCTTTTACCGCTCACGCCTTTCGCCTCACGAAATCCTGCCATTCCGGATCAGCCCGACCGCCAGCCCTTCGATCGCCAGCGGATCGCGCTTCAGGTCTATATATATGGGTTTGAAGTCCGGGTTCTCGGGCAGCAGTTGCACCTGGTTACCCTGGCGCTTGAAGCGCTTCACCGTGACTTCGTCGTGCAGGCGCGCCACCACGATCTGGCCGGAGCGCGCCTCCTGGGTGCGGTGCACCGCCAGCAGGTCGCCGTCGAGGATGCCGACATCGCGCATGCTCATCCCCCGCACTTTCAACAGGTAATCCGCACGCGGGCTGAACAGCAGCGGGTCGACCTGGTAACGTCCCTGGACATGGGCTTCGGCGAGGATCGGGCTGCCTGCCGCGACCCGGCCGATGACCGGCAGGCCGAGCCCCTCCTTGAGCCGGATGCCGCGCGAGGCACCGGCAAACAATTCGATAAAGCCCTTTTTTTCCAAAGCCTTGAGATGATCCTCGGCGGCGTTCGCGGAACGGAAACCGAGGCTCCTGGCGATTTCGGCGCGGGTGGGCGGGAAGCCGGTGCTCTGCACGAAATCGGCAATCAGTTGCAGTATCTCAGCCTGACGGGGGGTGAGATCATCCATGGGAACCTCCTGTACTGTTATTATATACAGTAACAAGGGCGGGGATGCAAGCGGGGCAAGCGGCCCCCGTGGCAGGGCCGCTCAGCGCACGTTGAGCACCGCCATCATGCCCCGGTCCGCATGCTCGGCGATGTGGCAGTGGAACATGGTGCGGCCGTTGAAGTCGGTGAAGTGGATGCCGATCCGCGCTGCGTCCCCGGGACTCAGGTTGAGCATGTCGCGGATCGCTGCTATCGCCGGGGGCCGGCCGTTGACCGACAGGATGTCGAAATGCCAGGTGTGCAGGTGGAAAGGATGGTTCATCACGTCGTCGTTGTGCACCGTCCAGATCTCGCGCGCGCCGGCGCGCACCTCGAACGTCGGCGCGACATGGCCGCCCTGATGGTGATGGTGGAAGGGTTTGCCGTTGATCAGCATCGGCGAGAATCTCACTTCGCGGTGCACGTCCGCCAGCCGCTCGTCGAAGCGCTCCAGGTTTATGAGGCTGCCGGGCAGCGCAACCGGTTGCGGTGAGGCGGGCGGAAGCAGGGTGAGAATCGGCCGCTCCGCGGTGGCGTTGCGACCGCCGCGCGGGTAGTTGCGGTAGAGCAGCCGGCGCGGTCGCTGGTCCGGCAGCACCACCAGCACTTCGGCGCGCGCGGCGGGCACCAGCAGCAGTTCCCCGACTTCCACGCGTTGACCGAGAAAACGTCCGTCGAGCGCGATCAGATGCAGCGCTTCGCCGCTGTCGAGAGCGATCCGCCAGAAGCGCGAGTTGGACGCATTCACCAGCCGTAGCCGCAGCAGCGATTTGCCGGCATGGAGCACGGGTCGCACCTGGCCGTTGACCAGAAGCCACTCGCCTTCCTTGCCGAAGATCCAGTCGGTCGGCGTGTGTGCCTCGACCTCGCAGTTCTCGATGCCGAGGTCTTTCAGCACCAGCACGTGGTCCTCGGCCTGCGCCAGTTCGCTGTCGCGATCGATTTCGCCGTGCACGACCACCGGCATGGCCAGGCCGGCGAACAACTGTTTCGCCGTGTGGCCGTGGATGTGCGGATGGATCCAGTGCACCCCGGCTTCCTGCGCCGCGACCGGCAGTTCGTACTCGAAGCCGGCGCCGGGCGGAGCCACCACCCAGATATTGTCGGCACGGCCGGAAGGCGAGACGTACAGACCGTGGAAATGCAGGTTGGTGGCTTCGTCAAGGCGGTTGTCAAACTTCAGGTTCAGCGACTCTCCCGGATGCAGCCGCAGCACCGGGCCGGGAAAGCCGCCGGCGTAGGACATTACACGCGCCGCGTTGCCGCCGACGTCTACAACGTTGCGTGCGGCCGTCAGCGCGCCGCGCGCGCCCCACGACGGCGAGCGGTCCAGCGGCAGATCGGGAAGGGAACGCAGCCTCTGATCGGTCCGCATGCGTTGCGCCGGCGCGCATGCTGCCCAGGACCTGCGTGCCAGCAGCGAGGCCGCCGCCGCGCCGACAATCCTGCGGCGGGAGAAATTCATGAGTTCATCCTAGTGTCCTGTTCCGCTGATTCGCGGCTGAAAACCCGACGAGAATCGGCGCCATGCGGTGTTACGAGTCCTCGCCGTGGTGCCCGCCACTGTCAAGGACTCGCGCCTTGCTTGGCACCAATTTCGCGGGTTTTCGGATCGATGATGGTTTGTTGCCAAATGGATATGAGGTTTGCCTTCCAACGTTCGAAAGTTGTCCCACGAATCAGCGGAACAGGACACTAGGGGACTTTGGCGAATGCCTTGTAGGCGATCAGCGCCGGATCGTTCACTACGCCGGCGGCGAGCAGGCCTTGCACCACGGACTCGCGTACCGGGATCGTCTGCTTCAGCGGGTGCTTGCGCAGTTCGCCGACTTCCTGCGCAGTGTAGGGCCTGAAACCGGCGGGAAGTTGCTTTGCGCTGTAAGTTCGCAGTACCCAGTTCAGCACCGCGGCGAGCCGCTTGTCGTCGAGCACGTTGGTGGCCACGCCCGGCACCTGCACGATGTAGCGCCGGCCTTCCTCGGTGTGAACGAAGTATCCGACGCGGTCTTTCAGTGCCGGAACTTCGGGTACGGATACGCCTTTGTGGCCGTGGCAGCCCTGGCAGTTGCGGGCGTAGTCCTGCGCCTCACCGACGATACGAATGACGCGCGTGCCGCGTTCGCGCGCGAGCGCATCAGCCGGCACGGACTCTTCGGCGCAGACGCTCGTGCACAGCAGCGCCAGAAACGCGAACGCCGGCAGGACGCCGGCGTTCGCGCTGACTTTGCCCCGGATCAGGCGATCAATTGGCGAGGCCGATGATCGCGCCGCTCGAGCAGTGGTACACCATGCTGCTCGCGCCATAGCACCAGACGATGTCATTGTTGAGCTGGGGCCGGTACACCGGCATTTCGCCTTCGGTGCCGAGGCAGGGACACTGCGCGCAGGCATCCTTGCCGCAGCAGTCGCGGTAGGCGATCAGGTACATCTTGCCGTCGTCCGGGTTCAGGCAACTGCCGATCCAGGACGAGGGAGAGGGCTCGGAGCCGGGCGGGCAGGTGGCCGGACCGCCGCCGCAGCAGGCGCAAAGATAGCCGTCGCTCGAACAGTAGCGCCAGTAGTTGCACGCAGTCGGGTCTTTGGTCTGCGCATTCTGCGCAAAGGTCTTGAAGCCGCCGTGGGCTTCGGCGGCATGCGCCTTGCGGCTCACCGGCAGCAGCGGTACGGCTGCCGCGCCGACCAGTACGCCACCGAGCGTGGCCAGAAAGCTGCGCCGGGACAGTCTCTGTGCCGAGGTGCGGGCCAGCCGCTCGATCGAGTTATCGAAGAAACCGAAGACGCTTTTCCTGGATGACATATGGTGCCTCCTCGCAGCTCTTGAGTTCGTCTAAGCCGATATTGCGTTCAGGTGCTTTCCGCGACTTCCTTGCCATTTGCGACATAACCCTTTGCCTTCAGGTAGGCCTGAATCGAGCCATACCCGGTTTCCTTGGCGATCGCCAGGCTTTCCAGATGCTCGCGGCTGTTCACGAGGCCCTTGGCGCGGATCACGCCCTCTTCATCTATAAGAACAGCGTAGGGCAGTTTGCCGACCTGGAACGCCATGCCGACCTGCGGCGAGTTCAGATACGTGACCTGCTGAAGCCCGTGCTGGTCGATCATTTGCTGCTGCTCCTCGAGGTCGCCATCGCCGACCAGGGCGACATCGAGTTTTTCGCCGCCGGCAAAGGACTTGGCGATCGGCAGCAGCTTCTTGCACACCGGGCAGGTCGGCGAGACGAACAACAGCAGACGTGACAATCCGGCGGGATGCGGCCCGCCCAGATCCACCAGCTTGCCGTGCAGATCGTTGACCGAAATTTTCGGCGCCATGCCGCCCACTTCGGGCCCGCGGTCGGTCATCAGGGCGCCCATCGGCGCGACGCGTTCGTGCAACACGCCTACCTGGCGGATCAGGCCGAATACCATCAGGCCGAGGGCGAGCACCACGATCCACAGCAGCACGTTTGAAATTAACAGCGCGTCGTAGCTCATCTCAATTCCTCGAGGCCATGGGCTTGCGGAATCCGGCGTCGTAGCGGGTCACAGGCTTGCGGGTGAGCACGCCAACCGAGTAGTAGCCCAAAAACAGCATCAGGCTGGCCGCGATCACCAGGAACACGTCGAAACCGCCGGTGGCGCGCCCGCCGGCCGGCAACCACAGTAGCGCGGCGCCGGCGGCCAGCAATAAATTACGGCCCACCAGCCACCCGCTAATGGTCTGCCTGAATCCAGACTTGAAGCACCCGCAGTCGATCTCGGTGCGGCCGCGAGCCAGATTGATCGCCATCGCCAGCGCGAACATCACCAGGAGTGCAAGCGCCAGCGCCGCGCCGACATGCCGCGTCGCGGGCAGGACGACGCCGAGACCGGCGGCGAGTTCTGCAAACGGCAACAGCGCCGCGAAGGCCGGCGCCATTGACGGGGGCAGCAGCCGATAGCTGTTGACCACGCCCAGGAATTCATCGCGCGCAGTCAACTTGGCGGCGCCGCCCTGGAGAAACACCAGCGCCAACAGGCATACCAATACGTAATGAATGACCGGATCGATCATCGGGGTTTCAGTCGCCGTCCGCCATCAGCACGTAGGGCGAAAGTCCCAGCCCTTCGAGCTTGCCGCGGTTCTTGCCGGTTTTCGGATCCCAGGCGTAGAGGGCTGCGGTCTCGGTAAGTGTGAACAGGACCGGTTTCTCGTCGTTGGTTACCTTGAGCGTGTGCGCATGGGCGGCGCCGAGCTTGATCCGCTGCACCCGTTTCCTGGTTTTCATGTTGTAAACCCAGACTTCCTCGCCGGCCTGCTTGTGGGTCCACTTGAGGCCGCGGTGCATGAGTACGTACAGGCGCTGGGTCGACGCGTTGTAACTGACCGGCATCCAGCCGCCGGGACGCCACTTGTTTTTCCTGTCGTCCGCGCTGAGCAGGCTCCAGGGCTTCTCGAAGGTGGGTTCATCCGGCGTCAGGTCGGCGGTGATGATCCTGCCTTCGTAGGTCAGGAAGTGAACCCGGTTCGCGGGCTTGTCGAATGCAGCATGCTCGTACACCGGATCGTTCTCGGCGTCGAAAAAGGCGGCGCTGCGGTTGCTGGTGGCGGCGAGATCATCGTCGTGGTTAACGGTGAGCAGGGTGCCATCGGCGCACACCGAAGAGAAGCGGCCGGGCGCGGATGGAAACACCAGCGCGCAGCCGGGAATCTCGATTTCTCCCCTGTATGCCATGCTGGCTGTTTCCACCACGCTGATGGCGGTGGAAGGCGACATGTTGTAGGAGTAGACGTAGCGGCCGTCGGGCGAGACATCCATATTGGTGCGTTTGGTCACCACCAGGAATCGGCCTTTTTCCAGGATGGCCTCGCCCACCGGCGACAGGGATTGCGCATCCCACGCGGTGACAACGTCGGTACGCTCGCCACGATCGCCACGGGCCCAGTAGGTATCCGCGTAGTACAGCCTGGAATGATCGGGTGCAATCGCAAGATTTCCGGCGGCGCCGGCGCCGAACATTCCGATGATCTGCAGCTTGTCGCCGTCAACGACCCAGACCTTGGAGCGGCTGAAGACCGGGAAGATCGGCTCGACCACGTAAAGACGATGCGGTCCGGCCGCTGACAGGGTGTTGATGTTGTGTTCTTCCGCGACCTCCAGTTTGGCGTCCTCGTGGATTGAATCGAGGCTGCCACGTTCGTCGGCCCGCAACGCGGACGACGCCGGGATCATCGAGAGTGCGAAAGCGCCTGCGACGAATAGAGCTGGAAGCTTGCGATTCATGTCTCCTCCATTATCAGCCGTTATCAGCGGTGGCCCGCACACCGTCCCGCGCTTGATTTCATTCTAGTCATGGCAGGGTAATTGTGCCACTCGGATTGCAGGCCGGCACTGCAAACCGGCCGCGATCGCGAGTTGCGCACGCGCGCACGGCGCAAACGGTGAATATTGCCGGTCGTTCAGGTTCGGCAGAGGCGTGCGCGACCTCGTTGTGCATCGCCGGCCGCCGACGCACAAACCCGGTGCGTGCATCGTTGCGCGTGTGCGGCCGCGGCGTTCCAAAATCATCCCTCGAAGTGCTTCGCGGAGTGACAACCACATGAAACGCAAAGGCATTCGTTGCGACTGCGAAGCACCGGCACGGTTGTTGCAGAACAGTCACGCGCATCCTCAAACCTGCTCGTCGCAAGACGGTCCGAATTGCCGCAGCCAGAGGCGCAGTGTCCGGCAGCCCGGGATCCGCGAGCGCCGGCGGTCATTGTCCAACAACTTTCAGGGGAGTCTTATGAATCGCAGACATTTATTGAAGTCGTTGATGGGAATCGCATTCTCTGCGATGGCGGCAACGGCGACGGCTGCCGACACCATCAAGGTCGGCATCCTGCACTCGCTGTC
The DNA here is from genome assembly GCA_963695915.1 of uncultured beta proteobacterium. GTDB lineage: Bacteria > Pseudomonadota > Gammaproteobacteria > Burkholderiales > JACQAP01 > JACQAP01. Next base: position 71,012 of record CAVOIO010000039.1, read on the forward strand.
GGGAACCATGGCGATTTCGGAAACGGCGCTGAAGAACACCGCGCTGATGGCGATCGAGGAAATCAATGCCAAGGGCGGCCTGCTCGGCAAGAAACTCGAACCGGTGGTGGTCGACCCGGCTTCGAATTGGCCGCTGTTCGCCGAAAAGGCGCGCCAGTTGATCACCCAGGACAAGGTGGCCGTGGTATTCGGCTGCTGGACCTCGGTGTCGCGCAAATCGGTCCTGCCGGTTTTCGAGGAACTGAACAGCCTGTTGTTCTACCCGGTGCAGTACGAAGGTGAAGAACTGTCCCAGAACGTGTTTTACACCGGTGCGGCACCCAACCAGCAGGCGATTCCCGCGGTTGAGTACCTGATGAGCGAAGAAGGCGGCGCCGCCAAACGCTGGTTCCTGCTCGGCACCGACTACGTATATCCGCGTACCACCAACAAGATCCTGCGCGCGTTCCTCAAGGCCAAAGGTGTGGCCGAGACGGACATCGCGGAGGTGTATACGCCGTTCGGCCACAGCGATTACCAGACGATCGTCGCCGACGTCAAAAAGTTTTCCGCGGGCGGCAAGACCGCGGTGATTTCCACCATCAACGGCGACTCCAATGTGCCGTTCTACAAGGAACTGGGCAACGCCGGACTGAAAGCCACCGACGTGCCGGTGGTGGCGTTCTCGGTCGGTGAAGAGGAACTGCGCGGCATCGACACCAAACCCCTGCTCGGCCACCTGGCTGCGTGGAACTACTTCATGTCGGTGAAGAACCCACAAAACACCGCGTTCATCAAAATGTACAAGGACTGGGCCAAGAAGAACAAGGTTCCCAACCTCGACACCGTGGTGACCAACGATCCGATGGAAGCCACATATGTCGGCATCCATATGTGGGCGCAGGCCGTGAAGAAGGCGGGCACCATCGACGTCGACAAGGTTCGCGTGGCGATGGCTGGACAGACCTTCAAAGCGCCCTCCGGCTTTACGCTGACGATGGACAAGACCAATCATCACTTGCACAAGCCGGTCATGATCGGCGAAGTCACGGGCGACGGTCAGTTCAACGTGGTGTGGAAAACCAAAGGGCCGATCCGCGCCCAACCGTGGAGCCCGTTCATCGTTGGTAACGAAGGCAAGCAGGGCCTGTAGTCGCATCAACCGACCGCGGGAAACGCGTTCTCCTCGCGCGCATCCCGCAGTCAACAACAGAGCATCAGGGCAGGGCCTGCGGATAGGCAGTGATGAGCCGCGGGCCCTTTTTTTTGATTTTCGTTCGCGCGATACGCCACCAGGGAAACGCGCTTGAAACCAGCATTGCTTGTCTTTGCATTCGTCACAGTACTTACCAGTGCGGTTACGGCGCGCGCGCTCGACGTGCAGGTCGTCGGCGGGCTGGGCGCCGAGGACGTCGGCGCCAGGCTCGAGGCCATCAACGCGCTGGTCGCATCCGGCGACGAAGCCGCGCTCGCACTGTTGCAGGCCATGCAGGATGGCGAGCTCAACGTCACACCCTCGGGCCGCGTGGTGGTTGTCCGGGACGACAAGGTCTTCGATGCGGCCTCCATGGCGCCGATCGAGCCTGTGCCCGAAGGCCTTGACGGCATTGTCGTCAACAACAGGATTCGCGGGGCGCTCGACACCGCCATCGGTGCGCTCAAGCTGCTATCGCCCGAACGCGCGGTGCGGCTTGCATCGGCAAAGGCGATCGAAGCAACCAGCCAGGCCGCGCTGCTGCCGTTGATTGAGAAGGCGATTGCCCGGGAGAGCGATCCCGGCATCAGGCAATCGCTGCAGCAGACCAAGGCAGCGCTGGACCTGAAAAACGGCGACCCCGGAATCCGGCTGGCAGCAGTCAGGGCGCTGGGCCAGAGCAATCAGGCGCAGGTCAGGACCCGGCTGCTGGCGCTTCTGGAAAAGGACGCTTCCGGAAATTTCATCGAACCCGACGAGACAGTGCGTGTCGCGGCGGAACAGTCGATCGGCTCGATCCAGAACCGGCTGCTGATCAGCGACTACCTCGCCCGGCTGTTCACCGGCCTGTCGCTGGGCAGCATTCTCTTGTTGGTGGCGCTGGGCCTGGCGATCACCTACGGCTTGCTCGGCGTCATCAATATGGCGCACGGCGAGATGCTGATGATTGGTGCCTATGCGACCTTCGTCACGCAGCAGTTGTTCAAATCCTATGCGCCCGGGCTGTTTGACTGGTACCTGGTCGCGGCCATCCCGGTGGCGTTCGCCGCCTCCGCGCTCGTCGGCATGGTGCTGGAGCGCAGCGTGATCCGCTGGCTTTACGGCCGGCCGCTGGAAACGCTGCTCGCCACCTGGGGCATCAGCCTGTTCCTGATCCAGTTGGTGCGCCAGATTTTCGGCGCACAGAACGTCGAAGTGGCCAACCCTTCGTGGATGTCGGGCGGAGTGGAACTTACCAACATGGTGTTGCCATACAACCGCATCGTCATCATCGTCTTCTCGATGTTCGTGCTCCTGATGATGTGGCTGATGCTGTCGCGCACCCGGCTCGGGCTGTTCGTCCGCGGCGTGACGCAGAACCGCACGATGGCTTCCTGTGTGGGTGTGCCCACAGGGCGAGTGGACCTGCTCGCGTTCGGGCTGGGTTCGGGCGTGGCCGGCCTTGCCGGCTGCGCGCTGTCGCAGATCGGCAATGTCGGTCCCGATCTCGGGCAAAGCTACATCATCGATTCTTTCATGGTGGTGGTGCTCGGCGGCGTCGGCCAGCTTGCCGGGACCGTCTATGCCGCCCTCGGACTGGGCGTGCTGTCGAAGTTTCTGGAGCCGCACATCGGCGCAGTGCTCACCAAGATCCTGGTTCTGGTGCTGATCATCGCCTTCATCCAGAAGCGTCCGCAGGGACTCTTTGCATTGAAGGGACGCGCGGTTGAAGCTTGATAGGCTCGAGACGCGATACGTCCCGCGCATGGAACCGCTGTTCAGCGGGGCGGGATGGATGGCGATGGGCGCCTTTGTGCTGGTGACGCTGGTGGTGCTGCCGCTGCTGTATCTTCTACCGGCGCCGGATAGTCCAGTGCATGTATCGGCGTACACCATCACCCTGGCGGGCAAGATCATGTGTTACTGCATTGTCGCCATGGCGATGAACATGATCTGGGGATACACCGGGATCCTCTCGCTCGGCCACGGCGTGTTCTTCGCGCTCGGCGGTTACGCCTTCGGCATGTACCTGATGCGCCAGATCGGCCGCGAGGGGCAGTACCAGTCGGACCTGCCGGACTTCATGGTGTTTCTGGACTGGAAGGCCTTCCCCTGGTTCTGGACCGGATCGGAACACTTTCTGTGGAGCGCGGCTCTGGTGATCCTGGCGCCCGGCCTGCTGGCGCTGGTGTTCGGCTACTTCGCCTTTCGCTCGCGCATCAAGGGCGTATATTTTTCGATCATCACTCAGGCGATGACCTTCGCCTTCATGCTGCTGTTCTTCCGCAACGACACCGGCTTCGGCGGCAACAACGGCTTCACCGACTTCAAGCGCGTCCTTGGATTTCCAATCACGGCGCCGTCAACTCGCGCGGTGATCTTTGGCGTCACCGCGCTGGCACTGATCGGCGTGATACTCCTGACGCGCTACCTGATCCGCTCGAAAGTCGGCCGAGTGCTCACCGCCATCCGCGACTCGGAAAGCCGGCTGATGTTCTCCGGCTACAACCCGCTCGGCTACAAGCTGTTCGTGTGGACGCTTTCGGCCGTGCTGTGCGGCATCGCAGGCGCTCTTTACGTGCCGCAGGTCGGAATCATCAATCCCAGCGAAATGTCGCCGGCCAATTCAATAGAAATCGCGGTGTGGGTCGCGGTCGGTGGCCGCGGCACGCTGATTGGGCCGCTACTGGGCGCAGGTGTCGTGAACGGCGCAAAGAGCTACTTCACCCAGGCCTTCCCCGAATACTGGCTGTTCTTCCTCGGGTTGCTGTTCATTCTGGTCACGCTGTTCATGCCCAGGGGCGTCATCGGCCTGATGAGCGCGGTCAGATGGAGACGCACGTGAACACCATGTCTGACGAAGTGAGCGTCAGCGGCAGCACCTCCGGACTCAGTCACGTCCTGAAAGGCGGGGTCGACATCACGCACGGCCCGATCCTCTATCTGGACGATATCACTGTGAGTTTCGACGGATTCAAGGCGCTCGACAAGCTCACCCTAACCGTGGAGGCCGGCGAACTGCGCTGCGTGATCGGTCCGAACGGAGCGGGAAAGACCACGATGATGGATGTGATTACCGGCAAGACCCGACCTGACGAAGGCTCCGTGTTTTTCGGCCAGACCATCGACCTTAACGCGCCTGACCGAACCCGAGATCGCGCACGCGGGCATTGGCCGCAAGTTCCAGAAGCCGACGGTGTTCGAGAACCACACGGTGTTCGAGAACCTCGAGTTGGCGATGAAGACCGACAAGCGCGTTTGGGCCAGCGTCCGCGCGCGCCTGAGCGCGGAACAGCTCGACCGCATCTCCGAAACCCTGGAACTGATAAAGCTGCAGGGGGAAGCCGCCCGCCCCGCCGGGCTGCTGTCCCACGGCCAGAAACAGTGGCTTGAAATCGGCATGTTGTTGATGCAGGAACCGCGTCTGCTGCTGCTCGACGAACCGGTCGCGGGCATGACCGACGAGGAAACCGACCGCACCGCGGAACTGTTCAAGTCGCTGGCGGGCGAGCGTTCGGTGGTGGTGGTCGAGCACGACATGGAGTTCATTGGTTCCATCGCCAGCGTCGTCACCGTGCTGCACGAAGGCGCCGTGCTCGCCGAAGGCACGATGGACGCCGTCAAGAACGATGAGCGCGTTATAGAGGTTTATCTTGGCAGATAAACCCCATAAGCCCCGCCACCTCACCCCGGCCCTCTCCCCCTCCATGAAGGAAGGCGGAGAGGGTGATGAAAGCCTGTGGTGGCGACGCACCATTAGGCGCTCGGCTCTCTCTCCGCGCGAAGCGGGGAGAGGGCGGGGGGTGACGTGATGTTGAAGGTTGAGAAATTGAATCAGTTCTACGGCAGCAGCCAGACGCTGCGCGACGTGAGCTTCGAAGTGCCCACGGGGGCGGTGACTGCGCTGCTCGGGCGCAATGGCGTGGGTAAGACCACGCTCCTCAAGTGCCTGATGGGCGTGTTGCCGGTTGCAAGCGGGAGCATCGAATTGGACGGGCAGGAATTGCGTCCGCTCCCGCCTTACGTGCGCGTGCGGCTGGGCGTGGGTTACGTTCCGCAGGGGCGCGAAATCTTTCCAAGGCTCACCGTGGAAGAAAACCTGATGATGGGGCTCGCCAGCCTCACGAATGGCGCCGCGAAGGACATTCCCGGCGAGATCTACGAGATGTTTCCGGTGCTGAGGACCATGAGGAAACGCCGCGGCGGTGATCTGTCCGGCGGCCAGCAGCAGCAACTGGCGATCGGCCGCGCGTTGGCAATGAAGCCGAAAGTTCTGATCCTCGACGAGCCGACCGAAGGCATCCAGCCATCCATCATCAAGGACATCGAGCGCGTGATCCAGGCGCTCTCCGACCGTGGTGACATGGGCATCCTGCTGGTCGAGCAGTATTACGACTTCGCGCGTGAACTCGCCGATAACTACGTGATTCTGCGCCGCGGAGAAATCGTCCTGAGCGGCGCCGGTGCCGACATGGAAAGGGACAATGTGCGCAACTTTCTTTCGGTATGAAACCGGTCGAGTCAATTGCGCTGCAAACCTGGGACGCCGCGCTGGATCTCGAATATGCAATGCGGGGTGGACGTACGGTTCTCGCGCGCCGCTCGAGCCGCGGTCCGCTTGCGGTGCAGAAAACGCTCTACCCGGAAGGCGACGCGGTGTGCCACACCATCGTGCTGCATCCGCCCGGCGGCATTGCCGGCGGCGACCGGCTGGCGATCACGGTGAATCTGCAGGCCGACACGAACGCGCTGCTGACCACGCCGGGCGCGACCAAGTGGTACCGCTCCGCGATGCGGGAGGCAGCGCAGGATGTGGAGATCGCGGCAGCGGCGGGCGCTGTTTGCGAGTGGCTGCCGCAGGAGAGTATCTTTTTCAATGCAGCGAATGCCAGGAACGCGCTCGCGGTGTCGCTGGAACCAGCCGCGGTGTTCTGCGGCTGGGACGTGATGTGTCTGGGCCGTACCGCCGGAGGCGAGCGGTTCGGATCGGGGAGCGTGCGGACGCGGCTGCACGTGAGGCAGGCCGGCCATCCGCTGTTCGAGGAGTTGGGAACGATCGAAGGTGGCGGCGCGTTGCTGGACTCGCCGGTGGGCATGGCCGGCTTGCCGGTTTGCGGGACATTCCTGCTGGCGGGAATCGAGATTTCTAAACTGGCGCTGGACGAATGCAGGGCTGCGGTTGCGACGGGAAAAGCCAAGTGGGGGGTGACCCGGTTACCGGACTTGTTAGTCGCCCGATACCTTGGACCTTCCGCCGAGGACGCGCGGAAATACTTCATCAGCATCTGGAAGATCGTTCGCCCGTTGTATTCACAAAGGGAAATGCAGATGCCGAGAATTTGGGCAACCTGAAATTCCGTGACGACGTGACGAAGTGACGGCGTGACGATCGTGACGAAAATCCGTACTGAGGAGACATGGGGTGGAACTGACACCGAGAGAGAAAGACAAACTTCTGGTCTTCACTGCGGCGCTGGTGGCGGAGCGGAGGAAGGCGCGCGGGCTCAAGCTCAATTATCCGGAGTCGGTCGCATACATTTCCGCCGCAATTATGGAAGGTGCACGCGACGGCAGGACGGTGGCCGAACTCATGACGTACGGCACGACGCTGCTTGCGCGCGAGGAGGTAATGGAAGGCGTGGCGGAACTGATTCCCGAGATTCAGGTCGAGGCGACTTTTCCCGACGGCACCAAGCTCGTCACCGTCCATCACCCAATCGTTTGAGAACAACGCTTATCGCGGAGGACGCTGAGGAGTGCTCTTGAAGCGACACATGGAGATGGACGGAAATTTCAGAAACTCTTCAACTCCTGCGGGTGCGAATCATCCACAGGTCTTTTGGAGTGAAGGCCAATTTTCTTGTTTTGCCTCCGCGTCCTCTGCGTCCACCGCGATTGGCGTTTGCCTTTCAAAGGGAAAATATGATTCCAGGTGAGATCAGAACAAGAGAAGGCGAGATCGAGATCAACGCCGGTCGCAGGACGAGCACGCTGAAAGTGTCCAATAGTGGCGACCGGCCGATCCAGGTCGGCTCGCATTACCACTTTTACGAGACCAACGAGGCGCTCAAATTCGACCGTGCCGCGGCGCACGGCTTCCGGCTCAACATCGCCGCGGGCACCGCTGTGCGTTTCGAGCCGGGGCAGGAACGCACGGTTGAGCTGGTCGAGCTCGCAGGCGCGAAAGTTGTATACGGATTTCAAGGCAAAGTGATGGGCAAACTCTGATGGCGCGCTCGATCGGAAGACCGGCTTACGCAGAAATGTTCGGTCCCACCACCGGGGATCGCGTCCGGCTCGCGGATACCGATCTGTGGATCGAGGTCGAGAGGGACTACACCACCTACGGCGAGGAGGTGAAGTTCGGCGGCGGCAAGGTGATCCGCGACGGCATGGGACAGAGCCAGCGGCGCGCGCGCGAAGTCGCCGATACCGTCATCACCAACGCGCTGATCGTGGATTACCGCGGCATCGTCAAGGCGGATATCGGCATCAAGGACGGCCGCATCCGCGGCATCGGCAAGGCCGGCAATCCTGACATCCAGCCGGACGTGAACATCGTCATCGGCGCCGCCACCGAGATCATCGCCGGAGAAGGTTCGATCGTCACTGCCGGCGCAGTTGACAGCCACATTCACTTCATCTGCCCGCAGCAAATCGAGGAAGCGCTGATGTCCGGCGTGACCACCATGATCGGCGGCGGCACCGGGCCGGCCACCGGCACCAACGCCACTACGTGTTCACCGGGACCCTGGCACATCGGCCGCATGTTGCAGGCGGCCGAGGCGTTCCCGATGAACCTCGGCTTCCTTGGCAAAGGCAACGCCAGCCTGCGCATGCCGCTGCGCGAACAGGTGGCGGCCGGGGCGATGGGGTTGAAGCTGCATGAAGACTGGGGCACCACCCCGGCGGCGATCGACAACTGCCTGGCAGTTGCCGACGAGATGGACGTACAGGTCGCGATCCACACCGACACGCTGAACGAATCCGGATTCGTCGAGACCACGCTCGCGGCATTCAAGGGCCGCACAATCCACACCTACCACACCGAAGGTGCGGGCGGCGGGCACGCGCCGGACATCATCAAGGCCTGCGGCCAGCCGAACGTGCTGCCGTCCTCGACCAACCCGACGCGGCCGTATACCGTCAACACCATCGACGAGCATCTCGACATGCTGATGGTCTGCCATCACCTCGACCCCGGCATCGCCGAAGACATTGCCTTCGCCGAGTCGCGCATCCGGCGCGAGACCATTGCCGCGGAGGACATACTCCACGACCTGGGCGCCTTTAGCATGATCTCGTCCGATTCGCAGGCGATGGGCCGCGTTGGCGAAGTCATCACCCGCACCTGGCAGACCGCGCACAAGATGAAAATCCAGCGCGGCAGCCTTGCCGGGGACAGCGCGGATTCGGACAACCATCGCGTCAAGCGCTACATCGCCAAGTACACCATCAATCCCGCGATCACTCACGGCGTCGCACGGGAAGTCGGTTCGGTGGAAGTCGGAAAGCTTGCCGACCTTGTGTTGTGGAAACCGGCGTTCTTCGGGGTCAAGCCGTCGTTGATACTCAAGAGCGGCGTGATCGCTGCGGCGGCGATGGGCGATCCGAACGCGTCCATTCCCACTCCGCAACCAGTACATTTCCGCTACATGTTCGGCGCCTTTGGCGTGTCGTGCACGCAGTCGTCGGTGACGTTCGTGTCGCAGGCGGCGCTGGAAGGCGACGTCGGCAGAAAACTCGGGCTGCAGAAGCCGCTGGTCGCGGTCTCCGGCACCCGCAAACTAAGGAAATCCGACCTGCCATTGAACGACCATTTGCCAAACATCGAGGTGGACGCCGAGACCTACGAAGTGCGCGCGGACGGCCAGTTGTTGACTTGCGAGCCCGCAAAAACCCTGCCGCTGGCGCAGAGATACTTTCTGTTCTGACCATGCTGACCATTCAGAAGCGTTGCGCGCCGCGAGCACCGTTCGATGCCGAACTGGTGCTGCCGTTCGAACTGCGGCAGAAAAGCCGTCTGCGCACGCGTTCGGAAATCGGGGAAGAAGTCGGGTTGTTCCTGCCGCGCGGACAACTGCTGCGCGGTGGTGATTTTCTGGAAGCGGACGATGGGCGTGTCGTCAAGGTCACCGCCAAGCACGAAAAAGTGCTGCATATCGGTTGTCCGGACGGGATGCAACTGGCGCGCATCGCCTATCACCTGGGCAATCGCCATGTTCCGTTGCAGATCGGTGCGGGTTGGCTGCGAATCGCCAACGACTACGTGTTGCGGCAGATGGTCGAAGGCCTGGGTGCGGTTGTAGTGGCGATGGAAGCCCCGTTCGAACCGGAGGCCGGGGCGTACGGGGGGCATCAGCATCACGGCGAGGCGCCAATGCACCGCGGCATCATCCATCAGTATTCTTCGAAGGCCGGTACATGAGCGCGGGCGCACTCTCGGGCACCGGTCTCGCGCAATTGCTGCGCCTGGCCAGCCCGCTGCTGCCGGTGGGCGCGTACAGCTATTCGCAGGGACTGGAGTGGGCGGTGGAAGAGGGGGCAATCCGCGACGAACAGACCGCGTTGCAGTGGATCGCCGACGCGCTGTGCTTCAATATCGGCACGCTCGAGGCACCGGTTTGGCGGTGGCTGTACCAGGCGTGGAACAAGGGCGACGTCAATGCGGCCAGGTACTGGAATGCGCGCTTCGTCGCCATCAGGGAAACATCGGAACTGCGCGCCGAGACGCTGCAGATGGGCGGCGCGCTCAAGTTGGTTCTGGATGCGACCGGTGAACTTGACACTAGCGCGTTGGAGGCGGTCGAAGCACCGGCGTTCGCGACAGCGTTCAGTTTCGCGGCGCAAGGATTCGGCGTGCCGCTGCGCGAGGGGCTGACAGGCTATCTTTGGGCATGGGGCGAAAACCAGGTCTCCTCGGCGATGAAACTCGTGCCGCTCGGACAGTCCGCCGGCCAGCGTGTGCTTGCGAAGCTGGTGACGCTGCTTCCGGTTGTTGCGGATGCGGCGCTCCAGACCGGCGAGGAAGGTTTGAGCAACTTCTCCCCGGCGCTGGCGATTGCCAGCAGCCGCCACGAGACCCAGTACACCCGTTTGTTTCGATCTTGAAACCCAAGCTATAAACGCGTTAAACGCAAAGAAGGCAAAGGTACGCAATGGGAAACGGAAAAGTGCAGACCCGGAAAACATGACGAGGTATAGGTGAATAGAATCTTTCAGTCTGCCATTACCCAGTTCGCAAGGTGCATTCGACAAGTGTTCTGTCCATCTTTCATTTAGTTTCTTCCATCGCGTACCTTTGCGTACCCAGGGGGTATAGAAAAGAATCCTTTGCGTTGAACGAGTTTCAGTCTTCCGGAGATGAAAATGACAAGTCAACCGTTGAGAGTGGGGATAGGCGGGCCGGTGGGCTCGGGCAAGACCGCGCTGACCTTGGGACTGTGCAAGGCCATGCGCGACCAGTACGAAGTCGCGGCGGTGACCAATGACATCTACACCCAGGAGGACGCGCAGTTCCTGGTCAGGAATGAAGCACTGCCGCCGGAGCGCATCATTGGCGTGGAGACCGGCGGCTGCCCGCACACGGCCATCCGCGAGGATGCCTCGATCAATCTCGAAGCGGTGGCGCGGCTGGCGCGGACATTTGGCAACCTCGACGTGGTATTCGTCGAGAGCGGCGGGGACAATCTGGCCGCCACTTTCAGTCCGGAGTTGTCCGACCTTACGCTGTACGTGATCGACGTGGCCGCGGGAGACAAGATCCCTCGCAAGGGCGGGCCCGGAATCATGAAATCCGACCTCCTGATCATCAACAAGATCGACCTCGCGCCGTACGTCGGCGCATCGCTGGAAGTTATGGATGCCGATGCGCGCCGGATGCGCGGTGAGAAGCCTTTTCTGTTCAGCAATCTGAAGACCGGGCAGGGACTCCCGGAGATCGTGCGCTTCATCGAAACGCAGGGAATGCTCGGCGACAAGGCCGTGCGGGCGGCGTAAGGCGGGAATTCCCTACCCGAACAACTTGGCGAGGTCGATCGAAGACTCTAAGCCGACCTGGTCGAAATGCTTCTCGATCCAGGTACCCGCCCGGGTTCGTCCCTCTTCCTTGAGTTTCAGCAGGAAGCCGAGATCGGCGTTGAGCGCCTTGTCGATGTTCATGCGCGCGAGCAGGTCGTCGGTTTCTATCAAATGGAAATTCAGCTTCCTGTAGCGGCGCTCCAGCCTTCCGATGGGCAGCCACTGTGCGTCGATAGCCTGTTTGGCGTGCGCGATGCTGCGCATTTCGCGGAGAAACGATGAATTGAACTGGAATTCGGTCAAACGGCTGCGAATTGCCTGCGCGGTGGTCGGAGGATCCTCGCGGGTCAGGGGCTGCAACATCACCACGAGGATGCTGGGCGTCTTGCAGCGATAGATGAGCGGATAGACTGCCGGGTTTCCAGAGTAGCCCCCATCCCAATATGGCTCGCCGTCGATCTCGATCGCGTGATGCAGGGTCGGCAGGCAGGCGGACGCCAACAGTGCATCTGGCGTCAGTTCGCGGTTCTCGAACAACCGCAGCGTGCCGGTGCGCACACGGGTGGCGCCGACAAACAGCCGGATTGCCCGGCGGCTTTGCACGGCATCGAAGTCCACCACCTTGGCGACGATGTCGCGCAGCGGATTGATGTCGAAGGGATTGAGCTGGTACGGGGAGAAAAAGCGGGTAAGGCCGAGGAGGAGTCTTTGCGGGTTTGGCAGTAACGCCCTGTGTATCCCGGTGGAAGAGCCGATCGAGTAGGACGCCGTGCCCACCGAATTCCAGAAGTCGTCCAGGCATTGGCGGGCGCCTTCGCGGCCGCCCTTCGCATAGCCGGACGTCAGCGCCGCGGCATTGATTGCGCCGGCGCTCGTGCCGCTGATCGCTTCGATCTTGAGTTTCGGTTCCTCTAGCAGCCGATCCAGCACCCCCCAGGTCAGCGCGCCAAGTGCGCCGCCGCCCTGGAGGGCAAGCGTGATGACTTTGCGTCGTCGGAACTTCAATGCGAAGAATGTGGGGACAGTTGGACGTTGCGGAAGACCAAGGCTGTCCTACGGAAGGTAGAAGAAGGACTTGTCCCTTTTCTCCCATTCACGTAACAGGCGATCCACATCGGCCGGGTTGGCAGCTTGCGACAAATAAGCTTCCAGCTCCCGGTTTTCATCGGTGTTGAACCACTTGAATACGGTGTCGAGCAGGTTTTTCATGGTGTTGGTCCTTTCGCTATATTGCGGCAGTGCAAGAGTCATCGATCAGTTTCATATAACTTTATTTTAATTATAGATTTTATCAGATAGTTATGATATTTGATGTGTTTCTATCGCGTCGCAATAATTTTAAACTGACAACATTATATAAGTTGTTGAACTATATGAAACATAATATATTTATTGAAATTGTGCGCCGTATTGAATTGATCGAAGGACAGGTCCCGAACTGGCGCCCGCGGAGCGACGTCAGTCGCTTCGGAAAGCGCACGAATGGACGGTTTCTCGGCCCGCTTGTAAACTCGGCAGGCCTCCGCCGGTCACAGAAAAGTGAAACTCTCCCTGATCTCATTTTTGCTTCTGGCCGTTGCCGCCGGACCGGTTTCGGCGGACCAAGCCGCCGACCATATTGAGCGCGCCAACCTCTTGCGAAAATTGCTCGAAGACGCGCCGCCGGTCCGCGCCGACGAGTCCGATCCCCGAGCCGAACTGCCCGCGGCAAGGCTGGAGACGGAGCAGCAAACCGGCGCGGAACGGCTGCAGATCGAGCACTTTCAGGATCGTCAGTGGCGGCAACTGCTCGAAACCCAGCGGGCGAGTGCGCACCGGCAGGAAGCGGCGCCGCCGTTGCCGAGGTCGGCGCTGACGTTCGAACGCGAGCAGCGGGCGCGCGACCTGTCGATTCAGATCCAGCGGCAGGATCTCGAGTATCGCCAGAACAACCGCCGCTAGGCGGATAGCAACCACCAAAAAACGATAACGAAGGGGAGACTAATGAAGCAGGTATTGCAATCCGTATTCCGTTTGCTGTTGCTGCCGGTACTCGCCGCCGGCGCGATGGTCGCGTCGGCCCAGGCGCAGGATGCCGAGGCGTTGATCGACCGGGCCATGGCTGGCAGCCATCGCTCGGACGCCAACAAGGCACGCGACAAATACCGCCATCCCAAGGAAACGCTGCTGTTTTTCGGCTTGAATCCGAACATGACGGTGGTCGAGGTCTGGCCAAGCGCCGGCTGGTGGACGGAGATACTTGCTCCGGTGCTGAGAGATGGCGGCCAGTACTACTCCGCATGGTTTGCCACGCAGGCAAAGGGCGCGCCGGATTTTCTCAAGGAGCGGGAGAAGGGGTTCGACGCGATGCTGGCCGGCAGGCCGGACCTGTATGGGAAGGTCATCAAGACGGCGCTGCTGGCGCCCGAATATGTCGAGATCGCGCCCAAGGGCTCGGCCGACATGGTTCTCACGTTTCGCAACGTTCACAACTGGGCCAAGGCGGGCAACGCTGACGCAATGTTCAAGGCGTTCTACGACACTCTAAAACCGGGAGGAATACTGGGCGTGAAGGACCATCGCGCCAAGCCGGGCACGCCGTTCGAAAAACAGATCGAGACCGGCTACATGACCGAAACCTGGGTTATAGAGACTGCGCAGAAAGCCGGGTTCAAGCTCGACAACAAGTCCGAAATCAACGCCAATCCGAGGGACACCGCGGACTATCCCGGCGGGGTCTGGACGCTGCCGCCAACCCTTCGCAATATCCCCGACGGGGAGAAGCCAAAGTATCTTGCCATTGGCGAATCCGACCGCATGACGCTCAAGTTCGTGAAACCCTGACGATGAACGATCAACTCGATCCCGGCGCACAGATAGACGCGCGCGCTGCGGCGCTCGAACCCAGGGTCATTGCCTGGCGCCGGGATTTGCACCAGCACCCGGAACTCTCCAACCGCGAGGTGCGCACCGCCGGCGTTGTTGCCGGGCATCTGCAAGCGCTCGGACTGAAGGTGCAGACCGGCGTGGCGCACACCGGCGTGGTGGGGTTGTTGGATACCGGCCGTCGGGGACCGGTCATAGCGTTGCGTGCGGACATGGACGCGCTGCCGGTAACGGAGGAAGTGGATGTACCGTTCGCGTCCAGGAGCCGCTCCAGTTTCAATGGCCAGGAAGTCGGTGTCATGCATGCCTGCGGCCACGATTGCCATGTGGCGATCCTGATGGGCGTGGCCGAATTGCTGGCGGGCATGAGGCAGCAACTCGCCGGCAGTATCAAGTTCATCTTTCAGCCTGCCGAAGAAGGCCCGCCACCGGGCGAGGACGGCGGTGCTGCACTGATGATCCGGCAGGGTGTGCTGGAAAATCCGAAACCCGACGTAATTTTCGGGCTGCACGTGTTTGCCGGCGTCGAGGCCGGCACGATTGCCTATCGGCCCGGTCCGGCAATGGCCAGTTCCGATCGCATCCGGGTGACGGTAACCGGGCGGCAGACCCACGGCGCGCTGCCGTGGCGCGGAGTGGATCCGATCGTGATTTCATCGCAGATCGTGCTTGGGCTTCAGACCATCATCAGCCGCCAGGTGGACGTAAGTCTGGAGCCGGCGGTGGTCAGCATCGGCGCGATCAAGGGTGGCGTGCGAGACAACATCATTCCGGAAACGGTGGAAATGCTGGGAACGGTGCGCACCTTCAACGAGGACATGCGTGCAGACATTCATGCCCGCATCCGCAATACGGTGGAGCTGATCGCCAGGAGCGGCGGGGCAAGAGCGCACGTGCATTTCGACAACGCCTATCCGGTCACTGTGAACGACGTACCGTTGACCGAGCGCATGGTGCCGACCCTGCAACGCGTGGCGGGCGCCGACAAGGTCTTCGTCGGCCAGAAGATCACCGGCTACGAGGATTTTTCGTACTATCAGCAGAAGATCCCGGGCTTCTTCTATTTCCTCGGCATCACGCCGAAGGGCACCGAGCGGGGCCAGAGCGCACCGAATCACTCGCCGCGCTTCTTCGTGGATGAGTCTGCGCTGGTGCTGGGGGTGCGTTCGCTGGCGCACCTGACGCTCGATTACATGAGGTAAACTTCACGCCAGATTTTTCCGGGAGAACAACGTGACCACCATCCGCAGATTCGTCGCCACAACCCTGTTACTCGGTGCGGCGCTTGTACCCACGGCATTGTTGCGCGCCGACTCCGATTCCGAGGGCTTCTTGCGCGTGCAGCCGGAGGACATTCAATGGAAAGAGCTTCCCGGCTACAACGGCGTGAAGTTTTCGGTGATTTCGGGCGACCCGGCCAAACCGGGCGTGTACGTCGTGCGCGTGAAGTTCCCGCCCGGAATAATGTCACGCCCACACTTCCATCCCGACGACCGCTACGCCGTCGTTCTGCAGGGCACATGGTGGACGGGCACGGGAGACACATTCGATCCAAGCAAGACCGTCCCCGTCAAAGCAGGAGGCTTCATGAAACACCCGGCGGGCGGGCACCATTTCGATGGCGCCAAGGATGAAGAGGTGATTCTGCAGCTCATCGGCTACGGTCCGGGTGGCACCACCATGATCAATCCCGATGACGGACATACCGGCCCGTCGAGATAAGAGGCGGAAGTTCGGCTAGGAGCGGCAGATTTCTCTGCCGCTTTTTTGTTTTGTTCTCCCGGGCCAGAAAAAATCACAAGAGGTCACTGTGCTTTCCGACATTGAAATCGCCCAGCAGGCCAAGCTCAAGCGCATCGCGGTTCTTGCCTTGGAGAGACTGGGCATCCCGGAGGAGAATCTCGAACCCTACGGGCACTACAAGGCGAAGATCTCGCTTGACTACATCGACCGTCTGAAAGACCGGCCCGACGGCAAGCTGATCCTGGTCACCGCCATCAGCCCCACGCCGGCAGGCGAGGGCAAGACCACCACCACGGTGGGCTTGGGCGACGCGCTCAACCGCATCGGCAGGAAAGCGCTGATCGCATTGCGCGAACCCAGCCTCGGCCCGGTGTTCGGCATGAAAGGGGGTGCTGCCGGCGGTGGCTATGCGCAGGTGGTGCCGATGGAGGACATCAATCTGCACTTCACCGGCGATTTCAACGCCATCCAGCTCGCCAACAATCTGCTGGCGGCGATGCTCGACAACCACATCCATCATGGCAACGAACTCGACGTGGACGTGCGCCGCATCACCTGGAAACGGGTGCTGGACATGAACGACCGGGCGCTGCGCGACATCGTCGTGTCGCTCGGCGGTTCCGCCAATGGTTACCCGCGCCAGGACGGCTTCGACATCGTGGTGGCCTCGGAAGTGATGGCGATCTTCTGCCTGTCGCAGTCGCTTGCCGACCTGAAGGAGCGGCTGGGCAACATCGTTGTGGGCTACACCCGCGCGGGCAAACCGGTACGGGCACGCGACCTCGACGCCCACGGCGCCATGACCGTGCTGCTGAAGGACGCGTTGAAACCCAACCTGGTACAGACGCTGGAAAACAATCCGGCGATCATCCACGGTGGACCATTCGCCAACATCGCGCACGGTTGCAATTCGGTGATCGCCACACGCGCCGGGTTGAAACTCGCCGACTACGTGGTGACCGAGGCGGGTTTCGGCGCGGACCTCGGTGCGGAAAAGTTCGTCGACATCAAATGCCGCAAGTCGGGGCTGCGTCCCGATGCCTGCGTGATCGTCGCCACCATCCGCGCGCTCAAATACCACGGCGGAGTGGATCTCAAGCTGCTCGACAGGGAGAATCTCGCCGCGCTGGAGAAGGGCATCGCCAACCTCGCGCGACACGTCGACAACGTGCGCAACCATTACGGCTTGCCGTGCGTGGTCTCAATCAACCACTTCACCCACGACACCGACGCGGAAGTCGATCTGCTGAAGAAAAAGTTCGGCGCGCAGGACACCCCGGTGGTGCTGGCGAAGCACTGGGCCAAAGGCGGGGCGGGCGCGGAGGACCTGGCGGGAATGGTGGTGGACGTCATTGGGAAAAAGAAGTCCAGCTTCCGTTTTGTCTACGAAGATTCCGCCACACTCTGGGACAAAGCGAAAGCAATTGCGACCAAGATCTATGGCGCGGCGGATGTCAGCGCGGATACGAAGGTGAGAGCGCAGATCCAGAAGCTTCAGGACGACGGCTACGGCCATTACCCGGTCTGCATCGCCAAGACCCAGTACTCGTTCTCGACCGACGCCTCGGCACGCGGCGCGCCCTCGGGCCACATCATCAACATCCGCGAAGTTCGACTGGCGGCAGGGGCGGAATTCGTGGTCATGGTCTGCGGCGACATCATGACCATGCCGGGCTTGCCGAAGGTGCCTTCGGCGACCAGGATCGACCTTACGCCTGACGGGAAAGTTGTCGGACTGTTCTAAGGCAATACCTCAACGTCAAAATCTCAACGCAGAGGCGCAGAGGACGCGGAGGGCCGCAGAGAAAAACGAGAACTGGAGGGTGGACGTCAGGAATTGCTCGGCCCGACCGAACATTGCGAGGTTTGTGCTATTGGAAACTTGTGTATAGCGATAGAGACAAGTTTCCAGTATCAGAGATGTTTATCATGACGTCTAAACCTCGTCGTTTCTGCAGGAGACTGAGACGGCACGATCGTCGGAGGCTACGACAATGACTCGCCACCACGTTGGATTCCTCTTGACTGCAGTCCTCACGGCCACACTGGCCATCCTCGTGTTCGTGGGCCCTCCCTCCGCAAGGGCTGCCGAGGTTGGCGGGCTCAGGGTGACGGATTACTTCGTCAGCCACACGAGCAACGAGCCCTTCTATTCACAGCAGCGCCTCGACCCAAATGTAACCATTCATATACGAGAGGTTGTACTGGCCGGACGCGAGCACACCGTAGACAAGGAGGGCAAAGTTCTGCTGCTGATCCACGGCATGACCACCGCGGGCTATGTGGCCTTCGACACCGATTATGAGAATTGCTCGCTGATGCGCTACTTTGCCCGCGCGGGTTGGGATACGTTTGCCCTTGACCTCGAAGGGTACGGCTTGTCAACGCGTCCATTGCTCATGGATGACCCTGCGGCATTCCCGCACAGCAAGGCGCCGATGCATGGCGATGTGACCGTACGCGATGTGGAACGTGCGGTGGATTTCATTACCGCGCTACGCGGCACACCGAAAGTTCATCTGCTCGGCTGGTCGCTGGGGGCTTCCTTGGAAGCACCTCTTTATGCGATTCGGCACCCAGATAAAGTAGCCAAGCTGGTGCTGTTCGGGGTGACCTACGATTACCGGGAGAGCATGGACGACCGCAGAAAATCAGCCGCGAGCGAGGAAGCCCAGAAAGTCATGTACAGTTCCCCTTCATCGGTGAAGCGCTGGGTTGCCCTGGGCACCAGGGAAGAGTCGGTCGTACCCGGCGCTTTCGAAGCCTATCGAAACCACCACCTCGCCTCCGATCCAAGATCCGGCGAGTTCGGCGGAGCGGTACGGTGGCCCGCCGGGCGATCCGTCGACCTGTATCTGACAAAACCCTTCTTCGATGCTGCGAAGATCACCGTACCTACCCTGGTGATACGCGGCGATTCCGACACTGATGCGACGCGCGCGGATAACCAGTTGCTGATGAATGCATTGAGCAGCGCAGCGAAGGAATACGTCGAGGTCCCGCATGGTGGCCATTTTCTGCAGTTCGAGAAGTCGAACGTACAGCTTTATCAGGCGGTCCAGAGTTTTCTGGAGGCGAGGAAGTAGGCCGACGAGAGGGATGCAACCCGCAGTCCGGTATCAGCGGGTCTTTCAATGGGTCACTACGAAACAGAACCTTACTGCGGCATGCGGGGGACGCCGGTAAGCGTTGTCTTTCTTTGCGGGCATCGCGCCGGCTTTCCTGATGCCGGCCCAATCGGGTCGGACCAGCGTATGACGTTGATCTTCTCAAGCAAGGTCGCAAAACAAGAGCGAAGCTGGCGCTTAAAGGCGCATTCTTGTAGTGAAATTCCACGCTTTAAGGAGAAAAGCGATGCCTCGCGCAAACCGCCACTTTCCTTACGCGCACGGTTTCGAGGGCAAAAATGATGTTCTAACAAAGTGCCGGTGGCAGCGTCCTTTGTTTCATCGTTGTTTACCCCTCAACCAGTTTCGCTCATGCCATGACAAAGCAATAGGGAAAAAGATCGGGAATTAATCAGAGATTTCCTAAAGTCCTGCGGAAACATCGAGCGGCGTGCTGCTTCGAATCACGCGGGCGTGAATGACTGATGAGGGTTGCCCGAACGCCGTGTGATAGTTTGCGAGCTTTAGGTAGACACCCTGGCCCGGATAGAGCGTCGGCCCCCGGTAAGTCATCTTCTGCACACCGTTGACCCACGCATCAAAGAAACCATCGCTCCCCGCAGACCACTTCACGTGGTAGACGAAGTTGTACCACACGTTTCTCACGACCGGGCCTATTGGAAAGATCTGTTCCGTATAACTGGTCTGGTTGCCGTAGGCGATACTGAAGCTGAGCCCGGTCGGACGGTCCGGAGAGATCGCATCGGTGGGCATCGCTTGCACCTGAAAATTGGCCTGCCCGCCACCATTCGTGGTGTTGTGGAAATCGGCGACAAGTCCGAAGTTCCAGGTCGTGACGCTGATGGGCGGATCAACGTAGTCATCGGGGAACCACACCGAGTGTGCCCACCAGTGCTCTTCGCCGTCGTAGCCATCGGACGTCGACTGATCGAGGGTGAGATCGTTGCGTTCGTGGTCACCACTCCCGTTGACATTGTTGTCACCCGGTTCGGTATGCAGGCGAACGGCAGTCACGCCGGCGACATTCACCATCGTCGCGCGGCCCGCGACTGTCGCTTGCTCTCCGAATCCGCAGTCGGAAAATGTGCTCTCGAAGGCGCAGGAAAATGCGGCGCCGGACGGCATTTCTGCCGCGGGCGCAGCCGCCATGGGCGAGACGAAAGTAGGTGACGCCGCACTCCCGCCGCCGCCCCCACTGCCGCACGCGGCGGTCAAGGAGAGTACAGCCAGGAACAGCGCAAATGCAGTTGGGTGAATCGCGCCGGCCAGGCACGCGATGCTCGAAGGGATTGCAAAGGCATTCCCGGGTTCAGCGCGGAGGAGCGCGCGTGGGTGGACACCCTGAAGTGATGATTCATAGAGATTGCAAGACATGCTGGAGCGCTCCGGTTCGCCCTAGGAATTTCGCTTACCGGAGCCGTGTGCAATACGTGTGCCACTTTAAATAATCCCGTGTATACAGGAGGATAGAAAAAAATATGTAAAGATTCAACTACGCGTCTATAGCAGAAAAACGACATAACATGACGACATTCATTGATGTCATTGATTGCGCACACTAAAAGTTGTCTCAATTTAGCGACAAATGCCATTCATGCATCCGCAAGCGGCAAAAAATGCTTTGTTGGAGAGAGGGTTACCGCCGATGGCGACCCCGAGGGGAAGGATTCGGGAATGTTCGGAAGCGCACGACCAGGAAACTGAAAGCTGGGGCCATGCCCGCCACGTTGTTGGGCCGATTTCGCGGAGGGGAAACGGATGCGGAGGTGGACAGAGCGGCGCCGGAACGGAAGGCATCCGGGACCCCGTTCCTGCTACGGCAAGTTCCTGCCGAGCGAGGATTGGCAGGGCTTTACGGGAAGCGTGCGGCCGGCCGGCAATTCAGGGCCGGAGCCGGCTTGCGCGACGATCTGCGGGCGCGACCAAAATCTATGGTGCGGCGTATATCAATGCAGATGCCAAGGTAAAAGCGCAGATCAAGAAACTACACAACGACGGCTACGGCCATTACCCGGTATGCATCGCCAAGACCCAGTACTCGTTCTTGACCGACGCCTCGGCGCGCGGCGCGCCTTCGGGCCACATCATCAACATCCGCGAAGTGCGGCTGGCGGCAAGGGCGGAATTCGTGGTCATAGTTTTGCGGTGACATCATGACCATGCCGGGCTTGCCAAAGGTGCCTTCGGCGACGAAGATCAATCTCACGCCCGACGGTAAGATTGTCGGGCTGTTCTAGGGCAAAACCTCAACGCAAAGACGCAAAGAACGCAAAGAACGCAAAGGAATGCGATAAGAGAAGCTCAACGCAGAGTACGCAGAGGGACGCAGAGAAAGACTAGACTTGGGACAGGGCATCAGGAGTTGCTCTGTCCGACCGGACATTGCGAGTTTATGCTGTTGGAAACTTGTTCGTACCTGTAGAGACAAGTTTCAAGTATTCGAGATATTTATCTCGACGCCTAAATAATCTAGTTCGCACTTTCTACGATTACGCCGCCTTCTTCGCTGCGAGCATTTTCTCCACTACTTTCTTTCCCTCTCCAGTGACTTTGTACTTCTTTCTTGCTTGCTTGGTCGTGCCTTCTTTTCGGGTTTGCACAATTAGCGCGGGTTTCTGGCCTTTGAGACCTTCAAAGGCGCGTGTGATGTTCCCAACCCTGTAACCAAGGTGTTTGAGTTCTTTGTTGACTCGCTGCGCTTCGACCTCACTTTGTCCCTCCTTGTATTGGTACCAATAAGCCATGACCAAGGCCTTGTCCGTGTCGGTTTCCGGCGCGGCACGATCGTAAAACTCGGCAAGCCCCCCACCGGCAGGAGCATTTCCGCCATCACCGTTTTCATCTCCTTCCTCCTCTTCGCCTTGGGCCGACCGTTTCTTATCCGCCCTTAACGGCACACCTTGGATCCCAAAGCGCTCACATGCCCAACGGAGGACTCTTTGTTGAACATCCCCAGCTACACCAGTGAGGGCGCGCTCGACTGCCACCATTGCTTTCAACTCTGCGCTCAGCTCAACTTCCGCCATGTTTGTCTCCTGTGTATGTGTTGCGCAATATAACTATAGCACGTACTATTGCACAATTCTACATACCGTCTATTCCAATCATGCCGCGCGCGCCCACTTTGAAGGACTTGGTTCATCGCCCCGGAATGTCGCGCCAGGACCAAGTGCTGCTCTGTTTAGCAGCGGCTCCGCACCGGCCCAAGCAAGTCACTGAGATCAAGGATATTGCGATGTCGGCTGGATTGAGGACATCCCGGGCTTGGAACTTCTCCTCGGTGCTTGGTAGCCTTAAAGGCGATGCGGTTCGGGTCTCGGAAGGTTGGGAGGTGACAGCGTCCGGTCGGGAGCGGGCGCGTATCCTCGCACAAGGTGGACCCGCGGTGACAAAAGCACCTGTTTCCGCGCTAAGAACATTGCTCCCTAGAATTAAGAACCCGGACATCAGCACGTTTCTAACCGAAGCAATTGCGTGTTATGAAGCGAAGCATTTCCGAGCTTCGGTCGTGTTGTCATGGGTAGGTGCCATGGCGGTACTATACGACCACGTCATTGTTAAGCATTTAGCCGCTTTCAATGGGGAGGCTAGGCGTCGTGACGCGAAATGGCGGGACGCAAAGAATCCAGACGATTTGGCCCGAATGAAAGAGTCAGACTTCCTACAGGTACTTGAGGCGATTTCCGTGCTTGGCAAGAGTGTAAAAACAGAGCTGGAGGCCGCTCTGAAGTTACGGAATGGTTGTGGTCATCCCAATTCGCTCAAGGTAGCGGAGCATCGCGTTGCATCACATCTTGAAGTCTTGATCCTGAACGTGTTCACCGTTTTCGTTTAACTGCGGGCTGACGAAGGGGTTCAGGGGAGCGCCCAATAGCGTGCGCGTTGTTGGGTTCTCCTCAGTTTCTCCCCAACAGTCATGAGCGACCAAGCCTTCAAGGATATTGAGCACGCGCTAAGAACGCAGCACAGCCACAATGAGGCTCGGCGTATTCGTACGCGCGTGAATGAGGCGCGCAGAAGCCCGCATAACGCGGCAATTCGTTGGCCCTTTGAGTTGTTGCAGAATGCCTTGGACGCGGGGCCTCGACTTGGAAGCACCATGGTGACCATTGCTTTGCAATTTAGTAATGGCACCATAACCTTTGAACACGACGGCGCCCCCTTTACCTCGGCAGAACTTGCTGCGTTGCTCTCTGGTGGTTCAAGTAAGGATTTTGAGTCGGAGGAAACCACAGGCCGATTCGGGACGGGGTTTCTTGTCACTCATGTCCTAGCCGCGAAGACTCAGCTCGAAGGACTCATTGCTGTAGGTCAAGGCTACGAGCGTTTTCGGCTTGTGCTAGATCGAGGCGGCGACGAAGACGCGATCCTGAAGAACATGAACGACTGTAATGATGCTATTCGTGAGGCGGTCCCTATTTCAGGCCACGATGGAATGCCCTCCGCAAAGTTTCAGTACTTTCTGGACTCCACTGACTCGCTTGATCTTGGCCTTGATTCTTTTCGCGATGCCCTTCCATACGTGTTTGGCACCCGACCCACGCTGGGAAGGGTAACGATAAAGGGTCGGGATGGAGAAACTGAAGTATGGCAGCCGGGTCCGACCAGCCCTGAGTTGGTGCCCGGAGGCATTGTCATTTCCCGGAATATTTCCGTAGGGACGGAAGATGGTGCGTCGATCAGCAGGGAAATGCGCATCCTAAAATTCATGACCGATGTGGGTAGCCATGCCTCAGCGCTCGTTGTCTTGCGGAACGATTCTTCAGGTTGGAACGTGGTAATACCTAATCTCGGGCGACCGCGCATCTACCGAGAGTACCCCCTTCGAGGAGCTGGTTTCCTGCCCATCAATTTCGTTCTGGATGGAAAGTTTGATCCTGATCAAGAGCGAAGCCGACTGTTGATGAGTGAAGACGATAAGAGACTGGTTCAAGAGTCGCTTGCTACCGCTGTTCTCGGGGTCAGAAAAGCCATAGAGGAGAAATGGCAGTATGCACATTTACTCGCTCGTGCTTCGGTTCCAGAGTCTGCGTTTGATTCGACAGATCCTAAGGAAAGGGAGTGGTGGACAACTCAGCTGGCAGCATTTGCCAATCAACTTGCTTCGTGTCCTCTAGTCGACACTGAACAGGGACTATTGCCAGCGATTTCGAAGGAGGGAGCATTTGCCGATTTCGTGCTGCCTCGGCTTTCAGAAGCATCTCAGAGTAACGAAACCAGCGTGGCACGGTTATGGCCGCTTGTTGTATCGACCGAGAACCTAATACCACCTCATTCGGGAATAGCTGCTGACTGGACGCTTACAGCCGAGGGGTGGGCTGCTCTCGGAGTGGACCTTGCATTAATCACGCTTCAAAAATTGGCGGACGAGGTTCGTCCAGCAGAGCCGTACCTTACAGCCCTTGCAGTTGAAGGTGACAAACTGCAGTGGCTCGCGAGATTTATAGACGTAGTTGGTGAGTGCTGGAAAACTCGGGGAGGGCAGGTTGAATCCATTCTTGACGGACTTCTGCCCGATCAGGCTGGTCGCCTCAAGTCGCCAAACGAATTGAGACAGGACGATGGGGTGGCGAAAGACCTCAAAGTGATTTGCGCAGCGATGGGGCTTGATGTTAGGGCGTCATTACTAGATGCGGGTTTGGCTGATTGTGCAGAGTCATTGAACCTTGAATTCCTGGTACCGACGCTAGCTCACACGGTGCGCGAGGTGGTCTCGGAGAATGACATTGTCGAGGAGTGTCTCGATTTCTTAGACGAGAAGTTACCAGATGACGGTAAGTATCAAGGAAGCAACGAGGTTTACTTCCATGGGAGCATTCGGTTCCTGGACTATCTCCATCGGTCTCAAGGAGAGGCGGCAGAGTCTGCTGCAAAACAAGCACCCCTTGTGACGACCGACGAAAGCATTGTGCGCTGGGGTCGGGAACGCATGCTCATGGCTCCTGTTCGGAGCTGGCATCAGTCAGCACAGCCCTTCTCGAATGCGTATCCCCCAGATCGAGTCCTGATAGATGCATATGTTGGAATGCCTGATAGGGGCGTCCCCAGCATCATCAGTCAC
>CAVOIO010000040.1:0-79239 GCA_963695915.1 uncultured beta proteobacterium
GTTGGCCGCGATCAGGCGTTCCGCCTCCAGGCGCCCGACGTTCTTGCAATCCCGGCGGTGAACTGTCACGCCGCGTCCACGCGTGACGAAGCCGCCGATGGCGTACGGGCGGTGCAGGGCGGCAGCAGCGCGCCAGCGTGGTCAGCAGCGACTCCACGCCGACCACCAGCACGCCGCCCTGGTCGCCCTCGGCCGTCGCACGCGGCCTGCGCAGCGCGATCAGTTCGTCGGCCGTGGGCACCGGCGCCGGCGGACGGCAGGGGCAGGGTTCTCGATCTGGGTGCAGGGCGAATACTCGTCCTTGCCTACCGCCTCCGAACAGTGCGTCGGCCTGCTTGACAGCCCATTCTTCTCAGCCAGGTGCTCCCCAGTCTTGCCGTGCCGCTGCAGCTCCCTTTCCACCAACTCACGGCCGCGGGCGATGGTGGCTTGCAGCTGCTGCGCGTTGAACCAGGCGCGCACCTTGGCGCGCGCGCGCGCGGCTCTTCAGGTAGCCCAGCTCGGCATTGAGCCAGTCGCGCGACGGGCCGCCTTCCTTGGCGGCGATGATCTCCACCGTCTGGCCGTTGTGCAGCGGCGTGTTCAGCGGCACCATCGCGCCGTCGACGCGCGCGCCGCGGCAGCGGTGGCCCAGGTCGGTGTGCACGCTGTAGGCAAAGTCCACCGGCGTCGCGCCGGCCGGCAGCTCGATCACCGCGGCCTGCGGCGTGAACACGTAGATGCGGTCGTCGAACAGCCGCGCTTGAACTGCGTCGGCGACCTCGCTCGGCGATCCGCGCTCCCAGGCCAGCAGCTGGCGCAGCACCGCGCGCGCGCCCGGCGACTCGTTCGTCGAAGCGCCGCGCTGACGCCGCATCGCGCGCGCCGCTTCCTTGTAGGCCCAGTGCGCGGCCACGCCGTGTTCGGCGTGCTCGTGCATCGCGCGGGTGCGGATCTGCACCTCCAGCGCCTCGCCGTCGTGGCCGACGCACCACGGTGTGCAGCGACTGGTAGCCGTTGGCCTTGGGCCTGGCGATGTAGTCGTCGAACTCGCTCGGCACGGCACGTCCACAGGTCGTGCACGCGCGCCAGCGCGGCATAGCAGTCCGGCACGTCGTCGACGATGACGCGCAGCGCGCGCAGGTCGACAGATGCGCGCAAGATCGACGCCCTTGCCCTGCATCTTCTTCCAGATGCTGTACAGGTGCTTGGGCCGACCCTGCACCTCGCCCTGCGATGCCGGCGCGCGGCCAGTTCCGTCGCGCAGCAGCTGGCCGCGCTTGCTCGACCGCCGCCTCGCGCTCGCACGCGCTTCTCGTCGAGTCAGCGCGGCCACGCGCTGGTAGTCGCCGGCTGCAGGAAGCGGAACGCCAGGTCTTCCAGCTCCCACTTGATCTGCCAGATGCCCAGCCGGTTGGCCAGCGGCGCGAACACATCCAGCGTAGCGCGCGCCGCGGCGATATGGCGCGCCGGCGCGTCGCCGAGTTGGGGCCAGTTGCCGCAACGGTTGCACCTGGTCGGCCAGCTTGATCAGCACTACCCGCACGTCCTCCACCATCGCCAGCAACATCTTCCGCAGCGACTCGAGTTGCACCGACCGGTCGGCCTGGCGCGGACCGGAGTCGACCCGTCCGCGCAGCACCTGAATTTGCGCCATGCTCGCCACGCCCTCCGTCAGCGCGGCAATCGCGGGCCCGAAGTGCGACGCCAGCGCCTCGCGCTGTGCGCGGGACGACACCGGCGCACCCATCAGCAGTGTCGCCGCAATAGCTTCCGCGTCCACACGCAGCGCGCCGAGTATGCCGGCGGTGGCGCGCACGTACTCGATCCAGCGCGTTCCGGCCGGGTGCAGGCTGCCGGCGTAGTGCTCCTGCGCCCAGAGGTCGGCGCCCGCCCTACCAGTTCGCGCTCGTCCTGCGTCAGGCGTGCCGTCAGCGCCTCCATCCATTCGGCGGACGCCGTATCGCGGGTGATTTCCCTGACCTTGACCATATACCGATATCCAAACTCAACGACCCTGCCAGTAACGCCGTTCGAGCTGCCTCCAGCCCGACGTCTCGGATCCGAACTACTGATTTTGACCAGAACCGCCCCGGCCAGATCGGTGCGGACCCGTTCACTGCCCTGTTCGCGGTAAGCGCGCACAACGGCCGGGTGCGGATGGCCGAAACGGTTGTGGTATCCGACCGAAAAAACCACCAGCCGCGGCGCCACCGCGCGCACGAATTCCGGCGTGGAGGAAGTGCGGCTGCCATGATGGGGCGCGATCAGCACGTCGGTGGACAAACGCCCCGGAGAACTGCGCAGCATCTCGATTTCGCTGCGTCGTTCGATGTCGGCCGGAAGCAGCACGGCCCCGTAGGGCGAATCGATCCTGAGCACGCAACTGCGATCGTTGTCCTTGAGACCGAAGTCATTATAGCTTTCGGCATCGGGATGGAGCATCTCGAAGACCACGCCGTCCCACTCCCAGCGTTCTCCGGCGCTGCAGCGCCGTCGGCGTGTCGCTGCTTCGCTGATCGGATGAACGTCGGATAGCGGAGAGGACAACCACTGCACCGGCACCGCCTGCAACACCGCCAGCGCACCGCCGCTGTGGTCGAGATCGTCGTGACTGATGATGACGCCGTCCAGGCGGCGTATGCCGCTTGCGCGCAGATAGGGCACGACGATGCGTTCGCCGGCGCTCACCTGCTCCGAAAATGCCGGGCCGGTGTCGTAGAGCAGCGCATGCCCCCGGGTGCGCGCCACCACCGCCAACCCCTGCCCGACATCGAGTACGGTCAGCCACAGATCGCCCGGCGGGGGGTGCGGCGGCAACCATAAAAAAGCGGCAGCATGCAGTCCGGCACCCACCCAGCGCGCCGGAAAACCCCTGGGAAGCAGCATCCAGAGCGCGCCAAGCAGCGCCAGCGGCACTGTCCAGGGAGGTGGTGCATGTTGCTGCCAGGCGGCGTCGGGCACGCGGTCCAGCATTTCCAGCACGCTCATGCAAAGCGCCATGACTGCGTGCGCAATCTGCGCGAGCCAATCGAGCGGCAGGACTGCGGCGAGCAGCGTCAGTGGCACCACGACCAGACTCACCAGCGGAATCGCAACCGCGTTAGCAATCGGCGAAACCAGTGACACCTGCTGAAACATCGCCAGCAGCAGTGGCACCAGCGCCAGCGTGACGGCCCACTGGGTCCGCGCCCACGCGCCCAGCCAGGGAAAACTGGCCGATGCGGCCTCCATCTGCCAGCATGATCACCGCGACAGCGCCGAACGACAGCCAGAACCCGGCGGAAATCACCGCCATGGGATCGAGGACTATCACCAGTGCCGCCGCTGCAGCCAGCACCGCGAGCGGTCGCGTCATCCAACCCAGCCAGAGCGCCACCGCGACGATCGCCAGCATGAACACCGTGCGCTGCGCCGGCACCGCGAATCCGGACAGCGCCGCATAGGCAAGCGCGGCCGCAAGGCCGGCGACGGCGGCGGCACGGCGCGCCGGCAGGGCCAGAGTCAGCGTTTCCGACCGGCGCCACAATCGCAACACCAGCAGGTACGCCAGGCTCGCGACCATGGTGATGTGCAGCCCGGAAATGCTCATCAGGTGATTGACGCCGGTGCGCGTGAAAACCCGCCACTGCGGCGGCGGAATGGCGCGCTGGTCGCCCACCGCAAGCGCGACGATCACCCCTGCATAAGCCCGGCCTTCGAGCGCATGCAGCAGTCTGGCGCGCACCGCTTCGCGCAAGCGCTCCAGAACATAGGCCGGACGGTTCACTCGTGCCGCGATCAAGGCCTGCCGGCGTATCGGCTCTGACGTACCAACCGCGCGAATGCCGCGCTCGAGCATCCACGCCTCGAAATCGAATCCACCCGGATTGGCGTTGCCATGGGGGCGACGCAGGCGCGCGCTCAGGCGCCAGCGCTGTCCCGCGTGCAGATCAGGAAACTGCACGCCGTCGCCCGACTGATACCAGGTGAGGGAAATACGCGGGGGCACTTCGGCACCCGGCGTATATGCCGTTCCACATCGAACACGAAACGAACGCCGCGCTCGGCAGGCTGGGTCATCTCGGCGATGACCCCCGACAACTCGATATCGCGCCCTTCCCATGTGTTCCGGCAGCGCGCGCGCCAGGCTCCAATGTCCCATCGCGGCCGACCAGAAAAACCCGGCTACGCGAAAGCAGCCACGGCAACCGCACGCGCTGCCAACCCTGCGGCCGCACCCTTTCTGTGCGCCGCGAACAGCCACAGCGCGCCCAAAGGAACCAGTACTGCCGCGCCGGTCAAATCAGGAAGCAGGGACTGTTGCTGCAGCCACCAGGCGCCCGCAATCAGGGCGGCAACGTTAAGGATCATACGGAGCGCTTCCGGTACAATTCGCCACCTTCATGCCACGCAAGTTTTTCCGCAAGTACCTGCCGAGCCACGAAAGCGTCCGCCAAAACCGGTACATTCGTTTTTTCGGCACGGCTCTGCATCACCCCAACCTCTGGCACCTGAACCGCAAGTCGGTGGCGGGTGGCACGGCCGTCGGATTGTTCTGCGGACTGGTGCCCGGACCCCTGCAAATGCTTTCGGCTGCGCTGCTCGCGATCCTGTTTCGCGTGAATCTGCCGGTAGCCGTGATCCTTACCTGGTACACCAATCCGTTCACCATCGTTCCGCTCTATTACATCGCCTACAAACTCGGCATGTTCGTCACCGGCGGCAACGGCCAGGTCCTTCCCGGGGGCGATCTCGATCTGCTCGCGCTGCCGATCATGGAATGGATTCCGGCGCTATACCACTGGGTGGCCTCGATGGGCAGGCCGTTCGTGCTCGGCCTGTTCCTGCTGGCCCTGATTCTCGCTGTCGCCGGCTATGTGCTGGCGATTACCGCATGGCGGGTGCACGTTACGCTGGCGTGGAACAAGCGCCGGCGCATGCGTCTTTTCACTGCAAGAAAATGACGGCCGCGGCGCATTCTATTGCGTGCCGGGATGGGTGTGTATACTCGGAACGGCTACGCCCCCTCTCCCAATGACGTCCGACTCGGCAGCCAGGCCACCATCTGTTGAAGCATGACGCCATCCTACTGGAATGATGCCACTCGTGAACTGGCGAGCCGCGATTCCGTTCTGAAAGTGCTGATCCGCAACCATGCGGGGCCACAGTTGCAGAGCCGCAGCGACGCCTTCATGACGCTGGCGCGCTCCATCGTCGGCCAGCAGATATCGGTGCAGGCGGCGGAAAGCGTGTGGCAGAAACTGCTGGAATCGGTCGGATCGCTCGGACCGGCGACCATCGTGCGCATGGATCCGTCGAAACTGCGTGCCTGCGGACTGTCCAGCAAGAAGTCCGCTTACCTGATCGACCTGGCTGAGCATTTCCTCGACGGCTCGCTGGAGATCGAGCGCTGGGGCGACCATGACGACGAGCAACTCATCGCCGAGCTCACCCGGGTCAAGGGAATCGGGCGCTGGACCGCGGAAATGTTCCTGATTTTTTTCATGATGCGCCCGAACATCCTGCCGGTGGACGACATTGGCTTGCAGCGCGCCATGGGCCTGCATTACAACAACGGCAAGCCGCTGTCGAAGCTGAAGATGCGCCAGATTTCCAACGAGTGGCAGCCTTGGCGCACCGTCGCCACCTGGTATCTGTGGCGCTCGCTCGACCCGATACCGGTCGAATACTAATCGGTGAGGAGATAGGCGTGAGGGGTGAGGCGTAGAAGCAATCCTCCCAATGCTCGCCTTTCGCCTCACCCCTCTACCCTCACCCCTCACGCCTCACGGAGTCTCCCGTCTTCCAGCCTCAGCGTTCGCTGCATCCTGGCTGCGATCGTCGGGTCATGCGTCACCACCACGAAACTGGTGGCGAGATCGCGGTTCAGTCCGAGCATCAGGTCCAGCATGCCTTCTGCGGTGTGGCGGTCAAGGTTGCCGGTGGGCTCGTCGGCGAGCACGCAGGCCGGCTCTGTGACCAGCGCGCGCGCCAGCGCCGCGCGCTGGCGTTCGCCCCCGGAAAGCTCTCCCGGCGTGTGCGTCATGCGCGCGCGCCAGCCCGACCCGCTGCAGGATCCCGGCCGCGCGCTTGCCGGCGTCTACCGGGTCAAGACGCCTGATCAGCAGCGGCATCGCCACGTTCTCCAGCGCGGTGAATTCCGGCAGCAAGTGGTGGAACTGGTAGACAAAACCGAGTGCGCGGTTGCGCAGCCTTCCCTTTTCCTTCTCGTTCATCGAGTCCAGCCGGTGGCCGAGCACGGTGACCTCTCCCGCGCTTGCAGCGTCGAGCCCGCCGAGCAGGTGCAGCAGCGTGCTTTTGCCGGAGCCCGATGCGCCGACGATCGCCACCGTTTCGCCGCGCGCGACGTCGATGTCGATGCCCAGCAAAACCGGAACCGCGTACTCGCCCTGGCGGAAGGTCTTCTGCAGGCTGCGGCACGAGAGCACGGCCTCACTCATAGCGCAGGGCCTCGGCCGGATTCACGCGCGATGCACGCAGGCTCGGATAGATGGTCGCCAACAGGCTCAGCCCGAAAGAGGTCAGACCGATCACGACCACGTCCTTGCAGATGCAGATCTGAGGGCAGATCGCTGATGTAATACACGTCCTTGGCCAGGAACTGGACGCCCAGGACACGTTCGATCGCCGGGATCACGACGTCGATGTTTGCCGCCAGCAGTACGCCACTGACCACTCCGGCGATCATGCCGACTGCGCCGATTAACGCGCCCTGGATGATGAAAGATCTGCATGATCTCGCCCGGTGCGGCCCCCAGCGTGCGCAGTATGGCGATGTCGGCGCGCTTGTCCGTGACCGCCATCACGAGCGTGGAAACAATGTTGAACGCCGCCACCGCGACGATCAGCACCAGGATGATGAACATCACGCGCTTCTCGATCTGCACCGCGCGGAAGAAATTCGCGTGGCTGCGCGTCCAGTCGGTTGCATAGACGTCTCCGCGCAGCGTGCGCATCAGGTCGCGCGCCACCAGCGGGGCCCTGAACAGGTCGTGAAGCTTCAGCCGCACCCCGGAAACCTTGTCTTCCAGGCGATAGAGCTTTTGCGCGTCCTCGAGGTGCATGAACGCCAGGCCGGCGTCGTATTCGGCCATGTCCACTTCGAAAATGCCGACCACTTCGAACTGCTTGAGGCGCGGCAGGATGCCTGCAGGCGTGACCTGTCCCTGCGGCGCGATCAGCACGATCTTGTCGCCGATACGGGCGCCCACGCTCATCGCCAGGTCGATGCCGAGAACGATGCCGAAGCGCCCGGGCCTCAGATCGTCCATGGCTCCCGAGCGCATGTGCTGGCCTACGTCGGCGACCGTTGCTTCGGCGGCCGGCACGATCTCCGCGCACCAGCGTGCCCTGCACGGTTCCGCGGTGGGAAATCAGTCCCTGCGCCGTGACGTACGGAGCCGCCGCGACCACTTCCGGATGGCTTTGTGCTTGCGCGGCGATCTTCGCGCCAGTCGGACAGCTTGCCGTCCAGTCCCATGATCTGCACATGCGATGCAACGCCGAGGATGCGCGTGCGCAGCTCCTTCTGGAACCCGTTCATGACCGAAAGCACTACGATCAGTGCCGCGACGCCCAGCGCGACGCCCAGCATCGAGGTGATGGAAATGAAGGAGATGAAATGATTGCGCCGCTTGGCGCGCGTATAGCGCAGCCCGACAAACAACTCGTACGGCGTCAGCATGAAATGATCAAAGGAAGCGTTATGGCGTGGTCGGTTGGCGACGCAAAGTCTGCCACATTCCGGCGCGGATGCCTAAACAGCCTGCAAGCCGTCACCGGCGGCAATTCCGATCTCGCGTGCTAAACTCGGCGCAGTTCCAGCCCCCTCTCCCGTGCGCACCATCACGCTGTTTGTTCCTTCCCTGTTCTGGCCCGAAACGGGCGACACGGATGCCTCTTCCGGACTGAGGCTGCCAGCACTGGAAATGCTCTTGAGCCGCGGCACCACAACCGATACCGCATGCGAGAACGAACCCGCCTGGCTGTGCGGGCGCTTCGGCGTTCAGAAGCAAGCCGACTGGCCGGTCGCGCCGCTTGCCTTTGCCGGTGATGGCGGGGACCCCGGTGCCGGATACTGGTTGCGCGCCGACCCGGTGCATCTGCACGTGCACAACGACGGGCTGATCCTGCTGGCCCCGGAAACCCTGGAGATCGCCGAGGATGAATCGCACGAACTGACCGGAGCGCTCAATCGCTTGTTCGAGGCAGAGGGTTTCGTCTTTCACGCGCCGCATCCGCGGCGCTGGTACGTGAAGATGCCGCAAGCCCCAAAAGCTCCAAAGATCCGCACCATCACTCTGAAGCAGGCGATCGGCCGCGATGTCACCCGCCTCCTCCCCGAAGGCGAAGAGCGCCTGCGCTGGCACCGGATTTTCAATGAAGTGCAGATGCTGCTGCACGCGCATCCGGTCAATATGGCGCGCGAGGAGCGCGGCGCAACGGTGGTGAACAGTGTGTGGTTCTGGGGTGGCGGCACGCTGCCCGCTACCAGCAGCCCCTTCGATGCAATACAGAGCGACGACCCTCTTGCCATGGGTCTGGCGAAGACCGCAGGCATCATGCCTGCACCCCTTCCGGCAAACAGCGGACTCGCCGCCGGGAACAACTCGCTTGTCGATATTCGGGACGCGGAGCGCGAATTCATTCGCGGCAACGTTGCCGGTTGGCAGGCGGTGCTTGAAAAACTGGAAACCCGGTGGTTCGTACCGGTTCTCGACGGGTTGCGAGTGGGCAGGATCGGCAGGGCCGTGGTCGCGACCGTCACCGATGGCCGCAGGCACGAGTGGTCGGTTACGCGCGGCGCTCTCTGGCGGATATGGAAGAGGCCACGGCCGCTCGCCTACCATGCCCTCGGTATTCTGCGTCAGCGCGCCTCCGATCTGCTCACATGAGCACTCCCCGCATCGTCACTCGCAGCGTGCCGCAGCCGGCTTTCGACGTTCTGCGCATGAGCGGCGTGCACCCGGTGCTGGCGCGTGTCTATGCCGCGCGAGGCGTGAACACACCTCAGCAGCTCGATACTTCTTTCAGTGGGCTGGCTCCGGTCGACCGCCTGAAAAACTGTGTCGCAATGGCGCGATTGCTTGCCAATGCGATCGCCGCCGGGCAACGCCTGTTGATCGTCGCCGACTACGACGCTGACGGCGCAACGGCCTGCGCGCTGGGGATGATCGCTCTGCAAAGCTTCGGCGCACAGGTGGAATACCTGGTGCCCAACCGCTTCGAGTACGGCTACGGCCTGACGCCGGAAATCGTTGCGCTGGCAGCTGCGCGCCGGCCCGACTTCCTGATCACGGTCGACAACGGCATCGCCAGCATCGACGGCGTCGAGGCAGCGCGCAAGCTCGGCATCCGGGTGCTCATCACCGATCATCATCTGCCCGCCGCGCAACTGCCCGCCGCGGCCTGCATCGTCAATCCGAATCAGCCAGGCTGCGATTTCCCGAGCAAGAACCTGGCAGGGGTGGGCGTGATGTTCTACGTGCTGCTGGCGCTGCGCGCCGAGTTGCGCGCGCGCGGCTGGTTTGACGGCCGCGACGAGCCCAACCTCGCAGACCTGCTGGACCTGGTTGCGCTCGGAACCGTCGCCGACGTGGTGCGGCTCGACGACAACAATCGCATCCTGGTTGCCCAGGGGCTGAAGCGCATCCGCGCCGGGCGCGCCCGCCCCGGCATCGCCGCATTGTTGCGGGTGGCCGGCCGCGATCCGGCGCGCGTCTCGGCTTACGACCTCGGCTTCGTCGTCGCGACCGCGGCTCAACGCCGCCGGCCGTCTCACCGACATGAGCGTCGGCATCGAGTGCCTGCTGGCGCGCGATAGCCAGCCGTGCCGCCGAACTGGCCGCACAACTCGACAGCCTCAACCGCGAGCGCCGCGACATCGAAGCCGGGATGCAGGAAACCGCGCTGGCGCTGATGGAGCGCATCGAGCCCGCGGACGCCTACAGCCTGAGCCTGTACGACGAGACCTGGCATCAGGGCGTGGTCGGGATCCTGGCCGCGCGCCTGCGTGAGCGCTACAATCGGCCGGTGATCGCGTTCGCACCCGGTGGCGACGGCGAGGCAAAAGGCTCGGGCCGCTCGATACCGGGTCTGCACCTGCGCGACGCGCTTGATCTGGTATCGAAGCGCCATCCCGGCCTGATCCTGCGCTTCGGCGGCCACGCCGCGGCCGCGGGGCTTACGGTGCGCAGCGCCGATATGGCCGCGTTCGAGAACGCCTTCGAACAGACCGTACGCGAACTGCTGACACCCGCCGACCTCGAACGCGTGATCGAAACAGACGGCGGACTGGATCCGGACGACGTCAGCCTGCCGTTTGCGGAGTTGCTCGCCGAGCAGGTCTGGGGCCAGGGATTTGCGCCCCCCTCGTTCCTGGACGAGTTCGAGGTGGTGGAGCAGAGGATCGTCGGCGGCCGGCACCTGAAGCTGCGCCTGCGCCGCATTGCGGCCGAACCGGTGTTCAACGCCATTCTGTTCGGCCGCGACGGCACCCCTTCCGTCGCGCGTGTCCACGGTTTACCGTGTGCAGGTCAACGAGTTCAACGGCATGCGCTCGGTGCAACTGGTACTGGATCACTGGCAGCCTGGCAACGCTGAGGAGACGAAAGGCTTGGACTTCTACTGGCTGCAAGGCACGGAACTGGAGCGGCTGCCCGCCTTCGCCACCAGCCTCGCTATCGGCCTGCTGATCGGTCTGGAACGCGAACGCCATGTCGGCACAAACGCCGGGTTGCGCACCTTCGCCCTCACCGCGTTGTTCGCGGCGGTGGCCGCGCTGCTCAGCGATGAGAGCGGCTCGCCGGCGATTCTGATCATCGGGCTGCTGATCGTCGCCGCAATGATCGTCACCGCCAACGCCCGCGACCCGGAACAGCACGATCCCGGCACCACCACGGTCGTCGCCTTGCTGCTGTGCTACGGGTTGGCAGTCATGACGTGGTTCGAGAACCAGACGCTGGCGGTGATGCTGGCGATCGTCATCACCAACCTGCTGTACTTCAAGACCGAATTGCATGGCATCACCGAGAGGCTCGAGCGCCGCGAACTGATCTCGATCCTGCAATTCGCGGTATTGACGTTCATCGTTCTGCCCATCCTGCCGGATCAGGATTTCGGACCGCACGGCGCCCTCAACCCCTACCAGATCTGGACCATGGTGGTGATGATCTCCGGTGTCAGCCTCGCCGGTTACGTCGCCGTGCGCCTGGTCGGGCTGCGTTACGGCGCGCCCTTGCTTGGAATGTTCGGCGGGCTGGTGTCCAGCACCGCCACTACGCTGATTTACGCCCGCCATGCCCGGGACCAGGAAACGCTCCGCGGCATGGCTGTACTGGTCATCGTGCTGGCGAACCTGGTACTGCTCGTGCGGCTGGCGGTGCTCACCGCGTTCGTCGCGCCCGGGCTGCTGGGCACTTTGCTGCCGGTCCTCGGCGGCGGCCTGTTGCTCGGCCTGGGCAGCCTGGCCTATCTGTATGCACGTCAGGGGCGGGACGACACGGCGCCGATCCCGGACATCAAGAATCCCGCCGAGCTGCGCACCGCGCTGAACTTCGGCGCGATCTACGCCATGGTGCTGCTGCTTGCCGCCTGGCTTTCGGGCTTTGCTGGCGCTGCCGGGCTGTATGCGGTGGCATTGGTTGCCGGGCTCACCGACGTAGACGCGATCACGCTGTCAAGCCTGCGGCTTTTCAGTATCGGCACGGTCGAGGCTCGCGAGGTGGCGATCGCCGTGGCGCTGGCGATCGGGGCAAACATCGTTTTCAAGCTCGGCATGGTGCTGATTGTCGGCGACCGGCAGCTGTTGGCGCGTTGCGCCGGCTCAATGGTCGCGGTCGCGGTCGGTCTGGTCGTGGCATTGTTGTTCACATGACGAACTGACCGTTGCGCGACATCGGTTAAAATGACCCGCTACTTACCTTCGCCTCAACACCCGGATCGGAATCCCAAATGGAAGCAGAACGACTCAACGCCATCGAAAATCAACTCGAGGACCTCGTTACCCGGGCCAAGGAACTGCGGAGGTATCTTTGACTTCGATGGCAAACGCAACCGCCTGATCGAAGTCGTCAAGCTGACCGAAGACCCCGCTTTCTGGAACGACGCCAAGCGCGCCCAGGATCTCGGGCGCGAGCGCAAGAACCTGGAATCGGTGGTCACGGCCCTGGAAAAGCTAACCCAGGGGCTGAAGGATGCGCGCGAACTGTTCCAGATGGCGCGTTCGGAGAAGCGACGACGCCACCCTAAATGCCGTTGCCGACGACGTCGCCGGCATGGAGAAGATCGTCGCGGACATGGAGTTCCGCCGCATGTTCTCCAATCCCATGGACCCGAATAACTGCTTCCTGGACATCCAGTCCGGCTCGGGCGGCACCGAGGCGCAGGACTGGGCATCGATGCTGGAACGCATGTATCTCAAGTTCTGCGAGCGCCGCGGCTTCAAGGTCGAAGTGCTGGAAGAGTCCTCGGGCGAGGTGGCCGGGATCAAAAACGCCACTCTTAAGGTCAACGGCGACTACGCCTACGGCACGCTGCGCACCGAGACCGGTGTGCACCGCCTGGTGCGCAAGTCCCCGTTCGACTCCAATGCGCGCCGCCATACTTCGTTCGCGAGCGTTTTCGTCTATCCGGAGGTGGACGACACCATCGAGATCGCGATCAATCCAGCGGACCTGCGCGTCGATACCTTTCGCGCCAGCGGCGCTGGCGGCCAGCACATCAACAAGACCGACTCGGCGATCCGCATAACCCATGCACCGACCGGCATCGTCGTGCAGTGCCAGAGCGACCGCTCGCAGCACCGCAACCGCGCCGAGGCAATGGCTATGCTGAAAGCACGCCTTTATGAACTCGAACTGCGCAAGCGCAACGAGGAAAAGCAGGCCATGGAGGATTCCAAGACCGATATCGCCTGGGGACACCAGATCCGTTCCTACGTGCTCGACCAGTCGCGCATAAAAGACCTGCGTACCAACGTCGAGATCGGCAACACCCAGGCGGTGCTCGACGGCGCCCTCGATCCGTTCATCGAGGCCAGCCTGAAACAAGGCGTGTGACGAAACCTTGAACCACAATGCACACATGGGCGATATTCAAGGGCTTAATACGTCGACACGAAGGACACATAGAAACGCGAAGAAACCCAACGAACCAACCGTCGCAATAAACAGTAATGTTCAGTTTAAAGCGTCTGAGGTTCCCCTCGATTTTCGCCTTCCAACGGTGGCATTGTAGGATGGACGTTACCGGAGGAAGAGATGAAACGAATTCTGAAGCGCGAGTATACGGCGGAGTTCAAGGAACAGGCGGTGGCGATGGTCAACAACGGGCGCTCGGTGCCCGAGGTGGCGGGTGAACTGGGGCTCATTGAGCAGACGCTGCGCAACTGGGTGAAGGCGGCCGAGCAGGGGCGGCTCAACGAGGGGGCGAAGAAGGTGACCGAGGAGCAGATGGAGCTCTCCCGTTTGCGCGCGGAGAACGCGCGGCTGAAGATGGAGAATGAGATTTTAAAAAAAGCGACGGCGTACTTCGCCAAGGATGCGCTGTGAAGTACGCCTGGATCGAGCAGCGGGCCGGGCTCTGGCCCTCGAGCGTGATGTGTGAAGTGTTGGGAGTGAGCCTGAGCGGATGGAGGGCTTGGCGCAGTGGCGGTAAGCAGAACTCGGGGCGTCTTACCGATGCGCAGTTGCTGGCGCTGATCCGGGCGATTCACGCCCAATTCAAGGGCGCTTACGGCTCTCCGCGCATGCATCGGGAACTGCGCGATCGCGGCCATTGCGTGGGCAAGGCGCGCGTGGAGCGCTTGATGCGCGGGCACGACATCCGGGCTCGCCACAAGCGGCGCTGGAAGGCGACGACTGACTCCCAGCACGGGCTGCCGGTGGCGCAGAACCTGGTGGCCCGCGACTTCTCTCCCTGCGAGCCGAATCAGACCTGGGGCGCGGATATCACCTACATCGCCACCGATGAAGGCTGGCTGTATCTGGCCGTGGTGATGGACTTCTTTAATCGGGAGATCGTGGGCTGGGCGCTCAAGGAGCGGCTGACCGCCGATCTGGTAACCGACGCGCTCACCATGGCCTGGTTCCGCCGTCGGCCTACCCCCGGACTCGTTCATCACTCCGATCGCGGCGTGCAGTATGCGAGTCAGGCCCTCCAGGCGAAGCTGGCTGAATACGGCATGCGCTGTTCGATGAGCCGCAAGGGCAACTGCTGGGACAACGCGCCCACCGAGAGCTTCTTCAACAGCCTGAAGAACGAACGTGTTCATGGGAGCCGTTATCGCACGAGGGCTGATGCCAAGGCCGATGTATTCCAATACATTGAAATCTTCTACAACCGTGTTCGACACCATTCAACGCTCGGTCAGACTTCACCGGAGCAGTTCTTGAACGACTGGCTGTCGAACCAGGTGAAACGGGCAGCATAGGCGCTATCGCTTGGAAGGCGTAAAACGCAGGGAAGCTCAGTCTTTCTTGGTGCGCCTTTGCGTTCTTCGTGTGTTCGTGGTGAGATTTTGATCTGCATTGTGTGATACGCCTTTGCCTGCAGGGCAAAAAATGACCGACAACGAAACCAACAAGCAGCAGGACACCAACCAGATCGTCGAAGAACGGCGGACCAAGCTGCGCGAGTTGCGTGCGCAGGGAAATGCCTTTCCCAACGATTTCCGTCGCGGGTACCTTGCCGCCGATTTGCATCGTGACTATGGCGCCAGGTCGAATGAAGAGCTGGAGCCGCAGAAAGTCGAAGTGTCGGTTGCCGGGCGGATGATGCTCAAGCGCGTGATGGGCAAGGCGAGCTTCGCCACCATCCAGGACATGTCCGGGCGCATCCAGATTTACGTTACCAACGACGTGACCGGTGAAGCGGTGCACGCCGCATTCAAGCACTGGGACCTCGGCGACATCGTCGGCGCGACCGGGACGCTGTTCAAGACCAAGACCGGCGAACTTACCGTCAAGGCCACCGGCGTGCGCCTGCTTGCCAAGTCGCTGCGGCCTTTGCCCGAGAAGTTCCACGGTCTGGCCGACCAGGAAGCCAAGTACCGCCAGCGATATCTCGATCTGATCACGAATCCCGAAGCGCAGCGGGTCTTCAAGATGCGTTCCCGGATGATCCAGGCGATCCGCGAATTCTTCGTGGCGCGCGGTTATCTTGAAGTCGAAACGCCGATGATGCAGCCCATCCCGGGCGGTGCGGCGGCGCGGCCCTTCGTCACGCATCACAACGCGCTCGACATGGATCTCTACCTGCGCATCGCGCCCGAGCTTTACCTCAAGCGGCTGGTGGTGGGCGGAATCGAGAAGGTGTTCGAGATCAATCGCAACTTCCGCAACGAAGGCATATCGACCCGGCATAACCCGGAGTTCACCATGCTGGAGTTCTACGAGGCCTACCAGGACTACAACAATCTGATGGATCTCACCGAGCTGCTGCTGCTGCATGTCGCGCAGGATGTGCTCGGCACGGCCACGCTCCGCTATCAGGGCGAGACCATGGATCTGGGCAAGCGCTTCGATCGGCTCACCATGGCCGAGGCCATTGCCAAGTACAACCCGACATACCCACTTGCGGAACTTGGCAACACCGCATATTT
Organism: uncultured beta proteobacterium; assembly: GCA_963695915.1. GTDB lineage: Bacteria > Pseudomonadota > Gammaproteobacteria > Burkholderiales > JACQAP01 > JACQAP01. Next base: position 15,584 of record CAVOIO010000040.1, read on the forward strand.
GCGCGCAGCGCTCGATGCTTTCAAAGTCGAGGTCTTCCCTACCGACGGCCTGGGATTGCTGCAACTCAAGCTGTTCGAGCAGACCACGGAGGACAAGCTGATCCAGCCGACTTTCATCGTCGCCCATCCGACTGACGTCTCGCCGCTGGCGCGCCGCAATGATACCAATCCCGCGGTCACCGACCGCTTCGAGCTGTTCATTACCGGCCGCGAGATTGGCAAACGGATTTTCAGAACTGAACGACCCGGAAGACCAGGCCGAACGGTTCTCGGAGCAGGCCAGGGCCAAGGAGGCCGGCGACGAGGAAGCGATGTACTACGACGCCGATTATGTGCGGGCGCTCGAGTACGGCCTGCCGCCCACGGCGGGCGAAGGCATCGGCGTCGATCGCCTGGTGATGCTGTTCACCGACAGTCCCTCGATCCGGGACGTGATCCTGTTCCCGCAAATGCGCCCCGAGTGTGACTGAGATAAGTTGACGCAAAGGCGCGAAGACGCAAAGAAAAGAAGAGTGCTTACGATAAGAACGCGAATCATGAAACACAAAGTGCGGAGTGGCGAAAAGAACAATGCCGGTTTCTGTGCGCTTTGTGCCTGCGACGCATGACAATCTCACGTTTTCCTTTGCGCCTTTGCGTCTTTGCGCCTTTGCGCCATTGCGTCGAAGGATCCTGACCTCCGTACGATGACTCAATCCTCGCCAACAGTGCTGTGGCGACCTTCGCGGGAGCGAATCGCGAGGTCCAACATCACGCGCTTCATCCACCTGGTCAATCAGCGCTGGAACGCCGGTGTCAGGGACTCGCCGCAGCTCTACGACTGGTCGGTGCGCGAACCGGAACAGTTCTGGACTGCAATCTGGGATTTCTGCGGTGTGGTGGCCGAAACTCGCGGCGAGCGGGTACTGGTAGATGGCGGCAAGATGCCGGGAGCGAAGTGGTTTCCGGATGCGCGCTTGAACTTTGCCGAAAACCTGCTGCGTCGGCGGGATGACGGCACCGCGATGGTGTTCCGGGGCGAGGACAAGGTGCGCCGTCGCATGAGCTACACCGAAGTGTACGACGCGGTATCGCGAACAGCGCAGGCTTTGTCGGCCGCAGGCGCGAAGGAAGGCGACCGGATTGCGGCCTTCATGCCGAACATGCCCGAGACCATCATCTTCATGCTTGCCGCCTCCAGCCTCGGTGCGATCTGGTCGTCGTGTTCGCCCGACTTCGGCGCCCAGGGGGTCCTCGACCGTTTTGGACAGATCGGACCCAAAGTGCTGTTCGCGGTCGAGGGCTACTACTACAACGGCAAGACCCACGATACGCTGCCGCGCATTGCCGAGATCGCAAGGAATCTGCCCACGCTGACGCGCACGGTGATCGTCTCCTACACCCGCGACAAACCCGACGTTTCCGGAATCCGGAAGGCGGTGCATCTCGCCGACTTCGTCGGCGCGTATCACGGCCGCGAGATCGCGTTCCCGCGCCTTCCGTTCAATCACCCGCTCTTTATCCTTTACTCCTCCGGCACCACCGGCGTGCCGAAATGCATCGTTCACGGTGCCGGCGGTACGCTCCTGCAGCATCTCAAGGAGCATCAGCTGCACACCGATCTGAAACGCGGCGACCGTCTGTTCTACTTCACCACCTGCGGCTGGATGATGTGGAACTGGCTTGCTTCCGGCCTCGCCACCGGCGTCACGCTGCTTCTGTACGACGGTTCGCCTTTCCATCCCGGCCCGAGAGTACTGTTCGACTTCGCCGACGAAGAGCGCATGACCGTGTTCGGCACCTCTGCCAAATACATCGACGCGCTCAACAAGGCTGGTGCCAGGCCGATGGATACCCACCGCGCTGGCGTCGGTCGAGACCATCACCTCGACCGGTTCGCCGCTGGTGCCGGAGGGATTCGACTACGTCTATCGCGCGATCAAGAAAGACGTACTGCTGTCCTCGATTTCCGGCGGGACCGACATCGCTTCCTGCTTCGTGCTCGGCAACCCGACGGTTCCGGTGTACCGCGGTGAAATCCAGTGCCGCGGATTCGGAATGAACGTGCAGGTATTCGACGACGACGGCAACGCTGTCATTGGCGCAAAGGGCGAACTGGTGTGCACTAACGCCATTTCCTTCCATGCCGATTTATTTCTGGAACGATCCCGACGGCGCCAAGTACCGCGCCGGGTACTTCGAGCGCTTCCCGCAGTATCTGGTGCCATGGCGATTACATGGAACTGACACCGCGCGGCACCGCCGTCATCTACGGACGCTCGGACGCGACGCTCAATCCCGGCGGCGTTCGCATCGGCACCGCCGAGATCTATCGCCAGGTCGAGCAACTCGATGAAGTGGTGGAAAGCCTGGTGATCGGCCAGGACTGGGACAACGACGTCCGCGTGGTGCTGTTCGTGCGCCTGCGCGACGGACTGGCGCTCGACGATGCGCTGGCAAGGAAAATCAGGGATCGGATTCGCGTCAACACCACGCCCCGCCATGTACCCGCGAAGATCGTCCAGGTCGCCGATATTCCGCGCACCAAGAGCGGCAAGATCGTTGAACTCGCGGTACGCAATGTGGTGCACGGCAACCCGGTGAAGAACCTCGATGCGCTCGCGAATCCGGAAGCGCTGGAGCAGTTTCGGGACAGGCCGGAACTCACCTTACCCTGACGCGCGGGCACGTTGGCGACGAGGTCACCCGCGCGCGGGCAGCGATTCCAGGCGCCACCTCACCTGCCCGCGCCAGGCGCTCCGCCGTGACCATGCATCTCAGCCGCATTCTTTATCGTGGAAGATAACAGGGACATCCCGCAAACGGGCGCATGGCGCTGGCCATGGTCGACGAGTTTACCGCGCGCGCAAGCGGCTCCGGGGACAAGGCGTTCGAAACGCCAGCGGATTTTCAGCGCGGTCTCGTGCTGTCCGACGACGTTCTGATCACCAGGGTTTCCACCACGACTTGCTCTGACGGACCTTGACGCTGGACTCGGGGAAATTCGAGTCCAGCGTTCGCCTGGCATCGTCGCGCAGGTCGGACAGGCCCATCTCGTCGTACGCCTTGACCAGCACCTTGAGGGCGCGCTCGATCGCCGGCGCCTTGGGGTAGTTGATCAGCGCAAACTGGGCGCGGTTGACCGCGGCGACAAAGGCGCCGCGCCGCAGGTAATACTCGGCAACGTTGACCTCGGCCGCGGCCAGCGCATTTACCAGATAGTTCATGCGTGCGCGCGCATCGGGTGCGTACGGGCTTTGCGGAAAGCGCGCTAGCAGTTCGCGAAACGCGTCGAAAGCCTCCCTCGCCGCTCGCGGATCGCGCTCAGTCATGTCCTTTTCCGCGAGATAGCCCGTCAGTCCCAAGTCTTCATTGAAGTTGATACGCCCTTTCAGATAGTAGGCGTAATCCACGCGTGCATGATCGGGGTGCAATTTGATGAAACGTTCGCAGGCCGCCAGCGCCTGTGCCACTTCGCCGTCTTTCCAGTAGGCGTACGCGCTTTCGATCTGCGCCATCTGGGCGTAACGACCGTACGGATATCGCGATTCCAGCTTCTCGTAAAAGCCGATCGCCTTCTGGTAGTTCTTGCCGTCGAGTTCCTCGCGCGCGGCGCTGTATATCCGTTCCGGGCCCCAGGTCTTGGTTTCGTCGACCGGGTCCAGCGCGCATCCGGCGGCCAGCAACAAGGCAAGAATCGCTACACTACGTCTCATGAAGGAATCCGCAACAAAATTGTCGAATTATATAGAAAACCCTTCGTCTGACCGGCATCATTACCTCGCCGTTCCCGCGCAATGCGCAGGCATGCGCCTCGATCAAGCGCTGGTCCGGCTGCTGCCCGAGTACTCGCGCAACCGTCTTCAGGAATGGATTCGCAGCGGGCACGTGACCATGAATGGCGAACCCGCCTCCGCCAAGGCGAAAGTGTGGGGCGGCGAAACGATCGTCGTTGCGCCGCAACCGGCCCCTGGGGACGCGTCGCATCGCCCCGAGGACATCCCGCTGCAAGTTGTCTTCGAAGACGACCAGATCATGGTGATCGACAAGCCCGCCGGTCTGGTTGTGCATCCCGGCAGCGGCAACTGGAGCGGCACGTTGTTGAACGCACTGCTCCGCCACGCGCCGAAACTATCCGGCGTGCCGCGAGCAGGCATCGTACACCGACTCGACAAGGACACCAGCGGACTACTGGTGGTGGCAAAGACAATTCCTGCACAGGTCGATCTGGTTCGCCAGTTGCAGTCGCGTTCTGTTCACCGAGGTTACTCTGCGGTGGTGCACGGCATCGTGGCGCGCGACGCCGTCGTCGAAGCACCGATCGGCCGCCACCCGGTGAGCCGCACCAGGATGGCGGTGACGGCCAGGGGCAAGGCCGCCACCACGCACTACGCCGTGCTCGAGCGCGGGCCGTCCTGGACGCTGCTGAGCTGTCGCCTTGAAACCGGGCGCACGCATCAAATTCGTGTGCACTTGCACTCGATCGGACATCCGTTGATCGGGGATCCGGTGTATCGCTTCAAGAATCGCAGCACGAAACTTCCCGTGGAGGTGCTGGATTTTCCCCGCCAGGCGCTACACGCCGCGAGGCTCGCGCTCGTTCATCCGCAAACCGGCGAAACACTGACGTGGCAGGCGCCGATGCCGCCGGACATCGCGCATTTGTTGTCGGTGCTGCGAAATGCTTGAGCCCCCTCGCGACTGGATCGTCCCCGACTGGCCGGCCCCGGTAAACGTGCGTGCACTCATTACCACCCGCAGCGGCGGCGTGAGCACGGGTCCGTTCGCCAGCATGAACCTGGGGCAACGTATCGACGACGACATTCAGTCGGTGCGGGTCAACCGCGCAGCGCTGCGGGATATTCTTCACGCCGAACCCCGGTGGCTGCTGCAGGTCCACGGCGCACAGGTGGTCGATGCCGACCAAATCCAGCAACCGGTGGAAGGCGACGCTGCAGTTGCCAGGAACCCGGGTTCGGTGTGCACAGTCATGGTGGCAGATTGCCTGCCGGTGCTGCTCACGGATCGCGCCGGCAGCGTTGTTGCGGCGGCCCACGCAGGGTGGCGCGGGCTGGCGGCGGGCGTACTGGAAAACACGATACGCACTATGGGCACCACTGGCGATGAGCTGCTTGCCTACCTCGGCCCTGCCATCGGCCCATCCGCTTTCGAGGTCGGCGCTGACGTGCGCGATGTATTTTTGGCAAGAAGCGCGGATGCAGCCTCAGCATTCGTCGCCCACAAACCGGGGAAATGGCTGGCCGACCTCTTCGCGCTCGCCCGGCAGCGTCTCCGGGCAAGCGGCGTGACGCAGATCTATGGGGGCGGCCTCTGCACGTACACCGACTCGCGCCGCTTCTTCTCCCACCGGCGCGATAAAGTCACCGGTCGCATGGCCGCCCTGATCTGGCTCACCGACTGAGGGCTTGACAGCCCGGCTATACTGGCCGGCAGTCCATCTTTCAGACTCCATCTTCGTTCATGTCCACTCTTGCCTGGATTGTCGTCGCGACCATCGTCGGCGCGGTGCTGAGCGTGCTCGCTGCCGCGGCGTTTGCTCTGCGCGCATCCCCGGCACGCATCCCGATGCTGATCAGCTACGCCATCGGTGCGCTGCTCGGCGCGGTGTTCCTAGAAATCCTGCCGCACGCACTCGAGCGGGCCGCCAGCGTGCATACATTCACCGCGGTGATCCTGGCCGGGATTCTCTTGTTTTTCGTGCTGGAGAAACTGGTGCTGTGGCGTCATTGTCATGCCGAGGAGTGCGAAGCGCATGATCATCCCGCCAATTCCAACGACCACGGCCGCAGCGGCATGATGATCATGGTTGGCGACACCATCCACAACTTCGTGGATGGCATCCTGATCGCCGCCGCGTTCATGGCCGACACCGGTCTGGGCATCGTCACAGCCGTGGCGATCATCGCCCACGAAATTCCGCAGGAAGTCGGCGATTTCCTGATCCTGCTGCACTCCGGTTTCGGCCGCACACGCGCCTTCGTCTTCAACCTGGTGTCGAGTCTTGCTACGCTGATAGGCGGATTGCTTGCGTACTTCGCACTGCAACCGCTGCAGCAGTGGATTCCGGCACTGCTCGGGCTGGCAGTGGCCAGCATGCTCTACGTTTCTGTGGCCGACCTGATTCCGGGGCTGCACAGGCGACCGGAACTTCGCGCCACGCTCGAGCAGGTTTCGCTCATATCACTGGGCATCGGCTCGATCGCACTGGTGGGTTTCCTGGCAAGGGGTCACGGTTAGGAGACAGCGGCGTGTGCAGCTTGACTTGAATGGGGGTGCAGTCAAGAATCCCAAACGTGTCGTGACCTTGATTCTTGTCGTCCGGCGTCCACCGGGAAATGAACCTACCTGCGGAATCCACTCCCGGCGTCTATCAGGAACTCGCCAAAGCCAATCAGGCGCTGGTCGAAGATTTCCTGCGCCAGCTTCCCTCTTCCGGACGCCTCGAATTTGCCGAACTGATGCGCGCTCTGGCATTCGGTTCCGATACGCAGCGCGAGAGGATGCGCTCGCTCCAGGAACGCCTCTATCAGGAGCACCTTTCACTCTGGAGTCACCTGCTCGGGGGCGGCAACGACACGGTACCGGATGGCGCCGCTGCCGGGGATCACCGCTTCGATGCGCCGGAATGGAGTGAGTTGCCATTCTTCCGCTACCTGCGGAAAACATACCTTTTGAACGCGCGCTTCCTCAACGAACTGGGCGAGCTCGCTGAACTCGACGGTCACGCCAAACGGCGTCTGCAATTCGTGCTGCGCCAGTTCGCGGACGCGATCGCGCCCACAAATTTCGCCGCGACCAATCCGGAAGTCATCAAGCTCGCCAGCGAGAGCCTTGGCGAAAGTCTGACGCAGGGGATGAAGTTGTTCGCCGCGGACCTCGCGCGCGGCCGCATTTCGATGACCGACGAGCGTGCCTTCGAAGTCGGCCGCAATCTCGCGATCACGCCCGGCGCAGTTGTGCTGGAGAACGAAGTGATGCAGCTGATCCAGTACGCCCCGTCCACCGACCAGGTTTTCGAACGGCCGCTGCTAATCGTGCCGCCGTTCATCAACAAGTATTACATTCTCGACCTGCAGCCGGAGAATTCCTTCGTGCGCTACTGCGTCGAGCAGGAATTCACGACTTTCATCGTCTCATGGCGCAACATTCCTCCGGAACTCGGACATCTCACGTGGGACGACTATGTCCGCGAGGGGGTATCGACCCAGCTCGATGCGGTGCGCGCGATTACCGGCGCCGATCGGGTCAACACGCTGGGTTTCTGCGTTGGCGGCACGCTGCTTGCGACCGCGCTCGCCGTCATGGCGCAGAAAAACGATGCCTCGGTGGCCTCGCTCACTTTGCTCGCCTCGATGCTGGATTTTTCCGAGACCGGCGACATCAGCGTCTTTGTGGACCAGGAATTCGTGGAGCGCGCCGAGCAGGAATTTCGCAATGGCGGCTCGATGCCCGGAAGCCGGCTCGCCGCGACCTTTGCGACGCTGCGCGCAAACGACCTGGTGTGGCATTTCGTAATCAACAACTATCTGAAAGGCAGGGAACCGAAACCTTTCGACCTGCTCTACTGGAACGCCGACGGAGCCAACCTACCGGGACGTCTATACACCTATTACCTGCGCAACATGTACCTCGAGAACAATCTGAGAATTCCCGGTAAACTCGAATCGTGTGGTGTACCCGTGCACTTGGGCAGTATCGACGTGCCGGCCTTCGTGCTGGCCACCCGCGAAGATCACATCGTTCCCTGGAAGACCGCGCATTTGAGTGCGTCATTGCTGGGCGGACGCACCGAGTTTGTGCTCGGCGCGAGCGGACACGTGGCAGGTATCGTCAATCCGGCAACGAAGAAGCACCGCCACTATTGGACCAATTCCGCAACTGTGCCGAACGCGGACGCGTGGGTTGCGGGTGCGGCGCAGCAATACGGCAGCTGGTGGCCGCACTGGGCGAGCTGGCTGCGCGAGAGGTCCGGCAACAAACGGCCCGCACCGCTTGCATCGGGTAGCACGCGATTTCCCGCCATCGAACCGGCACCGGGGCGGTACGTGAAAGAAAAATTCCGTTGAGGCCCCGTGCGTGGCGGCAGAGATCAATCAAGAAAAGTCAGGGGGAACACAGACATGGCAAAGCGAAACGTACTCGTAACCGGGGGAATGGGTGGACTCGGCGAGTCCATCTGCACCAAGATGGCGGACCAGGGCTACGCCGTCGTCACCACCTATTCGCCCGGCAACAAGACTGCGAAGGAATGGCTTGCGGGAATGAAGACCCGCGGGTACAGCTTTCAGGCGTATCCGGCAGATGTCACGGATTACGATTCCTGTGCCGCATGCGTCAAACGCATCGAGGCCGAGGTCGGCACAGTGGACGTATTAGTCAACAATGCCGGCATAACCCGCGACATGACCTTCAAGAAGATGGCCAAGGCCGACTGGGATGCGGTGATCCACACCAACCTGGACAGTGTCTTCAACATGACCAAACAGGTGCTCGACGGAATGGTCGAGCGAAATTGGGGACGCGTGATCAACGTGTCATCGGTGAATGGCCAGAAAGGCGCGTTCGGCCAAACCAATTATTCGGCGGCGAAGGCCGGCATGCATGGCTTCACGAAGGCGCTGGCGTACGAAGTCGCGAAAAAGGGCGTGACCGTGAACACCATCTCGCCGGGTTACATCGGCACCAAAATGGTGACCGCGATCCCGCAGGACATTCTGGACTCGAAAATCCTGCCGCAGATCCCGTTGGGCCGCCTCGGAAAACCGGAGGAAGTGGCTGGCCTGATCATCTATCTGGCCTCGGATGAAGCTGCCTTTGTTACTGGCGCCAACATATCGATCAACGGCGGACAACATATGTCGTAAAAGCGATGACCGTCGTGACCACGTGACCATCGTGACAGAACCAGCAAGACAGTAGAGCCCCTCGATCAGCGTTCTGACTCAAGACCGCATCCAAGTTCGCCAGATAGCTGCGCGCCTGTGCACGCGGCCTTTGGCTACTCACTTTTTGGATTCAAAGTGCCCTATAACCCTTCGGTGTATCAGGGTATCTTGGGCATTGTTGGTACGATTTGATCCGCGTTCGGGCACCTCCTTTGTGCCGCGCCGCGTCAATTTTCTGCCGTTTTTTGCGCACCAGGAATGGGCAAAAAAAACCCCGGAGGTTTAACCCGCCGGGGTGAACCTTTACCAAAGGAAAACCTTTAGATAAAGGGGGAGGAGCCTTGTATCCGTTACTTCGCGGCGCCCTTCACGGCTTCCGCCGTCGCCGTCGCGGCCGCCCTGACGTTGGCATCCGCGTATCCTGCCGCCTGCTTTGCGGCCTTCGAAATTCCCTCGATCATCCTTCGGGCATTGACCATCGCCGCGTTTGCTGCAGAAGCCGCGGCTTCCGACTGGCCCACCGGGGAGGATTTCAACGCCACCTCAACCCAGTCCCGTACTTCCTGACCTGATACAAGCAAGCTCTGTTCCAGCAATTCGCCGATATCGGCCTGGGCTTTGAATCCGATCTCGTAGGCGTTGCGCGAATACCCCAGAACTTTGTCGACGCCGGCCCGCGCCTGTCCTTCGCGCCACTGGTTCAGTTGTTCGATGCCAGTAACGGAAGCGAGGGTCTTGGCACTCGCCACACCCTCCTGGAACAGCATCTTTGCCGCCTCGATGTTGAGCAGCGTAAGTTTCTCGATGGTGTCGAACACGATCTGTGCCGCCTCAAGCGCAGTCTCGACGTGCTTCTTGTTCAGTGCAGAAATTTTATCGTCCACCGTAATCACCTCTCAACATACTGTTTATTAGATGGAAACCCTTACATCTAGAATTCCTGTGAGTCCTTATTGCTGCATCGCACCAGGAGAATATTAAGGGCCGTGCGAGACCCTGTCAACTTTTTTTACGGCACTGCATAAACACTGGAAAACCTAATTTTCAAAAGGTTATAATTCGGCTCTCGCGCGCCGCGGCAGAGCGGGCGCCGTCGTCAATCCGAACGCCTTCGGGAAATTTTCCGGACTGCACAAAAATGACTGAAGACATCCGCCTGATCAAGAAATATCCGAATCGTCGGCTTTACGACACCGCCACCAGCAGCTACATCACGCTCGCCGACGTCAAACAACTGGTGCTTGACCAGGTCGTCTTCAAGGTCATGGATGCCAAGAGCGAGGAAGATCTCACCCGCAGCATTCTGATGCAGATCATTCTCGAAGAAGAGAGCGCCGGCGCGCCGATGTTCACTTCCGACATGCTGTCGCAGATCATTCGCTTCTACGGCAATGCGATGCAGGGAATGATGGGCGGTTATCTCGAGAAGAACATCCAGACTTTCATCGAAATCCAGCGCCGCCTGCAGGAACAGAGCATGCCCAAATTCGGGGACAACCCGATGCTCAATGCCGAAGCCTGGAGCCAGTTCGTAAAGATGCAGGGCCCGACCATCCAGGGACTGATGTCGAGTTACCTCGAGCAGAGCGCCAACACGTTCCTCGACATGCAACAGCAACTCCAGAAACAGGCGCGCTCCATCTTCGGCAACTTCCCTTTCGGCAACTTCGGCGTGCAAACTGCAGACGGCAAGCCGGAAGCGCCCGCACCCGACACCGACAGCTTCAAGCAACCGCAGAAGAAGACCGGCTGAAGCCCCAATTCAATGCGAAAACGGCGCGGGATCGATGATCCCGCGCCGTTTTTCATCCCACCCAACTCCGAATGACCGCCGTCAAGTCCCGCAAGACTGCCGCTGAAACGCCCAGGGTAGGTTTCGTTTCGCTCGGCTGTCCGAAGGCGCTGGTCGATTCCGAGCGCATCCTCACCCAGCTTCGGGCCGAGGGATATGTGATCTCCGGCAGCTACCGGGATGCCGATCTCGTCGTCGTCAACACCTGCGGCTTCATCGATGCCGCGGTGGAGGAATCGCTGGACGCGATCGGCGAAGCGCTCGCGGAGAATGGCAAGGTCATCGTCACTGGCTGCCTGGGCGCCAAGGGCAGCATTGTGAAAGACGCGCACCCGCGTGTGCTCGCCGTCACCGGCCCTCACGCCACCGAAGATGTAATGAACGCGGTGCACTCGCACCTGCCCAAGCCCCACGATCCTTTCGTCGATCTCGTGCCGCCGCAGGGCATCAGGCTCACCCCGAAGCATTTCGCGTATCTGAAAATCGCCGAGGGCTGCAACCATCGTTGCACTTTCTGCATCATTCCCTCGATGCGCGGTGACTTGGTGAGCCGCCCCGTGGGCGAAGTCATGCAGGAAGCCGAGAATCTGGTAAGAGCGGGGGTGAAGGAACTGCTGGTAATCTCGCAGGACACCAGCGCCTACGGCGTGGACGTCCGCTACCGCACCGGGTTCTGGGGCGGGCGCCCGCTGAAAACGCGCATGACCGAACTGACGCGCGCGCTCGGCGATCTCGGCGTGTGGGTGCGGCTGCATTACGTCTACCCCTACCCGCACGTGGACGAAATCGTGCCGCTGATGGCAAAAGGAAAGGTGCTGCCCTATCTCGACGTACCCTTCCAACACGCCAGCCCGCGCATCCTCAAGCTCATGAAGCGCCCGGCCAACGCCGAGAGCAATCTCGAACGCATCCGCGCGTGGCGCGAAATCTGCCCCGACATCACCATCCGCAGCACGTTCATCGCCGGTTTCCCGGGCGAAACTGAAGCGGAATTCGAAGAACTGCTGCAGTTCCTGGAAGACGCGCAACTCGATCGCGTCGGCTGTTTCGCCTATTCTCCAGTGGACGGCGCCGCCGCCAATGCGCTGTCCGACCCGGTCCCGCCGGAGATCAGGGAAGAGCGCCGCGCGCGCTTCATGGCGGTGCAAGAGAAAATCAGCGCGCGCCGGTTACAACAGAAAATCGGCAGGACGCTTGCTGTCCTCATCGACGAGTCCGGCGAAACGGGCGCAGTCGGCCGCTCCAGCGCGGATGCGCCCGAAATCGACGGCGTGGTGCATATCAGGAAAGCCAAGGGGCTCCATGCGGGCGAGTTCGTACAGGTACTCGTCACGCGCAGTGACGCCCACGACCTCTACGGCGAGGTCGCCGCGTAGTCGTGATGCAGCGGCTGAAAATCTGGGCCGCCACCCTCAAACGTGAGGTCATGGCGCTCTGGTTTGCCTGCCGCGATCCGCGCACTCCGTGGTATGCCAGGGTGCTGGCGATGATGATCGTCGCTTACGCGCTTTCACCTATAGACCTGATCCCCGATTTCATTCCCGTTCTGGGCTATCTGGACGAACTGATTCTTCTGCCTCTCGGGATTTGCCTGGTGCTGAAGCTGGTGCCTGCGGAAGCATTGGCGGACGCGCGTGCAAGGGCGCAATCGTGGGTCGAATCGCGACAACCGACACCGCGCAGCTGGATCGCCGCTGCGATAATCGTGCTGATGTGGGTGGTGGTGCTGTGGGCGGCCTTTTTCGTGATCTGGCCGATGTTTTTCCTGGACTGACTTGCGCGATCAGCGCGCCGCGGCCGCTTGGTTGGCGGCGATGCTCTTGTAGAAGTCGCACACCTCGCCGAGATCCCGGGTGCGTTTCATCGGCGGTAGACTACGCCAGATGCGCTTGCCGTAGTGCCTGGAGATCAGGCGCGGGTCGCAGATCATCAGCACGCCGCGATCGTTCTCGTCGCGGATCAATCTGCCCGAGCCCTGCTTGAGCGTGATGACCGCCTGCGGCACCTGGTATTCCATAAAGGCGTTTCGGCCCTCTCTGTTCATCTTCTCGATGCGCGCCGCGAGCACCGGATCGTCGGGAGGGGCGAACGGCAACCGGTCGATGATCACCAGCGACAACGCCTCCCCTTTGACGTCCACGCCTTCCCAGAACGACGCGCTCCCCAACAACACAGCGTTGCCGAGCTTGCGGAAGCGCTCAAGCAGCTCGGTGCGCGAGCCCTCCCCCTGCATCAGCAACGGATACTCCATGCCCATGCGCTTCATTCCCGTCTCCATCAATTCGCGCGCCTCGCGCATCGCCCTGAGGCTGGTAAAGAGGAAAAAGGTCCGGCCCTCAGCGGCCTCGATCACCGGCAGCGCCGCGTCCACCAACGCCCGGGTGTAGCCCTCCGAGTTCGGTTCCGGCAGTTTCTCGGGAACATAAAGCAGTGCCTGATTCAGGTAGTCGAAAGGGCTTTCCCAGAATGCGGTGGCCGCATTGTCCAGGCCCATCTCGCGTTGGTAATGAGAGAAGTCGCCGCCCACCGATAGCGTAGCGGACGTAAAGATCCAGGCGCGCGGATGGCCGCTGATCTGGTGATGGAAGATGTCCGCTATCGAGAGCGGCGTCGAGTTCAGGTGCACCGAATGGGCAAAAATCTCGACCCAGCGCACCCGCTCGCGGTCCTCTTCCTCCTGCCAGCGGCCCAGGCGGTCCAGCGTCTCCATCCCCCGCATCCAGCAGTTGTGCAGCCCTTCGGAGCGATCGGCCTGCGACTTCAGCACCTCCGCAAGCTCGGTGAGCCGTGTCACCGCCACGTTCAATGCGTCGCAAAATTCGCGGTTTGCCGCGGCCTGCGCGTAAGGCTGGCGGCCGATGTCGTCGCGCACCTGCAGCCGCAGGTCGCGCGCAGCTTTTTCCAGGTGCGAAGCGGCATCCGCCAGTGCCGGATTGTCTTTTGCCGACGTGGCAGCTTCCATACGGGTGTCGCGCCCGAGTTCGATCAGTTGATGAGTGGAGACGGTTTCACCGAAGAACAAACTGGCGGTCTCGGGCAGTTGGTGCGCTTCGTCGAAGATCACGGTATTGCACGCGGGCAGCAGCTCCGCCACGCCTTCGTCGCGCAGCACCACGTCGGCGAAGAACAGGTGATGGTTCACCACCACCACGTCCGCTGCCATCGCCTGCTTGCGCGCCTCCATTACGAAACACTGTTTGTAGTTCGGGCAATCGCCGCCGAGGCAGTTCTCGCGTGTCGACGTTACCTGTGGCCAGACGGTCGCATCCTCCGGCACTTCCGCCAGTCCGCTGCGATCGCCAGTCTTGCTGCTCCTGGCATAGGACTCGATGCGGGCCAGAAACACCACGTCGTCGCGGTCCAGGAAGCGGCCGTCGTTCTTGGCGCGCTCCATGTGGTAATGGCAAACATAATTCGCCCGACCCTTGAGTAGGGCCACCGTCACTGGTGCCTGCAGCGCGTTGCGCACCATCGGGATGTCGCGGCTGAACAACTGGTCCTGCAGGGTCTTGGTGCCGGTGGAGATGATCACCTTGCCGCCCTTGGCAAGCGCCGGCACCAGGTAGGCAAACGTCTTGCCGGTACCCGTACCAGCCTCGGCAATCAGGACGCTGCGCGTTTCGATCGCCTGTTCGACCGCGTGCGCCATCTCGACTTGTTGCGGACGCAGACGGTAGCCGGGTATGGCCGAGGCAAGAGGGCCGGAATTGGAAAAGAATTGTTCGAGCTGCAGTTCTGTATCCCTCAGAGTGCGCCCAGCGGACTGACGACTGCCCGCCCGCCGTGGTCAAGGATGTCAGTTTAGATCATCGTAGTGCTGACGTCAGAGTGCCTGAACAATTCCTTCGCTCAGGCAGGTGTGAAATTTTTCTCAGCATTGTTGCCCGGAGTTTCGTATGCTTGTTGTCTCTTACGGACAGGAGGTCATGTCATGGCGACTCCACACCGAAAAGGCTCACCGCAGCACTGGGCCGTGCGATTCTTGCCGCTAGACACGCTGAAGCAAGCGGAAAACCTCGCGCGACGTTTCCAGGAAGTAGAAGGGTTCCGGCTCTATGTCCTCGAGCGAAAGAGACTTGTAATTCCGGCCGTGTTGGTCATTGTCCTCATAAGCATTGCATGCGCCGCGGGGACCTTCGTGTTTCTTGCAGGAACGCACGGGCTTCTTACGCTCCTGGGTCTTGTCCTGGCGCCGGTGATCTTGATCGGCAGCCTGTTCGTTCAGATGTACGTGTTTTTCTTCTGGCTCGAGAACCGGGCACTGGCGCTAGCGCTCGGTCGTCGCGCCAAGCCGGCACAGGGAAGGCTTGCCGCGTGGCTATCGAGAAAGCTGGACGCGGACATGGGGACAGCACCGCCAGTGCCGTGGATCCTGGCCACGGTCGTGCTGTTTGCGCCGCTGGCGATGCTGGCTTATTTCGCGTTTATCGTCGCGATGGTGTTGATCGTAATCGCGATCCTGGCGCCGATACTCTTTGCGCGGTTTGACCGGTGACCACCTCTGCCAGGGGGGCGCCATTGCGCAGACAGAATTCATACATTCACCTGAGGCGCGTGAATCATTGCCGACCATTACTTCGCTGCAGTCACATATCATATCGACCACATAGTCGTCACGGCGCCGTCTCTGGAGACCGGCGTGGAATACCTGCGGGACGCTTTAGGAGTGACGCCTCAAGCCGGAGGTGAGCATCCGCGCATGGGGACTCACAACTGCGTGCTCAGGCTGGGAGATACCTTGTATCTTGAAGTACTTTCGATTAATCCCGCTGCCGCGAATCCCGATCGTCCGCGCTGGTTCCTGCTCGATCAGGAACTCTCGAACAGGACACCGCGGCTGGCGACGTGGGTCAGTCGAACCAACGATATTCGCGTCGCGACGGCGGCGTCGCCGTTTCCGCTGGACAATATTGAAGTGATGAACCGTGGGTCGCTCCATTGGCAAATCACCGTTCCCGCCGATGGCAGCCTGCCACTCGATGGTGTCGCGCCAACGCTCATCGAATGGCATGTGGAGAATCACCCGGCCGCCAGTCTGAGGGACGTCGGCTGTTCCCTTGTCGGACTCGAAGCATATCATCCCGAAGCGCACAAGATCTCGAGACTGCTGCAATCGATCGGCTTTCAGGACCGGTTCACTGTTTTCCCGATCTCGCCGGAAGGACAACCCTGCCTTGTCGCCCGCGTTCAAACACCGGCTGGAACACGCCAGTTACGTAGCCAATGAACTCAAAACTCTGCGACCGTCCAGTGACCGTCGGGCTGTTCTTACTGCTGGCAAGCGGATGCACCGCGCACGAATTATCGCGCAATACCTACGAGGGCATAGCGAACCGTGAGGAAAGTCTGAAATCCACGCCTTTGGAAAAACCGGGCGCCCCGTCGCCCAGCTACGAAGAATACGAACGGGAACGACGAGCACTTTCACCAGGCAAGGCCGAGTAAATCGCGGCCGTTGTATTCGCGCCGCCTACGCGACGATCGAGCATCAAGCCTTCTGTCACGCAGTGCTGGCGCAGTTCCACAAGGAGTGGGGGGAAAGCATGCTGTTCGATCTGCTGCGTACCAGCGGGCGCAGCGCTGCATTCAATGGATGCTGCGCGCCCGCTTTTCTGACACGTCAGGCAAGGATCATGACTGAGCCCGCAGAACCTCGATCGCAACAACTACTGCCGACACAAGCAACATGGAACCCGTGAATTCTGCCGAGATTCTCCTGGTGTACGACAAGCAGTGTCCCGCGTGCGACGCCTATTGCGGCATGATTCGAGTCCGCGAGTCGGTTGGCACGCTGCGCCTGGTCAACGCGCGCGGCGCCGGCAAGATCATGGATGAAATCACCGCGAAAGGTCTCGACATCGACGAGGGGATGGTGCTCAAGGTCGGAAATACCCTGCACTACGGCGCCGACGCCATCCATGTCCTGTCGTTGATGAGCAGCCGTGTGGGCACGTTCAACCGGCTCACCTACTGGATGTTCCGATCGAAACGCCTGTCCACCATCCTTTACCCGTTGTTTCGATTCTTCCGCAATGTGCTGCTCAAGATACTGCGCAAGTCCCGGATCAACAACCTGGGACTCCCGAGCCACGACAGGTTCTAGCTTCCTGGCCGGCCGGCACTTGCCTTTCGCCAGAGCATTCGGATACTGTTGTCCGCCGCAATTTCTGAAAAAGGAGGATTCGGTGGCTTCGCCGCGTAATGACGAGCACCGCATGGCAGCCGCCCGTGCCGGACTGAGCTATGTCACGGACGGCTTGGCCGGAATTACCCGGCGCCGGGCCGGCAGGGGTTGGGCCTTCTACGCACCGGACGGCGTACGCATCAGCGATGCTGCGCAGCGCAAACGCATCAATTCCCTGGTGATTCCGCCGGCGTGGACCGACGTTTGGATCTGCCCTGATCCCAACGGCCACATTCAGGCCACCGCGCGCGACGCGCGCGGCCGCAAGCAGTACCGCTACCATCCCTCGTACCGCGAAGCACGCGACAAGTCGAAGTTCCGCCGCATCCTGGAGTTCAGCGAGGTCCTCCCTGATATCCGCGATCGTGTGGAGCGCGACCTTAGAGCTCGCGACCTGTCAAGACGCCAGATCCTTGCTACCGTGGTGCAACTGCTGGATCGGACGTTGATTCGGGTCGGCAACGACGAATACGCACGCGAGAATCGCTCTTTCGGACTCACCACCCTGCGCGGGCGCCACGTTCAGATCAAAGGTGCGACGCTGCGGTTCAGTTTCCGCGGCAAAAGCGGCGTCCAGCACGACGTGGCGATCACCGACCGCCGCCTCGCCCGCATCGTCCAGCAATGCCAGGACCTGCCCGGACAGGAATTATTCAAGTTCCTCGATGCCGCCGGGAAACGCCAGTCCGTCGCCTCCGACGACGTCAATGCGTATCTCCGGGTGATCACCGGCCGCGATATTACCGCCAAGGACTTTCGCACCTGGGCGGGAACAATGCTGGCGGCCCGGGAGTTGCGCGCCGCGGGGCCGGCAACTAGCCAGCGCGCTACGGAAAAGAACATCGTGCGTGCGGTCGACGCCGTGGCCGAGCGGCTCGGCAACACCCGCGCCGTGTGCCGGAAGTACTACGTCCATCCGGCGCTGTTGCACGCCTATCAACAGGGCCGCACTGCGCCGCTCCCGCTGCCGGCGGGAACGCCACCGCCCCGATTGCGCCGCGAAAGCCCCGCGCCGGCGCTGCGCCAGGAAGAGGTCGCGGTGCTGCAGTTCCTCCAGGAGGAAGCGCCAGTCCCATAGGCCCGCTTCATCGATCTGTCGGGCGGCACCTGTCCCCTTTCGATTCGAGTACCCGGACCCCTGCCCTCTCACCTCGCGGCCGCAGTCTTCACCTCGCGGTCGCGTATAAGCCAGTAAGTGACACCCAACGCGATCACCACGGCGGCGAGCCCGAGTATGGTCTGCGCCGAGTATTGGGTGGATTCGAGGATGATGAACTTGCGCGAGATCGCAAGCAGCGCGATCAGCAGGGTCATGATCTGGCCGAAAATCCCCTGGAACATCCTGGAATCCAGCGGATCGAGAAGCCCGTGCCACGCCAGGAGGAATACCTCCTTGGCGAGGTCCCAGGTCGCGATCGGGATGATCACGGCGATGAGGCTGGCGAGTACCAGCGCGATGAACTGTTCGATGCGTTCGTACAGGCTTAGCGTGTGCCAGGTTTCCTTGAATTCACCGAAACGTACGATCAACCCAGATTGCTTTTTGGCCGTCGCGCACCTCGCACCATGAGAATCGGTGCGCCAAAGTATCTGCCGCCGAAAACGGAAAGTCCAGCAAGTCGCGAGCGCAAGGATGAAGATGAAGGAAGTACGTAGGCACCGACAATAGTCAATCGTCGTTCTTCTCTTGCACTCCTTTGCGAACTTTGCGTTCCTTTGCGTCAACGCTCTTATTGCCTGCCTACGGCCGGCCCATTCACATGCAGTAACTGGGTCTGCTCCCACTCCGTCGCCTTTGCTCCATCATCTGGCACATCACGTTTCCGAAATTCTCATCCAGGTAAGCCTCATCCCTGCTATCGTGTTCAAAATACAACTATGCTTACCCGAATCAATTTTCTCCTCGGCTTCGGTCTGCTGGTCGCCATCGGCTTTTACTTTGCCGGCAATTATCTGGTGGTGTTGCCGCTGTCGAGCATCGCGCCGAATTGGGTAAAGCCGATTGCCGGACTGGCGGTTCTGGTCAGTCTTGCACTCACGGTACAGATCCTGTCAACGGTCGTAAGTGGCATGATGGGCGTGGCCAGTTACACGGATACCGACGGCGCCGGCGCTCTTGCCCTCACCAGCCAAGCCGCGATCGTCTGCGGGCACGCGGGAATGGGTTACACCGCGGTGGCCTTCTTGTTCTGGGAAAGACCCATCACTGAATTGCAGTTGCTGGTTGTGGCCGCACTGTATGTGGCCGGTATCGTGATCGCGATCCAGGAATGGCGTCAACGCAACGCGGAATGAAAGTAACCGTGGATCGCGGATGGAAGCTGGTGCGGTTATTCCTGATAGTGGAATGCAGACCAAATTGAGAGGGAAGGTGATGGGCTACTACGTAGTCAAGATCCTGGTATCCGCGACACTGATCGTTTTGATATCCGAGATCGCCAAACGCAGCACCCTGTTCGGCGCGTTGGTTGCGTCGCTTCCGATCACCTCACTTCTGGCGTTCATCTGGTTGTACATTGACACTGGAGACAGCGCCAGGATTGCGGCACTATCCACCGGTGTGTTCTGGCTGGTGCTACCCTCCCTCGCATTTTTCGTTGTGCTACCTCTGGCGTTGCGCGCAGGATGGGCATTCTGGCCGGGCCTCCTCGCCGCTATACTTGCCACCGTGGTCGGCTACGGCGTCATGGTTCCGCTCCTGAGAAAGTACGGCATCGAGGTCTGACATGGCTGGAAAGGTTTTCGCCGGAGGTTGCCTGTGCGGCCGCATCCGCTACAAGGCCACCGGAAAGCCATCCAACGGGACCCACTGCCACTGCGAAATCTGCCGACGGGCGGGCGGCGCGGCTTTCGTGTCATGGGCGACTTTCCGGTCCAACGATTTTGCGTTCACAGGAGGCAAGCCCGCGCGCTTCGATTCTTCCGAAATCGCGTTTCGCCAGTTCTGCCCGAACTGCGGCACGCAACTGACGTTTCAGTTCCACAAATCGCCGCAAACCATCGACGTCACGCTCGCCAGCATGGATGATCCCGGACAGATCACGCCGGTGGACCACATCTGGACCAAACAACAGATTCACTGGATCAAGCTGGCGGACGGGCTTCCGCGGTTCCCGGAAAGCAGATCTTCAGAGCAAGAGTGAACCACTTGGCCCGACTCCTGACTATCGGCCACTCGACGCTTGCGGTCGATGCGTTCGTGGCAATGCTCACGGCGCACCGCATCGAGTTAATCGCCGACGTACGCCGCTTTCCCGCTTCCCGCCGCCATCCGCAATTCAATCGCGAAGCGCTGGCGAAAATGTTGGCAAGCCACGGCATTGCGTACCAGCATTTCCCCGAATTGGGTGGGCGGCGGGAGCCGCGGCCGGGATCGTCGAACACTGCGTGGCGTGAGGCGGCCTTTCGCGGCTACGCGGATTACATGGAAAGCGTGGAGTTCGACCTTGGCATTTCGCGCCTGCTGGAGGCTGCAAAGTCAAAGGCAACGGCAATAGTATGCGCGGAAAAATCCTGGCGCAGTTGCCACCGTGGACTCATTGCCGACCACCTCAAGGCGTGCGGAATCGAAGTCATCCACATCCTCGACACTGTCGCCACCGAACCCCATCCCTGGACTGCCGCTGCACGGATGATCGACGGCAGGCTCTCCTACGCCGCCGCAAGAATGGACCAACAACAACTGCCTTTCTGACAAAACAATGAGCGAAAAGTCGCGCTGCAAATGGTCAACGGGCGGCAATGCGCTTTACGTTGACTACCACGACCACGAATGGGGCGTGCCGCAGCACGACGACCGGGTACTGTTCGAGTTCCTGATCCTGGAAGGCGCGCAGGCGGGCCTGTCGTGGTCCACCATACTCAACAAGCGCGAAGGCTATCGCAAGGCCTTCAGCGAATTCGACCCCGCAAAGGTCGCGCGCTACGACAGCGCGAAGATCGCCAAGCTGCTACAAGACCCCGGCATCGTACGTAACCGGCTCAAGGTCGCATCCGCGGTGATCAATGCCCGCGCTTTCCTTGCGGTGCAGGAGGAGTTCGGCAGCTTCGACGCCTACATCTGGCAGTTCACAAACGGCAGGCCCATCCAGAATTCCTGGAAAACCATGAAGCAGGTACCCGCCAGCACGAAGGAATCCGACGCAATGAGCAAGGACCTCAAGAGCCGCGGATTCAAGTTCGTCGGGAGCACCATCATGTATGCCCACATGCAGGCCACCGGGATGGTGAATGACCATACGGTCAACTGTTTCCGGTGGAAGCAATTGGGGCGACGAGGGCCGAGGGTCGGGGGACGAGGGAAAACCACATCATGATACCCGAAAAAAACTTTACGATCTCGAAGGACAAGCGGCGGGTCAGCGTCGCGGATGCGCTCGACGCCGTGTCCAAAATAACGGGAGGCATTCCGTCGGCTTTTTGTTTCGAGCACGGCACCTTGCAGGTAAAGATGTACCGCCCTGCCGGGCAGGACACGCAAAAGCTGCATACGCGCGACGAGATCTACGTGATCTCGCGTGGCTCGGGCTTGTTCGTGAACGGCGCCGACCGCCATCCCTTTCGAGACTGGCGACGTCCTGTTCGTCCCGGCAGGTGTCGAGCATCGCTTCGTCGAATTCACCGACGATTTCTGCACCTGGGTTATGTTCTATGGTCCTGAGGGCGGCGAAGCCGCATAAAAAATGAAACGTGCTTAACGCAAAGGGCGCAAAGGTACGCAAGGAAACCCAGGAAAATACATGGAAAAGCCAAACGGGAATATAGTCGCGCACAAGTTATCGCCCTCTTCTCTTTCCTGGCGTTTTGGTGATTTTTATCCAATCTTTCGTTTTCCCTTCGCGTACCTTTGCGTCCTTTGCGTTAGGTGAGGTCCGTTCTTGGCACAAGACAGTTCGAAATCCGATTTCTGGGAAAGCCGATACCGCGATCATGTGACGCCGTGGGATGCGGGAAAAGTACCGGACGCACTGCGCAACTACGCGAAGCGCATCAAATCTGGAAGCCGGATCTTGATTCCTGGTTGCGGTTCGGCGTACGAGGCCGGTCACCTGGCCGAAAACTGTTTCGACGTTCTGGCGATCGACTTCAGCCCCGCGGCAGTGAAACTGGCGAAGAAGAACCTTTCCCGTTTCGGCGACATCGTCAGGCTCGCCGACTTCTTCGAGTTCGACTACGGCAAACCCTACGACGTGATTTACGAACGAGCGTTCCTGTGCGCGCTGCCGCCGCAAATGTGGTCGCGGTACGCGCCGCGAACGGCGCAACTTCTCCGACCGCACGGCGAACTGGCCGGGTTTTTCTTTTTCAAGGCAACTGAAACGGGTCCGCCATTCGGCACTACACCTGAAGCGCTGCACATGCTGCTCGACCCCTACCTCGAATTGGTCGAAGACAAGGCGGTCACCGACTCGATCCCGGTGTTCCAAGGCTACGAACGCTGGCAGGTCTGGCGCCGGCGTTGACGCCAATCAGCCACAGAGAAGCCTTTTCAATACTTTCTTTTTAATACGCGCTCGACAGGAGTCCTTGAGAGGTAAACAGAAATCAAAAAGAAGATCAAAGAAGTGGCGTGCGAATATGATCGGGAAGCAGACTCGGCACGAGGCCACGCCGCCTGAGGTTGGAAAGAAACTCCGGAAGCACTTTGAGCAGTTCTTCAGGGTGGTTGATGCCTCGGCCGCCGTCGTGCATCAGGACGATGTCGCCCGCCTGGGCCGCGCTAAGTCGGTTGGCAACCCCGCGCGCAGAGCCCAGCGGCCCCCAGTCAACCGCACTGCGGTTCCATAGCATCAGGGTCTGACCACCGCGTTCGGCTTCCTCCATCATGCAACGGCGCAAACGCCCGTGCGGTGGCCGAAAAAACTTCGGCGCCCGGCCGATGATGCCGGCGATTGCGGCGGCGCCATCGTGAACTTCTTTGCGCGCCTTCGATGAGAGCACAGTCCAGGGATGACGGTGACTCCAGGTGTGGTTTCCCGCCTCGTGGCCCTCTGCGACCATTCGCCGCACCAGTGCGGGATGGCGAGCGGCGAGCCGGCCTACGAGGAAGAAGGTGGCGGGGACGACGGCCTGGGCAAGGATATCGAGGATACGCGGCGTCCACTTTGGATCCGGCCCGTCGTCAAAGGTCAGGTACACGAACCTGGCCTCAGATGGATGCGTGAATCCGAGCGGGAGTCTTGCCATTTTTGTCCTCCACATCATCGCTCACGTCGCCGAATTGCCGCAGCAGTTCCATGCGGGTGAGCCAGTAAATGGTCGGGTCCGGCCTGGCCGATGCGCGGGTCTGCTCTGCGGGCGCGTACGCCCACACCAGTAGACGGAAGTACGCAGAGATCAGGCGCTTCCTGGGTCCGTCCGGAAACGGTTCAGTGATGAAACCGATCCGATGGCCATGAGGCGGCAGCCAGCTCACCGCGTGGTAGACCGCCAGGTCCGAGTACATCGGATCCTGGCGTGCTCTGTCGGCCAGGATACGCATGGACTTGAGCATGAGTCGCACAAAGTGCAACGCCGCTCGTCTGGAAGAGTCTGCTTCGATCCGGGGGAAACGCGCGTTGTTGAAATGCAGCGTGCCGACCAGATCTCCGGGCGCCAACCGGGTACCGTTCGCGAAATCCATTGCAGGACCGCTATACCGGGAGCGCCCCACGTACAGTACCTCTCCGACGGGTTGTAATCGATGCCGTTTGCGGTACAAGTCGTCCACCCTGAGAAGGCAACTTTGCGTGATTCTCCGCACCCAGTCCGTCAGTGTATGCACAGACTCGCTGTGGCTTCGCGATTGCGCGAACGCCAGGGACAATTCTGCGATCCTCGACGCCCCGTCCCGCTTGCCCAGATTCCACGCGCGATTCTGGATTCGGGCAAGTTCACCGGGATTCGCGAGCAGCGATTCGATGCCCTCCAGCAAAGCGTCCTCGGGCACCAGGCGGCCGACACTTTGCTGCTCGAGGAAGCGCACGTTGAAGCCCTCCTGGCCGCGCAATGAGCGCGTTGCCAACAGCGGCCGGCCGCATGCCAGCGCCTCGGCCACCGTCAGTCCGCCGGGTTTGCCGACCACGACGTCGGCCGCACGGATGAAGACTTCCGTGTGCTCGGTCCAGTCCCACACGCTGAGTCGTCCCGGATACCTGGTGACGAGTGCAGCAAGCGATCTGCGCGCGGACGAACTGCGACCTGCCAATACGAGCACTTGCACCTGAGCCACACACGCAAGTAGACGTGCCGCCACTGCATGCACCCCCAAGCCCAGACCACCGCCCGGTACTAGCACGACCGGAGCGTTTGGGTTGAGTCCGAGCTGCAGCCGCGCTTGCCGGACGCTGGGCGGGTTTCGGAAGCCGGGCATCAGAGGAATACCGGTTACAGACAACCGCGAGCGTCCGATGGCAACGCGCGGCAAATCGGCGATCGAGTCATGAGCGACGCAATAGTGGTCTATCCCTGGCTGAATCCAGAGGTCGTGCACACCGAAATCTGTCAATACGCCGATTAACGGGGCAGTTAACCGGCGGCGTTCTTTCACGAAGGAGAGCAGGGCCGCCGGACCCATCTGTGTGGCTATGACCACATCGGGGTCGAAGGCGTGCAGTCGCGCTTCCAGCCGTCGCGCAAGGCGCGCCCAGCCCCAATGGATCAGTAAGCGCCGTCCCAGCGCACGGTTTCCCGAACTCCTGCGCGCACGCGCGGGAAGCACCGCGCAAAGCCAACGAAACAGCACCCGATCCAGCGAGTAGTGGCCGCCGCCAGACTCCAGCCGTGCGTTTTCTGCGCCGGTTGCCGCGAGCAGTTCCAGGCCCTCGGCCAGAGCGGGCGGTGGCGCCTCATTGTTCTCCAGGATGTATCGCCAGGTGCGTTGGTCGAGCTGATGGATCCGGTCGTACAGTTCCGGGCGCTCCTGCACCAACCGCAGATAGGTCTGGTGTACGGTTTGTGCGACGCCTGCGTCCATCAAAGACCAGAAATCGATCGTCTGCACAGTTGGGATGGGCGAGCGTTCCAACAGTGCTGCCTCGACAGCCTGTGCGGCGCGCAAATGACCCGAGCCCAAGGTGGAAGTCAATAACAGTACACGCGGCGCGGCGCGGTCGTGTTCGACGCGTAACGGCACTGATCCGGGCAATAGATACCCGGCGATTGCTTCGCGCGCTGTATTTAGCGTGCGCAGAATTGCATTGACACGAGGCACAATGTCTTCTCTCGCACCTGCGATAAAGGGTCTGCCCATTCCGATCCTTGGCAGCAAATCAAGTGCGGGAGACGTAACCCGCGGATGCGTAACTTGAATCCGTCGAACCACGCCGAGCCCCTGTCACTTCGGCATATTCGTTCAAGGGAGAAGCGTTATTCAACCTTCCCGGAGCGCACCTTTTGCGCACTTTACGCTGGTTGCAGTCCTGCGCAACGCGTCCAGCTATTGATTGCGTGCTCTGCGAAATGACGTCGGGGCAGTGTCTTTCACCAGAAGGTCAACATGGTTGGAGGTTACGGTGTAGTCGAGCACGCAGAGCACAAAGCGCTTCCTGGCCTCGAAGCGGCTACATGGACGCCGACAGGGGCGCCTTGTCACACAACAGGTACAGCGGCTACCTCTTCTTGCTTCCAAAGAGCAGAAGCGCGCCGCCAATCACTATTGCCCCCACTCCAGCCCAAACCGGGACGTTGACCATCTCCTTGTCCCTTACCGACAACTTGATCGATCCCAAGTTGGCCTCATGGGTCTCCTTGGTCTAGTCCAAACTGCCATACACCAATCCCAGGACGCCGGCCACGATCAGCACGATTGCCACCATCGTGACTTCACCCATTTCGCATCCTCCTGCAAAAGAGACTTCTGGATTCTCACCACGGACCGCGCGCCGGGCGTTGCCCGTCAAAAAACCGGGGCAGCGACCACCCAGACTGCTTTACCCGGTATTCCGCTTCATTGAACCATTCCAAGGTCGTCACAGGCGTCGACCTTGAATGACACGAATCAGAATTACCACGACCGCGAGAATCAAGAGGACATGAATGAATCCGCCCATGGTGTAAGAACTGACAAAACCCAGTAGCCAGAGGACAACCAGAACGACTGCAATGGTCTCGAGCATTTTGCTTCTCCTTTTGCCATGACTTGGTGAATCGTAAATCTGGCGGTCCACTGCCGCAAAACATTTTGAGTTCAGCGGCGCGCGTAGCACATCCACTGAATCGATTTGTCGGCGAACTACTGAATAACACCACAAGCCATGCGAACGCCACCTCCACCGAGGGGGGCTGGATGATCTGCGTGGTTGTCACCTCCCGCATGAACCATCAAAGAGCGCCCCTTTACATCCGCAATTTTAAGCCTGGGTGCCAATACGGGATAATTTGCATTACCCATCGCATCTACGAAAAGCGCGGGCAAATCGCCGAGATGGCCATCACCCCAAGGCAGGCCATGGGTATTGCTTGAGGCTGGATCGTAATGCCCTCCCGCAGCCAATGCCGGCACCATCTTTCCGTCTTTTTCCTTGGGCCCGCAACTTGGATTTTCGTGCACATGAAAGCCATGCAATCCTTGCGGGAGCCCGGCAAGCGAGGGGCTGAATACGACACCATATGTTGTTTCGCTGATAACTACCGCGCCAACCGATTTCCCGATTCCTTTCTCATCAACAGCATTCATTTGAACGGTAATATCAGCCTGTGCCGCCCCACATAGAAAGAGTGTGGCCGCTACCATAAATATCTTGAATCGCGCTAGCATAAGTCCTCCTTCGTTGGTCAAAACACGCAATTGATGCGATCGATAACGAAAATAGAGAAAAAGCCTTAAATGAGTGAATTTCGTATTTATTTCGAGAGGATTGGCCATGAGAGCCTCCTGACGGTTCTATCCGAGGCGTCTAACGATTGCCTGAGCTGAGAGGGCAAAAGGCAAGGCCTGACCCTGACTCTCTGTTTATCCGAGGCGTCTAACGATTGCCTGAGCTGAGAGGGCAAAAGGCAAGGCCTGACCCTGACTCTCTGTTAAATGAGTGAATTTCGTATTTATTTCGAGAGGATTGGCCATGAGAGCCTCCTGACGGTTCTATCCGAGGCGTCTAACGATTGCCTGAGCTGAGAGGGCAAAAGGCAAGGCCTGACCCTGACTCTGCCTGAGTTGCCTGAGCTGAGAGGGCAAAAGGCCCGAAGGCGCTGACCCTGACTCTCCTGACTCTCTGACCCTGACGCTCTGACCCTGACGCTCAAGGCCTGACCCTGACGCTTGACCCTGACGCTCGGACGCTCAAATGACCCTGACGCTCACTGACGCTTTCTGCCTGACGTCTTCTGACGCTTTCTGCTGCTGGGTGGCCGAATTGTGGATCTGCTTCTTGCCTGCAAACACGGATCTGCGGTTCACGGCCGCTGCATCGCACACTTGATTTGAGGAGCGG
Source organism: uncultured beta proteobacterium (assembly GCA_963695915.1). Classification (GTDB taxonomy): domain Bacteria; phylum Pseudomonadota; class Gammaproteobacteria; order Burkholderiales; family JACQAP01; genus JACQAP01. The sequence continues at coordinate 42,854 of CAVOIO010000040.1, forward strand.
TGTCCTTTGCCTGGATGAGCGCATCGGTTTTCCAGCCGAAACCGGTGCCTTCGGCATCGTGCTTGACCCCGCGTTGTCCCGCCTTGACAAAACTCATGATGTATAGCGGCGCGATCATCTGGTGGTCTTCGGCGCGCATCCAGGATTCGCCAGTCGGTCCGGCGTATTTCATCCCTTCGAGCGCATGAGCCACCTTCAAAGGATCTGTGGAACCGACGCTATTCATGGCGTACGCCAGCATCTCGATCACTCGAAACGGCGGGATATAGGCCACATCGGATACTGTCCTGTACTTTGCTTCGTAGTCGAGTAACCGCTTCTCCCAAACGCTGTCAGCGGCGTTGATATGCCACGACCAAACGGTCCTCACCCGGTCGGCCCCCGCCGAACCGATCGCGGCCGGCGTGCCGAAGAACGCGCCGAACATCGTGTAGTAGGTCGCATTGAGCCCAGCTTCCTTGCTGGCCTTGATCAGCAGTGACAGATCGTTCCCCCAGTTTCCGGTCAGTACGGCGTCCGCCCCGGACGCCCGGATCTTTGCGACGTAAGGCGAGAAGTCCTTGACCTTACCCAAAGGAATCAGATCGTCCCCCACGATCTGGATATCCGGGCGCTTAGCCGACAGCATCTGTTTGGCCGCGCGCGCGACCGACTGACCGTACGCATAGTCCTGGTTGAGCAGATACACCTTGTGGAGCCCTTGCTGCTTCACCATGGAGTCGGTCAGCGCGTTTACCTGCATGTCGATATGAGGCTCGAACCGGAAGTGCCAGAAACTGCATTTGGATTCGGTAAGGGCGGGGTCAAGTGCGTTAAAGTTGAACAGCAAGATGGGTTTGTCCGGGTTGCGGGCGTTGTACTTCGAGAGGGCATCCGCAATGGCATGTACGACGCTGGAGATGGTGGAAGCCACGTAGCGGATATCCTGATCCATCACCTGCTTCAGCACGATCAACGTGTCTTGAGGATTGGCCTTGTTGTCGAAAGCCACGATCTCGATCCGCTTGCCCCCGAGAACCCCACCGCGGGAGTTCACCATGTCGGCGGCGACATTGAAGACCTTCAACTGCTCCTCGCCCTGAAGGGCGAACGTGCCGCTCAGGCCCCCGATGAAAGCGATCTTTACGGTATCCGCAGCAAGCGCGCAGCCGAGCTGAAATACCAGCGCCCATCCAAAAACGATGCGAGACGAAACACAAGCCATAACCCCCCTCCTCCCCTACGACGCGCCCCCCTCTACGGATGCTACTCCAATCTCCAGTCTCATTTCATTGAAGCCAGTTGCCTGTCGTGCCAGTGGGTCAGGATGAGCTGCGATGTGATCGCACCGCAGAGAGCGAGGAACATGTCCCACTGCGTATCCCAGATATCGCCCTGGGTGGCGAGGAACTCATCGGCCGCCGATCCGGATGCGATCGCCACCCACCACTCGATGAATTCGTAGAACGCAGATACTGCCAGGCAGATGCAGGTGACGATGAAGAACAGCCAGCCTCTGCCCTTGACCACGGTGTTTCTCAGCAGGATTTCACGAGCGATGATCGCCGGCACGAACCCCTGCATGAAGTGTCCAACGCGGTCGTAATGGTTGCGAACCAGGCCGTACTCGTCCCGCAGCCAACTAAACAGCGGCATCTCGGAGTAAGTCCAATGCCCACCCACCATCAGCACCAACGCATGGAGCCAGATCAGGCAATAGACAAGCATGGTGAATTTGACTTTGGGGTAGATCGCGACGAGCACGACTGCACCGACGATCACCGGAAAGACCTCGAGGAACCAGATGAAATGATCCTTGGGATCGATTCCGGACCAGACGAGGATCAGCAGGAATGTGCCCAGTAGCGCAAGGTTCCAATGTTTAGGCGTCACCTACGGTTCCTCCTGGAGTCGTGACGACGTGACGATCGTGACGGCGTGACGGTGTATGGATCACAACCCAACGCAAAGACGCAAAGTACGCAAAGAACGACAAACGCGACTGAGAATTGAAGTCCAATCCGCAATGGCTTGTCCTTCCTTCAATCGTAAATACCTTTAGTATTCGGTTTCTTGAATTTCGCGTCGTCACGACCCTCACGTTCGTCACGGCACTTGCTCCACCTTCAAAAATACCCGCCGATCATCCTGACCGGAAACGCTGCGCCGATACACGGTGCCGCTGTCGCGCTGCACGCTTTCCTGCGCGATCCCGCCCAGTTCAAGCCACTCGCCAAGCCGCCCTGATACAACGGTATCGACGTGCTGGACATTTATCGCTCCGGTGTTCGGATCGGCGACGCTGTCGCGCCGCGTACTGATCGAAAGGGAAACCTGGTTGCTGCTGACACGCGGCCGCACATAGAAACCCGCGCCGGCATCACGATACTGCACCGTCTCGGAGCCCTGTGCGGACTGGCTTCGCACCGGTACCGACTGGCCGATCTGGATGAAAGCCTCGTTGCCTTCCAGCACCTGCAGCATCTGCACACTGCTGTCGGTCGCAGCGGATTGCGATTGCGAAACCCGGCCGCGAACCTTATCGTCGCCACGCCGGATCACAACGTTCCCGCCCTGATTGCTGCCTGTGCCCGGAACCGTTACGCGCGCCCGATCGTTGCCGATCGAACCGGAGATTTCCGCCTCGGACTCCGTTCCGCTCGCGGCACTCTGTTGCCTGACCGAGATCAGCAGCTTGCGCGGCATGGCGTCCACTACGTCCAGAACCTTGCGCAATTCGGCGAGGTTCTGCGGCGTGGTGCGGACAATGATGCGATTCTGCATGCCGTTTATGGTTCCGCCCGGCGCCAGCAGCGGTTTGAGCAGCGGGATCACCTGATCGGCTTCGCGATAGTTCAGCTCGATGACTTCGAGCACGGTCTGCTGCGCCTGTGCCGCTGCAAACCAGCCCAGCGCAACCGCGAATAACAACGTACTGAAATTTCGACGCCTCACGCCTGACCTCTTTCCTCTGGCCTCTCGCCTCACCCCCTACCTCCCAACCTCCACTCCCGTGGCAGTTCCCGGCTCGCCGGGTCCTGGCGATAGAACGCCGTCAGTTGCGCATACACTGCGGGATAGTTCTCGCGCACGATGTCGGGGATCTCGAAGAAGGTCTCGCTCACCACTGCGAAGAACTCTCCCGGCGCCTCGGTTGCGTACGGATCGATGTCGGTGTCTTTACCGGTTTCCACGCGCCGGCAGAGATCCTTGTAGGCCTCGGTGAACGCCTGCGCCCACGCCTCGCGGCTCATGCCGGCGTGCAGCGGCGGGAATCCGTTGGCCTCGCCGTTGAGCATGTCGAGTTTGTGCGCGAACTCGTGGATCACCACATTGACCCCGTCCGTATCGCCGGCATTTTCGACGTCCGCCCAGGACAGGATCACCGGCCCCTGTAGCCAGGCCTGGCCGGCATACGACGTTTCGTCGGTCTCGACCAGTCCGTGTTCGTTTCGGATCTCGCGGCGCGGCACGAACTCATCCGGGTAGACAATGACCTCCACCCAGCCGTCGTAATAGTCGATGCCCAGGTTAAGCACCAGGATGCAAGCCTGGATCGCGATTCCGAGCTTCATCTCCTGGTCCAGCACCAGGCCCCCCGCGGCGGAAATCTGTTTCTCGTGCAGGAACAACACCACCAGATCGCGCAACTGCTTGCGCTCCTGCTCGGTGAGCCGCATTGCGAAGGAAAAGCGGTTGACCGCACGCTGCCACGCCGCGTCGTCCACCCCGCCCCGCCGGAGAATGCGCTGCCTTCGCCATTGCCTGAAACCGAACATCAGTACCCTAGCCCGGATAATTCATGAAGACGCCCCGTATGCGGACAATCGATGGCGTGCAATGTCTATGAGCAAGCTCTTGCGCGGCACTGTCTGTCGCATCGGGCTACTCGGGCGTTGGCGGCCGATTTCCGGCCATTTGCGGCATGCCTGTCTGGCCGATAGAGTGAACTATCGGCTGCGGCAGCCGAGCCGCAACTGTCTCGGAACTTGACTTGCCATCATCCCGAGTCCCTCGTGAATTATCCAGGCGAGCCTGTACTCAGGAACGGGTTTCGTCGGACCCACTTTCGTCTTCCGGCGGCGAATCGAGCAACGCACTCTCGAACTCGCGGACCTGTTCGAGCTGCTCGAGTTCGACGCGCTCGATCTGGCTAAAGCGGCGGGTGATCTTGTCGCTTGAGACGCGAACGTCTTCGGCATCCTGGTGGGCCATGCGGATGTGGTCTGCGAGTTTCTTCATGCGCTGGTCGAACCGGGCGAAGTCCTTGCCCAGCTTGCTCAGCTCGTCCTTGATGATGTGGACCTGCTCCCGGGTGGCCACGTCCTTCATCACCGCCCGCGCCGTGTTCAGCACCGCCATCAGCGTGGTCGGAGAGACGATCCAGACGCGCCGCTGCATCGCAAAATCCACGACCTCCGGATGATAGGCATGGATCTCGGCGAACACCGCCTCTGCCGGCACGAACATGACCGCTCCGTCGGAAGTCTCGCCGGGGATGATGTACTTGCCGGCAATGTCCTCGACATGCTTCTTCACGTCGGCGCGGAACTGCCGCTGCGCAACTGCGCGGTCCGCTTCGGAAACCCCGGGTTCGAACATGCGGTGGTAGTTCTCCATCGGGAACTTCGAATCCACCGCCACCATACCGGTCGGCTCGGGAAGTTTCAGCACGCAGTCGACGCGAGCGCCGTTCGACGTGAAAGTGTACTGAAACTCGTAGGCGATTTCGGGAAGGATGTTGCGCACCAGATTCTCGAGCTGAACTTCGCCGAAAGCGCCGCGAGCACGCTTGTCGCCAAGCAGTTCCTGCAAGCTCACCACGTTGGTCGTCAGTCCGTCTATCTTCTTCTGCGCCTCGTCTATGGTGGCAAGGCGTTCCATCACGCTGACGAAAGTCTCGTTGGTTTTCTTGAAACCCTCTTCCAGGCGCTCGCTGACACGTCCACTGATCTGCTCCAGGCGGGTGTCGGTTGTCTTGGAGAGCAGTTCCATCGACGCGGCAAGCTGCGCGGTGGCGTTGCGCATGGTGGTCTGGATCATCTCCTGTTCGGCGCGGTTCTGTTCCGCCAGCGTCTGCAGGATGCGGGTGAGCACTTCAGTACGGAGCTGGTCGTGTTTGCCCTGCAGCTCGGTATTCATTTGCGCGAGGCGCTGCGTGAGGGTTTCGCGGTTGGCCGACAACTCCTCGGACTGCTTGAGCTGCAGGGTGGCAAGCGCGGTGCGGGTCTGGATCAGCTCCTGGGAAACGGTGTTGCGCAGCCGCTCGGACAGTTCGGCCTGCGAGGCGGAGAGCCGATCGCCGAGGTGGTTCAATCCGGCATTCAGATCCTTCAGCATCGCCAGGTGCTTCTCTTCCAGCACGCGGGCGAGCGATTCGGGATGGCTCACCTGGCGGCGCGCCATCGACGTAACGATGAAGATCAGGACGATGACCGCGAGCAGCGTCGCGGCGGAAACGATCAGCGCAACTGAGAGTTCAGGCATCAAGGGAGTATAAACCACCCACCCCACCCACCACCTCATCCTAGCCTTCTCCCCCTCCCTGAGGGATGCGGAGAAGGAACATGAAGCAAACAAGAAACGGGCGACCTAGTGATCGCCCGTTTGCATTTAACCCTCCCTCTCCGTACCTTGACCTTTCCTCCCTCTCCACTTGTGGAGAGGGGCGGGGTGAGGCGGGGGGAGAGGGCCGGGGTGAGGTGGTGGTGGGGTTACGCCGCCGCAGGCGTGCTGTCGCGCGAAGCGCGCTTGCGCTCATGCTCTTTCAAGTAGCGCTTGCGGATGCGGATGGATTTGGGCGTGATCTCGACAAGTTCGTCGTCGGCGATGAACTCCACGGCTTTTTCAAGAGTCAGTTCGATCGGCGGCACCAGGCGCACTGCTTCATCGGTACCGGATGCGCGCACGTTTGTCAGTTGCTTGCCCTTGATCGGGTTGACGACCAGGTCGTTGTCACGCGAATGGATGCCGATAACCATACCCTCGTACAGCGCATCGCCCGGCGAAACGAACATGCGGCCGCGGTCCTGCAGCTTCCACAGGGCGTAGGCGACCGCCTCGCCAACGTCCTGGCTGATCAGGACGCCGTTGCGGCGCTCTTCCATCTCGCCCTTCACCGGGCCGTAGTCGTCGAAAATGTGGCTGGCCAGTCCCATGCCGCGCGTAATGGTAAGGAACTCGCCCTGGAATCCGATCAGCCCGCGCGCGGGAATGCGGTACTCGAGACGCACGCGGCCCTTGCCATCCGACTGCATGTCCTGCAGGTCGCCGCGGCGGCGGCCGAGTTCTTCCATCACCGCGCCCTGATGACCGTCTTCCACGTCCACGGTGAGCAGTTCGTAAGGCTCCTGCTTCTCGCCGTCGACGGTCTTCATCACCACCCGCGGGCGGCCCACCGCGACCTCGTAGCCTTCGCGGCGCATGTTTTCGAGCAGAATGGTGAGGTGCAGTTCGCCACGCCCGGACACCACGAAGGTGTCGGAATCGGCGGTGAACTCCACCTTCAGCGCGACGTTCGATTGCAGTTCGCGTTCGAGGCGCTCGCGAATCTGGCGGCTGGTGACGAACTTGCCATCCCTGCCCGCCAGCGGCGAGGTGTTCACCAGGAAGTTCATGGTGAGCGTGGGCTCGTCCACCTTCAGCAGCGGAAATGCTTCTGGCGTCGCCGGGTCGCAAATGGTGACGCCGATACCGACCTCGTCCACGCCGTTCACCAGAACGATGTCGCCGGCCTGTGCCTCCTCGACCACGGTGCGCTCCAGACCCTTGAACACCATGACCTGATTGATCTTGGCCAACACCGGCTCGCTATCGGGTCCATGCATCACGGCGACCTGCTGCCCGGAGCGGATGCGCCCGCGCGCCACGCGCCCGACGCCGATGCGGCCGACGAAGCTGGAATAGTCAAGCGAACATATCTGAAGTTGCAGTGGCGCGTCGGGGTCGTCTTTACGTACTGGCACGTTTTTGAGAATGGCATCGAACAGCGGCCGCAGGTCCTGGCCCGGCTGGTCGTGTTTCAGCGACGCCCAGCCCTGCAGCGCGGAGGCAAAGATCACAGGAAAATCGAGTTGCGCTTCGGTGGCACCGAGCTTGTCGAACAGGTCGAACGTCTGGTTGACCACCCACTCGGAACGCGCGCCGGGACGGTCGACCTTGTTGACCACGACGATCGGCTTGAGTCCCTGTGCCAGGGCCTTGCGCGTAACGAAACGGGTCTGGGGCATCGGCCCTTCGACTGCATCAACCAGCAACAATACACTGTCCACCATCGACAGAACGCGCTCCACTTCGCCGCCAAAATCGGCGTGGCCGGGGGTGTCGACGATGTTGATGTGCGTGCCCTGATACTGCACGGCGCAGTTCTTTGCGAGGATGGTGATGCCCCGCTCGCGTTCCAGGTCATTCGAATCCATCACCCGATCGGTGATGTGCTGGTGGGCGGCAAAGGTACCCGCCTGGCGCAGAAGCTTGTCTACCAGCGTGGTCTTACCGTGGTCCACGTGGGCGATGATGGCGATGTTGCGAACGTTGCGGCTCATGTAATGCAGTGTCCCGAAAAACGGTCGCGCAGTGTACCACAGACAATGTTGCAATTCATTGAATTTTCGTGATTTGCCGACCAAATAAGGATGATCTGCCTAGGCGCTGGCACGGAAGACTTGCATCGGTGGGGTGCGCAGCACCTTCGCCGTTCCGAGAAGGCCCGCGATCGCCACACCGATCGCACCTGCGACCAATCCAACCAGCCAGACCCAGGGGTCGATGCTATAGGGCACGTTGAGCACCTGTCTGGCAAGTACGAATCCCACCGCGCTGGCGCCCACCGCGGCAAGCAACCCGGCCAGCGCGCCGATCAGCAGAAACTCCGCCGTCTGAACCGCGCGCAATTGCGCGCTCGCCGCCCCGAGCGTGCGCATCACCGCCGCGTCGAATACGCGTTCGCCATGGGTGCTGCTAACCGCGGCAAACAGCACCAGCAGTCCGGCGGCGAGGCTGAACAGGAAAACGAATTCGATCGCGCGCACGACCTGATCCATCATGCGCTGGACCTGCGCCAGGATCGCGGCCACGTCGATCACCAGCAGATTCGGGAAGCGCTTCACGATCTGGTCCATCAGGGCCGATTGCGACACCGGCAGGTGCAGACTGGTCACGAAGCTGCCGGGAAAGCGCTCCAGCACGCCCGGGGGCGCGATCACGAAGAAGTTCACCCGGAACGAGTCCCAGTCCACCGTGCGCAGCGAGTTGATTCTTGCGGTCAGGCGCGAACCACCGATGTCATAGGTCAGGTCGTCCCCGAGTTTCAGGCCCAGCGTTTCGGCGATGCCTTCCTCAACCGACAGCAGCGGCTTGCCCGCATCGGACGCGTCAAACCAGTGACCGGCTACGATCACGTTGTCAGGCTGCATCTTGTCGGCCCACGACAGGTTGAATTCGCGGTCTACAAGGCGCCGCGCCCGGTCTTCGACATAGTCTTTCGAGGACACAGGCTTGCCATTCACTTCCACCAGGCGGCCGCGGATCATCGGGAACAACACCGGCGGCTGCAATTGCCGGCCGGCAAAAAAGTCGGCGATCTCCCCGACCTGGTCGGGCTGGATATTCACCAGGAATCGATTCGGCGCATCCGGCGGAAGGCTTTTCTGCCAACTCTCCAGCAGGTCCGAACGCACCAGCGTGAGCAGGATCAACGCCATCATGCCCAGTCCCAGCGCAATCACCTGGATCACCGTGCCCATGGTGCGGCGACGCAGGTTCGCGAGCCCAAAGCGCCAGTTGAGTCCCGCACCGCGGCTGAACGACGACAGCAGGCGCAGCACCAGCAGCGTCAGGACCACTGACGCGATCATGGTGCCGAGCATGCCGCCGAGCACATACATCCCGAGCTTGAGATCCTGCGCCTGCCACAGGATCAGTGCCGACATCGCGGCGCCACCGAGCAGATAAGCCGACAGCCCGAACGAGTCCGGCGTGCCCAGGTCCCGGCGCAGCACCCGCAATGTCGGCACTTTCTTCAGTGCGATCAGCGGCGGCAGCGCAAAACCGAGCAGCAGCACGAACCCCGCGATCAGACCCTGCAACACCGGCAGCCAGCCCGGCGCAGGCAGGCTTGCCGAAACGATCGGCGCAAGCAGTGCTGCGAGCAGGTACTGGCACAGGAAACCGATGGTGCAGCCGATTGCGCTCGCAATCAAACCGATGATCGCGAACTGCAGCACGTGCAACGACAGGATCAGCGTCTGACTCGCGCCCAGGCAGCGCATGATCGCGCAGGCGTCAAGATGGCGCTGCAGATAACGGCGCGCCGCGAGCGCCACGGCAACGCCGGCGAGAATGACCGTCAGCAGCGCGGACAGGCCGAGAAACCGCTCGGCGCGGCTCAGCGCCGAGTTGATTTCCGGGCGCGCCTCGCGGATATCTTCGACCCGCTGTCCCAGCCGGATCGTACTCGCGGCACGCTCGCGAAACGTGGACACGCCTTGCATGTCACCGGCCACGAACAGGCGGTAGGAGACGCGGCTGCCGGCCTGCACCAGGGAAGTGGAAGCGAGATCGTCCATGTTGAACATCAGCCGCGGCCCGAGATTGAGAAATCCGGCGCTCGATTCCGGCTCCTCGCTCACCATTGCCGCCACCGTGAACTCGCGCTCTCCGAGAGTAACGCGGTCGCCGATACTCATATCGAGCCGGCGCAACAGACGATCGTCCACCCAGACGCTGCCCGGCGCCGGAATGCGCGCGGGTTCGAAGTCAGGACCGGCCACACTCTCGCGGATGCGCAGTTTGCCCCGCAGCGGGTAACCCGCCGATACCGCCTTCACTTCGGTCAGCAGCGCACGATCGTTCGTCTGCGTCATGCTGGGAAAGCGCACCGCTTCGGTGACGGCAAGTCCCAGGCGGCGTGCCTCAATGCGGAACGATTCCGCGATCGGCACGTCGGACACAACGACAAGGTCGGCGCCGAGCAATTGGTTGGCCTCACTTGTGAGCGTGCGCCCGACGCGGTCGGCGAAGAAGGCCACCGTGGTCAGACTTGCCACCGCAACGATCAGCGCCACGGCCAACACACGTTGCTCCCCCGCACGCCAGTCGCGAGCGAGCATGCGCGCCGCCAGGCGCAGCACTGCGCCGGCACTCAAGTGGTCAACGGCGCTCATCGGCGGTCAGCCTTCCCGCGGCAAGGCTGAGCTGGCGCGGACAGCGCCGGGCAATCGCCTCGTCGTGGGTCACCAGCAGCAATGTGGTGCGGCTTTCCCGGTTGAGCGCGAACATGAGCGAGATGATTTCCTCGCCGGTGCCCGAATCGAGATTGCCGGTCGGCTCGTCGGCGAACAGCAGCCGCGGCTCGGAGGCGAAGGCTCGCGCCACGGCAACGCGCTGCTGCTCCCCGCCGGAAAGTTGCCGCGGATAATGTTCGAGCCTCTCCGCCAGGCCCACACGCGCCAGCCAGGCCGCGGCCTTCTCTCTCGCGCCGTCGTTGCCGGCGAGCTCGAGCGGCAACATCACGTTCTCCAGCGCGGTCAGCGCCGGAAGGAGCTGGAAGGACTGGAACACGAAACCCACTTGGTTGCGGCGCAGGCGCGCACGGCCATCCTCGTCGAGGGCGAACAGGTTGACGCCGTTGATGTGCACTTCCCCGGCGGTGGGCACGTCAAGTCCCGCCAGCAGCGCAAGCAGTGTAGTCTTGCCCGACCCCGAGGCGCCAAGGATCGCGCAGGCTTCCCCGGGGGCGATTTCCAGCGAGACATCCTGGAGGATGGTGAGCGTTGTGGTGCCGGTCGAGACTTGCTTCGTCAATCCGACCGCCTTCACAATTGGCGCAAAAGGTTCCTGAGACATGTGGCTGCGATTTCTTCTGTTGTTGATCTTGACTGCGGTGGCGCCCGCGCATGCTGCCCGGACGATACTGGTGTTCGGCGACAGCCTGTCGGCGGGCTACGGCCTGCCCACAGGCAGCGGTTGGGTGAGCCTTCTGGAACACCGGCTCAAGCGCGACCGGCTCGACTACATCGTCATCAACGCCAGCATCAGCGGCGAGACCACGCTCGGCGGCCGAAATCGCATCGCCGCCACGCTTGCGGAGCACCAGCCGGCGGTGGTCATCGTCCAGCTCGGCGGAAACGACGGCCTGCGCGGAAACTCCATCGAAGTAACCCGCCACAATCTCGCCGCCATCGTCGAAGCCTCCCGCAAGGCCGGGGCCAAGGTGCTCCTGGTGGGAATGCGCATTCCGCCCAACTACGGCAAGGTTTATACGCGGCGCTTCGAAGCGCTGTTCGCCGAGGTGGCTAGACAGCAGAATGCATCGCTGGTTCCGTTTATGCTGCAGGGCTTCGCCGACAAACGCGAGTGGTTCCAGTCCGACGGCATTCATCCCGCCGTCGAAGCGCAACCCCGCATTCTAGACAACATCTACCGGCGCCTGCGCGCCCTGCTCGTGCCGCGGCGCACCTGAGGAACGCCGGATATTGCCATCGGCCGCGCGTGTAAACTGTCGCCTCCCGCATCCCGGGCAGTGCGCTTCAGAGCATGAATCAGGACACAGTTACGGTAGCACAGCTATCCGAATTCGACGACATCGTTGATGTGCGCTCGCCCGCCGAGTTTGATCTGGATCACATTCCCGGCGCGATCAACTGTCCGGTACTCGACGACGACGAGCGTGCGCGCGTCGGCACGCTGTACGTTCAGGTTTCGCCGTTCGAGGCCAGAAAAGTCGGTGCGGCGCTGGTCGCACACAACATCGCCCGGCATATGGAAGCGAGCTTCACCGGCAAACCGAAGAACTGGCGACCGCTGATCTACTGCTGGCGCGGCGGGCAGCGCAGCGCGGCGATGAGCCATGTCATGCGCCAAGTCGGCTGGGACGTTAAGCGGCTGGCTGGCGGATACAAAGCCTACCGCCACGCGGTGGTTACCGGCGTCGAAGCCGTGACCGGACAATTCAGCTATCGGGTGATCTGCGGCCTCACCGGAGCCGGCAAGAGCATCCTGCTGCGACATCTCGGGCGGCTGGGCGCGCAGACCCTGGATCTCGAGGAACTTGCCGCGCACCGCGGCTCCCTGCTGGGCGAACTGCCCGGCGAGCGACAGCCTTCGCAAAAGATGTTCGAGAGCCGGCTGTGGCAGAAACTCAAGGGCCTGGCTCCGCAGTGGCCGGTGTTTGTCGAATCCGAAAGTCGCAAGGTCGGAAACGTCAGGGTGCCCGAAGCGCTGATCGCACGCATGTGGCAGAGTCGATGCGTCTGGTTGGAGACCACCTCTCCGGTTCGCGTCGCCCTGCTGTTGCGCGACTACCACCACTTCACCGAGAATGCGCAAGCGCTTCGCGACAAGCTCGATTGTCTGGTTGCGCTGCACGGGCACGAGAAGATCAACGACTGGAAAGACAAGGTCGCCGGCGCCCGGTGGCCGGAATTTGTGACACAGATACTACAGGAGCACTACGATCCAGCGTACGTCAAGTCGATCGCCCGCAACTATCCCGGGCTTGACGGCGCCACTTACGTGCGGATGACCGACGGCAGCGATGGGGACTTCGAGCGCGCCGCGCGTGCGCTGCTCGAGCCCGAGCTTACGGAAACCGTTTAGAGAAATGTTTCCGCAAACACGCGATGTCTGATTCAAACACGTCACGCCGCGCAGTTCTCGCCGCCGCCCTGTCGCTCTTCGCCGTCGTCTGGTTCGGAAACATCGAAGTTCGAAAGCTGATCAAGCCCGACGAAGGGCGCTATGCCGAGATTCCACGAGAAATGGTCGCCAGCGGCGACTGGCTGACACCACGGCTGAATGGCATCAAGTATTTCGAGAAACCGCCGCTCCAGTTCTGGGCCACTGCCACCGCGTACTCGGCGTTTGGGCTTCATCACTGGACCGCGCGCCTGTGGAGCGCGCTGACAGGACTGCTCGGCATCTTCGTGGTCTGGCTTACCGGCAGGCGGCTGCATGGCGAACCGGCGGGAATCCTCTCCGCGTTTGTGGCGGCCAGCAGCGCGCTCTATGTCGCCATAGCTCATTTGAATACGCTCGACATGGGGCTCACGTTCTTCATGTGTTCCTCGCTGTTCGCCTTCCTGCTGGCGCAACGGCAAGGCATTCCCGTGAAGGAGCGCAAGCTGTGGATGGCGTTGTCATGGGCTGCGACCGCGGCTGCGATCCTGAGCAAAGGCCTGGTCGCCCTGATCCTGCCGGGAATGACCATTCTCATCTACTCGCTGGTGCAACGAGACTGGCGGGTGTGGCTGCGGCTCGATCCGCTGCTGGGCGTGTTGCTGCTGGCGGCGATCGCCGCACCCTGGTTCGTCTGGGTCTCGATCGTCAACCCGGAGTTTCCCGGCTTCTTTTTCATCCACGAGCATTTCGCGCGTTACCTCACCACGGTACACCGGCGTGTCGAGCCATGGTGGTACTTCATCCCCATCCTGTTGGCCGGCTTGCTGCCGTGGACAGTGACCGCCGCCGCTGCCGTGCGCCACAGTTGGCGAGCCGGTGCTCACGCGACCGGCTTCGACCCCGGTCGGTTCCTGGTGTTATGGGTCGCCACCGTGTTTGTTTTTTTCAGCCTGTCGGGATCGAAACTGCCTTCCTACATCCTGCCGATGTTGCCCGCGGCTGCATTGCTCGTCGGCCGTTATCTTACCCAAGCCAGGCCGCGTGCCGTTGCCTGGCAGCTTGCACCGATGGCGTTGATCGGATTGGTGTTGGCGGTGATCACGCCGTTCCTGCATATCGCGCGCAAGAGCGAGGTACCGCAGGAACTCTACCATCACTACGCAATCTGGCTGCAGGTGGCCGGGGCCATGGGCGGTGCCGGCGCCATTGCCGCCATCGTGCTTGTACTGCGGAACCGCCTGGTTGCGGCGGTCGCCGCCGCCGCCGCGGGTGGGCTGCTTTGTACGCAACTCGCCGTCACCGGGCATGACAGCCTGAACTACGTGACTTCGGCGTATCATCTTGCGCAGAACATCAAACCCGTCCTAAGGCCCGGCGTGCCGTTTTACAGCGTGCGCACTTACGAGCAGACATTGCCGTTTTACATCGGCCGGACACTGATGCTGGTCGAGTTCGCCGACGAGATGGAATTTGGACTGAAGCAGGAGCCCCGGCTATGGGTGCCGACGTTGGCCGACTTCGAGCAGCGCTGGACGAGTCATGACGATGCCTTCGCAGTCATGCATCCCGACACCTACCGCGAACTCTACAGTCACGGCCTGCCGATGGAAATCATCGCGTCCGATCCGCGGCGCGTCATCGTGAGGAAGAAATGAATCTGGTCAGCTTTTCTCTCGTCCTCGCCGGGGTGCTGTTGAACGCCGCCGCGCAGTTATTGCTCAAGGCGGGCACCAACCAAATCGGCGTCTTTGCCTTTACGCCGGAAAACGTCCTGCCGATTGGCCTGCGGCTCGCCGGCGAGCCTTTCGTGCTGGGCGGCCTGGGCTGCTATGTTGTCAGCGTCCTGATCTGGATCATGGCCCTGTCCCGGGTTGAAGTCAGTATTGCGTATCCGATGCTGTCCATCGGCTACGTCGTCAACGCGGCTGCCGCCTGGTACCTGTTCGGCGAAGCGGTGACCGCGCAACGCATGGTCGGCATCGCCACCATCATCGTCGGTGTATTCCTGGTCGCACGTTCATGACTGCCAAGACTCCGCTCTACACCGTGGAATCCGGCCCTTCAGTCAGCGGAATCCAGCCCTACCTGCCTTTTGCGCGGCCGACCATAGACGAGGCGTCCATCGCGGGCGTGGCGGAGGTATTGCGCTCCGGCTGGATTACCAGCGGACCGAGCGTATTGAAGTTCGAGCAGGCATTGTCCGACTGGCACGAGGGGCGACCGGCGCGAACCATGTCCTCCGCCACGGCCGCCTTGGAAGTGGCGCTGCAGGTCGCCGGCATCGGCCGCGGTGACGAAGTGATCACCTCGGCGATGAGTTTTTTCGCGGCGGCAAACATGATCATCAAAGTCGGCGCCAGGCCGGTGTTCGTGGACTGCGATCTCGACACCCGCAACATCGATTTCGACCCGGTCGAGGCCGCCATCACTCCGCGCACCAGAGCGATATTGCCGACGCATTTCGCGGGCTTGCCGGTGGACATGGAGCGCCTGCACGACATCGCCGGGCGCCGGCACCTGCGGGTCATCGAGGATGCCGCGCTGGCCATCGGCTCGCGCTGGAAAGGCCGGCGCATCGGCGCTCTTGGCGACCTGGTCGCATTCAGCTTCCATCCGAACAAGAACATCACCACCATCGAAGGCGGCGCATTGATCCTGCGCGATGCCGCCGAAGCCAAGCTCGCCGAGAAGCTGCGCTTCCACGGCATCCTGCGGCTGCCGGATGGTACCCGCGACGTGGATGCCGCCAGCGGCAAGTTCAACATGCCCGACGTCAATGCCCGCCTCGGCCTGTCTCAGCTCGCCCGCCTGGACGAATTCAATGCGCGCCGGCGCACACTGGCCGCGCATTATTTTGCACGGCTGAATACGGACCCCCAATGCGTGCTGCCAGCACGCGGGCATCCCGGCGAAGAGCACGGCCACAGCTGGAACATGTTCTGCGTGCTGCTGCCGCTGGATCGCATGAAGATCACGAGGAAGCAGTTCATGGAGGCCATGCACGCGCGCGGAATCGGCACCGGCATCTCCTATGAAGCGCTTCATCTGACCACGCTGTGTCGGCGCTACGGCTACAGCGAGGGCAACTTCCCGAACGCCGAACGCATCGCCCGTCAGACCGTCACCCTGCCGCTTTTCCCGGCGATGTCAGAACACGATGTGGAGCGGGTCTGCGACGCGGCCGCGGAAATCATAATGGAGGCAAGACTATGAGCGATCGCAAGGGTGGGCTGGCGGAAACGAACGTGCCGGCACTTTCCGTAGTGATTCCGGTCTACAACGAGGAAGACGCACTGGCCGCCTTGTTCGCACGACTCTACCCGGCACTCGACCGGCTGGCGCTGCGGTACGAGGTCATTTTCGTGAACGACGGAAGTGGGGATCGCTCAGCCGCGGTGCTGCGCAAACAGTACGAACGCCGTTCCGATGTCACCCGGGTCATCCTGTTCAACGCCAACTACGGCCAGCACCTGGCGATCATGGCGGGTTTCCAGTACGCGCGCGGCCGGCGCATCGTGACGCTGGACGCCGACTTGCAGAACCCGCCCGAAGAAATCGGCAAGCTGCTGGAAAAGATGGATGAGGGCTACGATTACGTCGGCGGTGTGCGGGCCGAACGCCAGGACACATGGTTTCGCCGCAATGCATCGCGCCTGATGAACCGGTTGCGGGAAAGCACGACGCGCATCCACATGACCGACCAAGGGTGCATGCTGCGCGCCTACGACAGGCCGATCGTGGACGCAATCAACAAGTGCGAAGAAGTCAACACTTTCATTCCAGCGCTGGCCTATACCTTTTCCAGCAATCCGGCCGAAATCGAAGTCGCACACGAAGAGCGCACGATCGGCACGACCAAGTATTCCCTGTACAAGCTGCTGCGGCTCAATTTCGACTTGGTTACCGGGTTCTCTCTGGCGCCATTGCAGGCCTTCTCCCTGGTCGGCTTTGTGCTGGCCGTCTCCTCGACTGGCGTGGTGGTGTTCCAGATCTTTCACCGGCTTGTGCGTGGCGAGGCCGCCGAAGGGATGTTCACGTCGCTGACGGACGCATTGCTGTTCTTCCTGTTTGGCGTGGTCCTTTTCGGCATCGGGTTGCTCGGCGAATACATCGGCCGCATCTACCAGGAAGTGCTGCGCCGGCCGCGCTTCATCGTCAGCGCGGTGCTCGAAGACTTGTCTTCGGACGCTTCGACAGGCACCCGCCAGGAACGCAATGTCACCCCTTTCGACCGCACCCATTCATAGAAGCCGATGACCAGTGCGGTCGTGTATGCCTACCACGACGTAGGTGTGCGGTGTCTGCAGGTGCTGCTGGCGCAAGGCGTGAGGGTGCCGCTGGTGGTGACTCATTTCGACAGCCCGGACGAGAACATCTGGTTCGAAAGCGTGGCGGCGCTTGCGCGCCGTTACGACATTAACGTGGCTACTCCGGACGATCCCAACACCAGGGAATTCACGGACCGGATCAATGCAATGCGACCCGAATTCGTTTTCTCCTTCTATTACCGCCGCATGCTGAAGCCCGCGCTGCTGGCCGCAGGCGCGCGCGGTGCGCTGAACATGCATGGCTCGCTGCTGCCGAAGTACCGCGGTCGCGCGCCAGTAAACTGGGCGGTGATCAATGGCGAGCGTGAAACCGGCGCCACCTTGCATCACATGGTGGAAAAGCCCGATGCTGGCGATATCGTCGATCAGCAGGCGGTGCCGATTCTGCCGGACGACACCGCGCCTGAAGTCTTCCGCAAGGTCACATTCGCAGCGGAAATCGTCCTGCATCGCAGCCTTCCCTTGCTGATCGCCGGCACTGCACCGCGCATAAAACAGGACCTGGCGCGCGGATCGTACTTCGGCGGCCGCAGACCCGAGGACGGGCGCATTGACTGGAACAACACTGCCGACGAGGTCCACAACCTTGTGCGGGGCGTTGCTCCACCCTATCCGGGAGCTTTCACGACGATCGCCGGAAAGACCTTGCGCATCCTGAAGTCTCTGCGCCAGCCCGGACGCCGCGGCATGTATTCCGCGCCCACCCTGTTTGTGGAAAATGGGGTTTGCTTCGCGCAATGCGCGGATGGCGGCGTCTTGCGCATCGACGACATTGAACTTGCCGGGCGGCGGATCGAACCTCGTGAACTCGAAACGGCGCTCGGCCCCACCCCCCTTTCATTACCTACCGGAACCCTGAGCCTGACGTGAAAAAAATTCTGATCCTTGGCGTAAACGGATTCATCGGCCACCACTTGTCGCAACGTATCATCGAAACAACGGACTGGGATGTATTCGGCATGGACATGCAGACCGAACGCGTCGCGGAGCTGATGGAAAACAAGCGTTTCCATTTCTTCGAGGGGGACATCACCATCAACAGGGAGTGGATCGAATACAACATCCGCAAGTGCGACGTGATCCTTCCGCTGGTGGCGATCGCCACGCCCGCCATTTACGTGAAAGAGCCGCTGCGCGTGTTCGAACTGGACTTCGAGGCAAACCTGCCGATCGTCCGTTCCTGCGTGAAGCATCGTAAGCGCGTTGTTTTTCCCTCCACCTCGGAGGTGTACGGCATGTGCCGGGATGCGGAGTTCGATCCGGAGAACTCGGAATTGGTCTACGGCCCGATCAACAAGCCCCGCTGGATCTATGCCTGTGCCAAGCAGCTTATGGACCGTGTAATCGCGGCGTACGGCCAGCAGGAAGGGCTCGACTACACGCTGTTCCGGCCCTTCAACTGGATCGGCGCGGGACTGGACAACATCGATACGCCCAAGGAGGGCAGTTCCCGCGTCGTCACCCAGTTCCTCGGCCACATCGTGCGCGGCGAAACCATCAAGCTGGTTGACGGAGGCCATCAGAAGCGCACCTTCACCTATATCGACGACGGCATCGACGCGTTGATGAAAATCATCGATAACCGCGAAGGCGTCGCCTCCGGCAAGATCTACAATATTGGCAATCCGAAAAACAACTACTCGATTCTGGAACTCGCGAAGCTGATGATGGACCTCGCAATCACCTACCCCGAGTATCAGGCGGCGGCAACGCAGGTTAAAACCGTCGAAACGACCTCCGGCGCGTATTATGGCGGCGGGTATCAGGATGTACAGAACCGCGTGCCGGCAATCGACAATACCCGCAGGGAGCTCGACTGGCGGCCGAAAGTGGACATGCATTCCGCATTGAGGCATATCTTCGACGCCTATCGCAATCGAGTTGGCGACGCCAGGAGTCTGATGGACTGAAACATCTCCGCCATGCAGTACACGGTAAGTCGGCGGTATTCGAGGAAATGCGGCATCGCGCGACGTGGACACGGCACGCGGCTCCCGCCCCATGGGTAACCGGTTCGGTTGCATCGTTTGTCTCATTGTTCCTTGTGGCTAATGCGGCAAATTGGCATTTCCATGAAACTTGCACTCAAAATTGACGTCGATACCTACCGCGGCACACGCGAAGGGGTGCCAAGGCTGATGAAGATCCTCACGGCGCACGGTGCCGGGGCCACCTTTCTTTTCAGCCTTGGGCCTGATCACACCGGCCGCGCGATCAAGCGCGTGTTCCGTTCGGGGTTCTTTGGCAAAGTGCGCCGAACCTCGGTGCTCAGGTACTACGGACTGAAGACGCTGCTCTATGGCACCCTTCTTCCTGCTCCGGATATCGGTCGCGAATGCGCCGACACCATGCGCAGCGCGCGCGACGCCGGGTTCGAGGTTGGGATCCATACCTGGGACCACGTACTCTGGCAGGACAAAGTCGCGGCAGCCGACGCGGAGTGGACGCGCCGGCAGATGGATCTCGCCTGCGTCCGTTTCGAGGAAATTTTCGGGGAACCGGCCAGGGTACACGGAGCCGCGGGCTGGCAGATGAACCGCGACGCCTATCGCCTTACCCAGCGCCTGGGCTTCAACTACTGTTCCGATACCCGCGGAAGCGGACCTTTTATCCCGATCTATCAGGCGGAAATCATCGCCTGCCCGCAGCTTCCGACCACCCTGCCGACGCTGGACGAGATGATCGGAGTGGGTGGCGTGAAAGCCGGCAATGTCGCCGAACGGCTGCTCGACTTGTCACGGCATCCGTCTGCCACCGGCCACGTTTTCACGCTCCACGCTGAACTGGAAGGCGGGAGACTTGCCCCGGTTTTCGAAAAGCTGCTGGAGGGCTGGCGCGCCCAGGGTTACGAACTGACTTCGCTGCACGACTACCTGGAATCGATGGCGACCCGCGATCTGCCGCCGCATGAAATTGCGGTGGGCCCTGTTCCCGGCCGTACCGGCGCTTTGGCGCTTCAGGGGCGGGAGTTCCTCGCCGGCGCCTGATTACGCCCACGTTCCAACCCTTCCATCTTTACGCTCCAACCTACACCCAACGCAGAGGCGCGGAGAAGTGCAAGAGAACGCAGAGGAAGACAAATGTGGGCGATCCTTTGAGGGGCCTAAGTTCTGCCCACGTCATCCAGCATATTGCGCGTAACGCTCGAATTCGCTGCATTTCCTCCCGTTATTGAATTTCTCTGCGACCTCTGTGTCCTCTGTGCCTCTGTGTTGGGTGTGGTGTAAGAGCATGAGAGGACAAGGCACATTTTAGTATTGCATTCGGCCGGGGTTTCGGTAAACATAGCCCGCAGGGATGGAATCAACATTGGTGGGTCTCAAGGTTCCCGATTTCGAGATTGCCTCGACCGGGAACCAGACGTTCAAGCTCTCGGCAGAGCTGGGAAACCCGCTGGTCCTCTACTTCTATCCCAAGGACAACACCCCCGGCTGCACCACCGAAGGTCAGGAGTTCCGCGACCTGCACGGTGAGTTCGCCCGCCGCGGCTGTGCCGTCTACGGCGTCTCGCGCGACAGCATCAAGTCACACGAGGGCTTCAAATCCAAAATGAGTTTCCCCTTCGACCTGCTGTCCGACCCCGAGGAAAAGGTCTGCATCCTGTTTGGCGTCATGAAGATGAAAAACATGTACGGTAAAAAGGTCCGGGGCGTGGAACGCAGCACTTTCGTCATCGATCCGGAAGGCGTGGTTCGCAAGGAATGGCGCGGGCTGAAAGTGCCCGGCCACGCCCGGGAGGTTCTGGAATTCGTAAAGTCCCTTTAACCGTCACATATAAGGAGCGCGGATGATCCCACGATGGAGTAGGCCTTCCATTCACTATCGCTTTCTTTTCCTCTCTCGCCTTGCCGGGGCAGCCCGATGATCCAGCGCAAACCCGGTCCCACGCTAGTCACCAAACTGCAGCCCCTCACCAAGTTGTTCGTCCTCGACACCAACGTGCTGATGCACGATCCAACCAGCCTGTTCCGCTTCCAGGAACACGACGTGTACCTGCCGATGGCCACGCTCGAGGAACTGGACTCCAACAAGAAGGGTATGTCCGAAGTTGCGCGCAACGCCCGCCAGGCCAGCCGCTTTCTCGACGAAATCGTCTCCAAGGCCGTGGAGGATATTTTCGCCGGTATTCCGCTGGAAAACGCCGGCGCCAAGGAGGCGACCGGGCGCCTGTTCCTGCAGACCGAGGCGATCACTGGCGAACTCCCGGCACGGCTTGCCGCCGGCAAGGCGGACAACCAGATCATCGGCGTGGTCAAGCACCTTCAGGAGGGGCACGACAAGCGCGAGGTGATCCTGGTCAGCAAGGACATAAACATGCGCATCAAGGCGCGCGCGCTGGGCCTTGCCGCGGAGGACTACTTCAACGACAAGGTGCTGGAGGACACCGATCTGCTATACACCGGCGTGCGCGAGTTGCCCGCCGATTTCTGGGACCAGCACGGCAAGGAAATGGAATCCTGGCAGCAGGAAGGCCGCACCTTCTATCGCGTGCACGGGCCGCTGTGCGCAAACCTGATGGTGAACGAGTTTATTTACCATGAAACCGACAAACCGTTCTACGCGCACGTCAAGGAGCAGAGCGGCAAGACCGCGATCCTGCAGACCATCAGGGATTACGCCCATCAGAAGAACAATGTGTGGGGCATCACCGCGCGCAATCGAGAACAGAACTTCGCGCTCAATCTGCTGATGAATCCAGAGGTCGATTTCGTAACCCTGCTCGGCCAGGCAGGCACCGGAAAGACACTACTGACGCTCGCCGCCGGGCTGATGCAGACGCTCGAGGACAAGGTCTACTCGGAAATCATCATGACCCGCGTCACCGTCCCGGTGGGCGAGGATATCGGCTTCCTGCCCGGAACCGAGGAGGAAAAGATGACGCCATGGATGGGCGCTCTGGAGGACAACCTCGATGTGCTCAACAAAACCGACGACGAGGCGGGCGAATGGGGGCGCGCGGCCACCCGCGACCTGATTCGCTCCCGCATCAAGGTCAAATCTCTCAATTTCATGCGCGGGCGCACCTTCATCAACAAGTTTCTGATCATCGACGAGGCGCAGAACCTCACGCCGAAGCAGATGAAGACGCTGATCACCCGCGCCGGGCCCGGCACCAAGGTGGTGTGCCTCGGAAACATCTCCCAGATCGATACGCCCTATCTGACCGAGGGCAGTTCCGGACTGACCTACGTCGTCGATCGCTTCAAGGGCTGGGCCCACAGCGGCCATGTGACGCTGATGCGCGGCGAGAGATCGCGGTTGGCCGATCACGCGGCCGAGATTCTGTGATGCCTCACGCGGCGTCCTGACCCACCCGGCGCGTTCAGCCATGTATGGGCATTGCACTGATTGTGCCAACAGACTAAACTGCCGGACACTACATATGGTGCGTATGCGCTGAAGCCCTACAACATATAGACCAGAAGCGAGTGCATAGACCGATCCCACCACCACTATGGGCGTGGCAGGCGATTACGGCCTACGCTGGGTTATTCACCCTAGTTTCCGCGCTCGCCGATCCGCTGGACCTGTGGCGCATCACCGTCCATTCGCACCAGGGTAAACCGCTCAAAGCGGTGGCCACCCTGCAGGCGCTCCCGGAAGAACGCATCACCCAGAATTGCCTGTCCATGGGACCGGAGAGCGATGCACCGGGCTCCGATGCACCTTTCCTGAGCAGTGCGCGCCTCACGCTGAACGCAAAGGGCGACGCAGTTGAAATCTCCACCAGCTCTCCCGTTTCCTCCCCCACCCTGGCACTGGTCCTTCGGGTCCAGTGTCCAGGGGCTTTTTTTTACGCGCGCCATTTCATGGTGTTGATTCCGCCTGCCCCGAAGGCAGCGCAGGCATCGCCACAACGGCCGCCGCGGGGATACACGCTCACGGTCGGTGCCGGTGAATCGGTCGATAGCCTCGCTGTCTCCATATTTCCGAAAAACCGCAACCTGCGGCGCTTGCTGGTCGATGAAGTCGTCAGACTGAATCCACAGGTTTTCCCGGATCGGAAACTGAAGCCGGTCGCGGCCGGGACCGTGCTATTTTTCCCCGAACTTCGCGGTCTGTCTGAACGCGCCGGCGGGCTGGCGAGCGATCGCGCATCAGTCCCGCCAACGCGGCGCGCACCTTCCGCGAGGGAGACTGTTGCCGAAACCGCTCCCAAAGCCGCGACCCCCGTCAAACCTCCCGTCAAGCCGCGGACCACAGTGGCTCGCCCGGGCGAACCGAACAGGCTGCGCCGGGCTCTCGAGCTTGGCGAGAGGCCGGGGCCTCGGGAATGCCAAGCATTGATGCCATTGTGCGGCGTTGAGCAGGCGCCAGGCGTGATTCCGCCGGCACTTGAGGAAAAAGCACGCGGCATCGAGTCTGGCGTGCGGGAACTGCGGTTGAAGCAGGAGAGCATAGACAGCCAACTCGCCCGGCTGGAGCAGTCGCTGACGGCGCTGCAGAAAGTCGTGGCGGCGACCACGCGGCCTGCACCGCCTGCACCGCCGGCACCGCCGGCACCGCCGCCCCGCCACCGCCGCCACCGCCGCCACCGCCGCCGAAGCCTGAAATCCGCACCGTGGTCAAGACCGAACCGCTGCCGTGGTACTACTGGGCTGGGTTCGCCGCGATAGTCGCAGTCTGCGCCATCGGCGGCTTTGCCTTCGGTCGCAGGCAGACATACGCCGGGACACTGAGCGAGACCGACGATCGCCTGGATGAGATGCTGGCGTCCGCAGCGACCGCCATCCGCGAGCTGAATACCGAACCGGCCCCGCCGCCCAAACATGTCGAACCACCGCCGAAAACAAAACCGCTGCCCCCGCCGGCACAACCGCCGGGCACCAGCACCGAACCGGCGGCGCAGCGTGAGTCCCCGAAGGCGGATTCCAGGATCGAACCGGGCGGCCAAACGATACCGCCCGGCACGTACGTGGACATGGAACTGGAAAGCGGTTCGGTTGCGCAGTCGGTGGGGCTATCGAGCAAAGTCCTTTTCGAAATGGACCAGGCACTGGACAACACCCGCTCGATGTTCACCGACGTGGACCGGTTTATCGCACTGGGACGCACGCAGAACGCCATCAGCCTGCTGCAGTTCCAGGTCCACAAGGATCCGAAGGACCGCGACTCGTGGATCAAGCTGATGGCGATTTACCGCCAGGAAAAAATGGATTCTGAACTCGCCGGCGCGGCGCGCGAATTCAAGAGGAACTTCCCTGGCGAGGATGCGTCGGCAGGATGACCCGGTTTGCCGCCGTCAGAAACGCCCGGGATCGGCGAAATTGGCGAAGCGGGTGTACTCGCCCTGGAACACCATGGTCACCGTGCCGATCGGGCCGTTACGCTGCTTGCCAATGATGACCTCGGCCTTGCCCTTCTCTGGAGAGTCAGGGTTGTAGACTTCGTCGCGGTAGATGAAAAGGATCACGTCCGCGTCCTGTTCTATCGCCCCGGATTCGCGCAGATCCGACATCACCGGCCGCTTGTTGGGCCGCTGTTCGAGGCTGCGATTGAGCTGCGACAGCGCCACCACCGGCACGTTCAGCTCCTTGGCCAGCGCCTTGAGCGAGCGCGAAATCTCCGAAATCTCGGTGGCGCGGTTCTCGCCCTGTGCGCTCGCCGACATCAACTGCAGATAGTCCACCACGATCAGCCCGAGCCGGCCGTACTGGCGGTGCAGGCGGCGCGCACGCGCGCGCAGTTCCAGCGCGTTGAGCGCCGCGGTTTCGTCGATGTGGACCGGCGCCTCGTTGAGCTTGCCGACCGCATCGGTAAGCCGGCGCCAGTCCTCGTCCGCCAGCCGTCCGGTGCGCACTTTGTGCTGGTCGAGACGGCCGACGCTGCCGAGCATGCGCATCACCAGTTGCGTGCCGGACATTTCCATTGAAAATATGCCCACCGGCAGTCCCGCCTCGAGCGCCACATGCTCAGCGATATTCAACGCCAGTGAGGTCTTGCCCATCGACGGCCGTCCGGCAATGATCACCAGATCGCCCGGCTGCAGCCCGGAGGTCATGCGGTCGAGATCGGTGAAGCCTGTCGGCACGCCGGTGACATCCGAAGGATTATCGCGGTTGTACAGGAGGTCGATGCGTTCGACCACTTGCGTGAGGAGCGGTGGCATCTCCATGAATCCCTGGCGGCCGCGCGCACCTTCCTCCGATATCGCGAATACTTTCGACTCGGCCTCGTCGAGTAGCTGGCCGGCCTCCTTGCCCATCGGGTTGTACGCGGCGTCGGCAATTTCGGTGCCCACTTCGGCAAGCTTGCGCATCACGGCGCGTTCCCGGACGATCTCCGCGTAGCGGCGGATGTTGGCGGCGGTGGGCGTGTTCTGCGCCAGCGCACCCACATAAGCAATTCCGCCAACGGTCTCCAGTTCTTTGGTACTCTCCAGGCTTTCCGCGACGGTGATGACGTCCGCGGGCCTGGAATGTTCGATCAGTCTGGAGATGCTGCGATAGATTAGCCGGTGGTCGGCGCGGTAGAAATCGGACTCGCTGATCATGTCGGCGATCTTCTCCCACGCAGTGTTGTCGAGCATCAGCCCGCCGAGGACCGACTGCTCGGCCTCGACTGAATGCGGCGGCAGCTTGATCAGCTCGACCTGGGTGTCCGCTACTCTTTGTGTTGCGAACTGCGCCATTTGTGCCGGAGTTGTATTGAGTGGGTGAACAAATGTGGCGCGAAACAGGAACCGCCGCCGCCTATTATTCGCAACGCGATGAGGCGCGCAAGCGGAAAAATAAAAAGGGCTGTTTTCACAGCCCTTTTTTTGTGCCTCCGGGCTTCGACGATCAGCCGACGGCCTCTCCCAAAACCGATACGGTAATGGTCGCCGTGACATCGGCATGCAGATCGAGCGTGATCGGGTAGTCGCCGACCTGCTTCAGCGGTCCTTGCGGCATGCGCACCATCGCCTTGGTCACCTCGTGGCCCTGCGCCTTGAGCGTCTCGGCAATGTCGTAGTTGGTTACCGAGCCGAACAGTCGCCCGTCCACGCCGGCGTTCTGCGTTATTTGAATCATCAGCCCTTCGAGTTTCGCGGCGCGTGCCTGAGACTCCGCGAGCGCCTTGCCCTGGTGCAACTCAAGTTCGGTTCGGCGGCTTTGGAACTCGGCGATCGCAGTGTCCGTGGCGCGTTTGGCCTTGCCTTGCGGAATCAGGAAGTTACGCGCAAAGCCGTCTTTCACTTTGACGATGTCGCCGAGCTGGCCGAGGTTGTGCACTTTTTCCATCAGAATGACTTGCATGGCTGCGGCTCCTCAGTGCAGGTCGGTGTAGGGCATCAGTGCCAGGAAACGCGCGCGCTTGATTGCAACCGACAACTGGCGCTGGAAATGCGTCTTCGTGCCGGTGATGCGGGCCGGAATGATCCTGCCGTTCTCGTTAATGAAATCCTTCAGGATCTCGACGTCCTTGTAATCCACTTCCTTGATGCCTTCGGCCGTGAAGCGGCAGAACTTGCGGCGGCGGAACAACGGGCGATTGCTGCGTTCCTTGCCCTTGTCCTTGCCTTTACCTTTACTACCTCCAAATCGTGGCATGGCTATCTATCCTCAATTCAAATCGAATCTGTTCACGTGCAACACCGGTTGTCGGGAAAGCTTGCTTCTCATCGCCAGGAAGCCCTCGAACCTGTATTCCGCTTCCTGCGCCGCTCTGCTCAAGTTCTGCGCCACTTCGCCTAGCGCCACGCCTTCTATCTCCAGGTTGACGCTCCTGGACATGCCGGCTTCGACCTGTTCCGAAACATGGCCGATCCTGAAATTCAGCGCCGGCATGCCGGCGGGTGTGTGGCGCAATTCGTTGCGTTCGATCAGTTTGCCCGTCAGCACAACCTGGTTGCGGCTCACTGCGTTATTGGGCGACCGTCGGGGCCGGTTTCTCCACCGCGGCTTCCGGCTTGGCGCTCTCGCCCACAGGCTTGGCGCTCTCGCCCACAACGGTGCGCGACTTCTCTTCCTTCATCATCGGCGAAGGTTCGGCCACGGCGCGGGTCATGTTAACTATCAGGTGGCGCAGTACCGCGTCATTGAACTTGTAGGCGTGCTCGAGTTCGGTCAGCGTTTCCTGATCGCACTCGATGTTCATCAGCACGTAATGTGCCTTGTGGACTTTCTGGATCGGGAAGGCGAGTTGCCGGCGGCCCCAGTCTTCGAGGCGGTGAATGTGCCCGGCGCGGGAAGTGACCATCTGACGGTAGCGCTCGATCATCCCGGGCACCTGCTCGCTCTGATCGGGATGCACGATGAAAACAATCTCGTAATGCCGCATCAACATGTCTCCTTGTGGGTTTGCCCGATGGATCGGGCGGAAAGCCTCCCGGGATGCGGCCCCGGTGAAGCAAGGAAGGCCGGGATTATACCGATTTCGGCTTGAAGATCAATCGCCTTTTGGCAGAGGCAAACGCCTGGGCAGGAGTTTGCAAGGCGCCAGGATAACCATCCAGAAAATCAGCGCCGGCCGGATGCAGCCAGTAGAAGCACTCTGCCGGCTGTGCTCGCACACCGACCATGCTCCGGCTTACCGCTTCGACGCCACGCCGTAGAGCCGCTCCCTTTACAGCGCGAAGGCCTCCTGAAAGACGGTGATCGCGTCCTTCAGGTGTTCGGGATCGATCTCCACGCGCGTCTGTTTGCCGGTTGTAGGATCATAGAGGTACTCGGAGGCAGTCTTGCGGAAACCGATCTCGATGATGTGGGTGCCGTTGAACAGAGCGACATCGCGATTGTGATTCATCGGAATGAAGCGCCCGGGCCGAAAGTCGTGCAGAACATCCTTGCCGAAAAAAGTCGAGTCGTAGCTCAAATCGAGCAGACCAAGCACCGTGGGCGCAAAATCGATCTGGCTGGTCAGTGTATCCACGTTGTTTGGTTTCACGTGCTTCGGCGAATATGACAACAGCGGGATCTCGTAAGTCGCCACCGGGATATCTTCGCGCCCGTACACTCGCGCTCCGTGGTCAGCAACGATCACGAACACGGTGTCATCGAACCAGGGCTTTCCCTGTACCGCATCGATGAACCAGCCGATCGCGTAGTCCGCATAGCGGACACGGGCGTTGCGGTTTACCGCCACGGGCGTATCCACATGGAACGGTCGAAATCCCGCCACACCATTGACGCCGCACGATCCTTGGAGGAGATTGGCTTTTCTTGATCTGGGTCAAGATGAATCCATCGTGCCGGTGGACGATACCCAAGAGGCAAGTGTTGGGTTCGCATTCAGGTTCGGCCGGCCGGCAACAAGCACGATACGGAGGACAAATGTACGCTGAAGACCCTGCCTTCTGGCGCGCCGGCGCCATCAGTTCCACACTGGTCATGTTGATCGTGCTGGCCTTTCTGACCGTCGACAGCCTCGCCACCATTCGCCCGGGCGGCGCCAACGTGCCTCACCTACACTGTCATCAACAAGGAGATCCGTTACGAGTTCGACGGCGAATGCAATCGCTATCGGCCGGTGATCGGTGCGGATCAGCCGCTGTTCGGGCGCGATTTACTCGCCCGAAGAGGCCGAGAAGGTGATGCGTCTGGGGAAGCTCGTGATCCAGAGCCGCAACTGCATGAACTGTCATACCTTCTTTGGCAACGGCGCGTACTATGCACCGGACCTCACCAAGGCCTGGCTGGATCCGGCATGGCAGCAGTTGTGGATGCCGATGACCCAGGCCGCCACCCGCGAGGAAGCCATCGCGACTTTCCTGATGTACCCGGAAAAATACCCGACCTGGAGCCGGCAAATGCCCAACCTCAAGCTCACGCGCGAAGAAGCCGAGGCATTGGTCGCTTATCTCAAATGGATGTCGGCGGTGGAGACCAACGGCTTCCCGATTCATTTCGGCCACATCCAGACCAACTGAGCAGGAGGACGACATGTTCCGGTCCCAGCAGCTGGCGCTCAAGTACTTTGCGGCGGCGATGACGCTGTTCGGCATCATGGTCGTGGCCGGACTGCTCGCTTCCACGAATTATGTTCTGGACGGATTCCTGATGAACAAACTCGATTTCAGCGTCACCAAGATGCTGCACATCGACACCATGATCATCTGGCTGCTGATGGGATTCATCGGCTCGGTGTACTGGTTCGTGCCGATCGAGCTCGAACGCGAGACCGAAGGAATCAGGCTCGCCGAAGTGATGTTCTGGATCTTCTGTGCGGCGGTCGCCGTGGTCGCCGCAGTTTTCATCTTCGTGCAGTACGGGCCAGCCACC
Source organism: uncultured beta proteobacterium (assembly GCA_963695915.1). Classification (GTDB taxonomy): domain Bacteria; phylum Pseudomonadota; class Gammaproteobacteria; order Burkholderiales; family JACQAP01; genus JACQAP01. Next base: position 71,982 of record CAVOIO010000040.1, read on the forward strand.
GAGATGTCGCTCTGGTTCATCAACCAGGGGCGCAAGTACGTCGAGGCCCCGCGCTGGGCCGCTATCGGCATCACACTGGTGGTGCTGGTGTTCGTCTACAACGTGGTCGGCACCGCAATCAAGGCCAGGAAGATCACCGGCATCATCGGGCGTGCTGATGGTCGACCTGATCCCGCTGTTCGGACTGTACCTGATCGCGTTTCCTTCGATTACCAACCTGTCGGAGGACCAGTACTGGTGGTGGTGGCTGGTCCATCTGTGGGTCGAGGCCACCTGGGAGATCCTGATCGGCTGCATCATGGCGCTGGCGCTGATGCAACTGCTGGGTACCGCGCGGCGCATCGTCGAGACGTGGCTTTACATCGAGGTCGCGTTGGTGCTGGGCACCGGCATTCTTGGTCTTGGGCACCACTACTTCTGGATCGGGACGCCGGACTACTGGCTCGGCATCGGCGGCTTTTTCTCCGCGCTCGAGCCGCTGCCGCTGCTGGGCATGGTCGTGCATGCGGTGTACGACGCCGGCGCGCATCGCATGAAGACCACCAACAAGCCGGCGTTCTTCTGGGTCATGGCCGAAGCGTTCGGCAATTTCATCGGCGGCGGCGTATTCGGATTCATGATGACGCTGCCGCAGATCAACCTGTTCACCCACGGCACACAATGGACCGTGTCGCACGGGCACTTCGCGTTCTGGGGCGCCTATGGATGCGGCGTGATCGCGGTGATCTACCTGGCGCTGCAGAAGTCACGGGATGCGCAGCAACTGGATGGCACGGCGTGGAAATGGTCGTTCGCGCTGCTCAACATCGGGATGCTCGGCATGGTCGGCGCGCTGCTGGTTTCGGGCATAGCCCAGGCGTTCTATGAGCGGGCCATGGGTGGATCGACCCTGCAGGCATTCATGGAAGGACAGACCAACGTCTGGTTCGTCCAGGGCATCGTCATGCGACTGGTATTCGGCTTGGTCTTCGCGGCAGGCTATGTGGTCCTGATGTACGACCTGCTTACCATCGGCAGGAAGCGCACTCGCCGCTGAAGGACTTCAGGCGCGCGTCGCGGCAGGCCCGGCATGACCGCCGCGCAGATGCTCGGCACTTCGCTGTTGCTCGGCCTGTTCGTGCTGCTTGCGGGCTGCTATGGCGTGCTTTACTGTCTTGCTCGGCTGCGCGCCAGCCGCCGTATCGGGCGCGCTGCGGCGGCTGCTTATGTATTACAGGGACTGACCGCCGGGTTGCTGGCGTTCAGCCCGCTGGACTTCTGGTGGAAAGCGCTGTTGCTGGCCAGCTTCGTTGCGTACTTGCCGATTCCACCTCTGACCTGGCGCCTTCTGGAAAATTTGCACGAACCTGAGGAGCAGCACTTATGATCCCGAACATGCTGAACACCCTGCTCGGCATTGCACTGGTCTATTGCGCCATCCTCGCTCCGGGTCCGCTGCACGACACCGCTTGGCTGTTGTTGGCGGGAGGCGTCGGCATCATTGTTCTGGCGCTATGGGCACGGCGCGGCGACAAGCTGAAATGGTTCAATCTTGTGAATGCAACGCTCGGTGCGGCGCTCATACTTCTTGGCGTTGCGCGCGCGTTGACCCCGGTGCACCCGCTTGTCATGTTCTGGTGGGTTTTCTGGGTCGGCATCATCATTGCCGTCCTGGCCTTCTGGTCCGCGCTGTACACCCGCGGCACCTTGACGACCGGCTCTTACCCTCACTGACTGTCGCTCCCTTCGGGTTCCGGCGGGATTTGCGGGCAATGCAGCCGCCACTGCCCCGCGCACCACGCGTCAGGACACTGGCACTCAAAGCAGGCAAAGCACGCCACGCCGGATCTGATCCCCCAACTGCGCCGCATTCGCCAGCCCTGCAATACCGAAACCGAGCACCAGCCCACCGGAAACCCACCGCACCATTCGGCCCTGAAACCAGGATCGCGCACGCCTCAAAAGCAATCCGGCCAGCAGCAGATTGGGTAACGTGCCCAGGCCAAAAACAAGCATCAGGGCAGCCCCGTTCGCCGCGCTTCCGCTCACCAATGCAATCGCCAGCACACTGTAGATCAGCCCGCATGGCAGCCAACCCCATAGCGTCCCAACCGCAAACGCCCGAGGCAGTGTGTCTACAGGCAGAAATCTCTTGGTCAGCGGGCTGATGTGCCGCCACAGCCGGCGCCCCGCCGCTTCGAGCCTGGTCACCAGCGAGGACCAACCGGCGAGGTACAGGCCGAGCAGGATCAGCATCAGGTTGGCAAGCACGTAGAGCGCGAGTTGCAGCGGCAGCAAGTCGTAGTACAGCACCATCCCGCCGAGCGCGCCGGCGATTGCCCCGGCAAGCGTATAACTTGCGATCCGGCCGGCGTTATAGGCCAGATGGAGTGGCAGGCGCGAACCGGCTCCCGCTGACAAAGCACTGACGATGCCGCCGCACATGCCGGCGCAATGGCCACCGCCGAGCAGTCCGGCGAGAAACACGGCGAGCAGCGTGGCCTCGGGCATCATATCCGCTTCAAATTACCCTGGAATAGCTTTCGCGTTGCCGGCGTTCCCGGAGATAGCGATCGAACACCATGCATATTACGCGCACCAGCAACCGGCCCTTCGGCGTCACCACGATCCAGTCTTGCTGCAGCTCGACCAGTCCATCCTCCTGCAGGCGCCGCAGGTCCTCGATCTCCGCGGAAAAATAACTGGCAAAGTCCACCAGATAGGACAATTCTATCGACTCGATCGACAAGCTGGAAATGACAGGCCAGCGCCTGAATGACGGCGCGGCGGACCAGATCGTCTTTTGTCAGCACCAGGCCGCGCCAGACCGGCAGGCGTCCGGCATCGAGCGCCGCATAATACTCCTCCAGAGTCTTCAGGTTTTGATAATAGGTCGGGCCGATACGGCCGATTGCGGATATTCCCAATGCAAGCATGTCGCACTCGGGGTGCGTCGAGTAGCCCTGGAAATTGCGTTGCAGGCGTCCTTGGCGTTGCGCGACTGCGAGTTCGTCATCCGGCTTCGCGAAATGGTCCATGCCGATGTAGAGAAAACCCGCACGGGTCAGGCGGCCGATTGCGAGCGTGAGGATCTGCAGCCTGGTCTCCGCCGGCGGCAGATCGGATTCGGCGATGCGCCGTTGCGGCTTGAACATGCGCGGCAGGTGCGCGTAGCTGTACAGTGCAATGCGATCGGGATCGAGAGCGATTACGTTTTCGAGCGTAACGTCGAAGCTGTCCAGCGTTTGCTTCGGCAACCCGTATATGAGGTCAAGGTTCACGGAGTGCATGCCGGCCGCGCGCGCCTCTTCGATCACCCGGCGTGTGACCTCTTCTCCCTGAATCCGGTGCACCGCCTTCTGCACGTCCGGATCGAGGTCCTGCACACCGACCGAAATGCGGTTGAATCCGAGTTCGGCGAGCAATTTCATCGTGCCGGGCTCGATCGTGCGTGGATCGACCTCGATGGAACATTCGAAGTCAGGTCGACACTCGAATTGCGCGTCGAAAGCACTCATCAGTTCGCGCATTTCGCCGTGCGAGAGAAACGTCGGCGTGCCCCCGCCCCAGTGCATCTGCGAAATGGCACGGTCCGTTCCCAGCGATTGCGACAGCAATGCCAGTTCCCTGCCGAGGTACTTGATATACTTCGCCGAGCGTCCGTGGTCCCGGGTCACCACCTTGTTGCACCCACAGTAATAGCAGATCGTGTCGCAGAACGGCAGGTGTGTGTACACGGAAAGCGGCTGCTTGATGCCGCCGATGTTGCGTCTGCCCAGCCAGTCCCGGACCTCCGCCTCGCCGAACGCCTCGACAAAGCGATCCGCTGTCGGGTAGGACGTATAGCGCGGGCCGCTGACGTCGTAATTGCGGATCAGGACCGGATCGATTACCAGTTCCGAGGATGGATAACTCATTGGCCGGATTGATGTGTGCGACGACTTCCCTGCCTGTTGCGAGGAACAACTATGACAAATACCGCAGGCGCGGCCTTGACCTGAATCAACCGCGGCTCGCATGCGCAAGTCTGCGGCGGGGCGAGACATGATGGACGGAGCGCAGGCACGGTCTTCCCCGCACTGGCTGAAACCCTGGGTCATTGCGGCCGGAGTTGCGGGCGCAGCCGGGATCGGCGTACTCAACTTCACCGCGGCCCAGTTCGGAGACAGCGTTCCCTGGCTTGCGGCCACCGATCTGGTCATCGACCTTGCCATTCTCGCCGCGGGTATCGTTGCCGTGGTAATTGTCGCGATGCGCGCGGAAGCCGAAGCCGTGCGAATGCAAACTGTGCTCGATGCAACCCAGGCACGCCTGGCCGTTATCGTCGATTCGGCCATGGACGCGATTATCACGGTGGACGAAGCCCAGCACATCGTGCTTTTCAATCGTGCCGCGGAGCAACTGTTCCGCTGCCGCCGCGAGGAGGTTTTGGGGACGTCGCTCGATCGCTTTCTGCCGGCGCGGTTTCGTGCCCCGCACCACGGCCACATCGAGCACTTCGGGCGCACCGGCGTCACCAGCCGGCGCATGGGTGACGTGACGACGTTATGGGCGCTGCGCGGTGGGACCGACGAGGAGTTTCCGATCGAGGCTTCGATATCGCAGGCAAGCGAAGGCAAACGGCGCTTTTTCACCGTGATCCTGCGTGACATCACCGTGCGCAAGCAGGCGGAGGACGCACTGAAGCGCTCCGAACACGAGTTGCGCGAACTGTCGGCACGCGTACTGGAGGCGCGCGAGGAGGAGAAGACGCACATTGCGCGCGAGCTGCACGACGAGCTCGGCCAACTGCTCACCGCACTGAAGATGGACCTCGCCGGCCTGCGTGAAGCGCCCCCTGACAAGCGCGATGAAAAGATTCAGGAGATGGGCCGGCTGCTCGACCAGACCGTCACCGCCACACGGCGCATCTCGGCCGATCTGCGCCCGCTGATGCTCGACGACCTCGGGCTGGCCGACGCCGCCCAGTGGCTGGTGGAGGACTTCGCCAAGCACTCGGGCATCACCTGTGACATCGAAATGTCCGGCAGCGACGAACTGGAAGGTTTGTCCAGGTCGGTATCGACCGCCGTGTACCGCACCATCCAGGAGTCGCTTACGAACATCGGCCGCCATTCCGGAGCGAAAAGCGCGTGGGTAGCGTTCGCGGCGCAGAATGGCTGGATCGACGTAGCGGTGGAGGACGATGGCCGCGGCATCGCGCCCGAGGATCTCGACAAGGCGCGCTCGCTCGGCCTGAAAGGCATGCGCGAGCGCATTGCCTACCTCGGAGGCTCGCTGGAGATCGCGCGCGCCGCCCGCGGCGGCACGCGCCTTCGCGCGCGCCTGCCCATGCGCCGCCGAATCCAGAGGGAGCCGGCATGATCCGCGTACTGATCGCCGACGACCACAAGATCGTGCGCGACGGCCTGAAGCGTATTCTCACCGCCCACGGGCAGGTCGACGTGACCGGCGAGGCGGCCGACGGGGACCAGGCGCTCGCGCTGGTGAGGGCGCACGAATACGACCTGGCCATGGTCGACATGTCGATGCCGGGCCTGTCCGGCATCGACCTCATCAAGCGGCTGAAACTCGAGAAGCCGAAGCTGAGAATACTGGTGCTATCCATGCACGGCGAGCGGCAATACGCCGCCCGCGCGCTGAAGGCCGGTGCTTCGGGCTACCTCAACAAGGACAGCACCGCGGAGTTGCTGGTCGGGGCGATCCGCAAGATCGCCGCCGGCGGCGTGCATATCGGCGACGCCGCGGCGGCGAGCCTGGTATCGGCGGACAAGGCGCCGCACGAGGCGCTTTCCGACCGCGAGTTCGAGGTGCTGCGCCTCCTGGTGGAGGGGCTCGGCCCGACTGATATCGGCGACAAGCTGCACCTTTCGGTCAAGACGGTGAGCACCCACAAGACTCATATCCTGGAGAAGCTCAACGTAAGTAGCACCGCCGCCCTGGTGCGCTACGCCCTCGACCACAAGCTAATTTAGGAAAATTCCTACAGACGGCCGGGGCACCGGGCTGCAGACTCGCCGCCAATGAAAGTATTCCTGGTCGAGGACTCCCCGCTGCTGCGTCCCCGGCTGGAGGCCATGCTGGGCTCCATCGCGGGCGCGCGCCTCATCGGCCAGGCGGCCGGGGCGCAGCAGGCGATCGGCGCCATCCTCGGCGACACGCCGGACGTCGTGGTGCTCGACATTCGCCTGGAGGAAGGCACCGGCTTCGACGTCCTGAGGGCGCTGCAGAAGTCGGCGCCGCAGGTGGCAGTCTACGTCCTCACCAATTTTCCTACGGAGCCCTACCGGCGCAAGGCTGAGAGCCTCGGCGCGCGCGGCTTTTTCGACAAGAGCGGCGAGTTCGAGCGTCTGCGTGATGCGCTGGCAGCGCACGCAGATTAAGAATCTTCCTACCCGAATTTTCAGCCTCCGCCGATAGGCCGCGCACCGACCGGCCAGCATGCTGGTGCCATGCAGAAAGTCTTCATCGTCGAGGATTCAGCGCTGGTGCTGAAACGCTTGACCGCGCGGATCGGCGCGCTGCCGCACACGCAGGTTGTGGGGCATGCCGCGCGCGCCGACGAAGCCGTCTGCGCCATCGTGTCCGAAAAACCCGACGTTGTCGTGCTCGACCTGAAGCTGGCGCAGGGTACCGGCTTCGACGTCCTCATCGAGTTGCACGACAAGGCGCCGGGCATCGACCTGTACATGCTGTCCAACCATTCCACCGGGGCCTACCGCCGCCAGGCCGAGCGGCTCGGGGCCCGCGGTTTTTTCGACAAGACCACCCAATTCGAGCACATCTACGAGGTCCTCGCAGAACGTGCTGCCCGTACTTTGAACTGACCTGCCAAGAAAAAGGAGATAGCATGCACGTCGCATCGGTCACCAAGCTCCCACGCGCAGATGCCTCTTTGAATTTCCAGCCGGCCTCTTCAGCCTGCAAGGCTGACGTGACCTGCGCAAATTGCAACTTGCGCGAACTGTGCCTGCCCAGGGGCCTGTGCGACGCCGACTTGCAGCGAGTCGAGAATGTCGTGTATGTCAGGCGTCGCATCAAACGCGGGGAAACGCTTTTCAGCGCCGGCGAGCAGTTCAATTCGATCTATGCGGTCCGCGTGGGTTTTTTCAAAACCAGCGTCATCGACAATGACGGGCGCGAACAGGTGATGGGTTTTTTCATGGGCGGGGAGTTGCTGGGCATGGATGGCGTCGGGTCGGGATGCTACAACGGCACCGCCACCGCGCTCGAGGACAGCGAGGTGTGTGTAATGCCCTTTTCACTGATCGAAGACATG
>CAVOIO010000041.1:0-50207 GCA_963695915.1 uncultured beta proteobacterium
CATCCGCCGGCGGTGCGATTGATTGAGATTCGGAGGCGTCACTGGCGGGCACCGCATTGGCGCTTTTCAGCCGTGCGCTCTGGGCCCACTTGATCTTGTCAAGCAACCAACTCAAAGGCGTCTCCTGAGTGCGTGCGCAGTGGCGCAAAAGCGCGGCGCGCGGATCGACGGAACCTTCGCGTCAAGGCCAGGGCCGGCGTGCGGGGCGTTGCGCGCCTTTGGCATTCTACGCACCCGGAATAACCGTGACTACCGTCAAAAGGGACGAGGTCTCAGGGCCGAGGTTCGAGGGCCGAGGTCCGAGGTCCGAGTAGGAAGATCAAAGGCGGGCTACAGGGACGAACTACAGGGGCGAGGGGGGAAATGGGGAATGGGAAATGGGGAAAGGGGAAAGATAAGACCGGGTGCTGAGTGCTGGGGGTACGACCGGGACGAAACCAAAGCACATTTACCGACGCGTCTGAACTCTCTGCGCGGTTCACCATTGCCCGAAGACAACGCACGAGAAACGCCGCGAGGACCGGATCTCCCGTTTCTTTGCCGAGCGCGAACAATGTGCGACACACGCGTCGGGCGCGCATCACAACTGGCAGACATTCTCATTGCAGCCTTCAACTCTTGGTACGGCACGCTTGCCGAGCGACAAGCCAAAACTTGTACAAGAGAGTTTTATTGACAGGCTATAACCTGTATATTATCTTCTATAAAACAGGTCACGACCTGTAATTATAGGGATGAAGATATGTCAAAATTCTTTAAAAACATGCAAGTGAAGCATATCGATGAGCGACTGGCATCGTGGCGAAAGGTGGCGGACTCCGTACCACCCCAGGGAGGCTGGATCCGTACTATTCGGGAGTCCCTTGGAATTACGCAGTCCCAACTTGCTGCGCGGCTCAAGATCACTCAGCAAGCACTCAATGACCTCGAAAAGTCCGAAGCAGAAGGAAAGATCACGCTGGACAGCCTCCGTCGGCTGGCGAGCGCCCTTGGTTGCCGGCTCGTTTACGCGGCCGTTCCGGAACAGCCGCTCGGCGAGATTCGCCGCCAGCGTGCTCATGACGTCGCGAAGAAGCAGTTGGGGCGCGTGTCCAGGTCGATGAAACTGGAGGCACAGGGCACCAGCGAGCGGGAAACCAAGCGTCAAATCGAGGAGCTGACGGAAGAGTTGCTTCAAGGCAGTGCCCGCAAGCTATGGCAGTAAAGATCGACGAACCGCCGGATGCAACACCGCTCGACTCTGACGAAGCTCAGGGCCTGATTCCTTTGCACATTACAACGCGAAACCAGCTCAACGAGTGGGAACAGCGAAACATCGTGGAAGGTGAACGCTGGGCGTTCGGGCGTAGACATCGCGACCTGCTCAGCCTTGAGTTTGTGAAGCAATTGCATCGCCGCATGTTCGGCAGAACATGGAAATGGGCCGGAAAGTTCCGGACCACGGAGAAAAACATCGGAATCGATCCAACTCAGATCGCGGTTCAGGTCCAGGAGTTACTGCGGGATGTTCAGGCCCAGGTGGAGCACCGTACGTACTCATTGGATGAGATCGCTGCGCGTTTTCACCACAGGCTCGTATGGATACATCCTTTCCCCAATGGGAACGGTCGGGTATCACGCACGATTTCCGACATGTTGCTGGTATCTCATGGTGCGGAGCCGTTTCACTGGGGCGGACAAAACGTCGATCTCGTCGACTCAGGAAAAGTGCGAGACCGATATCTCAAGGCACTGAGATTGGCTGATCTCGGTGACTATCGCCCATTGCTGGAATTCGTGCGGTCGGGAGAAAAGCCGTGAAGGGGAAGAACCAGGAACGAGGGACGAAATTAGTGTTGAGTGCCCGGTGCCCAGTGCTGCGTAAACGGCAGCTGAAAGGTTAAAGGTAAAAGGGGAAAGTGAAATGCGCGTCAAGCGGATCCTGTTCCCTCGCTTTATTGGAATCTGTAGAACTGGTCGTTGAGGTACTTGACGATGTTCTGCCTCTCGGCCGGCAAGAATTCTTTTTGTGCCATGTGGGTGCAATCTTCGACCTGCTGCTTTAGACCATCCAACGATCGGACTTTGTGGTCCTTACGGCTGTAGACCGAGGTGTCATGGCAACCCGTGCAGTTGGCATCGTGCAGCCGTTTGCCCTCGGCGCCATCGCCCGGCAGCGCCGCGTGGGCGCTCACCGCCAGGAAGATCATTGCCGGTACGCACAGGATGACTTTCATGGATTTCCTTAAAAACAGGTGAAAGGGGAATGGGGAATGGGGGGAAAAGCAAGTATGACACCCCTCCGGGTGCATGTGAGGGGGAAGAACAGGGTCGAGGGACGAGGGGCAAAGGACGGGCAAAGCTGGAAGCTTATTGCGCGTCAGGCTACCTATCTGCCCGAGAAAAAGTAACGTCCGTGGCGCCTTAGGAGCGATAGGGTCAGGCGCCACGTACGCGAATCCATCCGGCCCGGAATAAATCGGGTGTGACTGAACTAACCCGGGTTTCATGCGTTCCCGGATGCTCCTGCGCATGAACCCCGTATGGCACTGATCACCAATCAGATGCCAATCACATAGCCACAGTCACACCGATTCGTCATCCTCCGGGCTTTCCGGGGTGTTCTGTCGGGTCTTGTCAGGCGCGGATCTGAGCCCCCGATCGTAGCGGCGCTCCAGCTCGTCGAATGTCATCGTCCGGTTCTCGCACGCCATGCGCGCGATGACGAAGCGCTTGCCAAGATCCCAGTTGCGCTCCCGCGCGAGGTCGTCGAGGCGGTCGATGACGTCATCGATATCCGCGTACACAGAGGGCTGTGGCGCTCCGCGGGTATCGGCAGGGCTTGCGTCGTTGCGCGCCCGAAGCCGCCACCATGCGATCAGCACGACCGTCCACGCGAGCACTCCGGCAGCCGCGCCCTCGGCACCGCCTACGAAGAAGCCCGCCGCGCCGGTGGCGACGAGCGCTGCTGCATGCATGATCACCTTGCCCTGGTCCGGTCATGCGCTGCGATGCCGGACTTCCGTTGGGGATTCACGTCATCCGCAGCGCGTTCGGGGCTATCCAGCACCCACCCCTTCATCGGGTGAAGCCGTTCGCGCTTGACTGCGGCCCCGGAGTTTCTGATTCGCGCCTCCGCGCGCCAGCCGGCAAGTATCTGCTCGAGTTCCTGTGCCGGTGATGGCCTGCGTTTGCCAAACAGTTGTCGAACGCGTGCCCAGAGCTCAGTTGTCATGGCGCCCTCTGATCGGGATAACCACAGCGGCGGACGCGGGTGCAGCGCGCCGTGCGGTGGGTGCTGCGGCCGCCTGTGATGTCGCGACTCGCGCCGGCGCACGGGCGCCGTAGTCCATGACGAGTTCCAATGCGGGGACTTCATGCCGGCCTGCCGGCTCGCAGCCGTGGATGGCGCGCCAGGCGCCGCGGTAGGCGCGTGCGAACACATGCGCCTCGGTGCTGTTCTCGTCTTCGCCACTCGACATGCTGAAAACCCGGTATTCCATCATCCTCGCTCCTGTTCCCCCTCACGGGGCGTCACACACGAAGCGCACCGGTCGGGAAGACGGGTGCGCGAGAGCAGTGTCCGTTGGCGAGAAAGAAAGCGCTTGACCCCATGCGTCAACCGTTTATCCGCATGCGACAGGAGGGTACGAGCACGTCCGGCCCCGATGCCAGCCGGTTTCGCGGCCGGTTCGGGCCAGCAACAGGCGCGCCGTCAGGCGGCCACGGAATGCTGCGTGCGGTAGGCGCTGGGCGACATGCCCGTCCAGCGCCTGAATGCGCGCGTGAAGGCGCTTTGCTGTGAGAAGCCCAGCAGGAAGGTGACGTCGGTGATGGAGTGTCGCGGGTCCTCGAGGTGACGCATCGCGAGGTCGCGCCGCGTGTCGTCGACCAGCTTCTGGTAGGTGAGGTCCGCCTCGGCGAGCTTGCGCTGGAGCGTGCGTCGGCTCATGTGGAGCTGCTCCGCCATCGCGTCTTCGGATAGCTCGCCGGATGACAGCTGATCGAGCAGGCGTGCCTGGCAGCGAGCCACCACGTCACGCTTGTCGAGGTGTGCCAGCTGCTCGGCAGGATCCGGTCCAGGGTTGCCGCGAGCTGGCGGTTCGATGTCGGCAGGGGACGATCGACGTCCCTCCGGGAGAGCGTGATGCTGTCTTCGTCGGCGGCGAAGTGAACGACACACCCGAAATGGCGCCGATACGCCTCGCCGTCCTTCGGTCGCCTGCGCCGCAGGCGCACCGCTACGGGCCGCAGCGACGAGCCCGCGTTCATCCTGCACATGTCCACCAGCAGCGACACGACGAAATCCACCGTGACGGCGCTCGATACCGGATCGGGGGCCTGCCTGGCCAGCACGATTGTGAGTCCGGCGGAAGATTCCTCCAATCGGGTCGAGGACGCTTCTCCCAGCAGACGCCAATAGCGCACGAGGCGTCCGAGCCCGGTGCGCAACGTCGAACTCGTGAGCCATGCATAGCCGAGCGCACCGAGATTCGAGGGATGCCAACACCGGGCCGCAAGCAATCCGAACGCCGGGTCCGGAATGTGCGCGGCGGCATCGCGTGCCAGTGAATCCCAGGTGCGGGACGGAATCCTCGCATTCGGGTTGCTGAGCAGCGCCGGGTTGATGCCGTGCCGTTCGAACATCGCCGGAGCATCGAGTCCGTACATCTCGAGCACGCGCGCGACGATCTGGCCGAGCGTGGCGAGTGACGTCGGGGTCATGAGGTGCGGGCCTGGAGATAGGGAGAGTGCGCATCCCGCTGCCGATTCACGATCTCCGGAGCATACCAGCGGGCGATGCCGGGCCTGTAGCAAAACAGGGACGAGGGACGGGCGAAAGTCCGTGACAAGTGACAAGTGACGAGTGACGGGGGACAAGTGACAAGTGACGAAAAACAGTGCCGAGGTTCGAGGGCCGAGGACTGAGTAAAGGCAAGGACTCGAAACGACACAACCGGGCCGAGGGGCGAGGGACGAGATCTCAGGGCCGAGGTTCGAGGGCCGAGTAAGACCTTGGAGCACTCAAGGCCTTGCGAACTCACTCGAACCTCGTTCCTCGGCTCTCGTACCTTGTACTTTTCAGGCGGGGCGGAAGCGCAGGGCGGTATTGATCTGGTCCGCTGCGCGCTTCAGCACCGGCAGGAAATTCCTGGCGACCTCTGTGGCCGAGGTCCGCGATGCCTGGCAACTGACGTTCATCGCCGCGACGGTGCGGCCCGCGCGATTGATCAGCGGCACCGAAATCGATACCAGCCCGTCCTCGAGCTCCTGGTTGACCAGCGACCAACCTTTGCGGCGATCGTCGCGGATGATCTGCTCGAGCCGGGCGCGGTCGGTGACGGTGCGCGTGGTGTACGCCTTGATCTGGCTGCGGTCCAGGACTGCATCGAGTTCGTCCTCGCTCAAGCCCCCGAGCAGCACCCGGCCCATCGAAGTGCACCACGCCGGCAGGCGGCTGCCGATCGAAAGGTTGATGGTCATGATCTTCTTGGTGGGAACCCGCAGGATGTAAAGAATCTCGGTGTCGTTCAGCACCGATGCCGAGCAGGATTCGTGCACCTCGTTCACCACCTCTTCCATGAAAGGTTCGGCAAGATCCCAGAGCGGGGTGGAAGACAGGTAGGAGTAGCCGAGGTCGAGGATCTTCGGCGTGAGATAGAAGTCGCGTCCGTCGGTGCCGACGTAACTCAGCGCCTGCAGCGTGAGCAGGATGCGCCGGGCGCCGGCACGGGAAAGTCCGGCTTTCGCCGCCACCTGCGACAGCGTCATGGTGCGCGAGTCGCGGCCGAAAGCGCTGATCACCGACAGGCCTTTGGCGAAGGACTGCAGGAACGCATCCTTGCCGCGACCCTTGTGCCTGGGAATTTCGCGGGCGTTCACTGCGAGCGCCTTTGCTGTCTGTCTCATCCCGACCCTTTCCCCGACCGCTTCGCCGAAGAGTTGACAGGCTCCGCGCGATTGGCCTAATGTGTTCGCTATAAAAACAAATGTTCGCATAGCGAACAAAAATCGGCAAGCGTTGGGCGTAAACTCAGCAGCGCCCACCGGATTCAGCAGGCAGTCGGACGCGCCGCTGTCGCAATCCAGGAAAAACTGACGGAGGAGAACGCATGGCAACCTATCACACCGTTTTCGGGTCTCTCGGCAAGTACCAGAAGGGGACCATGGAAATCATCAACGACAATCCCAAGTCCTACGTGTTCTCGAATGTCTTCGAGGTGGCGTCGAAATCGAAGCCGTACGAGAAAGTCGCCGTGGCAAAAAACCTCGAGTACGTGATCGAAGCGATACGCGCCGAAGGCACTTCACCGTGGATGGCCTGCGCGCACGACGAGTTCGCGGTGGTCATGGACGGCGAAGTCGAGGTGGAGTACGTCAAGCTCGAAGCCGCGGAGTCGGTCGCGCCCGCCGGCAAGGAAGGCACGGTACTGGTCAAAGGCGAACCCAAGGGCAAACGCATGGGTACCGTCAAACTCAAGCGCGGCCACCAGGCGCTGCTGCCCAAGGGTGCGGCTTACCGGTTCAAGGCGGCGCGCCCGTCGGCAATGATCCAGCAGACCCTGAAAGGCGATCTCACCAAGGAAAAGTGGGGCGAGATTTGCGAGAAGTGATAACGGCCGTGACGGCGTGACGATCGTGACGACGTGACGGGTAAGGCCGAAACCCGTGCAACCGCGAATTTCACGCATTCACGATAGTCACGATAGTTACGACGCGAGCGTGCCCACGGCAACCAACATTCAGAAATCAGTCATCTGTTCGGAGAAAATCCTATGAATGCACCCGTTGATTTCAAGCTGCCGGAAACCATCGCCGGCTACAAGACCTTCACCCTGGGCGAGTTCACGCTCGCCCGCGACGAGTACTTCGTCACCCTGACATGGCCGGCGAAAGGCCATCGCCAGTCGCATACCATGAGCGCGGACGCATTCCTGCGCGCGATGATGCGCGACGTGGCCTGGGGATTTTTCTACGGCCTGGTCAATTTCGACACGGTGTTCGGCACCCGCAATCTGTACGGCAAGGTCGAGCTGTTCGCCGGCCGCTACAACGAGGCCATCCACGGCGCCGGACTGTCGTACGTCGAGACCTTCGAAACGCCCAAGGCGATGGCGAAGTTCAAGGAAATCCTTTCCGACTGGGTGAACGCCGGCTTCGATCCGTTTGCCGCACCCTCGGAGACCGGCAACACGGCTTTCGGCGAGAAGAACGGCAACAACCTCGCCGCCATCGAGCGATTCCGCGTGGCGACCAAGCGCATGCCGGGGCTGGATGGCGATTCGCCGCTGCGCAACGACTCCAACGGTTACGCGATCAATCGTGCCTTTGCCGACGTGGGGCAGGAAGAGCCCGAGATCAAGGCCGAGCCCGGCTTCGAGAAGGAACTGCACGCGTTCAATCTCTTCAGGTACCTGTCGCGATCGGACGTGACCTGGAACCCATCGGTGACCTCGGTGTGCAGGAACAGCCTGTTCTGCCCGACCACCGAGGAGTACATCCTGCCGATCATCCACGGCAACGATCGCGTCGAGTGGTTCGTGCAACTCTCGGACGAGATCACCTGGGAAGTCGCGGATCGCGAGACCGGCCGTCCGCGCGCGCGCCTGACGATGAAAGCCGGCGACGTTGCGGCGATGCCGGCGGACATCCGCCACCAGGGCTTCTCCAAGAAGCGCTCGATGCTGCTGGTGTGGGAGAACGCCACGCCCGATCTGCCCAAGCGCTACGAGCGCGGCGAACTCAAGCCGTATCCGGTCGAGTTCTAAGAAATACAGGGGAGAGGGGCGAGGGCCGAGGGGCGAGGACTTCAACAGCAATAGGCGTCGTGCGTTTTACCCCTCACCCCTCACTCCTCGCCCCTCGTCACCTCGAAGAATGACCATGATTCAGAACCAACCTGTTCATCGACGGCGAGTTCGTCGATGCCGAGTCGAAGTCGCGCATTCCGGTTCTCAATCCGCACGACAACTCGCTCATCACCGAGGTTGCCGAGGCGCAGAAAGCCGACATCGATCGCGCCGTGGAAGCCGCCCGCAGGGCTTTCCCCGCGTGGTCGAAAATGGCGGCCGCGGATCGCGGCCGCCTGCTGCTGAAACTGGCCGACGCGATCGACGCGAACGCGGACGAACTGGCGAGGCTGGAATCGCTCGATACCGGCCATCCGCTGCGCGATACCCGCGGCCTGGACGTGGTGCGCACCGCGGTGACCTTCCGCTACTTCGGCGGCATGGCCGACAAGTACCAGGGCAGTGTGGTGCCGGTGGAGCAGGGTTTCCTCAATTACGTCTTGCGTGAACCGGTCGGCGTCGTCGGCCAGATCGTGCCGTGGAACTTTCCGCTGATGTTCACCAGTTGGAAAATGGGTCCGGCGCTTGCGGCGGGAAACACTGTGGTGATGAAGCCCGCCGAACTGACGCCGCTCTCCACCCTGAGAGTGGCTGAGCTGGCGCGGGAAGTCGGCTTCCCCAAAGGGGTGATGAACATCGTGCCGGGCTACGGCAACATCGCCGGCCAGTACCTTGCCGAGCATGCGGGCGTGGACAAGATCGCTTTCACCGGCTCGACCGCGGTGGGGCGCAAGATCGTGCAGGCTTCCAGCGGCAACCTCAAGCGCGTGCAACTCGAACTGGGCGGCAAGGGCGCCAACATCGTCTTCGACGATGCGTTCATGCCGGCGGCGATCAACGGTTCGGCGTTCGCGATCTTCCACAACCAGGGACAGGCCTGCATCGCCGGTTCGAGGCTGATCCTGCATGAAAAAATCGCCGAGCCGTTTCTCGACGGCTTTCTCAAGCTGGCGCGCTCGATCAGGCTCGGCGACCCGATGAATGCCGACACCGAGATGGGGCCGCTCACCTCGCAGATGCACCGCGACCGCGTGCTCGCCTACGTGAAAGTGGCGAAGGAACAGGGAGGCGAAATCCTGCTGGGCGGCAAGCCGCCGGAACGCGACGATCTTTCCAAAGGCTGCTACGTCGAACCGACCGTGGTGCGAGCCAAGCCCACCGACCGGGTCTCGCAGGAGGAAGTGTTCGGTCCCTTCGTCACCGTCACCACGTTCCGCGACGACGACGAAGTGCTGGCGATCGCCAACGGCACCGATTACGGCCTGGGCGGCGGGCTGTGGACCACCAACCTGCAGCGCGCGCACCGCACCGCCGCGGCCATGCGCAGCGGCATGGTCTGGATCAATTGCTACAAGCGGGTTAATCCCGGCTCGCCGTTCGGCGGCATCGGCAGGTCGGGATACGGGCGGGAGATGGGTTTCGAGGCGATGCACGACTATACCGAGGCGAAATCGGTGTGGGTCAACGTCGATGCCAAGATCCCGCCTTACTACCCGCGTTAAAGGATCGCCTCACCCCCCGCAACTTGAACTTTCCTCCGTCTCCACAAGTGGAGACGGAGGAAAGTCAGGATGCGGAGAGGGAGCCGGAAACAGTGAGGTGGTGCGGAGTGCTGAGTTGACGACCTCTCCGCCATTCGCGGAGTGAGATGGGTGAGCTCTGAGGCAATTTGGTTTTGGACGAGGTGAGAGTGATAAACAAGATTGTTTCGACGGTTGAGGAGGCGGTGGCGGGCATCGACGATGGCGCCACGGTGATGATCGGCGGCTTCGGCCCGGCGGGTCAGCCGGCAGAACTGATCGATGCGCTGATTTCGCAGGGCGCAAAGGACCTGACCATCGTCAACAACAACGCCGGCAACGGCGAGACCGGGCTCGCGGCGCTGCTCAAGGCGCGACGGGTGCGCAAGATCATCTGCTCGTTCCCGCGCCAGGTGGATTCGCAGGTGTTCGATGCGCTCTACCGCGCCGGCGACATCGAGCTGGAACTGGTGCCGCAGGGAAATCTGGCGGAGCGCATCCGCGCGGCGGGCGCCGGCATCGGCGGATTTTTTACGCCCACCGCCTACGGCACCGATCTCGCCAAAGGCAAGGAGACGCGGCTCATCAACGGCCGCGGCTACGTCCTCGAGTTGCCGATCCACGCTGATTTCGCGCTGATCAAGGCCGAACGCGGCGACCGCTGGGGCAATCTGGTGTATCGCAAGACCGCGCGCAATTTCGCTCCGATCATGGCCACCGCTGCCAGGTGCGCCGTCGTGCAAGTGCATGAAATCGTCGAACTCGGCGCGCTCGACCCGGAAGCGATCGTTACGCCGGGAATCTTCGTCAAGCGCGTGGTGCGGGTCGAGCGCTCCGCGGCCGGGTCGGACGCGGGTATCCAGGCTGCGTAGGCCGCCGAGAACAGGAGCACGGCATGAACAAGCTCAATCGTGACCAGATGGCGGCGCGGGTGGCGCGCGACATTCCCGAAGGCGCCGTGGTCAACCTCGGCATCGGGCTGCCGACGCTGGTGGCCAACCATCTGCCCAGGGACCGCGAGATCCTGCTGCACAGCGAGAACGGGGTGCTCGGCATGGGCCCGGCGCCCGCGGCCGGCAAAGAGGACTACGATCTGATCAATGCCGGGAAGCAACCGGTGACGCTGCTGCGCGGCGGTTCGTTTTTTCATCATGCCGATTCCTTCGGGATGATGCGCGGCGGGCACCTGGATTTCTGCGTGCTCGGCGCCTTCCAGGTATCGGCCTGCGGCGATCTCGCCAACTGGCACACCGGCGCGCCGGATGCCATCCCGGCGGTGGGCGGCGCGATGGACCTGGCGATCGGCGCCAAGCAGGTGTTCGTGATGATGGAACACCTCACCAAGCAGGGTGAAAGCAAGATCGTCGAGCATTGCTCGTATCCGCTGACCGGCGTCGGATGCGTGAACCGCATCTATACCGACATGGCGGTAATCGACGTCACGCCGCAAGGGCTGCGGGTGCTCGAGATCGTCGAGGGGCTGAGCTTCGACGAGCTGGTCAGGTTGAGCGGCGTGCCGATGCGGCGCGCGCAGCCAAAGGCTTACGCGTGAGGGCGTTCGTCTACAACGGCCAGCCCTCGCGCGTGGTTTTCGGGCGCGGTGCGCTGGAGAAGCTGGGCGCGGAAATCGAGCGCCTGGGCGCGAAGCGCGCGCTGGTGCTGTCCACGCCGGAACAGCGTGCTTCGGCGGAAGATGTATCAAGACGCCTGGGTGCGCGCTCGGCGGGCGTGTACGACAAGGCAGTGATGCACGTGCCGATCGAAACCGCCGAA
Organism: uncultured beta proteobacterium; assembly: GCA_963695915.1. Classification (GTDB taxonomy): domain Bacteria; phylum Pseudomonadota; class Gammaproteobacteria; order Burkholderiales; family JACQAP01; genus JACQAP01. Next base: position 11,123 of record CAVOIO010000041.1, read on the forward strand.
GCGGCGCGTGCGGTGGCGAAGGAGCTCAATGCCGATTGCTGTGTGGCGGTGGGCGGAGGATCGACCATCGGCCTGGGCAAGGCGATCGCGCTGACCTCCGAATTGCCGATCCTGGCGATCCCGACAACTTTCGCCGGCTCGGAGATGACGCCGATCTACGGCATCACCGCGCAGGGGCAGAAGAAAACCGGCCGCGATGCCCGAGTATTGCCCAAGACCGTGATCTACGACCCACAACTGACCATGAGCTTGCCGGCGAAGATCGCCGGTCCGAGCGGCATGAACGCTATCGCGCATTGTGTCGAGGCGCTCTATGCCGAAGACGCCAACCCGATCACTTCGCTGATGGCGGAGGAGGGCATCCGTGCGCTGGCACGCAGCCTGCCGAAAGTGGTGAGCGATCCGGCCGATGTCGAAGCGCGTGCGGAAGCGCTGTACGGCGCGTGGCTGGCGGGCGCTTGCCTGGGAAACGTCGGCATGGCGATCCACCACAAACTCTGTCACACGCTGGGCGGCAGCTACAACCTGCCGCACGCCGAAACGCATACGGTCATCCTGCCGCATGCGGTCCAGTACAATCGTGACGCGGCAAAGGATGCGATGGCGCGGATTTCGCGGGCGCTCGACGGCAATGGCGCGGCGGATGCCGATCCCGCCGGTGGTCTTTACGATCTGGCGCGCAAGATCGGTGCGCCGCTGTCGCTAGAGGATATCGGCATGAAAGCCGATGCGCTCGATGATGCCGCGCGGCTCGCCACGCAGAACCCGTACTACAACCCGCGACCGATCGAGTACGCGGCGATCCGTCAACTTTTGCAGAACGCCTGGGAAGGTCGAAGGCCGGGCTGATCCACTTTCCTTCACACCGTCAAACCTATAACCAGAGGAGAACAGTCATGCAGAGCAATCGATTCCAGCGCCGTCGCGCGCTGATGCAGGCCGGAGGCGCAGTGGCCGGTGCCGCGGCGCTGGGCATTCCGTCGGCCGTGTTCGCGCAGGCGAAAACCATCAAATTGGGCTTCGTATCGCCGCAGACCGGCCCGCTCGCGCCCTTCGGCGAGGCTGACAAGTTCATCATCGAGCAGATGAACAAGCTGTTCGCGGGCGGTGTGGACCTCGGCGGCAAGAAGGTCGCCATTCAGATCATCCAGAAGGACAGCCAATCCAACCCGAACCGCGCCGGCGAAGTCGCCAACGACCTGATACTCAAAGAGAAGATCGACCTGATGCTGGTGTCGTCGACGCCGGAGACCACCAATCCGGTATCCGACGCCTGCGAGCTGAACGAAATCCCCTGCATCTCCACCGTGGCGCCGTGGCAGCCGTGGTTCTTCGGCCGCAAAGGCGACCCGGCCAAGGGGTTCAACTGGACCTATCACATCTTCTGGGGACTCGAGGACGTGATCGCCAATTTCCTGGCAGGCTGGAAGTCGGTGCAGACCAACAAGAAAGTCGGCGGCCTGTTCCCGAACGACGGCGATGGCAATGCCTGGGGCGACAAGGAAAGGGGATTCCCGGGACCGCTGGCGAAGGAAGGTTTCACGCTGCTCGATCCGGGCCGCTTCCAGAACATGAACAACGATTTCTCGGCGCAGATCGCCGCCTTCAAGAAAGACGGCGTCGAAATCGTCACCGGCGTGGTGATCCCGCCGGACGCCAAGACCTTCCTGACGCAGGCCACGCAGCAGGGTTTCAGGCCGAAGGTGGTGACGCTGGGCAAGGCGCTGCTGTTCCCCGCCGCGATCGAGGCCCTGGGCGATCTCGGCGACGGCCTGTCCACCGAAGTTTGGTGGTCGCCGTCGCATCCGTTCACCTCGTCGCTGACCAAACAAAGCGCGAAGCAACTCGCTGATTTCTACGAGTCCACGTCCAAGAGACAGTGGACCCAGCCTATCGGCTTCGCCCACGCCCTGTTCGAAGTGGCGGTGGATGCACTGAAACGCACCAAGGACCTCGGCAGCCATGCTTCGATCCGCGATGCTGTCGCCGCCACCAGCCTCCAGACCGTGGTGGGCGACGTGAAGTGGGGCGGCGGTGGTCCGTTCAAGAACGTCAGCAAGACCCCGCTGGTGCTCGGGCAATGGGTCAAGGGCAAGAAGTACAAGTACGAGCTGGTCATCGTCAGCAACTCGCAGTTTCCCGCGATTCCTGCTCCCGGAAAGCTGAAGTTGATGAGCTGACCCTCTCCCCGCCCTCTCCCCCTCTCCCCGCCCTCTAACGGGGTACTCCGGGCTTCGCCAGGGTATCCCGCAAGGGGAGAGGGAGGTCTGGAACAAGAGCCGAGCCTCCTGAGAATAATGGCCGCCATTCTTGCGCTGGAAAATATCAGCAAGAGCTTCGGCGCGCTCAAGGTGGCCGACGGCATCACGCTGTCGGTCGCCGAGGGCGAGACGCTGGGCATTCTCGGGCCTAACGGCGCTGGCAAGACCACTCTGTTCAATCTGATCAGCGGGGACCTCCGCGCCGATTCCGGCCGGGTGGTGTTCGACGCGGAAGACGTGACGCTGCATCCGCCACACCGCCGCTGCCGTCTCGGCATCGGCCGCTCCTATCAGATCCCGCAGCCTTTCGGCGCGATGACCGTGTTCGAGAACCTGGTCGCCGCGGCATCCTTCGGCACCGGACGGGCGGAAAAAGATACTTACGGTCACGCGGTGGAAATCCTGCGCGAGACCGGGTTGCTTTCAAAGGCGAACCGCCTCGCCGCCAGCCTGACGTTGCTGGACCGCAAGCGGCTGGAGCTGGCGCGCGCGCTGGCCACGCAGCCGAAAGTGTTGTTGCTCGACGAGATCGCCGGCGGCCTGACCGAGCACGAGGCCAGGGAACTCGTCGAGGAAATCCGGCGCATCAAGTCGCAGGGTGTGACCATGATCTGGATCGAGCACGTGGTGCACGCGTTGCTGGCGGTCGCCGACCGCCTGTTCGTGATCAATTTTGGGCAGAAGCTTGCCGAGGGTGTGCCCTCGACGGTGATGAACGATCCCGAGGTCAAGCGGGTTTATATGGGCCTTGAAGTCTAGGGCAAGGTCAAAATCTTCAACGCAGAGGCGCAGAGAAAGACATGAGAACGCAGAGAAACAGGTTGATAGTTTTCGTCGATCAGTGGGATTGTGCCGGCGTGCATGCAGGGGGCAACTATCTTCGGAATCCGCCAATGCTCGCGTTTTTTATTCTATTTCTGGTTTTCTCTGTGTCCTCTGCGCTCTCTGCGCCTCTGTGTTGGGTGTAGATCCGCGTCCATGGCGCTGCTGACGACGACTAAAGGACGGCAAAAATGAATGGTCCGTGGAAGGTTGAGTATCCGCCAATGTTCTTCGCAGATGGTGTTCACTTGACGCTCGCAACTTGTTGTGATTTTTCTCCCGTCATTGCTTTTCTCTGCGCCCTCTGCGTCCTCTGCGCCTAAAAGGGTACTCCGACGTGCTACGCACGTAGGGTATCTGCGTTGGGTGTGATGATCTAGAAATATGCCGCTGCTGAAGACGACGAAACTTGAAGCCCGTTACGGCGACTTCCAGGCGCTGTTCGGGATCGATTTCGAAATCCATCCGGGCGAGATCGTCGCGATGATCGGCGCCAATGGCGCCGGCAAGTCCACATTCCTGAAGACGGTGTGCGGTCTGCTCAAGGCCGAAAGCGATGCCGTGGTGTTCGACGGTGTGCCCATCGGAGGGCTTCCTCCGGGGAGCATCGTGCGGCAGGGCGTCGCGATGGTGCCGGAGGGGCGCCGGCTTTTTCCCAGCCTTTCGGTGGAAGAGAACCTGCTGATGGGCGCCTATGCGAAGCGGCCCGGCCCGTGGAATCTCGACGCGATCTACAAGCTGTTCCCGTTGCTCAAGGAAAGGCGCCGCAACCCCGGCACCGCGCTGTCCGGCGGTCAGCAGCAGATCGTGGCAATCGGCCGCGCGCTGATGAGCAATCCGAAGCTGCTCATCTGCGACGAGATCTCTCTGGGCCTGGCGCCGATCGTGGTGAAGGAGATCTACGATGCGCTGCCGAACATCTGTGCCGGGGGACTGACTGCGATCATCGTCGAGCAGGACGTCGGCGTCGCGCAGCAGGTCTCGAGCCGCCTGTACTGTCTGCAGGAGGGCAGGGTGACACTGACCGGTGCGTCGAAGCAGCTCACGCGCGAGCAGATATCGCAGGCGTATTTTGGGGTGTAGGGGCGAGGGGCCGATGCGCGAGGGACGAGGGGCGAGGGGACGAGTGAAGATCAAGAAAGTCAGGGCAAATGCAAGCGGGAAAAGCGGGAAAGCGTGATGAACGGCGCATGGCCTTTGCCGTTACTCGTCCCTCGTCCCTCGCCCCTCGTCCCTTACTGTCCAATGTTTGACTGGGTCAACACATTGGTCCAGGGCATTCTCCTCGGCGGGCTGTACGCGCTGTTCGCCATGGGGCAGTCGCTGATTTTCGGCGTGATGCGGCTCACCAATACCGCGCATGGCGATTTCATCATCCTGGCGGCCTTCGGCGTGTTTTCGCTGGCGGCCGCGATCGGGCTGCCGCCCGCAGTGGCGCCATGGGCTGCGCTGGTATTGGTGCTGCCGGTTGCGTTTGCCGCCGGCTACGGCCTGCAGCGCTTCGTGCTCAACGGTACGCTTGGCGGCGACCCGCTGCCTTCGCTGGTGGTGACCTTCGGCATGGCGATCGTGATCCAGAACCTGCTGCAGGAGATTTTCACTGCGGATCCGCGCTCGATCGAGTCCGGTGGCCTCAACACCGCAAGCATCTCATTTGCCGACGGCCTGGCGGTGGGAACGCTGCCGTTGTTGATCTTCGTGATCGCCGTGGCGATGGCCGTGGCCATGCAATGGCTGTTCGGCCACACGGCGATCGGACGCGCGTTCCGGGCGGTCAGCGACGACCGGGACGCCGCCGAACTGATGGGCCTCGATCACCGGCACGTGTTCGCGCTCGCCACCGGCATCGCCTTCCTGCTGGTCGCGGTGGCCGGTGCGCTGCATGGAATGAAGACCACGGTGTCGCCGTCGGACGGACCGGCGCTGCTGCTGTACGCGTTCGAAGCGGTGATCATCGGCGGCATGGGTTCGTTCTACGGCACGCTCGCCGGCGCCATCATTCTCGGCGTGACCCAGGCGATCGGTTTTCGCTTCGATCCGGGCTGGGGAATCTGGTTCGGCCATATCGTTTTTCTCGCGATGCTCCTGTTCCGCCCTTCAGGGCTTTTTCCGAAGACTCGATGACCACACCTAACGCATACACCCAACACAGATACCCTACGTGCGTAGCACGTCGGAGTACCCTTTTAGGCACAGAGAAAGACATGAGAACGCAGAGGACGGCAAAGATGAGTGGGCCCTGGAAGGTTGAATATCTGCCAGGGTGCTTCGGAGACCATGTTCACCCGGCGCTCGAACTCGAAGCGATTTTTCTCCCCTTATCGTTTTTCTCTGTGCCCTCTGTGTCCTCTGTGGCTCTGTGTTGGGTGTAGGCACTGATGAGCTACATAGTCGAGCGAGCGACGCGAGCAAGCCGGACGGGTGGCGTGGTGGCGCTCGTCCTGGCTGTGTTCCTGGCGACGTTTCCGTTCTGGGCGGATGCCGGCTGGATGCGCGAGTTCAACGAGATGGCCTGCTATCTCATATTCGCGATGATGTGGAACCTGCTGGCCGGTTACGGCGGCATGGTCTCCATCGGGCAGCAGGCCTTTCTTGGTATCGGCGGCTACGCGCTGCTGGTGATGGGAAACTTCATGGGCGTGAATCCGTTCGTGGCCGTGCCGCTCGCGGCGGTGTTCACGATGCTGGTCGCGCTGCCGGTATCCAAAGTGGCGTTCCGCTTGCAGGGCGGCTATTTCGCCATCGGCACCTGGGTGATCGCCGAAGTATTCCGGCTCTCGATCGCCAATGTCTCCGCGGTGGGCGGCGGTTCGGGCACCAGCCTGACTGCGTTGCGCGGCATCGAAAAGGCGACGCGCGTGTCGATCACGTTCTGGCTGTGCCTGACCGGCGCGGTGGCCTCGGTGGCGCTGGTCTACGCCTTCCTGCGATCACGGCACGGACTGGCCTTGCTGGCGATCCGCGACAGCGAGATCGCGTCCGAAAGCCAGGGCGTCAACGTGGGTGCCACCAAGCTGGGCGTGTATCTGGTATCCGCATTCGGAGCGGGACTTGCCGGCGCGCTCTATTTTCTCGGCAACCTGCGCATCTCCCCGGATGCCGCGTTCACTGTGAATTGGACCGCGTTCTCGATTTTCATCGTGCTGATCGGCGGCATCGGCACCATCGAAGGACCGATCGTCGGGGTAATCCTGTTTTACCTGCTGAGCAAGTTCTTTTCCGATTATGGCACGTGGTACCTGGTCGGCCTGGGACTGCTCGCCATCTTTGTGACCATCCGCTTTCCGCGCGGATTGTGGGGCTGGATCTCGAACAAATTCGATCTGCATTTCTTTCCCGTTCAGCGGCGGCTGGTGCTGCCGGCGGACATTGGAACCGACCAACACAAACACTGAGGAAACGGCATGGCTGAAGCATTCGTTTGTTCTGCGTTGCGCACTCCGATCGGCCGTTACGGCGGTGCGCTGGCGATGGTCCGGCCCGACGATCTCGCCGCCGTGCCGCTGCGTGCATTGATGGAGCGGCATCCGACCGTGGATTGGAGCGCGCTCGACGACGTGGTGTTCGGCTGCGCCAACCAGGCCGGCGAGGACAACCGCAATGTCGCGCGCATGGCGCTGCTGCTTGCGGGGCTCCCGAAGGAAGTGCCCGCAAGCACCATCAATCGCTTGTGCGGCTCGGGCATGGACGCGGTAGGCATCGCCGCCCGCGCCATCAAGGCCGGAGAAGCGCAGCTCACCATCGCCGGCGGCGTGGAAAGCATGTCGCGGGCGCCGTTCGTGATGCCAAAGGCGGACACCGCATTTTCGCGAACCAATGCGGTATACGACACCACCATCGGCTGGCGTTTCGTCAACCCGGTCATGAAGCAGTTGCACGGAACCGACTCCATGCCGGAGACCGCCGAAAATGTCGCGGCGGAATTCAAGGTGTCGCGCGCGGACCAGGATGCGTTCGGTTTGCGTTCGCAGGCCCGGGCCTTGAGCGCACAGAAGAACGGGCGGCTGGCCAGGGAGATCGTCGCCGTCACAGTTGCCGCGAAAAAAGGCGATGCCACAGTCGTTGAAAAGGACGAACACCCGCGCGAGACCACTCTCGAAGCCCTGGCAAAACTCAAGCCGATCGTGAAACCGGATGGCACGGTCACCGCCGGCAACGCATCCGGGGTGAACGACGGCGCCTGCGCGCTGATGCTCGCCAGCGAAGCGGCGGCCAGGCGCCACGGGCTTACGCCGCTGGCACGCGTGATCGGGGTCGCTACTGCGGGGTGCGCGCCGCGCATCATGGGAATGGGCCCGGTGCCGGCAACCCAGAAGCTGCTGGCGCGAACCGGCATCAAGCTCGATGCGATCGATGTCATCGAACTGAACGAGGCTTTCGCCGCGCAGGGCATCGCGGTGCTGCGGCAGCTTGGCATCCGCGACGACGATGCCCGTGTGAATCCCAATGGAGGTGCCATCGCGCTTGGCCATCCGCTGGGCATGAGCGGCGCGCGCCTGGTTGCCACCGCAACTTACGAACTGCACGAGCGCAAGGCGCGCTATGCGCTCACCACCATGTGCATCGGTGTGGGGCAGGGCATTGCCGCGCTGATTGAAAGAGTCTGATTTGTCGATGCAGGACGTTTCGCTGTCAACTCACGAAGGAGGAGAAAATGGCTACGCATAAACAGAAGGAAAGGAAGCATGGTTCTACACGCCGCGATTTTCTGAAAGTGGCCGGGGCGGGCACGGCGGCCGCAACGTTCGGCGTCATGACCCTGAGCCCGAAAGAAGCCCGGGCGCAGACGTTCGACGCGGAATACGACATCGTCGTCTGTGGCGGAGGCGGGGCGGGGCTTCCGGTGGCGTTGTTCTCGCGCTGGCTCGGCAACAAGGTCATCGTGCTGGAAAAGGCGGCGACGCTGGGGGGCACGTCGTTCAAGGCCGCTTATTGGTATTGGGTGCCCAACAATGCCGGCATGCGCAAGGCCGGAATTCCGGACGACAAGCAGCACTTCCTGCGCTACGTCGCGCGGTTGAGCCAGCCCCAGTACTTCGATCCCAAGCATCCCCGCTACGGGCTTTCCGAGTGGGAATACAGCATGTGCGAGGCCATCTACGACAGTTCGACGGTGGGTACCGAACTACTGGCGGAGAAAGGCGCGTTGCCGTACCGGCATGTGGCCCCGGTGCCGGATTACTTCTCGGAAATGGAGACCATCGGCGCGACCGGCCGCGTGCTCTTTCCCAAGGACGGCGCGCCCTCCATGTCCGACGGCGGGCAGGTGGCGACCCGTACTTTGACCACGGCGTGCCGGCGCGACGGCGTGACCATCAGGATCGGGCACCGGGTGCAGAAGGTGATTCGCAACGACCAGGGCGAGATCATCGGCGTCGAGGTCAAGAACGATGACGGCGTGATCCGCATCAAGGCCCGCAAGGCCGTGATCTTCGCGACCGGCGGCTTCACCCACGATGCGGAATTGCGCAAGAACTTCCTGTCCGTCCCGGCTTACGGCGGGTGTGCCGCCATGACCAACGAAGGCGACTTCGTGCGCATCTCGAGCAGCCTGGGCGTGCAATTGCGCAACATGAACTACGCGTGGATGTGCCCGGTCTCGTTCGAGAAAGCGATCGCCAAGGACCCTTCATTGATCGGCTGTTTCTCGGTCGCGGGCGATTCGATGATTTTCGTGGACAAGCGCGGCATGCGCGTGGTCAACGAGAAGCTGCACTACAACGAACTGGCGCAGAAGTTCTTCGAGTGGGATGGTGCTAACGCGCAGTTCCCTTACCTCATCCTGACTTCGATCTGGGATCAGCGCGCGCAGGACCATTCGGCGAGCCATGAATACGGCCGCCTGATCGTGCCGCCCGGCATCGATGACCGCCATGTCATCAAGGGCGCCACGCTGGAGGAACTTGCCGCGAACGTCGACGCGCGCCTGCAGAAATACGCCGGCCAGAACGGCGGCATGCGCATCGCGGACGACTTCGTGAGCAATCTCAAGGCGAGCATCGCGCGCTTCAACGAGTTCGCCAAGACGGGCAAGGACCTCGACTTCCATCGCGGCGAGCGCGGCGTCGATCTGTTGTTCAACGGCAACGTCAAGGAGGAACCGGGACGCAAGAACCCGACCATGTGGCCCATCAGCGGCACGGGGCCGTACTACGCGGCGTTTGTCACCGGCGGCACGCTCGACACCAAGGGCGGACCGAAGACCAATCCCGAGGGGCAGGTGCTGGACCTCGCGGACAAGCCGATCCCCGGGCTCTACGGCGTGGGCAACTGCGTCGCCTCCGCATCCGGTCGCGCCTATTGGGCAGGCGGCGGCACGTTGGGACCCATCATCGGGTTCGCGTATCGCGCGGCGAACCAGGCCAACAAGGAACCGGTGAGGGGCTGATTGCACGCGGACTTTGCCGGGGCGGGCGTGCGCCCGCCCCGGGCGTCCCGAGCGGGCGGGAGTCATGGATTCATTGTTTCGATTCGGAACATAGGGAGGGAATGATGAGTAAGTTTGTCGCCGCCGTGAAGGCGGTCAAGGAGGGCGCAGTCGTCACAACATTCGTTGCATTGGCGATGCCATTGTTCGCGGCGGACGATCTGGCCGCGGCCAAGGAGTACACCATTCGTTACTGCATCCAATGCCATACGTTCGAGCAGGGAGAGAAACACGGCCAGGGTCCGAACTTATTCGGATTGATCGGGCGTGAGGCGGCGGCCGCTCCCGGATTTGTTTATTCGCCAGGCATCAAGGAAGCGTTGAAAGGAAAGGTGTGGGATCGCACCTTGCTCGACGCCTGGCTGACCGACACCCTTGCCGTCGCGCCCAAGGCGCAAATGATCTACTTCCAGGACGATCCGAAGGCACGCGCGAAACTCATTCTTTATCTGGAGTCCCTGAAATAGATGGGCGGGAAACGAACCTTCACGGAGAATTGCCCATGATCAATCTGACCGAACAGAATCTCGTCAATGCGGTGCTGGAAAAACTGGAAGGAGCGAAGGATCCGCGCTTCAAGCAGGTCATGACCAGCCTCATCAAGCACCTGCACGCTTTCGTGCGCGAGACCGAACTCACCGAGCAAGAGTGGATGACCGGCATCCAGTTCCTCACTGCGACTGGCAAGAAGTGCGACGGCAAGCGCCAGGAGTACATCCTGCTCTCCGATACGCTGGGCGTGTCCATGCTGGTGGATGCAATCAACCACAGAAAACCCGGTGGCGCGACGGAAACCACGGTGCTGGGTCCGTTCTATGTTGCGGGCGCGAAGGACATGCCGCTATGGGCCGATATCGCCCGGGATGCGCCTGGCGAGCCGGCCTACGTCTTCGGACGCGTGCTCGACGTGGGCGGAAAGCCGGTCGCCGGTGCGACGATCGACGTCTGGCAGACCGATGGCGAAGGTTTTTACGACGTGCAACGGCCGGGCGGAAATGAGTCCTACGCCCGCGGCAAATTCACCACAGCGGCGGATGGTCGCTACGGTTTTCGCACGGTGAAGCCGGTGAGTTACCCCGTTCCAACCGACGGGCCGGTGGGCAAGATGCTGCTGGGGATGGGCCGCCACCCGTACCGTCCGGCCCATGTGCACGCGATCGTTTCCGCGCCGGGATACGAGAAAGTGGCCACCCATCTGTTTGTGAAGGGCGATGCGTATCTCGATTCCGACGCTGTGTTCGGCGTGAAGCATTCCCTGGTGGTCGACTTCAAGGCGCATCCGGCAGGTCCGACACCCGACGGGGCGAAATCCGCTGCGCCGTTCTGCTCCGCCGAGTACGACTTCAGGCTGGTTCGATCCTGATGGGCGACTGGCGCGACTTGCCCTCCGCGCCGTCGACCGGAACAACGTTGTGCGCGCTGGAAGAAATAACGGATGGCGGTGGCAAAGAAGTGGTGTTCGGGACAGGTCATGATGCGTTTCGGGTGCTGCTGTTGCGCACCGGCACAGGTCTGGTCGCGTACCACAACTGCTGCCCGCACTTTTCGCTGCCCCTGAACTACGAGCCGGACGTCTTCCACACCTTCGACGGCGAAGTCCTGATGTGCGCGCACCACACCGCGATGTTCAAGATCGCCACCGGAGAATGTTTCGACGGCCCCTGCGCCGGTGCGAAACTCACCGCGGTCCCGGTCGCCGTCGTAAACGACAAGGTCGTGATCACCTCACCCCCCGCATCTTGACGTTTCCTCCCTCTCCACTTGTGGAGAGGGAGGAAACGTCAAGACGCGGAGAGGGAGCCAGGACCGGGGCCCCTTGTGTTACCAATATAGTTTCTAATCTTGTTGTTACTTTGTGTTCCTCGCGCCCTGGTCGTGAATTTTCTCTGCGGTGTTCATGATGTGACCGGGTGGGAGAAATCCGGTACTAGAACTTCACGCCGGCCGCGATATAGCAGGATTCCATCAGTTTGAGCGTTTGCAGATTGTCCAGGCGATCGGTCGGGAAGGGTTTGCCACTGCGGATTCCGTGCACGAATTCGCGCACCGCGCTGCTGAAGCACACCTGATAGTTCCTGGCGAGATCGAACAGTTCCGGCGGTTCGTCCGAGCCGGCCATGTAGAGCCGGTCACGGTCATAGATCAGCGTGCCTTCGCTCCCCATGATTTCCAGCCGGTCCACCGGCAGTGGCCCGTAACCCGGCGCCGAGATGTTGCCGTCCAGCACCACGCCAAGCTCGCCGCGGCCGCGCATCAGGATTACAGCTACGTCCTCGCCGGCAAGCTCCTTGTTGACCCTGGCGACCCGGGCCGCGACAACCTCGAGCGGCCCGAGCAGGGCGCGCAGGGCGTCGAGGTTGTGAATCAGCACTTCAAAAATCAGCAGGCGCGTGAAGTCCTTCAGATAGGGCTGGCGATTGAGCAGAAATGGCGGCACGCCGTTGACTTCGAGCATGCTCTGGCCGCGCACCGCCATTCGCGCGTGCAGGATTTCGCCAACGCGCCCCTCATCGAGCCACTGTTTCACCCGCACGTAATGCGGCCGGAAGCGGTAGTTCTCGTGCACCATGAAGCGCACCCGGTCGCCCACATACGCGATCAATTCTTCGGCTTCCCTCACGGTGGGCGTGAGCGGCTTCTGGCAACACACGTGCAATCCGGCATCGGCGGCCAGCCTGGTGAGTTGCGCATGGCTGCCAACCGGCGTAACGATGTCCACCGCATCGAGCTTTTCCTGCCCGATCATTGCGCGGAAATCGGTGTAGACCCTGGGGATGTTGAAGGCCTGTGCCTTGGTGCGCGCTCTGGCTTCATCGATATCGCAAATCGCCATCAGTTTCGCATCCGGCATCTGCGACCAGCCGACCAGGTGGTACTGGCTGATTGCGCCAGCTCCGGCGACACCCACGCGTAGTTTTTCCGCCATTGCTTCCATAGTTCAGGACTTCCACAAAACGAAAACCCCGCTTCGTTCGCGGGGCCTTTAGCCGTACTTTACTGTGCGCTATAACTTCTTTGCTTTCAGGCACTCGTTCCTGAAGGTCTTGTACTCCTCGCCTTTAAGGTCCTTGGCCTTGGCCTCCGCGCTGCAGGTTTTCATCTTTTCTTGTTGTGGCGTCAGTTTCTTTTCGCCGGCCGGCAGCGCCGCAACTTGTTCTTGCAGACATTTTTCCCGGAACTTCTTGGATTCATCGCCCTTCAGTCCTTTCTCTTTGGCCTCCGCGCTGCAGGCTTTCCTGATCTCCCGCTTGGTCGTTTGCGCGGATGCCGGCACAGCGATCAGCAGCAGGCCAATCAACAGGATGGTCTTGCGCATGACGGCCCTCCGGATGCCTTGCGTTCCTGCTGGTGTTTCGCTGGCTCGAGGGTAATGGCTCTCGCTAGCGGGCGCCCGCAGCCAGCGCGGAGGGCTCCCCGGCGGCGGGAAGTGGCACGAGCCGGCCTTGCGCGTCGAATGTCCAAGGCGCAGGCGGGGAGGCGATCTGGAAACGATCGGGGCGAGCGCGAACTTCCGCCAGCAGCGGCTCGGAAACCTGGATCTGCGCCAGTTCGAGGGTGTTCCTGATGCGCACGATGCGGCAGTCCCGGGGCTTTACACGCACCACGGTCTTGACGGCAAGCTGGATGGCCTCCTGCTCGGTATTCATCACCATGGGAATCGCGCCGCCATCGAGGTTCATCGAAGTGATGATGTTGGCGTACGTGGAGGGGATGTCGATCTGCCGGAACAGGCGCATGGTGATGATGTCCGCCCCGCCAATGCCGGTGGCGTTGCCGTTGGTCTCAGGGGTCAGACCGAGGATCACGATCTTCTTGGTGAGCGGGCCGTAGTTCCATTGGACCGTGCGGCGGTTGCGCCCGGTTATGTTCGGATCAAAGCCCGCCCCGCTGACGTTCTTGCCCATCTCGTCGATGACCAGCACATCGATTTCGTCGAAGAACAGCTGCGGCATCAGTTTCTTCGCCATGTCCTGAAGCACCGGTTCGCGTTCGGCGATCCGTTCGGAGGGAATCACCTCGATCACGGCGGTCTGGTCGTGCGCGTTCTCGACGATTCCCACGCCGAACAATACGTTGCGCTTGGCCAGGTTCACGTCCCGCACCCTGGGCAGCAGTTCCGGAAAGGTGTCCATGCCCTGCTGGTGATAAGTTGCCGCGCCGACGATCTTGCCGATGCCGATCGCGAGCATCTTGGTGATGCCGCTTTCGGTTGCGCCGCGAAACGCGGTGTGCGGCTTGATACGGTTGATGACGACGATGCCGTCGGCCTCGGCTGCGAACCGGTCCATGTGCACCGGCGTGCCGTCGGCGAGCGTGCCGACGATCACGGTGTCCATGGTTGCCCTGACCGGAACCCCGGTGGTGGTTTGAGTGATGCCGTAACCTTCCAGGACTTTCTTCTGGCCTTCCGCGGTTGCCGCGCCGTGGCTGCCCATCGCCGGGAAGATGAACGGCTTGGCGCCGAGCGCCTGCAGCTCGCGGATCACGCACTTCGCGATGGTCGCAATGTTGGCGATGCCGCGGCTGCCGCAGCCGACCGCGATTGCCTGGCCGGGCTTGACCCTGGCCCGCACCTCGGGGCGCTGGAATTCCTTCGCAACCGTGGCCGCAATGTCGCCAAGGTGCACGGCTTCGAACTTCTGCCGGACGTTGACCATGCGCGGCAGCGGCACGTCCAGCCCGCCGGCGATGTTGACCTCGATCCTGTCCCCGATCATGTCTTCTCCTCGTTATGCAGGCTGATACACCGGCACTACGTAAGGCCCCTCCGGGATCACGGCGACCGCCGTGTCACCGCTTGCTTCCACGCATCGGTGCAGCGCCTCCTCCACCGAGTCGATCAGGTTCACCCCGGTGAGTCCTCGCTCCTCGGCGCATAGACCGCCGCTATACAGATGCACGCTACCAGCTTTCATCGGCTTCAGCTGCATCTGCGTCTGCCATTCGTCGATATCGGCGAATTGCTTGCGGCTGATGTCCGCGAAGAAACCGTCCGCGCCCATGTCGATGAGCCGGCGCTGCGCATCGGCGTATTCTTCCGAGCCCAGTCCTTCGGAACATTCGGAAACCACCAGCAGATTGCCTCCCGGCTCGAGGATGTCCACCGGGCCGACCATGCCCTTTACGGTCTGATAATAGGTCTTGTCGAGGGGATAGCCGGCGGCGCTGGTGACCACGGTCCTGAATCGTCGCGCGACCACCACCTCGACGTAGCCCCGGGTGAACGCAACCGCGTCAAGGTGGCTTGCGATGATCTCGCCGTAGTTTACGAACGACAGCCGGCGATGCTCGTCGATTACGGTGTTCACCGCCAGCACGTGGCCGAGCTTGCGTACGATCTCGAGCTGCTCTTCGTGCAGCGGGTTGCCCTCGAGCACGCAGTTGTCCGCCTTCGGATGCGACATGAAGCGGGCGCTGTGAAAAGTCGTGATCGTGTCCTGGTGCGCTACTCCCGGCGCGATCACTTTGCGCCCGCCCGAGAAGCCGGCCATGAAGTGCGGCTCCACCAGGCCAGTGGCGATTCTCACATCAGCCTCTACGAAGCGACGGTCCAGTTTCACCGGCGTGCCGCGCGGCGTCGGTCCCAGATCGACATGGTCGGCGTCGTTGCGGGCGAAGTGGTTCGCCACATTGACGGTTTTCAGCACCCAGGGGTCACCGATCAATTCTTCCAGTTCTGCGCCTTCGTTCGGACGATGCAGCCCCGTAGCCACCAGGACGATGATGTTTTCCGCCTTCATGCCGGATTCGAGCAGTTGCCGGACAATTTCCGGCAGCAGCAGGCCGTTCGGTACCGGCCGGGTGATGTCGCAGATAAGGACGCAGGCAGTCTTCTTTCCCCGTGCTTCCTCAGCCAGTGGGCGGGCATCGACCGGCCGCGATAGCGCCGCGCGCACGGCGGCCCGCGCGTCGGGCTGCACCGGCATTGCCGGCTTGCGGATTACGGTGACGTCCCAATCGTCCGGCAGGTCGAGCGGGTAATTGCCGCGGCCGTAGTTGAGATCGAGTCGCATGGCGGGAGGTTGCGTACAAGAATTGCTTTAACTATAGCACCGGCCGGGAGGCGGCGTACTTCCGGCGGAAGACACAAGGCGGTAGCATCGCACATTCATGAACATGAATCTTTCCGACCCAGTAACGGCTGCGCTTATCGGCGCCGCGGCCACCTTCGTCACCGCGGTGATCCAGTTGACGGCCAACGCGCGCCGGCAGGCCGTGGAACGGGCTGCCGGCAAACCGGCTTCGCGCAAGTCCGGTTCCTGGCTGGCGATCTTCGCCCTGGCGCTGGCTGCTCTGGTGGGCGGCTACGCACTTTCCGAGTATCAAAGTTATAGCTTGCGGGGGGATGAAAAGCTCTTGCGTGAGGAGATGCAGTTGCGGTTGCGTGACATCAGCGCCGCCGCGGTGCGGCTGGAGCGCGCGGGATTGGAAAAAAACGGCCTGTCGGAGGCGGATGCGCGATTGGCTGCCGAACGCCGGCGCGGCGCCGAAGGCGTGGCCGCGATCATCAGCGTCCCACCCTGCCGGCCAGCGAAGGCCGCGCTTGCGGGAGCGCCGGCGGAATGTGCCGAGAACGGGGCCTTGCGCACGACGCTGTGCGCGGTGGTGCCGGCAACTGCCACGGTGACCGAAGTGCAGGTGTTCACACGCCTCGAGGGTGCACAACAGCCCTGGGATGAAGCGCGGGTGCAGGCGGGGCAGGATGCCGGCGCGGCAAGATTCGAAGCCTACTTCGAGCGCGCGCAGGGCAACGAATCGAAGGAAGTCTGCCAGCACTTTGCGCACTGGGACAGCCAGAAAGGCCGCAGCGCGCGCATCCTCGTCAAATACACCCTCTAGCTAGTGTCCAGTTCCGCTAGTTCGTAGGATAAGTCTCCAACCTTCGCGGGCATTTCCTATGATCCATTTGACAGCAATCCACCATCGATCGGAAAACCCGCGAAATCGGCGTCAGGCAAGGCGCGAGTCCTCGACAGTGGCGGGCACCACGGCGAGGACTCGTAACACAGAATGGCGCCGATTCTCGTCGGATTTTCAGCCACGAATTAGCGGAACAGGACACTAGTTGCAAGCAGCCGCAACGCCAGTCCGGCGATCCCGCAGGCTGCAATCACCGGAACAATTCCGACGCGGAAACGGAACAGCGCAATGAGCGCTGCTATCCCGAGCGCAAGAAGCGGCCACTCGAAGCGGCCCTCGAATCCGGCCGGCCATAACACGTGCCAGGCGAAGAACAGCGCCAGGTTCAGGATGACGCCGACGATTGCAGCGGTGATTCCGGTGAGCGGCGCGGTCAGGTGCGGCTGCCGGTGCGTGGTCTCGACCAGCGGTCCACCGATCAGGATGAACAGGAAGGACGGCAGGAAAGTGAAGAACGTGACCACCAGCGCGGCCGCCGCGCCCGCGAGCGCCAGATTCTCCGGCCCGAACACCTGAGCGTTCCACCCCCCGACAAAGCCGACAAACGCGACCACCATGATCAGCGGGCCCGGCGTGGTTTCGCCGAGCGCCAGCCCGTCGATCATCTGGCTTGCGGTGAGCCAGTGATAGTGCTCCACGGCGCCTTGCACGACATAGGGCAATACCGCATAGGCACCGCCGAAGGTGAGCAGCGCCGCCTTGGTGAAGAACCAGGCCATTTGCGTGAACGTCCCGCCGGTTCCGCTGAGCGCCAGTGAACCTGCGATCGCGGCCGCCCACAGAGCGAAACCGACGCTTAGCACACCGGCAAGGCGTGACCACTTGAAGCGCGCATGTTCGGGAGTAGGTGTGTGGTCGTCGATGAGCGCAGGGCCGTAGTCCCGGTCTGCGCTGCCGTGCGCTCCCCCGGTGGCAAAGGTCTTCGGCGCAATGCGCCCGCCGATCGCGCCGATAATGCCGGCGCCCAGCACAATCCACGGGAACGGCAGCTTGAAAAAGAAGATCGCCATGAACGCCGCAGCGGCGATCGCCCACAGTGCCGGGTTATTCAATGCCCGCGTGCCGATGCGGTATGCGGCGAACAGTACGATCGCGGTGACTGCCGGTTTGATGCCGTAAAGGATGCCCGCAACCAGCGGCACGTCGCCGAAGGCGAGGTAAATCCAGGAAAGCGCAATCAGGATGAACAGCGACGGCAGAACGAACAAGGCGCCGGCGACGATGCCACCCCAGGTGCGATGCATCAGCCAGCCGATATAAGTCGCGAGCTGTTGCGCCTCCGGACCCGGAAGGACCATGCAGTAGTTGAGCGCGTGCAGGAAACGCCGCTCGGAAATCCAGCGTCGCTTCTCCACCAGTTCCTGGTGCATGATCGCGATCTGCCCCGCCGGGCCTCCAAAACTGGTGAACCCGAGCTTGAGCCAGAAACGCAAAGCCACGCGAAATGGCACCGGAGCCGGCACAGAGGCAGGCGGGGTTCGCGCAGAGTTCCCGGTAGTATGTGATTCGGCTGTCATTGCGGAATTCGGGTGCCTTTCGTGCCGACTGTGGCGCGCCGATCGCTCGAGACGGATTTTGCCCGGATTATTGGTTCGTTGTTGCATTCATGATGTCGCGGCCGCGGTTGACGCTGCAAAAAACGAGTCGCTATGATGCTGGGCATTGCGCCGTTCCAATAGCCGAGGAAAGACCATGAGCCGCATCAAGCGCGTAGAGGTCCACGAGTTCGCATTCGAGCTGCCCGATCTCGGCCCGGACAGCAGCGGTTTCAATATGGTTTACCAGCCAAACAACAAGCTGAAACTGTCGAAGTATGCCGTGGTGATCGAGGCGGACGACGGCGCGCGCGGCGAGTACGTGGTGCTCTGGGGCGGCACCAAAATTGCCATCGGCCAGACGTTGTTCCTGGCGCAGCATTTGATCGGGCGCGATCCGCACCAGCGCGAACTGATCTACGACGATTTCAAGCGCGCGTTGCGCCAGTACGACCACATGGGCGTGGGCTGCATCGACATCGCGCTCTGGGACCTGGCGGGCAAGCAGTTGCACGCGCCGATCTGGAAACTGCTGGGCGGCTGGCGCAAGCGGCTGCCGACCTATGCGTCGACATATCATGGCGATCGCAACGGCGGCCTCTCCAGCGCGCAAGCCTACGTTGACTTCGCCGAGCAGTGCTACGAAATGGGCTATCGCGCCTTCAAGATGCACGGCTGGTGCGACGGCAACGCGCAGGAGGAGAGCGCGGCGGTGCTGGCGCTCGGCAGCCGCTTGCGCGGCCGCATGACGCTGATGCTGGACCCGGCCTGCGAACTGCGCACCTTCGCCGATACACTGGCCGTAGGCCGTGCCTGTGACGAGGCCGGCTTCTTCTGGTACGAGGATCCGATGCGCGATGGCGGCTGGTCCCAGTTCGCGCACCGCAAACTGCGCCAGTTCATCAAGACTCCGCTGCTGCAGACCGAGCACGTGCGCGGGCTGGAACCAAAGGCGGACTTCATCGTCAACGACGGCACGGATTTCGTGCGCGCCGATCCGGAATACGACCTTGGCATCACCGGCACGATGAAGATCGCACACCTTGCCGAGTCCTTTGGACTCGACGTCGAACTGCACGCGCCCGGCCCGGCGCATCGTCACTGCATGGCGGCAATACGCAATACCAACTTCTACGAACTGGCCCTGGTGGGGCCGAAGTGCGGAAATGCCATGCCGCCGGTGTATGCGGACGCTTACACCGACCAGCTCGACGGGGTCGGCAAAGACGGCTGTTTCCCGGTTCCCGACGGACCCGGCTTGGGCGTGACCTACGACTGGGACTTTATCAAACGCCATCGCACCCAGTTGCACGAGTTCAAGTAGTGCGTCGGGCGTCGCCGAATCTGCGGCTGGAACCGCCTGCCTTCGCGCAGGCGTTTCTTTTTTATGGGTTTCTTTCCCCCGCGTCCGGGTCAATGCCTGACCGGAATGGGTGATATGCACCTTCGGTTCTTTTGATTGTCATGGACGCCGGTTAGATTGCCGTTTCGTTGCGCTGCCCGTGGAAACCCCGAACGCCTTATTGACCGCGCGAGCGCAGGCCTACTATATTACTGACCAGTCAGTTATTTTATGGCCGCAGGCACCGGTGAATTCGTGGGCCGCAACGGTCCGACATGGAAGATCCAGTCGGGTCGTGAACGAGGGTGCGCTATGGTGCGCCGGCGGTTCATGCACCGATTTGTTGTAGGGGAATAGAACATGAATGCACCTTACGATCCGGCATTGATAGCGCTCGCAGGCAAGGAAACGGCGGATGCGCCGGTAGATGGTTTCAGCATCATGCCGCACAGTGTGCGCATATCCAGTCTGTCGCTCGGCTGGTATCCGCTGAATATCGAGCGCCGCGAGCTCGAACCCGGAGACAGCAGCCTTCCCGGCGGAACCAGGGAGCATTTGATATTCGTCAGCCTCGCACAGGGCCATTGCGTTCGTGAGAGCGGCGGCGACGTCGCGGAAAAGGATCTTGCCGCGGGGCTGGTTTCGGTGCTTCCCAGCGAAACGCCGGTGCGCTGGTCGTGGGACACCCGGCTGTCGTTTGCCGTCATGGCGCTGGAGCCGGAATATCTGGATAAGGTCGCGCGCGAGACTTTCGATCTCGACCCCGCCGGAGTCCACTTGCTCACCATAGAAGGCCAGCGCGATCCGCTGATCACCGGCATTGCGGGCAACCTGATGCGCGAAGCGATGAACGGCGATGCCGGTAGCCGCGTGTTCGCCGAGTCGCTCGCCGGAGTGCTGGCGGTGCATCTGCTGCGCAATTACTCCGAGCGGGCGCAGGCCATCGAAAGCGGCAGGATTTCCACTCAACCGCGGGCGGTCAAACAGTCCGTCGATTTCATCCACGGCAACTACGCCATGGACGTCAGCCTGTCGGACATCGCAGCCGCGGCCCACCTGAGCCCGTTTCATCTTTCCCGGATATTCAAGAAGGCCACCGGCGTTACGCCGCACCAGTACCTGCTGCAGGTGCGGGTGAACAGCGCCCGCTCACTGCTGACCGCGGGCGCCGGCGAACGGTCGCTGGCCGAAGTTGCGGCCGCAACCGGATTTGCGGACCAGAGTCATCTCACCCGGCACTTCAAGCGCATGCTGGGCGTGACGCCCAAGCAACTGCGCCAGTAAAGTCCGAGTCTGCTGCGAACCCCGGCGCGGGCTGGCGTTTCAGGAGACGGATTTGCGACAATCCGCCTTCGACAACGCCGCCGGCGTCGTGACATGGTGCTTGATTCCCTGCAACTGACCGGTCGTTCCCGGTCCCACGTGGTTCAGTCGGACGACCCGCGATTCGCCATTCACGCGGACGTGGCGGCGCCGTTTGCGCGCCTGCGCGAGGCTGCGGCGAAAGAGGGGTTCGACATCGCGGTGTTCAGCGGCTTCCGCGATTTCGAATCACAGGCCGAGATCTGGAACAGGAAATTCTGCGGAGAACGAGCGCTTTTCGATATCGACGGCGGCTTACTCGACCACCACGCGCTGTCGGAGGCGGAGCTGGTGCAATGCATACTCAACTGGTCGGCTTTGCCGGGCGCCAGCCGCCACCACTGGGGTACCGATATCGACGTCTACGATCGCGCGGCGCTTTCGGAGGGCTACCGGGTCAGGCTCCTGCCGGAGGAGGTGCAGCCGGGCGGCGCGTTCCATCGGCTGCATCAGTGGCTTGACCGGAACATTGCGCACTTCGGTTTCTTCCGCCCTTACCGTGAATACCGCGGCGGCATGTTTCCGGAGGCGTGGCACTTGTCCTACGCGCCGATTGCGATCCCCGCATTGGAGGCATTGACCGTGGATGTGGTGGCGCAGGCGCTGCGCGACGGAGATATTCTTGGCAAGGACCTGGTGCTGGAACGCCTGCCTGAAATCTACCAGCGCCACGTCCTCAACATTGCCATGCCCTAGGTGTGATGGCCCAATAGGTTGTTTCTGTTCATTCGGACTCGATTTGAGAAACTGGGAATTGCCAAACCCCCAGATCACTCAAGGAGTCCAGCCGAATGAACGTGAAAATGGCACTTGATCAGAGCTTCCCTAGCGGCTTCAGGCGGCGACGGCGCGGATCTGAGCGAGGTCGGTGTGGCCTTGCAGAATCTTGTCGATGCCGTCCTGCTTCAGGGTGCGCATGCCTTCCTTGATCGCGGTCGCCAGCATGTCGTCCACCGTGGCCCTGCGGTGGATCAGCTTCTTGATCGCCGGCGTGGCGAGCAGCAGCTCGTGCAGGCCGATGCGCCCGCGGTAACCGCGGTCGTCGCAGGCGGTGCAGCCGGCAGCGCGTTGCAGAGTCGAACTTTCCAGACTCGTTTGCATACTGGTGCTGCCACCAATCGAGCACCGCCGGCGATTCCAGGGGGGTGCCGGATTGGTACTCATTGAGCAACTGGTTGATCTCCTCGTCGCTCGCCTGGTAGGGCTGCTTGCAGACCGCGCACAGCGTCCTCGCCAGCCGCTGCGACAGCACGCCCAGCAGCGCATCGGCAAAATTGAACGGGTCCATGCCGAGGTCCAGCAGCCGCACCACCGATTCGGCGGCGCTGTTGGTGTGCAGCGTCGAGAGCACCAGGTGCCCGGTGAGCGAAGCCTCGATGCCGGTCGCGCGCAGTCTCGGCATCGCGCATCTCGCCGACCATGATGACGTCGGGGTCCAGCGCGCAGGAAACTGCGCATCGCGGCGGCAAAAGTCAGACCGATCTTGGCGTTGACCTGCACCTGGCGCAGCCCTGACTGGGTGATCTCGATCGGATCTTCGGCGGTCCAGATCTTGCGGTCCGGGGTGTTGATGTAGCCGAGCACCGAGTGCAGCGTGGTGGTCTTGCCGGAGCCGGTCGGCCCGCAAATCAGGAACAGCCCGTGCGGCTTTTCCGCAGTGCGTTTGAGATTGATCAGGATGTCGCCCGCGAGTCCGATGCGTTCGATCGGCAGCGGTTCGGCGGCGGCGAGCACGCGCATCACGACGTCCTCGAGACCGTTGGCGGTGGGCATGGTCGCCACCCGCAGTTCGATCTTGGCCGGACCGAACTGCTGGAAATCGATCTTGCCGTCCTGCGGACGGCGGCGGTCGGAGATGTCCAGTTCGGCCATGATCTTGATGCGCGAGATCAGCGCACTGCGAAAAGCAGATCGGCAGGTCGAGGTAGTGCAGAAGCGCCCCGTCCTTGCGAAAGCGCACCTGCGTGCCCTGACCGCCCGGAAGGCTCTCGATGTGAATGTCGGAGACGCCCTGCTCGTAGGCGTCTGTGATCATCTTGTTCACCAGCCGCACCAGGGTGTTGTCGGATTCGTTTACGTGGCGATCGGCCGCCTCGACCGGTCGGGTTTCCTGGATCAGCAGGCTGGCGAGGTCGCCGATGCCCACTTCCTGCTGCCTGGATCCGGCATAGTGGTGGTCGATCGCAGCCAGGATTTGCTCCTGCGAGGCCATTACCGGCACGATCACCACCTTGGTGTGCAGCCGCAACGCCTCGATCGGCTCGAGCTTGAGCGGGTTTTCCATCGCCACGACCAGTTCGTTCTCGTTGCGGATCAGCGGCATCACCCGTAGCCGCTGGGCGAGCGCCCTGTCCACCAGTTTCAGGGCATTGGGATCGACGTCGAATCGGGTCGGGTTGACGTAAGGAATGCCGAGTTTCTGCACCAGCAGCCGGTTGACCGTGCCGCGGTCCGCCACGCCCGTGTCCACCAGGATGTCGCCGAGCCCCATGCGGCGATTGCGCGATTGCTGGCGCAGGGCCTCGTCCAGTTGCTGCTTCGAGATCAGCTTTTCCTGCAGCAGCGCTTCGCCGATGGTGGTCTCCGGCCTTGCCGATTGCTGTCTGAGAACTTGTTGCAGGCGTTCCTGGGTCACGATCTGGTTGGCCGTCAAATAATCTCCGATGCGCTGCGTGCGCATCTGCTGTTGCAGCTCCAGCCCGGCCTCGATTTGCGCGGGTGTTGCCGCGTTCTCGAAGATCAGCATCTGTCCGAGCGAAGGGCCGGGGCTGAACGCGGCGTGCGCCGTGGACGGAATGAAACAGCGCACCACTTCCTCCCGGGCGACCGCCAGATACAGGTATAGCCCATGGCGCTCGTTGACGAAGCCCCTGGTCTCGCCCATCAGGCGCTCCCCGTCGCGGAACTCGAGCGTGAACTTCTGGTTCGAGGAGACTTCCACGACTTCGGCGCCTTTTTCGGCCAGCTTGATGTCCCTGGACCTGAGGGCTACCGGGCGGATCAACCTCATGTTCTTGATTTCGTCGAAGGGAACCTGGAGAACTTTGCCATCCTGCATGGGCCTGAATTCGACCACTTCCTCTTCGGGGAGGAAACGCAGGATGTTGCCGAACAGCTTGCGCCCGTCGAAGAATGCGATAAGGCAATCGGTCGACGCACGTGCCGCTTGTGCGTCGGCATAGTCATAATGCGGCGGGGTGGGCCACACAAGTGACTTTTCTTGCGGCATGTCTTTGGTTTTAAAGTGGAAACAGATATCCTGCGCGGGCCGGTATGCACTACCCAGATTGGCACCGCGGCGATCCCGCGGGTGTTTGGATCCAAGCATACCGGAAGCCGCCGAGCCACTGTTACTAGACTGTTGTTTCAGGCGTGGAAAGAAAGGGTTACAATCCGTTCCTCGACCAGCTTCCCAAAATGGAGGAAAGCGATGAGTAACCTCATGAAGCGCAGCCTGGTGATCGCTGCTTTGACGGCTGCGATGGCAGGCCAATCAATGGCCGCGAACGAACAACTCCCGAAAGATCGCGCCGGCGGGGACATGTTGATGGATGCGGTGTTTGTGCGGCCGACGGGATTGGTTGCGATCGTGGCAGGCTCGGTGGCTTTTGTCGTCGCGCTACCGTTCACGCTATTCAGCGGCAGCGTCGGTTCGTCGGCGGACGAGATGATCAAAAAACCAATCGACTACACGTTCCGGCGCCCGCTCGGACAGATCGAGGAACCGTAATAGCGTTTCAACGCGGTGCGTGCCGGCGGTCAAGTGCCGGCGGTCGGGGCGTTCGAGCGCGGTGACCATGCCAGCATGGCGAGCGCCGTTCCAATGAGCGCCATGCCGGTGGCCTCCAGAGGCGCGGGCCGTTCCCCCAGTTGCACCCATGCGGCCAGCACGCCGATTACCGGCGTGGCGAGCGTGCCCAACCCGACCATTCCCGCCGGCATGCGCCTGAGCGCATAGTAGAAAAGCATCCACGCTACGCCGGTGGCCAGCACCGCCGTATAGCCGAGGGCGAGGCCGAAGCCCACCGTCCATCGAATCGGCTGGGGTTCGAACCAGGCCCAGCCCAGCGCCAGCAGCAGCGAACCGATGATCATCTGCCACAACGTGATCATCAGCATCGACACGCTGGTCTTTCTTTGCAAGTTCTTCACATACACCACGCTCGCACCCCAGGACATGCCCGCGCCGAGTGCCAGCACGCTGGCCAGCAATCCGCCGGAAAGCGTCCAGGGTTCGACCAGCACCGACAGTCCCGCCAGCGCGATCGCAACTGCAATCCCCTGCCAGCGTTCGAGCCGCTCGTGCAGCGCCAACCACGCGAACACCAGCACCCAGAACGGCATGGTATAGACCAGTACCGCGGTCTTGCCGGTGCCACCCAGCCGCAACGCCGTCAGCGTGCAGGCAAAATTGCCCGCAAGCATGACGCCGAGAATCGTCACTGCAGGCCATTGCTCGCGGCGGGGGAGCAAAGGCACCCTGAACTTCATGATCACCGGAACCATGCACAGCGCGGCCAGCGTGAAGCGCAGTGTGGCGAACTGCAACGGCCCGGCATCGGCCAGTCCGGTTTTCATCGCTACCCAGTTGTAGCCCCAGATCAGGGACAGCAGCGCGAGTGCTACGCCGGCTCTACGCCGTTCATGATCGAGTTCGGACATTAAATGAGCGGGGCAGGAAGTGCCATGCCGCATGGATGCGTTGGTCGAACAAGTATCCTAGCGTGGCGCCCGGGGCTTGCGACGATGGCTCCGGAGATTTCCTCTATACTGGCCCGGCATTCGGCTACCCGCCCTGACGGCAGGCCGACAATGCCAAAAATAAAACATGTGGGAGGGGACATTCATGATTTGGTCTCAGGTCTACGACCCGTTCGGCAACACCATCCTTTCAACGCTGGTCTGTGCGATCCCCGTGATTGTATTGCTCGGCGGGCTCGGAATCTTTCATATCCGCGCCCACTACGCAGCGCTCGCCGGCCTGTTCGCGGCCGTGATCATCGCAATGTTAGTCATTGGAATGCCAGGCGGCCTGACCATGCGGGCCGGGTTCTACGGTGCTCTGTTCGCCGCCACCACGATCTGCTGGATCATCCTGAACCTGATTTTCCTGTACCGGATGACATTGAAGGCGGGGTTGTTCAAGGTTCTTCAGGACAGCATCGGCGGCATCACCAACGACAGGCGGCTGCAACTGGTGCTCATCGCATTCTGCTTCGGTGCTTTTTTTGAAGGCGCGGCGGGAGGTGGCACTCCGGTGGCGGTGACCGGTGCGATCCTGATCGGGCTCGGATTTCAATCCGCTGGCGGCCTCCGGCCTTTCGCTGATTGCCAATACGGCGCCGGTGGCCTACGGCGGACTCGGAACGCCCATCATCGTCTTGCATTCTGTCACGCAGCCGGAAAATCCGGACTATCTCCTGACGCTTTCCGCCATGGTGGGACGGCAGCTCCCGTTCTTTTCCGTGATCGTCCCGGTCTGGCTGGTGTTGACGTTTTGCGGCTGGCGCCGCACGGTGGAAGTCTGGCCGGCGATTCTGGTCGCGGGCTTGTCTTTTGCAATTCCGCAATTCCTGATCTCGAACTACCACGGCCCGTGGCTGGTGGACATGCTGGGCGCGATGATCTCGATGGTCATCCTTGCCGTGTTCCTCGCCATCTGGAAACCGAAGTCGGTCATGCTGGATGCTTCCGGCAGCGGGATTACCGTACCCACGGCCGAAGCCGCGAAGGAACATCATGGGCACAGCCGCGACATGGTGATCAAGGCGTGGACGCCGTGGGTGATTCTGACCGTCATCCTGTTCCTGTGGGGCCTGCCAGTGGTCAAGGCATTCCTGAACCTCAAGGGAATCACTTACTGGGAGTGGCAGATTCCGGGTCTGCATAACCTGGTGCAGCGCGTAGAGCCGGCGGTTGCCGCCGCACGCGTCGAACCCGCCGTGTGGAAGTGGGGCATCATCTCGGCGACCGGGACGGGAATCTGGATTGCCGCGATAATTTCCGGCTTCCTCATGGGTTTCAAGCCGCGTGAAATGCTCAAGACCTGGACCGAAACCTTTGGGCTGATGAAGTATTCGCTGCTGACAATCCTTGCGATGCTGGCCCTGGGCTACACGACGCGTTTCTCGGGGATGGATGGCACGCTTGGCCTCGCGTTTGCCAATACCGGCTGGCTGTACCCGTTCTTCGGCACGATGATCGGGTGGATCGGCGTCGCCCTCACGGGAACGGATGCTGCCTCAAATGCACTATTCGGCAGCCAGCAGGTCATTACTGCGAACAAGCTGGGCCTGAACCCGACTTTGATGGCGGCAGCAAACAGTTCCGGCGGGGTGATGGGCAAAATGATCGATGCGCAAAGCATTGTCGTTGCTTCGGTGGCGACCAACCAGCAGGGGAGGGAAGGCGTAATCCTGCGCTTCGTGTTCTGGCACAGCATTGCGCTCGCCTCACTGGTCGGGGTGCTCGTCATGCTGCAGGCCTACGTGCCGTTCTTCCAGGCCATGGTCTTGAAATAGCCTGTGCGCGGACCGACGAATCGGCACGGCAGCTTTGGCTGCCGTGCCGTTCTATTGTTGTGGAGACCGTATGAGCAAAATGATCGAGCAGAAACTCGCGAAACTTGGAATCGTCCTGCCCGCGGCAGCCGTCCCGGCTTTTCAGTATGTCCCGGTCACGGTGCATGAGCGACAGGCGTTCGTCAGTGGTCAACTGCCGCGTGAAGGCGACGAGGTACGCATCGTTGGCAAAGTCGGCGGAGAAGTGGGCGTCGAGCGCGCGCAGGAGGCGGCGCGGCTGTGCATCCTGCAGGCACTCGCCTGCCTCAAGCAGGCGCTGGGCTCGCTCGACCGCATTGAACGCATCCTCAAGGTCACCGGGTTCGTCGCCTCGGCACCCATGTTCCACCAGCAGCCGAAAGTGATCGACGCCGCCTCGGAACTGCTGGTGCAGGTCTTCGGAGAGAGCGGCCGGCACGCGCGCAGCGCGATCGGGGTCGCCGAGTTGCCGCGCAACGCCTGCGTAGAAATCGAGATGATCGTGGCGTTGCGACCCTGACGGAGGTCGCTTGCCTCGATGGTGCTTCCATCGCGGGATGAAAACCCGGCACTGGCCGGCGCCAAATATGTCCCGGCTGCATGCGATGCCGCAGGCGCGCTTCATGTGAGCACCCGTTAACGCGACCGGAAAGTCATGCCCACCTCACAGAACATTTCGGCGATCCTGCGATCATCCGGGATCGCAGACAACAGCCGGTCCGAAGAGACTTATCGCGAGGTTCGCGCCCGGCAGATCTCCCTGCTGTTTCGCCAGCTTCCTGCCGCACTTACCGCGACGCTGCTGATCGCGTTCATCGTAGCCGGCGTGACCTGGCCGGTAGCGGACGCGAAGCTGCTTCTCCCCTGGCTTCTTGCGGTGTGCACACTGACCGGGCACCGCTTCTTGCTCTAGCGCCGTTTTGCGGCGAACTCGCCGCGGGCCGAGCAGATGGAGCGCTGGTTGCGGAGTTTTTTCGCCGGCACGCTGCTGTCCGGGATCGTCTGGGGTGCGGGCGGCGTTTTGCTGGCCGGGCAGGACCTCATTCACCAGTTCTTTTTCGGTCTGCTGCTCGCCGGACTGGCCGCGGGCGCCGTTTCCACTCTGTCTTCCTATCTGTCTTCCTATCGTGGCGTTTACGCCGCATTCCTCCTGCCGAGCATGGGGCCGTTTGCCGTGCGCATGGCGTTGTACCTGGATCCGGTACACGTCGCGATGGCCTCGATGATGTTGCTGTTCGCGGCGCTGATGCTGGGGATTTCCGGGCGCATTCACGCCACCATCGCCGAGTCGCTGCGGCTGCGTTTTCGCATCCTCGATCTGGTGGATACGCTGTCGGCCACCAAAGGCAACCTGGAACAGGCAAATTCGGCCCTGCAGCGCGAGATCGGCGAGCGCCGCAAGGCGCAGGAAATCCTGATGAAGTCGGAACAGAAGCTGCGTCTGCACGCCCACCAGGCGCCGCTTGCGCGCGACGCCTGCGCGTTGGCGCGAGGGCGGGCGAAAAAATCCCCCATCACGCTTTGGGAACCCGGTTCACGCGATATCGCAACGCGCCTACCCAGGCGTACTCCTTACCTGTTCCAGGCGCTGAAGGAACAGTCGGCAGGAAAATTAATTCCGTCACATGCCCAGGTCGCGGCAAACATCTTATCGACGGATAAAAAGGCGCTGACGACCCCAGGAGTGCTACCTTGAATGAAGGTTCCTTGCCAGCGTCCCAGTATCGGTGGGTCTGAGGGAAAACTTCCACTAAATGCGCCGCCAATGTCATTGCCGGTAAATGTGCGAGTGGCATCGTTGGCAATGGTGGCTGACGAAGCGAACGTCTGTGTAACGTCGAAGTTGGCGTCCAACATGACGCCATATCCCGACCAGGTACCAGCGATGTCCGCGGCCACGTAAGCCGGCAAAGTCCCGGCGCCTTTCTGGAGCACGCCAAAGTTAAACGAATCGTCCACAATTCCGGCGTGGGTCCCGCTCGCATCGGCGATGAAGCCACCTTCGCTTGCGTCGCTGAACGCAACGCCAAACACGTTCGCCCCGACTTTAGTGATGGTCCCCGTCGTACCCCCATCAGTCCCGTCAACCAAGATCTGGGTGATGTTGCCCGATCCGTCAACGGTGACAGATAGCTCATGCATTACTTCTGAGAGGTCT
This sequence comes from uncultured beta proteobacterium, assembly GCA_963695915.1. GTDB lineage: Bacteria > Pseudomonadota > Gammaproteobacteria > Burkholderiales > JACQAP01 > JACQAP01. The sequence goes on from CAVOIO010000041.1 coordinate 40,490, forward strand.
TCCAGGGTTCCTGACCAAGTGCCGGCAAGAGCGCTAAGTGGAAGGCCGGCTGGCATGCTGCTGTCATCGCCACCTCCGCCACAGGAGGATAGAAAAAATGCGAACACAAGCGTCAAGACTCTTACCAAGGATTGTGACGTCATGAGAGCCTCCCTTTATTAGAACCACCACGTGCTTGTAGATACTTGCATTTAGAAACCGCTGTGGGCATGTCCGCTACCCCGAATATTGCCTGCGGCATAGTCAATCCCCAGTGCGCAAACCATGGCCAGGCTGCGGACAGCATTTCCACGATGGTTCTACCCACGCGGACCATGGGAAATTCAATCCAGCCTTGATTCGCGTTTACCGAGCCCAGGAATCGGGAGCAGGCGCGGAAGAAGGTCCGGAATGCGCCTCACTGGCCTTATGTTCACGCTGGGTTTCTCCTCCCCGGGAGATGACCGCGATCCGGGCGGGTTTCGAGCGGGAGCAGCGGTCAATTGCGAACAACTTATTCCAACCGCGAGGGCGCGGCAAGCTATTCCCCGCACCCCTCCGGCTCCTCCGAGGCGTTTCTTCCGTATTACAGGTCAGGCGACTCGGGAACCGGATGATGGGTCAGTGGCAGGTCGGCATACCGGGGCCGAGTTCGCGGGATCAGAGCTTCCCTGGCAAGCGCTTCGTCGCATTCCGGGCTTCCATTAGACTACGCGGCCTGCGTAACGCGGGCGGACGCGTCGGTGCGGTCGCGCCGGCCAATGCGCTTGGGGGAGGGGTAATGAAATACAACAAACTGGGATCGAGCGATCTGAACGTATCGGAATTCTGCCTCGGGACCATGACCTGGGGCGAGCAGAACAGCGAAAAAGAAGCGCACCAGCAGCTCGATTACGCTGTTTCCCGCGGCATAAATTTCGTCGATACGGCGGAAATGTACCCGGTGCCGCCCAAGGCCGAGACGCAAGGCCGTACCGAGTCCTACCTGGGCAACTGGCTCAGGAAGCAGCCACGCGACAAAATGATCGTTGCGACCAAGATCACCGCGCCTGGGCGGGGATTCAATTGGGTGCGTGGCGGGCCGAACGCAGTGGACAAGAAAAGCATTCAAGAGGCGCTCAACGGCAGCCTCAAGCGCCTTCAGACCGACTATGTCGACCTGTATCAGATTCACTGGCCGGACCGCTACCTGCCGCTGTTCGGCAACATCTTCTACGACCCGAAACAGGATCGCGCGACCGTACCGATCGAAGAACAGCTCGAGGCCTTTGCCGAGTTCATAAAGGCCGGCAAGATCCGTCACCTTGGACTGTCCAACGAGTCACCGTGGGGTGCGCTCGAGTTCATCCGCCTGGCACGGGGCAAGGGGCTGCCGATGGTGGCCTCGATCCAGAACGCCTACAACCTGCTCAATCGCACTTACGAAACCGGGCTGTCGGAAGTGACCCGGCGCGATAACGTACCGCTGGTGGCGTACAGCCCGCTCGCCTTTGGGCACCTGTCCGGCAAATACCTCAGTGGCGCGAAACCGCAAGGGGCGCGCCTGACCAAGTACCCGCCGTTCGGCCAGCGTTATGACAAGCCCAACGTGATGCCGGCGGTTGCCGACTATGCTGATCTGGCCAGAGGCGCCGGCCTGTCTGCGGCGGCCCTGGCGGTCGCATTCGTACGCAGCCGCTGGTTCTGCGCCAGCACCATCATCGGCGCTACCACCCTGGCGCAACTCGGCGAAAACATCGATACCGAAAACCTGAGCCTCGGCGACGCCGTCCTTGCCGATATCGACGCGGTTCACCTGCGCTATCCCAACCCGGCCGTCTGACCGCGCCTGGTGCGGATCCGGGCGCTATCGGGGGCTCGCGGACAGTGTCTCCGAATGCCGCCGGATGTTTGACATCCCTTCGATTATTATCGATAATCCGCCGTTTCGTTCGGAGGGGTTCCCGAGCGGTCAAAGGGATCAGACTGTAAATCTGACGGCTCTGCCTTCGAAGGTTCGAATCCTTCCCCCTCCACCAAGCATTGAGAGACGGGTTCGGATCGGTGGCGGGATCGTCAAGGTTTCTTCTGAGGTACCAACTGCAAGTTGTTTCAGTGTGTTGAGCCCGGATTCAGGCGGGTGTAGCTCAATGGTAGAGCAGAAGCCTTCCAAGCTTACGACGAGGGTTCGATTCCCTTCACCCGCTCCAGGTAGAGATCCAGGGAGGCAGTTGCAGCAACTTGGTTAAAGCGGGGCGCGAACAAACGGCAACAGCGTTCCGATCCGCCCATGTAGCTCAGTGGTAGAGCACTCCCTTGGTAAGGGAGAGGTCACCAGTTCAATCCTGGTCATGGGCTCCAATGGATTCAGGTTTCAAGGGTCACTACCAGAAAAAACTTACGACGAGGACAGCGAGATGGCAAAGGGAAAGTTTGAGCGCACCAAGCCGCACGTGAACGTGGGGACGATTGGTCACGTGGACCATGGCAAGACGACGCTGACGGCGGCGCTCACGCTGGTGCTGTCGAAGAAGTTCGGCGGCGAGGCCAAGGCCTACGACCAGATCGACAATGCGCCGGAAGAGAAGGCCCGCGGGATCACGATCAACACCGCGCACGTGGAATACGAAACGGCCAAGCGCCACTACGCGCACGTGGACTGCCCGGGCCATGCCGACTACGTGAAGAACATGATCACCGGTGCGGCGCAGATGGATGGCGCGATCCTGGTGGTCTCGGCTGCCGACGGCCCGATGCCGCAGACGCGCGAGCACATCCTGCTGGCGCGCCAGGTGGGCGTTCCCTACATCGTCGTGTTCATGAACAAGGCCGACATGGTCGATGACAAGGAACTGCTGGAACTGGTGGAAATGGAAGTGCGCGAACTGCTCTCCAAGTACGAGTTTCCCGGCGACAAGACCCCGATCATCATTGGCAGCGCGCTCAAGGCGCTCGAAGGCGACAAGACCGAGATGGGTGAACGGGCGATCTTCAAGCTGGCCGATGCGCTGGACACCTATATTCCCCAGCCCAAGCGGGCGATCGACGGCCCCTTTCTGATGCCGGTCGAAGACGTCTTCTCGATTTCCGGGCGCGGCACCGTGGTCACGGGCCGGGTGGAGCGCGGGATCGTCAAAGTCGGCGATGAACTGGAGATCGTGGGTTTGAAGCCCACCATCAAGACCGTGTGCACCGGGGTGGAGATGTTCAGGAAGCTGCTGGACCAGGGGCAGGCGGGCGACAACGTCGGGGTGCTGCTCGCGGCACCAAGCGTGAAGAAGTCGAGCGTGGCCAGGTGCTGGCCAAGCCCGGCTCGATCACTCCGCACACCAAGTTCACGGCCGAAGTCTACGTGCTCTCCAAGGAAGAAGGCGGGCGCCACACCCCGTTCTTTCAACGGCTACCGTCCGCAGTTCTACTTCCGCACCACCGACGTGACCGGTGCGGTGGAGCTGCCGGCAGGCACCGAGATGGTAATGCCCGGGGACAACGTGGCCATTACCGTGCAGCTCATTCAGCCCATTGCGATGGAAGAGGGCTTGCGCTTTGCCATTCGCGAGGGCGGCCGCACCGTGGGTGCCGGCGTGGTGTCAAAGGTCATCGAATAAAACGAGAGGGGTGAGGCAATAGGCGTGAGACGAATAAAAGCGCGCGACAGCGCACTTTCAGACTCCTCTCCCCAAAATTCCTCACGCCTCGCCGAATTTAATAGGCCAGTAGCTCAATTGGCAGAGCGTCGGTCTCCAAAACCGAAGGTTGGGGGTTCGAGACCCTCCTGGCCTGCCACCCCGAGAGCCCGCAACTGGAAGCTTGTTCATTGCCAAGGTTGCGGGTTGCCGTTTAAGAGGGTGGCTCAAAAGGTTCTTTAGATGGCAGACAAGATCAAGTTGGCGCTGGCGGTACTGCTGGTCATTGCAGGAGTCGCCGGCTTCTATTATCTGCGCGACAAGGCGCTGATCTTGCGCGTTGCCTCGGTGCTCGCGGGATTGGTCGCCGCGGTATTGGTGGCATGGATGACCGGGCCGGGCCGGCAGTTCCATGTTTATGCCCAGGAGGCGGTGGCCGAAACCAAAAAAGTGGTGTGGCCGTCGCGCAAGGAAACTGTGCAGACCACCGGTATGGTGCTCGCCTTCGTGCTGGTGATGGCGATCTTCCTGTGGATCGTGGACGCGGTCCTGGTGTGGGGCGTGAAACTCTTGATGGGACCGGGGGCGTAATGTCGAAGAAGTGGTATGTGGTTCACGCCTACTCGGGCTTCGAGAAGAGCGTCCAGCGCGCGCTGGTGGAGCGCATCAGCCGGGCGGGCATGGAAGACCAATTCGGCCAGATCCTGGTCCCGGTCGAGGAAGTGGTCGAGATGAAAAGCGGCCAGAAGAACATCAGTGAGCGCAAGTTTTTTCCGGGCTATGTGTTGGTTGAGATGGAAATGACCGACGAGACCTGGCACCTGGTAAAGAACACGCCGAAAGTGACCGGTTTCGTAGGCGGCGCGCCCGGGCGCCGTCCCCCGCCTATCAGTGAAAAGGAAGTCCAGGCGATCCTGCATCAGATCCAGGAAGGCGTGGAGAAACCCAAGCCCAAGGTGCTTTTCGAAGCGGGCGAGGCGGTGCGCGTGAAGGAAGGACCGTTCACTGATTTCCACGGCTCGGTGGAGGAAGTGAATTACGACAAGAACAAATTGCGGGTTTCGGTTTCCATCTTCGGGCGCGCCACGCCCGTCGAACTGGATTTCAGCCAGGTCGAGAAGGCTTGAGGGCGGGATCGGGGATTGAGGACTGAGGATCGAGGATCGAGTTGCAATGCGGTGTCTTTTAACGGGGAGAGCATCAGAACAGGCTGGATAAACGGGATTGAAGGGGTTTCTCATTCTTCGATCCTGTTGGCGCAGTCCTGATGTTCGCTCGCACCCACTCTCTGAAGGAGTCTTATCGTGGCAAAGAAAGTCGTCGGCTTCGTCAAGCTGCAGGTTCCTGCAGGCAAAGCCAATCCGAGCCCGCCGATCGGCCCGGCACTGGGCCAGCGCGGCCTCAACATCATGGAGTTCTGCAAGGCCTTCAACGCCCAGACCCAAGGCGTGGAACCGGGTCTGCCCCTGCCGGTGGTGATCACCGCTTATGCGGACAAGAGCTTCACGTTCATCATCAAGACACCGCCGACCTCGGTGCTGATCCGGAAAGCAGCCAAGGTCGAGAAGGGCAGCGCCAAGCCGAACAGCGACAAGGTTGGCAGGCTATCCCGCGCGCAAGTCGAGCAAATTGCCAAACAGAAAATGCCCGACCTGACCGCCGCAGATCTGGAAGCGGCGATGCGCACCGTAGCCGGCAGCGCGCGCAGCATGGGCGTGGAAGTGGAGGGGTTCTGACATGGCACATATTTCCAAGCGAACCAAGGAGTTGCGGGGAAAGATCGACCGCAGCAAGGCGTACCCGGTCACTGAGGCGATCAAATTGGTGAAAGAAGGCGCCAGCGCCAAGTTCAACGAGTCCGTGGACGTTGCCATCAATCTCGGCATAGACGCCAAGAAGTCCGATCAGACCGTGCGCGGCTCGATCGTGCTGCCCAAGGGCACCGGCAAGACAGTGCGGGTGGCGGTGTTTGCACAGGGCGACAAGGCGCAGGCGGCCAAGGATGCCGGAGCCGACATCGTCGGTTTCGAGGATCTTGCCGCCCAGGTCAAGGAAGGCAAGATCGACTTCGACGTGGCGATCGCCACGCCCGACGCGATGCGTGTGGTCGGTCAGCTCGGCCAGGTCCTGGGCCCGCGCGGCCTGATGCCGAACCCGAAAGTGGGCACGGTCACGCCGAACGTTGCCGATGCAGTCAAAAACGCCAAGGCCGGCCAGGTCCAGTACCGCGCCGACAAGGCCGGCATAGTCCAGTGCACCATCGGCCGCGCCTCGTTCACCGAGGAGGCGCTGAAAGAAAACTTTCTGGCGTTGATGGACGCATTGAACAAATCGAGACCCCCGGGGACTAAGGGCATCTATCTGAAGAAAGTCTCGGTCTCCAGCACCATGGGACCGGGCGTGCGGGTGGACCAGGCCAGCCTGGGCGCCCAGCAGCAGCAGTAAGGACTTTGGGATCCGGCAGCCTGCTTGTTCGGGGGCGGCCGGGGCTGTCAAAGACCGTAGGAGCAAGCGGGTTAACACAACCCGCCGGCTTAATCGTCGGCCGTCTCGCGGCGTCCTACGCAGATAGCGCACTCAAGAGACAGATAACGGGCGGGCGATTAATCAGCGCCGGCTCCTGGATCGAAGGTCGCTATTTCTGAAAGGGTGAGGCCGATCACCTTGGGTGAAAGGCCTCTTGTTCAACTTTAGGAGGGTAGACCTTGGGTCTCAATCTAGACGACAAGAAAGCGGTAGTGGCGGAGATAAGCGCGAAAGTCGCGCAGGCACAGGCCATCGTGCTCGCCGAATACCGCGGCCTCGAAGTCGGCGACATGACCTCGTTGCGGGCGAAAGCACGCAGCTCGGGCGTGTACCTCCGGGTTCTCAAGAACACCCTGGCGCGCCGCGCCGTCACCGGCACACCGTTCGAGAGCCTGGCCCAGCACATGGTCGGGCCGCTCGCGTACGGCATATCTGCCGATCCGGTGGCTGCGGCGAAGGTGCTCAACGAATTTGCCAAGGCGAACGAGCGGTTCGTCATCAAGGCCGGCGCAATGCCCGGACAGGTCATGACCCCGAAACAGGTCGCGACCCTGGCCACCATGCCGAGCCGCGAGGAACTGCTGGCAAAACTCATGGGCACGATGCAGGCGCCGATCGCCAAGTTCGTCCGGACACTCAACGAAGTGCCCGGCAAATTTGTGCGCACGCTGGCTGCAGTCAGGGATCAGAAACAGGCCGCGTAACAACAGCGACTCAACCGATTTCAAGATTTCAGGAGATACGAAATGGCAATGGCAAAAGCTGAACTTCTCGACGCCATCGGCAACATGAGCGTCCTCGAGCTCTCGCAGCTCATCAAGGACATGGAAGAAAAATTCGGGGTTTCCGCAGCCGCCGCGACAGTTTCTATGGCGGCTCCCGCGGGTGGCGGCGGTGCGGCTGCAGCTGCGGAGGAAAAGACCGAATTTTCCGTGATTCTTGCCGCTACGGGCGACAACAAGGTGAACGTCATCAAGGTAGTGCGTGCGGTTACCGGTCTGGGTCTGAAGGAAGCCAAGGACCTGGTGGACGGCGCGCCCAAGCCGGTCAAGGAAGGCATTCCCAAGAAGGATGCCGATGAGATCAGGAAACAACTGGAAGACGCCGGCGCGAAAGCCGAGATCAAATAAGGCGTCCACAGATGTGCGGTCAGGCTGGCGGCTGCGGTCGCCAGCCTTTTTCTGCACAAAGTGACGACGCAAAAGAGGCCAAAGAAAAACCCCCGCAACGGCGGTTTTTCTTTGTCTTCTGAAGCGACTGCAGAAGGCAGGTATGGTCGGATGGCGGGGTTCCCCGCCATCGTCCGCCAGCGGTTGGTAGCGGCCAACCACCACGCCCATCACCAGTCGATGAACGCAGTGCGCGATCCCCGCGCCTGCCGTGAATCGGAGATGTCATGGCTTACTCCTTTACCGAAAAGAAACGTGTTCGCAAGAGCTTTGCCAAGCGCGCGAGCGTGTTGCAGGTACCGTTTCTGCTGGCAACGCAGATCGATTCGTACGCGCAATTTCTGCAGGCCGCACTGGGCGCGGACAAGCGCAAGAACCAGGGCCTGCAAGCCGCGTTTCAGTCGATCTATCCAATCGTCAGCCATTCAGGGAATGCGCGGCTGGATTTCGTCAGCTATCAGCTCGGCATCCCGCCTTTCGACGTCAAGGAGTGTCAGCAGCGCGGCCTGACTTTCGCGGCGCCACTGCGCGCCAAGGTGCGGCTGACCATCATGGACAAGGAAGCCGCCAAGCCCACGGTGAAGGAAGTCAAGGAGCAGGAAGTGTACATGGGCGAAATCCCGCTCATGACCACCACCGGCTCGTTCGTCATCAATGGCACCGAGCGCGTCATCGTGTCGCAACTGCACCGTTCGCCGGGCGTGTTCTTCGAGCACGACCGCGGCAAGACCCACTCCTCGGGCAAGCTGCTGTTCTCGGCGCGCATCATTCCCTATCGCGGTTCCTGGCTGGACTTCGAATTCGATCCGAAGGACTACCTTTATTTCCGCGTGGACCGGCGCCGCAAGATGCCGGTGACGATCCTGCTCAAGGCGATCGGCTACACCCCGGAACAGATTCTTGCCGGCTTTTTCATGATGGATACCTTCCACATCTCGAAGAAGGGCATCCAGTTCGAACTCAAGCCGGACCGCATGCGCGGCGAGATCGCGCGCTTCGACATCGTCAACAAACAGGGCAAGCTGATCGTCCAGAAGGACAAGCGCATCACCGTCAAGCACGTGCGCGACATGGAGCAGGGGGGGCTGACAAAGATCGTGGTATCCGAAGAGTTCCTGCTCGGCCGCACTCTCGGCCACGCCCTGGTCAACAAGGAAACCGGCGAGATCGTCGCCAACGCCAACGACGAGATCAGTGAAGCTCTGCTCAAGAAGATCATCGAGGCAGGCATCGACACCATCCAGACCATTTACACCAACGACCTCGACCAGGGACCGTACATCTCGCAGACCCTGCGCGCCGACGAAACCACCGACCAGATGCAGGCGCAGGTGGCGATCTACCGCATGATGCGCCCCGGGGAACCGCCGACCGAGGACGCGGTGCGCACGCTGTTCAACGGGCTGTTCTACGCCGAAGAGCGCTACGACCTTTCGGCGGTGGGGCGGATGAAGTTCAACCGCCGCGTCGGCCGCAACGAACTGACCGGCCCCGGCACGCTGTCCAACGAGGACATCATCGCGGTCATACAGATCCTGATCGATCTGCGCAACGGGCGCGGCGAAATTGACGACATCGACCACCTCGGCAACCGCCGCGTGCGCTCGGTGGGCGAACTCGCGGAGAACCAGTTCCGCGCCGGCCTGGTGCGGGTGGAGCGCGCGGTCAAGGAACGCCTCTCCCAGGCAGAATCCGAGAACCTGATGCCGCACGATCTGATCAACGCCAAGCCGGTTTCGGCGGCGGTGCGCGAGTTCTTCGGTTCGTCCCAGTTGTCGCAGTTCATGGACCAGACCAACCCGCTCTCCGAGATCACCCACAAGCGCCGCGTTTCCGCGCTGGGACCCGGCGGCCTGACGCGCGAGCGTGCCGGTTTCGAAGTGCGCGACGTGCACCCGACCCACTACGGGCGGGTATGCCCGATCGAAACGCCGGAAGGCCCGAACATCGGCCTGATCAACTCGCTGGCGCTGTACGCGCGCACCAACGAGTACGGTTTCCTCGAAACGCCGTACCGCAAAGTCGTTAGCGGCCGGGTGACCGACGACATCGAGTTCCTGTCGGCGATCGAGGAAGGCAAGTACGTCATCGCCCAGGCCAATGCGCGCGATCGACAAGAAGGGAAAGCTGCTCGACGAGCTGGTGTCGTGCCGCCATCACAACGAATTCACGATGGCAACTGCCGACCGTGTCGAGTACATGGACGTGGCGCCCGCGCAGATCGTGTCCGTGGCCGCTTCGCTGATCCCGTTCCTGGAGCATGACGATGCCAACCGGGCGCTGATGGGATCGAACATGCAACGCCAGGCGGTTCCCTGCCTGCGCGCGGAGAAGCCGCTGGTCGGCACCGGCATCGAGCGCACCGTGGCAGTGGACTCCGGCACCGCGGTGCAGGCGTTGCGTGGCGGCGCGGTCGATTACGTCGATGCAACCCGCATA
>CAVOIO010000042.1:0-110571 GCA_963695915.1 uncultured beta proteobacterium
ATTGCGACTGCTCCAGCCCGGCGAAGAGCTTCCGCCCATCCGGACGCTGGCGCTGCAGCTCAAGGTGACGCCAAACACGATCGTGAAGGCGTACGACGAGCTGGAGAGCTCGGGCGTCATTCACAAGCGCCGCGGCTCGGGCACGTTCGTGTCGGAAGGGCGTCCCGCGGCTGGCGCTACGGGAGCGGCGCCGCATCATCGAGCAGCGCATCGACGCCCTGCTGGCCGAGGCGCACCAGTTGAACTTCACCGCGGACGACATCCTGCGGATGCTCCGGGAACGCCGAGCGGCCATGGAGTCCGGGACCGGCGCCGAACCGGCGGAAGTGAAGGAGGAAGTAGCAATGGGACAGACTAGTCGTCGACGTCAACGACCTCTCGCGATCGTTCGGAGCCAAGAGCGCGCTCGATCGACGTGTCCTTCCGCGCCACCGCGGGCCAGGTCTACGGCCTCGTGGGCGCCAACGGCGCCGGCAAGACGACGCTGCTCAAGCATCTGCTCGGGCTGCTGCGCGCGCAGTCGGGATCGGTGCGCGTCTTCGGCCTCGATCCGGTTCGCGACCCTGTCGGCGTGCTGAGCCGCGTCGGCTACCTCTCCGAGGAGCGCGAGCTGCCGGAGTGGATGCGCGTCGACGAGCTGATGCGCTACACGCAGGCCTTCCATCCGACGTGGGATGCGTCGTATGCGCGCGAGCTGCTCGAGACGTTCGCGCTGGACCCGTCCAAGAAGATCAAGGAGCTCTCGAAGGGCATGCGCGCCCAGGCGGGCCTGATCGCGGCCGTGGCCCATCGTCCCGAGCTGCTGATTCTGGACGAGCCCTCCTCCGGCCTCGACGCGGTCGTGCGCCGCGACATCCTCGATGCCATCGTCCGCACCGTGGCCGATGACGGGCGGACGGTGATCTTCTCGTCACACCTGCTCGACGAGGTGGAGCGGATGTCGGACCACGTGACGATGATGCACCACGGCCGCGTGACGCTGAGCGGCGCACTCGACGACGTGCGCCGCGGCTACCAGCGCAGCCGCGTGCGGTTCGTCGAGCACTTCGATCAACCGCCCGTCCTCGATGACCGCGCTGGCCATGGAGGGTGGTGGCCGCACGTGGAGCGTCGTCCACAGCGGATCGCTCGAGCAGTTCCGTCACTCGGTCCTTGCGCTCGGCGGCGAGGTCGTCGAATCGCGCGACGCCACGCTCGAAGAGATCTTCCTGGCGCGCGCCGGCCGCAGCCGCCAGCCGGTGGAGGCTGCATGACCATGCGATCACCCATCCGTCGCCATGCTGTGGGAGAACTGGCGGGTGACACGCGTCGAGGCCGCCTGGCGTCTGGCTCTGGGGATCGTCGGGGGCTCGGCCGTACTGGTCTGGTCTCGACGCCAGGGCGTCGAACGAGTTCGCGCGTCGTCGCCATCATCCTCTCGTCATCGCCGCACTTCTGGGCTGGCTGTCGATTGCGAAGCTCAATGGCGGGCGATCTGCAGCCCGGCTTTCCGCTTTATCTCCTCTACACCCGTCCGGTTCGGACGGCAGTACTCGTCGGCGTCCCGATGGCGTACCTCACAGCGTTGCCGGCGGCGATATACCTCGTGTCGGCGCTTCTCCTGAGGGTGACCTCCGGCTATCCGTTCCCGCTGCTGCCCGTCGTCGCGTGGATCGCGGCCCTCAACCTGGCTACACTGGCGTCGCGAACTGGTCGACCCGCAACAGGGTCATCCAGTGGCTGGGATCGATGGTGGTCTACCTTGGCCGTTGTTCTATTCTCGCTCACAGCATCGCTGCGGGGGTCGCCGCCGCTATGGTCGACGCTCTCGCTCGCCAGACTACGCACTGATCGTCGTGATTGGCCTGGCGTCGTTCGGTGTCACGGTCGCCGGAGTGGCGCGCCAGCGCCACGGCGATGCGCCGCGGCCGTGCCCCAGCAGCGGACTGGCCGGCGGATTCCCGGAGTGGCTCGTCAACCTGTTCCGGTTCCCGTGTCCCACCTCGTCTGCGACGCGGGCGCAGGTGTGGTTCGACCTGAAGTCCAGCGGACTGCCGGTGCTGACGATCGGAGTGGCGCTCGCGATCGTGAATCCGCTGGTGTTCGCGATCAGCAGTCCCATCGAGCTGCGTCCGCCCCGCTCGCCGTTGTCGCGCGATGTTCGATGCTCTCCGTGCTGGCCGTGCTGATCCTCGGGGGCAATGCCTTCGGTATTCGCTGGAGACAGGGACGCACGTACGCCAGCGCGTTCGAGGCGACTCAGGCGTACGGCACCGCGCAGCTGGCCGGCCTCAAAGTGCTCGTGCAGATCGGTCTGCGTGCTGGCCGCGCTCATCGCGGTCGGCGTGAGTGTGTGGGCATCCATGTCACTCATGGCGCGGTCGGCAGAGGCTACCGACGGCCACAAGTGGCTGCGAGGCCGGGTTGCTGCAGCGCTGCAGATCGAAGGCGCCGTCGGAGCGCTGACCGGTTACGAGCAGCTCGCGCTGGCGGTCGTCGCGTCCGTCGGCGTCGCCGTCATGGTCGCCTCGCTCGCGGCGCTCGCGGCGCTCCGGGCACGCTATCCCCGTCGCCTGATCATCGCGGGATCGCTGTTGTTGCTCCATGGTCTCGTGCTCGTCCTGCTGGCGCTGGCGGACACCGCGGGGATCGCATCGGAGTTCCTGCTGGACGCGCTCTTCGGGGCGACACGCTGGATCGACGCACCGGCGATTGTGTTCGCGACCGTCTACGTCTTCTGGAGCGGCTTCGCGGAGCGAGTGCTGACGCTTCGCTAGGCGTGCGGCGCCGTCCTGGTCTCGGCGGCATTCGGGGCGGCATGGGTGACGGTGCTGCATGCGGCCGGCGTGCAGCTTGCCGGGATGTCTGCGATGGACGTCGTCTGGATGCTGTCGCCGGCGCTGCTGCCGCTGATGGTCAGCGTCCTGGCGCCCTGGTCGCTCAGCCGCATTCGACACATATAGCTGGCCTAGCTAATCTGCGGCATTCGTGCGTGCGGTTCTTCCTGCCGGCGCGACGAGCCGCCAACCTCGCTCCCATCGACGCGTTGCGTCACGAGTGACCGCGGTGCGTCAGCTTGGCGCATAGTCCGACAATCTCCTGTAGGCAAAATCGGTAGACGACTCTTCCGGGCGGGGAGCAGACTCCCGCGCGAAACGCCAAGCCAGCTTTGCTCGGTCGAGCGAACGCCGTTTCACCGATGACCGCAACGCAGGGAGAACAGCCATGGTCACGCGCATTGTCTCCGTCGTTCTCATGTTGTTTGCGCCGCTCGCAGCGAATGCCGATGCGGACAACAACCACTCGTCACGACCGCGCCTCGAAGAAGCCAGCGTCGCGCAATTGCAGGCCGCGATGACAGCGGGACGCCTCACCTCCGAGCAGCTCACACGCGCATATATCGCCCGCATCGTCGGCCTCGACCAGAACGGCCCGGGCGTCAACTCGGTCATCGAGATGAACCCCGACGCGCTCGCGACGGCCCGCGACGCCGATGCGAGGCGCCGGAGGGGCAGGGTGCTCGGCCCCTTACATGGCATTCCGGTTCTGCTCAAGGACAACATCGACACCGGCGACCGGATGCAGACCACCGCGGGCTCGTTTCGCCCTGGTGGGCGTGCCGGCGGTGCGGGATTCGACCGTAGCCGCCAAGCTGCGCGCAGGCGGCGCCGTGATCCTCGGGAAGACGAACCTGTCCGAGTGGGCGAACTTCCGCTCGTTCGAATCGACCAGCGGCTGGTCCGGCGGCGGCGGGCAGACGAACAACCCCTACGGCATCGAGCGCAACCCCTGCGGCTCCAGCTCCGGATCGGGTGCCGCGGTCGGCCAACTTCGCCGCAGTGTCGCTCGGCACGGAGACCGACGGCAGCATCGTGTGCCCGGGCAACGCGAACGGCGTGGTCGGCATCAAGCCGACGGTGGGGCTGACCAGCCGCGCGGGCGTCGTGCCGATCTCGCACACGCAGGACACGGTGGGACCGCATGCGCGCACCGTCGCCGATGCGGCGAGCGTTGGCCGTCATCCAGAGCCGGACGTTCGACGGCCGCGATCCCGCCACCGGCGGTGTCCCGCTCGGATGGAACGGACGCCCGCGCCCCACGAACATCCCGACCGACTACACTCAGTTCCTCGACCCCAATGGTCTGCAGGGCGCGCGACTCGGCGTCACGCGGCAGGGCATCGAGAATGCACCCGCGCAGGTGCAGGCGGCGTTCGACGAGGCGATCGCCGCGATGCAGGCCGCCGGCGCGACCATGATCGACCTCGACGCGGCCGGGTTCCCGTTCCCCCCGGCCGATGGCGAGTTCCTGGTGCTGCTCTTCGACTTCCGCAACGACGTGCGCAACTACTTCGCCACCCGCACCGGCGTGCCGATGGCGGGCAAGACGCTGGCGGACGCCATCGCCTTCAACAAAGCCAATGCCGACCGGGAGATGCCGTTCTTCGAGCAGGAGATCTTCGAGCTGGCGGACTCGCTCGCACTCGGACCGGACGATCCGCAGCCGCGCTTCGGCGGCATGACGTACAACCAGGCGCTGGAGATCGACCGGCTGTCGGGCGTGAACGGCATCGACAGGCGCTGCAGGATTTCGATCTCGATGCCGTCAGCGCCGACCGACACTCCGGCCTGGCCGACCGACCTGCTCTATGGCGATCACTTCGTGTTCGGCACCTCCGGCCTGGCCGCCGGCGTCGGCTATCCGATCGTCCAGGTGCCGGCGGGCAATGTGCTTCGGCTTGCCGTTCGGTATCAGCTTCTTCGGCACCGCGTTCAGCGAGCCCACGCTGATCAAGCTCGCTTCCGGGTTCGAGGCAGTCACGCGCGAACGGGAAATCGAAGGCGAGCAACGCCGAGAAGATCGTGCTCGATGAAAGAACCTTCCGCTGGCTGCATAACGAGGACGCGATGGCCACCGAGAAGCTTGCCGAGGGCATTCGCCGGTTCCATGCCGATGCCCGCAAACTCGAGGACTACGTGCTGGCGCTGGTCGAAAAGAGCCAGGCGGCCTGAAAGGCAGCCTTCGGAGGGGAAAGGTTAAAGGTGAATGAGTAAAGGTAAGTACAAAACCGGCAGAATTTTCTCGCCACGTTTTCCGAACAGGAGCATTGAAATGATTTCACCAGCCACCAGCCACCAGCCACCAGCCACTCGGCGGCGCAAATCCGGCTCCATATTTCACGCACTTTCATATGCAGTGCTGGGGATGTTTGCGGTGCTGGCTGCGTTGCCGGCAGCAGCGGATGCCGATATCCGCTTTCTGAATCCGGATGGATTGTTCAAGCCCAGCACCTTTTCGCAGATTGCCGTCACCGAGGGCGACAAGGTCGTTTACATCAGCGGGCAGACCGCGCGCGACCCGACATCGAAGATCGTTTCGGTCGGCGACGTCAAAGGCCAGGCCGAGAAAGTGTTCGCGAACCTGCGCACCGCGATCGAATCGGTCGGCGGCTCGATGGCCGACATCGCCAAGATCACCACATTTGTGGTGAATTTACAGCCCGACGACCGGGTGTGGATCGGGGAGATGGTGAAGAAGCATTTCCCCAAGCCGCCGGCGCATACGCTCGTGGGCATCTCCGCCCTCGCTGCGCCCGAACTGCTGATCGAGATCGAAGCAATCGCCGTGCTGGATTGAATAGGGATCACGGAAGTGATCCGCTAAAGAGCGTTGATCGCAGAGTACGCGGAGATGAGATGAGAGAAAGTCAAAGTCCAAACGCATTCAACGCAAAGGACGCAAAGGTACGCGAGGGAAGTAAATGGACATCAGGTGAAAGAATGCTTTGGTATAGAGCTGGAGGCAAGACTGGAATTGAGACTTCATGTGATCTGCCTTTTCTTACCGCCCCTTGTGTTCCTTTGCGTTCCTTTGCGTCCTTTGCGTTGAGCGAGTTTTCTTAGGGAGAGACAGATGGCAAAGAAATTCATTAATCCGCCCGGCCTGAAGCCGCTGGGCATGTACACGCAGGCCACGGTGGTGCAGGGCGGCAGCATCGCCTTCATCAGCGGTCAGGTGCCGGTGGACGGGCAGGGCAAGGTGGTCGGTCCGGGTGACATCGGGGCCCAGGCGGTGCAGGTATTCAAGAATCTCGAAGCTTGCGCTCGGCGGAATCGGCGCGACGTTCGAGGACGTGGTGAAGTTCACCATATTCATCGTCGGGCTGACGCAGGAGAAGCGCAAGGCAGTGATGGAAGTGCGCAGCCGCTACATCTCCCACAAGAACCCGCCCGCCGCGACCATGATCGGCGTGGACAAGCTGGTCGAGTCCGATTTGTTGCTCGAGATCGAGGCTGTTGTAGCCATCAACTAGAAATAAGTGCGAAACCCAAGAGCATTGACGCAAAGTTCGCAAAGGTGAAAAGAGATAACGCAAAGGAATGACAACGACACACCACGGAGAAGTATGCCAGCTTGGGGGTTCACCGAGTCCTGAGTCCCGGCAAGATCAGGTACGAGCAACGAGGTGCAAGGATCGAGTTGCTGTTGAGACATCTTGCCTTCCCTCGGGCCTCGAACCTCGGCCCTCGGGCCTGACCTTTTTCGGTCACTCGTCACCCGTCACCGAATCAGTGAATCTTTCACTGATTCTCTTTACATTCGCGCTCGGCATGATCGTGGACCAGCGCGGCGGGTTCGCCGGACAACTGGCGGTCAGTGTCTGGACCTGGGGCGTATTCTTCTGGTTACTGCGGACGAGCCCGCGCGAATGGCGGCTGCCTTTCTACGCGTGCCTGGTATGGGCAACCGCGGGCGAGATCCTTCTGTCGCTGGTATGGGTGCTCTACACCTACCGGCTGGGGAACATTCCGTTCTTCATTCCGCCGGGACACGTGTTGGTGTTCTACCTTGGGCTCGTTATGGCGCCGCGGGTGCCGCGTGCTTTTGTCGTACTGGTGCCGGCGGCCGCGATCGGATACGCGGCGTTCGCATTGAACAGTGGTCTTCGACACCATCAGCATTCCGCTGACCGTACTGTTCATTCTGTGCATGCAGCAGCCCGAGGGACGGCGCCGGTATGCGGTAATCTTCGTCGCCTCCCTGATGGTGGAGGTGTACGGCACATGGATCGGTAACTGGGTATGGCATCAGGATGTACCATACCTGGGTCTCAAGAGCGCGAATCCGCCGCTCGCGGCCGGTGCCTTCTATTGCGCGCTGGACGTTCTGGTTGGTTTGACGGTACGGGGACTGAAGCGACTTCCGCGCATGGCATCCGCGCTTCGACTTACAGCCTCTGCCTAGATGCCGCAGGTGGAGAACAATCCACTCGTCAGGGCTCATATATGGCCGCATGGCTGATTCCCGCGCTAAAAGCGGTTCTGCCGCACGTCGGCACAATCATTTCAGCCGCCGTGCCCGCGTTCACGAAAAAGAAGGCCGACGCGGCCGCCAACCAGACTCATTTGCAGCAACAGCAGATTGCAGAGCTTCAAACTGCGGCCTCGCAGAACGCAGCGCACATCAAGGCGCTGGCGGAGCAATTGCAAACCACAGTAGCGGCACTGGAGAATGCCGCGTTGATTGCCCAGAAGAAGCTCCGATGGGTAGTCCTGTTTTGTCTTGTTGCGACTGCCTTGTCGGCGCTCGCCCTGTACGTGGCGCTGCTCGCATGAACCGGCGGCCGGAGCCTGGTTCTTGCACTCTCACACCTCTTGACCTCAACGGGAGAATTCAATGAAGCCGCAGGACAAAGATCCGAATCAACCCAACAGGACAACCAAGCCCCCTCGGGCAGACGAAATCGCCAAGCAGAAGCAAAGGCAAAAGGCAGAGGGGCAGGAAGTGGCCGGCAGGCACAGGAACGACGGACAAAAAGACCATAAAGGCAGGAGATAGCGGGAAGACCGATCAGGAACAATCGCTCACAAAGAAGTTCGTCCTCACAGGGGGCTCTCAATGAAAATCACAAAGAATATCGGAATGCTGCTGTTGGGTATCTGGCTCATCGCAACCGGACTGATACCGCTGCTCAATCTCAGTTTTTCGGGACTGGGCACCATCATGGCCATCCTTGCCATTGCGGCCGGTGCCTTGATCATTGTGGGCCGGTGAACGCCCCGGCCATGTGACGGACCGTTGGAGTTGACGGGTGTTGCTTCTCCTTGCGCTCATCCCGACTCATGGGCTGCGAACCGGGGCACCTGTGTGGGTCGGCCAACACACGAGCGCACAAGTTGCCTGTATACTTTTTGTGATCTCCCGATTTCCGGGTGATACCGGGGGCCAATAGCCAAACGCATCCAGAAAAAAAGCACGTCGACATATCGCAGTTGACTGGCTCTTTCCAACGGTCCTGTTTGAAGCACCAGAGAAGGAGTGATGACAGTGAAGAAAAGCAGAGGTGGGCGAATGACCGCAGCCAAGAAGCGTGCTGCCAAATCGCCGGGTGGACGCGGTCCCGTCAAGAAACGCAAGGCAGGCAAGAAGATCATGAAGACTTGAGGACCACGTTCCCGGTTGCGCGCGGCTGCGCTGAGCGCAGCCGCGGCCGCAGCCGGTTCGTCGCCGCATCCACTGGGTTGAAGATCGATGCGGTTTCAGTAACGACATACCTTCAGGTTTGTCGGAAACAGCACTGAGTGCGCAGAGACAACTCGGCTGTTGCATCCAGCATCCAGCATCCAGCTCCCGGCACCCAGTGCACCCAGCACTCAGCCCCCATTGCTTTCGTCTTCCCGCCCACTAGCCACCTGCAGTGCGAGGGCCTATGCTTTTCGCATGGTGCAGGGTTTCAGGATTCTGTTATTGCCCTGTTATTGGCCATGCTCAAATTTAAGCGCTTGATCAAGCGCATAAATAATGGAAAGTCTGAGTCATGTTATATGTCATGGCGCCGTGTTAGATGTCACTTTTGACGTATAAATCAAGTTGGGCTGCGCGAAACGGGGAACATCTCAGCGATGAGGAATGCGCTACGATCGTCGCCCTCATCGGGTCGTGGACCTGCGCCCGGATTCGACGCTCAGGGACGGCGTGGCGCTTGCAGTACGTGGAACTTCTCGTTAATGCGAGACACAGCTGGCAACATTCGTGACCATCTCTGGCCATCTCGGATTCAAGACGCTCTCGGCGCTTTCCATCGTGCTGCCGAGGTGGCGAACCGATGGGCATGTCGTCTCTGGCCGCTCACGGCGCTCGAACTGGCGCCTTTATGCGAGTCGATGAGATCTTGGCGCACGGGTATTACACAACAGTCGCGTGTCGCGGCGTTCACGTTCAGCAGCCTAGCGCAAGTGCGCCACTCGGCGCTCGAGCAGAGCGCCCATACGGCGGTGCCGTTTGGGAATCCGTCGCGCTCTGCGCGCCGGCGCCCGCCCAGCTCTGTCGTTGAGGCTGTAGAAAAACCCTCTGACAAAAATCCGGATTCGCCATGTTCAAGAACCGACCGCTCAGAACGCGCTACAGTCAACGCTACGATGCTCGGGAAGGGTCAAGTGACCCCCGAAAACTTGCTCTCCGCTCCCCTCAGGGGGTTTTTCTACAGCCTTGTTAGGCTGCATCCCGGATCATGCTTACTGTTGAGAAATTGAAGACCTATCAACGGTTCGACGGGAACATCGACGGGTGGGCGATATCCGCGAGAGTTGAAGGTAACCCCGCACAAATGACCGATGATGACTGGTTCCTTATTGACGAATTGCGGCAAGGGCTCGCCCTAGTGGCCGCTGGACGGGCGTCAACGACTTTCCGTTCTTCTATTGAAGCGAAACTCGTCGAATCGACTACGGATGACCAAACGCGCGAGCTGCTCCGCCAGCTCGTCAGTCAGAATCAACGCAAGAACGATGCAGCCTAACGCTTCCTTCGAGGGGAGCGCCAAACAGCGGGGCTGCTGTTCGGTTCCCTCCTCAACGCGAACGTCAGGGCGCTTCTGCAAGATTGCCGCTGCATGATACGAACAGGCACCTTCATCGGTCTGATCCTGGTATTTCCATGCCCTTGGTACATGATCGCAGTTGGGGGCCTTCTGCCGTTACCGGTTATTCTTTATTACGGTATGGATGGTGGCATTGTGCTTGTGTTCTCGCTGGTTCATATTGCCATTTACACTTGGATCTTTCATCGAGTCGCTCGGTGGGCCGGGGGAGTTGTCCGGACGGGGCGTATTCGCAAGTCCGTTGCAGCAGTTCTCCTGGTGTCACTGCTGCTCGCGCTGAGTTTCTTACCGATCTATGGCGGCGGCGAGAACCTGGCTGCCGGACGGGTGCTCAAACACAACGCCTACGAGGTATACCGGGATACGTTTCTTGACACGCCTGGCGCAGAGCGCCGGTTATCGACTCTGCCTGACCTCGTGCCACAGTCGACACGTTGAAGGGCGCGACTGAGCGCAACGGTTAGACATTACCAGGGGGCGCCACTTGGACCCGGTAGCGATACACCTGATATCGGTCTTTGCCCTCGGTGGGCTGTTCGCTCTTGCGTATGTGTGGGCTCGACGGGTTCTGTGGCGCCGGACCGGGCAAGATGAGCCTAAGCTAGCGGGCATCGGTGCGCTCCTGCTCGTCTTTTTTGTCGTTGTACTGGGTGTTGCAGTGGCGATGCGACAATTTTTCCCAGAAACGACTTTCGGCTCCTGGCTACGCACTGAAGGTGTGATGACGAACTTCGTAATAGCCTGCGTTGCGGCCCTGGTCGCCGTTGAAGCGCTCCTGAGGTGGCTAGGTCTACGGACATCGGAGGAGAAGGTGCAACGTGATGTCTAGAACGGGTTGTTGCCCGACGCCTGCCAGCCAGCGCTACGTGCTTCGTGCGGCACGGCAAGACCGGAACGCTGGGCCACTCGAAAGGCTTTTCGCATGTGCATCCCGGTCGAATTGATGGCTTTGGCCTCGCGAGCCTGTTCGTGAGTGACCTGTCTCGCTGGTCGACCCGGATCCCTGACCAACGGGGCAGGCGAGTGGTCTTCCTGGCCCATTGCCTCCTGAACGAGAACACGCGATATCTGGGCGGGGCGCGCAGCGCCGGTCCAATTCGTGAAGTCCTTCAGCCGTGCCTGGATCGTGGCATTGGCATCGTCCAACTCCCGTGTCCAGAACAACATGCTTGGGGTGGCGTCCTGAAGCGGCGGCTGATCCTTATATACGGCTCAAAGGGGAGCCTGCTCTTCCGGCTGCGAGCACTTCTCCTTCCGATGGCGCTTTGGTACACGCGACGCATCTACCGCAAGTTGGCACGAGAAACAGCGGCCCAGATCCACGACTATCAGACGTCCGGATTTCGCGTCCTGGGCGTTATTGGCGTCGACGGGTCCCCGACCTGCGGAGTACGAAAGACACTTGACCTTAAGGAGGTCACAGACCGGCTGGCCCGGCTTGATCCGTACAAGGTGACTACGGACGAGATGGATAGACTAATCATGGCTTCAGTCATCGCCGGCCAGGGTCTGTACATTCAGTTGCTTAGGGCGGAGTTGGACAAGCTTGGTGTGAGTACGGAAATGACAGCTCACGATCTCATTGCTGAGCTTGACGGAACGCCGTCGTCGGCGAGCGTTGAGGCGATGCTTGACCAGGCCCCATGAATCAGCATCCAAGTGGCCTGACACCTCGATCAACCGGAGGGCCGTCGGCCGCCGGTTATGTCGAACGTCAGTCTCCCGAAACCAACGCGAGGGGACAAAGATTGAGCAAGTTCCAATGGCTCCCAAAGCCGATAAGAAATTTGCTTCGCCAAACGCGAAATGGATGGCATCACTATCGTCAACGACGAGCATTGAAGTCTCTGGCGCATGGCAAACTTAAAAGAATAGTGATCGGTTCTTCCGGCACCCGCATTGACGGCTGGGTGTCCACCGACCAGGAAGTCCTGAACCTGCTCGAGAAAGAATCTTGGGCTACGTTTATTGAACGAGATTCCCTTGATGCCATTTTGGCCGAGCATGTGTGGGAGCATTTGCACCCCCATGAAGCGGTTATTGCGGCAATGACGTGCTACACCTTTCTTAAGCCGGGTGGCTATCTTAGAGTTGCTGTTCCCGATGGGTTCCACCCGGAGAAGTCGTATATCGATGCAGTTAGGCCAGGGGGTACTGGTGCAGGGGCAGACGACCACAAGGTGCTTTACACGATTACCTCTTTTCGCGATCTTTTCATTAACGCTGGTTTTGACGTCCGACCTCTGGAGTATTTTGACGAGCACGGACAATTTCATTGCAGTGATTGGAGTCCGTCTGATGGCGTGATCCGGCGATCAAAACGGTTCGACTCGAGAAACTCCCCGGAACGATTGGCTTATACGTCCATAATTCTTGATGCCGTCAAACCCAAGGCTGCGCTCGACACGGACGCAGCGCGATAAGAGCCGCACCGCTTAAGTCCACGTTGGGCCCGTTCGTATGAGCCAGGCAGTCAGCGCACTATTGGGAATGCGTGTTCTCGCGTGGGTCAGTTGGCTCAGCCTGGTTGTCGCTGTGCTGATGGCCGTGACGGCTTTATTCTGCCAGTGGGGCGTAAACGCTGAGTCTATCGGCGCTCACGATGCAGGGCTGGCACTGTATTTCGCTTTCGTGGTTGCCGTGATATTGGTCGGCTCGACTTACGCAGTACCGGTCTTGGTCGTGCTGGGTGTCTTGTCGCTGTTTCTTCAACGGCGTGTGGGCTTCCGGTTCCTGGCAGCCGGAGCGGTAACTGCTCTGCCGCTTGTGGTGCTATCGTGGCTCGAAAGGGCGTGAACGTGCCCAACTACGCGATGCAGCAGACCGCTTCACGGCCGGTTTGCGCTCGCTGTTTCGCGACCGCTGATCGCAAACGTAGAGCGCAATGGAATCGAAAGAGGGGCGGGCTTCATGAGTAATTCCGGTATCGACAAGAGCTTCAGTGGCTCGATTCCGAAGCTCTACGACACGTATCTGGTTCCGTTGATCTTCGAGCCCTACGCTGCGGACTTGGCGAATCGGCTAGCTTCGAGATCTCTTACTCGCGTACTCGAGATTGCAGCCGGCACGGGTGTGGTGACTCGTGCCTTGGCATCCGTGCTGCCCGAAAGTGTCTCCATCGTCGCTACGGATTTGAATCAGGCGATGCTCGACCAAGCCTCCGTCGTGGGAACGAAGCGCACTGTCGAGTGGCGTCAAGCAGATGCGATGCAACTGCCTTTCCGAGACGGAACGTTTGACGCCGTTGTGTGCCAGTTCGGAGTCATGTTTTTCCCCGAAAAGTCACAAGGCGTTTTCGGAGGCACGTCGAGTGCTCAGACCGGGGGGCGTTTTCATTTTCAACGTGTGGGATCGGATCGAGGAAAACGAATTCGCTGACACCGTGACGACAGCCCTTGAGTCCGTGTTTCCCCAGGACCCGCCACGCTTCATGACGCGCACTCCCCACGGCTATTACGACCGTTCGACCATCGAGCGAGATCTCGAAACCGGCGGATTTACTGCCTTACCCCAGATCAGTACGCTTGCGGCGCGCAGTCGGGCGAAGTCTGCCCGGATCCCGGCGATCGCGTACTGCCAGGGCACACCGCTACGGAACGAGATCGAGGCGCGCGACGCCTCGCGGCTCGGCGAGGCAACCGACATCGCGGCGGAAGCGATCGCCCAGCGGTTCGGGCGGGGACCCGTGGACGGCAAGATACAGGCGCACATTGTCACCATCGAAAACTGATAGTCGCGCATTGAGCGTGTTGCGTTCTGACAGACGCACGCATCCGACGTGCTGAGGCGCACGGCTGATGACTGGAGTTGGCAATTACGAGAGAACACCATGCTTGAACTCAGACCTACCTGTGAAAACTGCAACAAGGCTCTGCCACCCGATTCACTCGAAGCGCGCATTTGCACTTATGAATGCACGTTCTGTGCGACGTGCGTCGATATCGTTTTGGGAAACGTCTGCCCGAACTGCGGTGGTGGTTTCGTTCCCAGACCGATCAGGCCGTCGAAGAACTGGAAGGGCGATAACTTCCTCGGCAAGGACCCGCCAAGTACCAAGGTCAGGCACAGGCCGGTTGATCCGGCGGTGCATGCGCGGTTCTCGGCCGCAATCAAGACCATCCCGCCTGAGAAACGCTAGCGCCCGAAAATTACAACGGCTGCAAGCAGGTCTATCAAGACGCGATTAAACAGGCCCGCCGCACGATGAACATCCGCCCGCACTGTAGGGCAATTTGGCCCTCACCTCTGTGATGTTTGTGTACTCTGCGGCAAGAAAGATAATTGACTTTCCCGCTAGGCGGTTCGAGCTTCCGTGAGTCCGAGTTCGCGCATCATCGCTTCGCGCATCGCGAATTTCTGCGCCTTGCCTGTCACGGTTTTCGGCAGTTCCTTGACGAAACGCACGTAGCGCGGAATCTTGTAGTGCGCAATCTGTCCGCGGCAGAATTCGCGGATCTCGTCTTCCGTCGCAGTTGCGGCGGCCTTGAGCACGATCCAGGCACAGACCTCTTCGCCAAGCTTTGAATCGGGAACGCCGAAAACCTGGGCTTCCAGTACTTTCGGGTGCCGGTAGAGGTATTCCTCGGTCTCTCGCGGGAACACGTTCTCGCCGCCGCGGATCAGCATGTCCTTGACGCGCCCGACGATGTTGCAATAGCCGTCGGCGTCGAGCGTGGCAAGGTCTCCGCTGTGCATCCAGCCGGCGGGGTCGATCGACTCGCGGGTCGCCTGCGGATCGTCCCAGTAGCCGAGCATCACCGAGTAGCCGCGAGTGCACAGCTCGCCGCGCTTGCCCACAGGGACGATGCGGCCTTGTTCGTCCACGATCTTGACCTCGAGGTGCGGCAGCACCCGACCCACTGTGGACACACGCCGCTCGAACGGATCGTCCGGCGCGGTCTGGAACGAGATGGGGCTGGTCTCGGTCATTCCGTAGCCGATGGTCACTTCGCCCATATGCATTTCCGTTACGACGCGCCGCATTAACTCGACTGGACAGGGCGCGCCCGCCATGATGCCGGTTCTGAGCGAGGAGAGATCGTACCTGGCGAAATCGGGATGGCCGAGCTGGGCAATGAACATCGCGGGCACGCCGTGCAGTGCGGTACATCGAAAGTCCTGCACAGCTTGCAGCGTTTCGGCGGCGTCGAAACTTGCACCCGGAAAAACCATGGTGGCGCCGGTCGCCGTACAGGCCAGCACGCCGAGCACCATGCCGAAGCAGTGGTACAGCGGAACCGGGATGCACAACCGGTCCTTGCTCCGTGAGCCGCATCACCTTGGCGCTGAGCCGCGCATTGTTGACGATGTTCCGGCTGGACAGCGTCGCGCCTTTCGGAAGCCCCGTCGTGCCGCTGGTGAACTGGATGTTGATCGGATCGTCCGGATCGAGTGCGCCGCTGAGCGCGGACAGGCGGTTGCGGTGCGCGGGTCCGGCGAGCGCAGCGAGTTGCCTGAAGGACAGAATCCCGGCCGGAGGCGGTCCGTCGCCAATCAGCACGACGTGCTCCAGCGACGGCAAACGGGCGCAATGCAACGGCTGCATTGCGGACGCCGCCTCGATTTCCGGCGCGAGCGATTTCAGAATCGCCACATAGTCGCTCGACTTCAGTTCTGCGGCCATGATCAGGACGCGGCACTGCGTTTTCTGCAGGGCGTGTTCCAGCTCGACGCTGCGATACGCGGGATTGATGTTGACCAGAATTGCGCCGATGCGCGCGGTGCCGAGCTGTGCAAGCAGCCATTCCACGCAGTTCGGTGCCCAGATGCCAACGCGGTCGCCACGGGTGACGCCGAGGGCCAGCAATCCGGCGGCCACGTCGTCCGAGCGGTGCTTGAGCGTGTACCACGACAGATGCTCCCGGGTCGGTGCAAAGATTACGGCGTCGCCTGCGCCATGGCGTGCAACCGCGCGGTCGAGGAGTGCGGCAACGGTCATGAACTTCAGCGGCTCGCCGGTCGCGCCGGCAACACAGGACTGGCCGCCGCGCGCCCGCCGCGGATCCTCGCTTGAGGATGACTTCAGCCAGTCGGAGGCAAACGGGTTGGCGCCCATGCTTGAGGTCAGAACGCGCGCCAATCGCCCAGTTGTTCGAAGGCGTGCGCCGCGCGGTAGATGGTCGACTCGTTATAGTGCTTGCCGGTCAGCATGAGTCCGATGGGCAGCCCCTGGCTCATGCCGCAGGGGATGCTCATGGAAGGATGGCCGGTAACGTCGAAAGGAGCGGTGTTCGGCAGCATCTCGAAGCCGCGCTGGCAATACAGCGCCAACGGCGCATTCTGGTCGGGAAGCGGCGTTGCCTTCATCGGCAGGGTCGGCATAAGCAGCAGGTCGTAGCGGTTCAGCGCGTCGTCGTAGGCCTGGCGCAAGGCACGCGAAAGGTTCTGCGCTTTGGCGTAGAAATGGCCGCGGTAGTGGCGCACGAAGTACTCGCCGATCAGCATCGAGATCTTGAGCGTGCGCGACAGTTCGTTGGCGCGCGCGCGCCAGTTGGCGTGCGCGTCGAGCAGGCTCGTGGTGTACATGCCCTTCCAGTTAAAACCCATGCCATTGCCGTGCATCATCTGCATCTGCAGGCCTTCGAGGGCGATGGCGCTCCAGATCGCGATGCCGTCGAGGTGCATCGGGATCGATACTTCTTCGACGGTCGCGCCCAGCGCGCGCAGGCGCTCGGCGCCCTGGCGCACTTTCTGATCCACGTCCGGCTCGCTTACCGCGTGGCCGAAACTTTCGGTGACCACAGCAATGCGCATGCCGGCAACCCCGCGGCCCAGTGCGGCCGTGTACTTGTCCACGCGTACGTCGTACTGCCGCGGGTCCAGCCCGTCGGCTCCGGCAACCACTTCCAGCAGCAGGGCGTTGTCCGCCACGGTCGCGGTCATCGGCCCGGTGTGGTCGATAGTGGCCTCGATCGGCATGACGCCGGTGTAGGGCACCAGACCGTGGGTGGGCTTCATTCCGTAGCATCCGCTCCAGCAGGAGGGCATGCGGATCGATCCGCCCTGGTCTCCGCCCATTGCCATCTCCACTTCACCGGCGCCGACCAATGCGCCGCATCCGGAGGACGATCCTCCAGCGGCGTAACCATGTTTGTAGGGATTGTGCACCGGACCGGATGCGGACGTATGACTGCCACCGGAAAGGCAGAAGTACTCGCAATGCGCCTTGCCGACGATGGTGCCGCCGGCATCGAGGATGCGGGTGGCAATGGTCGCATCGACATCGGGGACATAGCCTTCCAGCGTCGAGGCGCCGTTCATCATTGGCACGCCGGCGAGGCAGATGTTGTCCTTGAGCACGACGCGTTTCCCGGCAAGAGGTCCATAGGGCGCGCCGCGCACCTCGCTCTTCACCGCCCATGCGTTGAGCGGATTCTCCGCGGCGCCCGGACGAAAACCCGGCGTGCGCGCATAACGCACCGGCGGCAGGTTGTCCGGAAGCTGCTGCAGCCTGTCGTAGGCCTGCATCGTGCCCTCCATGACTTCCATGTACTCCGCGATCTCGCGGTCGGACATGCTCATGTGCAGCGAAGTCACGATCTCCTTCATCTGATCGTGCGTCGGACGCTTTACTCTGGACATAGATACTCCTGCTTGCGGGGCGCTAGCGCCGGTCGTTGGTTTGCTCCTGGAAACATGTTCAACGTGTTGTGGTGCGGCAGGCGGAACGGGATGCTGAGCGGTCGCCGGCGGCTGCCGTGTGATGCTGCGTGAAACCTGAACTGCGGGTTCCGGGCGTTCCGATGTCCGGGCGCCGCGTGTCACGCGCACCGAACCCAGCCCGAGCGCTTCCACCAGCGCGGCGCCGGCGCCCATCTCGTGGGCGCTGAATTCGCGCTGGACGCGCCCGCGTTCGAGCACCGCGATCTGCGTCGCGACATCGAGCACCAGATCGAGGTTCTGCTCCACGATGACGATCGCAAGCTTGGCATCCTTGCGCAGCCGCGACAGCAGTTGACCGATTTCGTGGACGATGGACGGCTGCACGCCTTCCGATGGCTCGTCGAGCAGAATGATCCAGGGATTCGGGATCAGCGCGCGCGCGATCGCAAGGATCTGCTGTTCGCCTCCCGACAGCGCACCGCCGCGGCGGTCGAGCAGGGGCGTCAGGCGCGGAAACAGGGAAAGGCAGCGATCGACCGCCTCCTGTTCGGATTCGTGCGAGTCGCCGGTCCACGCCAGCCGCAGATTGTCCAACGTGCTCAATCCGGGCAGGATTCCGCGTCCCTGCGGCACATAGGCGAGTCCGCGACGGCTGCGCATGTGCGCCGGTTCGCGGGTCACATCGGCGCCGTCCAGATCGATGCGACCGCCGGTGGCCGGAAGCAGCCCGACGATCGTCTTGAGCAGCGTGGTCTTGCCCATGCCGTTGTGGCCGACGATTCCGAGGGCCTCGCCTTCGTGAAGGCGCAGGCTCACGCCGTGCAGAACCGGAATGCGGCCGTAGCCGGAGCGCAGGTCGTGAACTTCCAGCAGCATCCGCGCCACGCCTTCCGACGTCGAGCTTTCGCGAGGCGGATTCCCGCCCGTGGTGTCGACCGAGGCGAATGAGGTGCTCATGCGGCCCGGTGCCCGATGTAGACCTCGCGCACGACCGGGTCGTCGAGAATGCGGTTTGCCGGACCTTCCACCAGGATCGCGCCCTGGTGGAATACGGTCACGCGCGATCCCAGCATGCGCACGAATTCCATGTCGTGGTCGACGACGATCACCGACGCAGTCTGGTTGATGTGCCGGATGACACCTACCAGGCGTTCGACTTCATTCCCGGTCATGCCCGCGGCGGGCTCGTCGAGCAGCACCAGCCATGGACGCTGCACCAGCACGATGCCGATCTCGACCATCTGCCTCTCGCCGTGCGAAAGCTCGCTCACCAGGCTGCGCAGTAGTTTGCCCAGTTGCAGTTCGGCGGTGATTTCCTCGACCGCGCCGCCGGCGCCTGCCCAGCCATGCACGCGCCGCGCCGACAGCCACAGGTTCTCCTCAACCGTCATGCCGTTCATCACCGAAGGCACCTGGGTCTTGATGCCTGCGCCGAGTCTCACGATCTCATGCGTGTTCCAGCCGGTGACATCGGCGCCGCGGATGAACACGCGCCCGTTCTCGGGCCGGAGCGCGTATTGGCCGGTGATGCACTTGAAGAACGTGCTCTTGCCGGCGCCGTTGGGACCGATCAGGCAGCGCAGTTCGCGTTCGCGCAGTGAAAAATTGACCGAATCCACAGCCGTGACGCCGCCGAAGCGCATGGTCAGCTCCTGGGTTTCCACGACGCCGCTCATGAGCGCTCGCGGTTCGACGCGCCAAGCATGCGCCGCGCGCCCTGACCGCTTCCTGCCCTGCCGCGCGCACGCCGTTCCGCAGCCGCCCACAAGCTCTGCAGCGCCGGCACTACACCGCGCGGAATGCCGAGCACGACGATGATCAGCACGGCGCCGAGGATCAGCGAGTTATCGATGGCGGTCTGTTCGCCGAGCAGGAGCTTCACGTAACCGAGCGCGATCGCGCCGAGGATCGGGCCGATCAGCGTGCCGAGTCCGCCGGCGATCACCCAGATCAGCACTTCCGCCGCCTGCCCGAGGCTGAACACGCGCGGGGTGACGATCTCCGCCCAGTTGGCAAACAGGCAGCCGGCGAGGCCCGCCATCGCCGCGCACACGGTGAATATCGCGGTCTTGAACGCGGGCACGTTGTAGCCCATCAACTCGCAGCGGGCTTCGTTCTCGCGAATGCCGACCAGTACCCGCCCGAAGGAGCGCGCCAGTATCCAGCGGCAGATGAGGTAACAGATCAACAGCGCGGCGGCGCACACGTAGTAGGTCGGCAAGCCGAACAGCGATATCTCGGGATAGCCGGGAACGTTCAGCGTGTGGAATCCGGGCATGCCGTTGAAACCGCCGAGCCGCGCGTCGCCGATCACGTAGGCGTCGCCGGCGGTCGCGCTCATGAACTTGAACAGGATGAGGGTGACCAGCAGCGTGATGACGCCCATGTAGACGTCGCTGACTCGCCCGTAGAACATCATTGCGCCGACCACGGCCGCGACGGCGGCCGGCACCAGCATGGACAGGATCAACGGTACGGTGCTTTCACCGATGTTGATGACCGCCACCGCATAGGTGTACGCGCCAAGGCCGAAATACGCGGCGTGCCCGAAGCTGAGCAGGCCCGCATAGCCCCACATCATTCCGAGCGACAACGCGAACAGCGCCCAGATCAGCAGCACGGTGGGTGTGTGGGTGTCCGTCACCAGTGGCAGAAGCAACAGGATCGCCGTTGCCAGCAGGAACCAGCCCCAGCGAATCTGCCCGACGGACGGCCACGCCCTCATGTCCCGTCCCGGAAAAATCGTCCGGTGATGCCGGTTGGCATCAGGCGCAGGAGGATGATCGCCAGCACCAGCATGGCGATCTCGCCGATCACGGGATGGGCGGCGAAGGAGACCAGCTGGTTGACGGTGCCGAGGACGACTGCACTGGATAGCGTGCCCGAAATGACCGCGGCGCCGCCGGTGATCACGGTGATGAAAGCTTTGGCGATGTAGGCGCCGCCCGATGACGGCAGCAGCCCGGTGAGAGGCGCCAGCACTCCGCCGGCCAGGCCGGAAAGCGCCGCGCCCGCAGAGAAGGTGTACATGTAGATCTTGCGCGGATCATAGCCGAGCGCGGACACCACGTCGGCACCCTGCATTGCGCCACGCGCAATCAGGCCGGCGCGCGTGAACCGCAGCACCGCCCACATCGCAATCAGCAGCGCCACGGCAACGAGGATGATGAAGAGGTTGTATCCGCCCATCTGATACTCGCCGAGCTGGTAGCCGGTAATGGGCGCCGGTACGCTGACCGCGGTGTTGCCGAAAATCAGGGTCACCAGGCCTATCAGCAGCAGGCTCAGGCCCCAGGTGGCCAGCATGGTGTCGATCATGCGGCCGTAGAGGAAGCGGATGATGGATCGCTCGACGATCAGGCCGACCAGCCCGACCACCACCGGCGCCACCAGCAGCATGGCGAAATAGATGTTGATGCCGCTGTTGTAGCAGGCGATGGTGGTGTAGCCGCCCAGCATCACGAACTCGCCGTGCGCCAGGTTGATCACCCGCATCATCCCGAACACGACCGCGAGCCCGGCGCTTGTCAGCGCCAGGAACGCGATCATGTACAGGATTTCGAGCGTGACGACGCCCGCGTAGTCCATCAGGTCAGATATCGACTTCGTACTGCTTGTTCTCGTTCGGGTT
The DNA here is from genome assembly GCA_963695915.1 of uncultured beta proteobacterium. Taxonomy (GTDB): domain Bacteria; phylum Pseudomonadota; class Gammaproteobacteria; order Burkholderiales; family JACQAP01; genus JACQAP01. The sequence continues at coordinate 21,093 of CAVOIO010000042.1, forward strand.
CTTCTGCAGGTCGCAATAGCGTGCTGTGTCGGATGGCGGCTGCTGCTTCACCGTCTCGAGAATGGTGAGCTTCTGGTTCTTGACTTCCATCACGTTGATGTCGAGAGAGGCATGGTGAGTCTTGGCATCGATTGTCACGGTACCCGCCGGGCCCTGGATAGAGGCGCCCGCTTCGATTGCCTTGAGCACTGCTTCGCGCTCCGCCGAGCCCGCCTTGCGCACGCACTCGGCCCACAGCTTGATCCCCTGATACTGCGATACCGCGATCTCGTGCACGATCTTGGTGTCGCCGAACTTCTTCTGCCAGACCGCGAGAAACTGCTTGTTCGCCGGCAGGGGGGATTCCTGGCTGTAGTTTCCGGCGATCAATATGCCGTCGCCTTCCGCCGGGGAAAGTGCAAGGTGCTCGTTGCCCACGCCGAAGGTCGTCGAGGCGAGCGGAATCTTCTTGTTCATCCCGGACGCCGCCCACTGCCGGAAAAATGACATATGCGCGCCGCCAACCAGCGCCGCACAGACCCAGTTCGGCTTCTCCTGCTGGATCTTGGCGATGGTCGATCCGAAATCGGCGACGTCGAGCGGGAAAAAATCCGTCTTCGCCACGGTGCCTTTGCGCTGGGCCACGTAGTGCGAAACCCACTTGGCGGTGATCTGGCCGTAGTTGTAGTCGGCCGCGAGGACGTAGACCTTTTTGCCCCACTTCTTCATGGCGCGTTCCACGATCGGTTCCACCGCCTGCGCCGGGGTTGTGCCCGTGACCACGGTATTGCGGTCGCATACGCCGCCTTCGTAGAGAACGTTGTAGAAATAGAGCGTGTTGCTGCGCCTGAAGGTCTGGCGGATGGCCTCTCGCGAGGCGGAGGTGATGCCGCCGTGCACCACGTCGACCTTGTCCTCGCGCACCAGTTGCTGCGCGTACTTGGTGTACAGGGCGATGTCCGATTGCGAGTCGTACTGGATCAGCTTGATCTTGCGTCCGAGCAATCCGCCCGCCTCATTGATCTCGTCCACCGCGAGCCTGGTGGCGAGCACCATCGGCTTGCCGTAGATATCGAGGTTGCCGGAGTTGTCGAGTATGGACCCGAGCTTGATTTCGGTGCCCTGCGAAAATGCCACCGTCGGCAGGCTGCCCGCAACCGTGGCAGCGCCTGCCGCCTGCAAAAAATCACGCCGTGTGAACTTCATGTCAGTCTTCCCCCGTCAGGATGAATGTGGATGCTCAGGACTTCTTCTTGTCTTGCTGCTCTGTTCCCGGCGTCTTCGGCAGGGCGGATGAAAAGTCGTAGCCGATGGATTCGCCGATACTCTTGAGGGCAGGCAGTTGCAGGGCCATGCCCAGAATGCTGTCCAGTACCTGGTTGACGGGCGGACGGGCGCTGCCATCCGCACTGGCGCCGGCGGTTCCCGGAGCGCCACCGAGTCCGGTGACCTGATGGATTCGGATGCTGTCGATCTTCTCGACCGGTTTCATCATCTGTGAGACGATTTCCGGCAGCTTGTCGAGCCGGTAGCGCTCCAGTTCCATTTTCATCAGGTTGTCGCTGCGGGTGTTCTCGGCGGCGAGCCGCGCCTTGTTTCCCTCCGACTCGGCAAGCAGTCGCAGCCGCTCGGCGTCGGCACGGGTGCGAACCGCCTGCGAGTCGGCCTGGGCGCGTTTGATCACGACACCGGCCTCGGTTTCGGCCTTCGCGGCCTCGACCTCGCCCTCCTCCTGCACGCGCTTGATGGACATTTCCCGCGAGCGATCTGCTATTGCGCGTTCGCGCTCGGTCTGGACATGCTCCTGCGCCAGCACGACCTCGGCGCGCGCACGCTCCGCTTCGGCCTGCGCTTTCGCCTCTTCCGCGTGTTTGCCGGCCAGGCGGATCGCACTGTCGACCTTGTGCACTTCCGAGTTGAGCTGAGATTCGATTTCAATCTTGCGCAGGTCGCGTTGCTTGTTCAGTTCCATCGCCCTGGTTTCGCGCTCCCGGGCGATCCTGGCGTTTTCGCTGGCGACCATCGCGTCTTCCCTGGCCTTCGCCGCCTCCGCACTGCTGCTCGCCTTGGTCTTTTCGATTTCGAGTTGTTGCGTGATCTGGGCCTGCTCCTCCTGCTGCTGCAGGGTCAGGCGGCGCTTGGTGGCCTCGAGTTGTGTTTCCCGCACCGCGATTTCCGCCTCGGCCTCAATCTGCGTGCGGCGCTTCCTGTTGGTTGCGATGATCTCGGCCAGTTGCCGCATCCCGACGGCGTTGAAGGCGTTGTTCTCGTCCAGCGACGTGAACGGCGCCTGGTCCAGCCGGGTGAGGGAAACCGAGTCCAGCAGCATGCCGTTGTGCGCAAGGTTTTCGCCCAGGCGCTCGGCGACATGGCGTACGAACTCGCCGCGCTTCTCGTGCAATGCGTCCATGGTCACGGCGGCCGCGACTGATTGCAGCGCGTCGATGAAGCGGCCTTCAAGCAGATTGCGGATGCCCTCGGGGTTGAGTGCCCGCGCACCGATCGCCTGTGCCGCGGTCGCAACGCCGTCAACGGTGGGCTGTACCCGCACGTAGAAATCGAGTTCGACGTCGACCCGGATACGGTCGGTGGTGATCAGCGACTTGTCGCCGGTGCGCTTGACCTCCACGCGGTTGGTCCGCATGTTGATCTCCTCGACCTTGTGCAGGAAGGGCAGGGACAGACAGCCGCCGGAGAGCACTACTTTCTGGCCGCCGAAGCCGGTGCGGACCAGGGCCACGTCGCGCGTAGATTTTCGGTAAAAGCGGTTCATGAACGCCACGATGAGGGCGATGGCGATGACCGCACCGATGATCGCTAGAAAGACGACCACAGCGACCTCCTGCTTTCAAGTTGTGGTGAGAAGTGAATAGGCGCTTCCGGGCCGCTGAAAGCCGGACCGGGGCGGGAGTTTCCATTTATTGTTGACGGCAAATATTTTCCAAGTCAAGGAAAATCTTTGCCCTGGAAAGGAAACGGACCGTCGGACGCCCCCTTTACGTTCGGGCCGGGACGAGCTGGACGGGGTTCTGTTAGAGGCGCTCGATGACCTGGAGCAGGTGCCCTTCGGCGCGCGCGAGATACATGGGAGAGGCTTTGCGCCGATTGTCCAGATACACGGTTTCGCGCGCGCTGCGGTACGGAATCGGCTTGTTGAGATCGGCCGCCAGCCCGGGCCGCCGCTGGAGATGGCTTCGTTCAACAAGCGCGGCCAGAAACTGTACGCCCTCATAGGTGGACTGGCCCAGGGTATTGAGCGTAGGCGCTCGCTCCCCGAGCAGGCCGTAGTAGCGTTCCTTGAACGCCATATTGGCATCCGTGGGGACGCTGGCGAAGTAACCTGCGGTGGCGTACAGGCCATCGGTATTGCCCGTGCCGATCGCAAGCAATCCGTTCTCTTCGATGGCGCACGACAGCCGGATCATGCCGCGCATCCGGCTTCCCGCGGAGCCAAATTCGCGGTTGAACGCGATTGCGTCCTGCCCGATCAGCGAAAGGAGCAGTGCGTCGGCCTTCAGGCGCGCAAGCCGCTCCAGCACCGGACCGAAATCACCTACGCCCAGAGGCAGGTAAAGGTCGTCGACCACCTCGCCACACATTTCGCGGATGTAGCCCTTGGCCAGCGCGTGCGAAATTCGTGGCCAGACGTAGTCGTTCCCGAGCAAAGCCCAGCGCTTCAACCGGAAGCGGCTGGTCAGTGCGTGAATGGCCGGGCGAAGTTGTTCGGAGGTTGTTTCGCCGATCGCATACACCCCCGGGGAGCACTCGCCGCCTTCATACAAGGGCGTGTATACGTAGGGAACGCGGCCGCCGACAGTGCTTACCAGCTTCTGGCGCACCGAACTGATGTGCATGCCGACAATGGCATCGATCTCGCCGTCCTCCAGAGCCTGATCGGTCTGCTCGGTGAGATCGGCGGCCTCGTCCGCCGCATCGATCACGAGCAGGCGCACTTCCTTTCCCAACAGGCCGCCGGATCGGTTGATTTCTTCGACCGCAAGGCGAGCGCAGGCGATGGTCGAAGGTCCCCAGATTCCCTCCAGTCCGCTGGTCGGGACCAGCAGTCCGATCGAGAACGCCTGGTCGCGCATGCGTTCGAACCGCGCCTCGTGGATGCGCCCCGGCATGCCGATCGGAAGCCTGGAGCGCCGCAGCGCGGGCAGGAGAAAGTCATCGCCGCAGGGAGAAGCGGGTTGCTCGATATGTCCGGTCACGACCTGGGCCCCCGAAAGCGAATCCGGGCTGCCCTACCGGCAAGCAGTATGGCGGGCAGCCAGTGTTATTTTCCGTGGAAACGAACGTATACTAACTCTTGTACGCCACAACCTCTACAGGATGTAACAAGATTGGTGAGATGACCGACGAACCGATCACGAACTACCTGGCTTATCTCCTTGCCCAGGCAAACCGGCAGATGAGCGCGTTGCTGGAGCGGGCGCTGGCCGACGAAGGCGTCCAGATCGAGCATTGGCGCATCCTCGAAGTACTCAGCGATGAGCTGGGCCGCTCAATGGGAGAGCTGGCGGAACTGGTGCTGATGAACCACCCGGCGCTGACCAAGACGATGGACCGCATGGTCAGCCGCGGCCTTGTGCACCGGCGGGCCGATCCGGCCGACAGCCGGCGCGTCCTCGTGTATATCACCGACCACGGCCTGGATCTGATGGCGCGCCTGCGCGAGCGGGTCGACCAGCATCACGACGAGGTAACGGCCGCGGTGGGGCCGCGCAAAGCCGAGCAGCTCAAGAAATTGCTGGGCGAGTTCATCCGCACCACCGAAGAATAGCGCCCCGGCAAATCTTTCCGTTTGCGCCTCGTAGGTACGGTGGCGCCCATGCGGTCACTTTTTCGGTTCCGGCTGACCTGCAAGCAACTCTCCAGCGAGCCTGCACTTTCTTTCAAGCTGATCGCACGTTGATTTTTCATGGGGGATGAACGTGGCAAGGTTCAACAATAAAGTGGTCGTAGTGACCGGCGCCGGGAGCGGCATCGGGCTCGAGGCAGTGAAAGCTATTTGCGAAGGAAGGCGCGAAGCTCATTCTGGCCGGCCGCAATGAAGCGGCGCTGAAGGCGGCGGTGCAGGTTGCCGGTGCGGGCAACGCGGCCTACGTCGTTACCGACGTGTCGAAGCCGGAAGACAACCTGCGCCTGATGAAGACCGCCGAGGACAAGTTCGGCGGTGTGGATGTTTTCATCGCCAACGCCGGCGTGGAAGGTGCGACTGCTTCGATCGTGGACTATCCGGTCGACGCATTCGACCAGGTGATGGCGGTGAACGTGCGCGGCGTGTTCCTGGGATTGAAGTACGCGATTCCGGCAATCAGGAAGCGCGGCAAGGGGGCCATCATCATCACGTCCTCGATCGGCGGCATCAAGGCGAGGGGACAGGGCAACTCCGCATACATTGCCAGCAAGCATGCCGAAATCGGATTGATGCGCACCGCGACCACGGAATGCGCGCCGTTCAACATCCGCGTGAACTGCGTGCTGCCCGGGCCCACCGACACGCGCATGATCCGCAATATCGAGGAGGGGCGCTCGCCCGGCGCCCCGGAAAAGGCCCGCGAGATGATTCTCACCGGCTTGCCGCTCAAGCGCTATGGGACTGCCGAGGAAGTGGCCAGGCTGATGGTGTTCCTCGCGTCGGACGACGCCAGCATCTGCACCGGCGGAGTGTATATGGCGGACGGCGGGCTGTCGGCGGTCTGACCCCGTTTGTTTTCGCGTACGTCGCAGTTCTTCGCGGGGACCGGCAACAAATGGTATCGAGTCGCGCCAGAACGGTGAAAGCCTATCTGAAGGAGCTCCCGGCCAATCGCCGGACGGTCGTATCGAAACTCCGGAGCGTAATTCGCCGGCGTCTTCCCGCTGGCTACCAGGAAGCCATGAACTGGGGAATGATCGCGTATCAGGTTCCGCTGGAACGCTATCCCGAAACCTACAATGGTGAGCCGTTGCTGTATGCGGCCATTGCAGCGCAGAAAAGGCACTATTCTCTTTACCTGACGACCGTATACCAACAGAACGCGCTTGAGTCACGACTGCGTGCCGCCTTCGACCGCGCCGGCAAGAAGCTCGACATGGGCAAGTCATGCATACGCTTCAAGACGCTCGAGGACTTGCCGCTGGATGCGATCGGCGAGATCGTGGGCAGCGTTTCGGTGGACCAATTTGTGAAGAACTATGAAAAGGCGCGTGTACGCCCGCATGCCTGAGCCTGCGGGCCGCCGACGGAATTCGCGTCCGTTGCCGGCGTCGCACCTGACACCGGCTGTGAAAGTTCCAGATTTGTTGAGGGTGACTTCATGACTCCTGTTTCCGCAGCAATCGAACCTCGAAAGCGCATAGCCCTGGTCGCGCACAACAACGTTCCGACTCAGTACCTGCACTCGGCCAGCGCACCAAGGCGCGTACCATCTCGCATGTCCACAATAGCGGCATGTCCACGTGTCGCAGCCTCGCTCGCGGTCGTTTGGGCGAACGCTCCTTCAGGCCGTATCATCCCGGTTGAACCTGGCCTGAGTCCTCCGCGCCCCACCGGCGTGAAGGAACTCCTTGCTCCCATCCGACATAGGTCCCTGCCTAACGCGCCAAAGCTGATCACTTTCGCGGTCAGTCCGCTCAAGTCCCCCGCCACGTCCAACGTGGGTACGGTCGAATGGATCGTCCCGCTCACCCCCGTGGGCGCCGCGGCTTGAATGACGTTCAACCCAAATACGCCCGGTTGAAACACAGCCGGTTCGCTTCCGCCGATGGTCAAGCTGTTGCCGCTGGGCAGCAGGGTCTGCACGTTGATGTTCACGTTGCCCCCGCTAGCCCCCGCCGCCGCGGTGTTGGCTTGGATGAAGCCGGTGTTCAGCACCAATGAGGCGGCTTGGATGTTGATGTCGCCTCCGTTTCCAGTGGTACCTCCAACCGAGGTGGTGATCTGGGAGTTGTCCAGTTGAATGAGCTGACCACCCCCAATCGTAATGTCGCCCCCATTGCCCAGATTGGCGCTGGTGGTGATGCTGCTGGGGTCCACGACCAGGCTGCCGGTGAAGAGGATGCGGATGTCGCTCGCATTCGAGTTGCCGGTGGACTCCGCAGTGATGCTGGCATCCTTCAAGGTGATGTTGGGCGCGGATACCGACAGGACTGTGGGAGTCAGAGCGCCCGGATTCGGCACGGTGGCATCGTTGCGAATCGACAAGATGCCGCCGTTGGATAAGGTGATGTTGCTTGTGGCGTTCATCATCAAGCTTCCAGTTTGACCGGATGAATCCACCAGTGCATCGGCAAGAATTGCGCTTCCCCCACCATCAACAACAATTTGTCCGGCATTAGCTTCGATCGATCCGGCTGCCCCCTGGATCGATTTCGTCGAAGAACTGATCAGCCCACTGTTGAGCAACGTCAGTGTGCCTCCCAAATTGATACCGACGCTCCCGGCATTCCCGCTCAACGAACCAGACGAATTGCTCGAGACTTCGCCCAGATTCAGCAGAAGATTCTGCGCATTGATCAGGACATCTCCCGCCTGCCCGGTGCCAAACGTATCGGTGGCGATCCTGCCACTGTTCAAGACCGAAACATCTCCGGCGACTTGCAAATTGACGATGCCGCCTTTGCCTGATCCGCGGGTGATGGCGGACATGGTCGCGCCGTTCTGCACCGTCACGGTGCCGGCATTGACAGTTACGTCGCCGCCGATACCAGTCGCTTCGCCGGTTCCTTGCACGGTCGGCAGAACCGGATTGGACACGTTGATGGTCGACCGCAGAGTCCCGTTATCGGGAATGGGTATGGACGCGCCGGTCGATTGAAACGTCTGCTGGCCGATCTGCAGCGTCCAGTTCTGCAGGGTACCGACATTGCCGGTGGCTTGGTCCCGCACGTTCAATATCCAGTTGCCTGCCGCCAGTTCGTTGATCAACTGGGCCAACGGCTCACGCGGGTTGAATGTGCCGGTAAAGGGTGCCGATCCGGACGTAATCGGGTTCGTGGCTTGATCGTTGAACTCCGTCCCGGTGAAATTATCGCCGCTCCCGCCGACGCGTGAAAGCAGGGCCAGCCGGGTTCCGGTCGGGCTATCCAACTGCACGACCAGGTCTCCATCATTGGAATGCAGAATATTGATGGTGATCGTCAGATCGGCGAACGGCCGCAGGGTATCGGCGGTGATCGCGGTGCCTGGCCCATCGAGCATGACCCGGTTTGCCTGGACAACGACAGAGCCCCCCTTGCCGGAGCCGCTGGTACTCGTGGTGACCTTGCCGCCTGACTGCAGGAGGAGTTGATCGAGGGCGGTGAGTGTAATGTGCCCTGCATCGCCGTTGCCACCGGTTGCCGCTGTGACACTCGCGTCGTCGCGCACCGTGATGTTCTTCGCGACCATCGTAATGCTGCCACCCTGTCCGTTGCCACGTGTGGCGTCCGACGTCAGGCGAGTGTCGGACCCGGCAATCGTAACGTTTTCAGCCGTTGTGACCGCTACACTGCCGCCGGCGCCGCCGCTGGTGGTGCTGCTGTCGATCTGGGCGCCGTCGTTCAGCAGAAGATTTTTCGCGGTAATCGCAATGTTGCCGGCGCTACCGGGTTTGGCTGCCGTGCCACCACCACCGCCCGTTCCACCACCGCCCGTCCACCACCCGTTCCACCACCACCCGTACCGCCTCCGCCAGCTCCTCCACCTCCGGTTCCGCCGCCACCCGTACCTCCCCCTCCACCCCCTCCGGTTCCGGTCGAGGGGCTTTGGGTTTTGGCGAAGAGGCCGCTGCGGGTTTGACCGTCGACGCTTACGCCGGAGATCGTCACATCACCTGTAACCGTGACGGCAATCGATCCACCTTTTCCTTCGCCTGAAGTGCTGGCTTCGATTCGCCCGCCGCTCATCACAGCAAGACCGTCACCAGTCATCGTGATGTTGCCGGCCTTCCCCTTGGCGGACGTTTCCGCGGTAATGTTTGCGAGTTGATCCACCGTCATCTGCTCAGCGGAGATCAGAATATTGCCTCCCTGACCCGCTCCCTGTGTGGTCGTCGCGATGGAGCTTGAGATTCCCGAGACCAGAACGCTGCCGGCAGCAACCTTGATCGATCCGGCATTGGCCGAAGACAGGGTACTCGTGCTGATAAATCCGCCAGAGCGGATCGTTAGCGCATCCATGGCATTGATCTCGACGCTGCCTGCCTGGCCTGCCGTGCTCGAACCTTCAGCCCGAGCCAAGATGCCCGAATTCAGCCCCTCGAGCGACACATTGCGGGCCGTGACGGCGATCGATCCGCCGTTGCCGGAAGAGAAGGTGTCCGTAGCGATGCTCGCGCCTGACTGAATGCTAATGTCGCCTGCCGCACTGACGGAAAGACTGCCGGCCCGTCCCGCACCGTGCGTGTTGCTGAAGATTCCGGCGTCGTTGTCGTTCAGCACTATGCTGCCGGCATCGATCACAATGGAGCCCGCATTGCCCGAAGAGAAGGTGCTCGTGGCAATCTCTCCTCCGGTGGTTACAGACAAGACCTCCGTGGCTGTCACCTTGACGTTGCCGCCTTGGCCTGAGGAGCCGGTATCCGCCCCGGCACTGATGGCACTATCGGTCCCAGCGACAAGCACCGTTTGAGCACTGACACTAACCGATCCGCCATCGCCATTGGTCGAGGTGTTCGAGGAAATCCGGCTACCGCCCAGAATAGACAGGCTGTCCGCAACATTCACTTTCACAGTGCCGGCATTCCCGAACTGGCTGATCGGATGAAATCCACTGAAGGTCTGAGAAAAGATGCCCGATACATTGTCGAGGAGGAGCGAACCTGCTGTCACATCGACGGTTCCTGCATGTCCCACCGAACGTGTACTCGAAGAGATCTCGCCGGAGAAAATGGATAGGTTGCCCGCAACTTGAAGCCGGATGTCGCCCGCATCACCGGAGGATGTGCCGAACTTTTCTTCGTTAAGAGCCCGACTCAGGACACCTCCTAGGAAATCGGTGACTCCGCGCGCGTCCATCAGCATCGAACCGGCCGCCACATCGATATTCCCGGCCGAACCCGTTGAAAATGTGCTTGTCGCGATTTCGCCGCCGTTCAGAATCGAGATGTGACCCGCGACGTTTACGTTGATGTTGCCGGCATCCCCGGTCGAGCCCGGGTTAGCTTGACTGTCGATGGATCCGGCATCGAGCAAAAGCGAGGCCGCTTCGACCTTGACTGCACCGGCTGATCCTCCCCAGGTGCTCGAGGTTATGACGCCATGGTTCACCACAGAAAGCTGTTTCGCGACCGTAACCGTGACGTCGCCGCTGTCCCCAGACGCCCCCTGACTGGCGTTGCTAAAAATTCCAGAGGTGCCCAGCATTCCAGGCCCATCGATTATCAAAGATCCGTTGGTTACTTTGACGATAACATTACCAGCCGAACCCGTCGATTCCGTAATCGACGTGACTTGACCTTCGTTGAGCAGAGACATCTGGTCAGTCACATTGACGTTGATGTCTCCAGCGTTACCCGATGATCCTTTGAAAGCCGAATTGAAAACACCCGTGAAGAAAGTCGTGGATACGTTCTCATTGACGGTGAGAGTGCGTGCATCGATCTCAACCGGCCCTGTCGATCCCTTTCCGATGGTGCTTGCGACAATCTGACCGCCGTTAACGAGCGTAAGGTCATCGGCGACGCGAACCTGGAGCCCCCCGGCATTGCCCGACGAAAATGTCTGAGCGAAGACTCCAGTGATAAAAGGCAACGGATTGCCTTGACCATCGACGATCATCCTGCCCGCCCTCACGGACACGGATCCGCCGGATCCGCTTGAGAATGTCAGTGACCCAATCTGCCCGCCGCCGAAAATACTGAGCAGTCCACCAACGTCGGCATGGATATCACCGGCATTGCCCGTACCACCGAATACCGAGTTGAAGATCCCCGTGCTAAACCCCACAGGGGTGTTCCGCCCATCTATCGTAAGCGACGCTGCTTCTACATCGATCGGGCCAGTCGATCCCGACGAAAAAGTGCTTGCGGAAACTACGCCGCCGTCTTTGACCCGAATATCCTCTACCGCACGAATAGAGATTGGCCCGGTATTGCCCAGTCCGGCCTGAGCCTGCGAAATGATGCCCGTGGAGGTCGTCGATTTTTCGATTCCATCTATGGAAACAGATTTGCCCCTCAGAGAAATGCTCCCGCCCGGCGCCGAAGACTGCGTGACAGAAGTGATCTGACCACCTCCGCTGATTGCGATTTGGCCGGCGGCATCAAGTACGATCGAACTCCCGGCATTCGACCCACTGGTAAATGAGCGCACGAAACTTCCGGCCAGGATGATGTCGGCGGTGCTTTGAAGCGCGATGGAGCCAACAGAGGATTGCGCGCCCTGGTTGGATGCTATTCGACTCCCTTCGGTGAGGGACATCGGTCCACCTAGTAGCCTGATCGAGCCTGCTCCACTAGTCGCCAACGTTGCATTTGTCATTGCGATAGCACCCGAGAAGGCATGGATCGATGTGCCGTCGAGATTGACCTCGAGCGGATCTCTACCAGTTGCCACCAGGAGCACGTCGCCATTTGGCACGGATATCGTCGCAGAGCTCAATTGAACGTCATCAGCCGTTAGAGTGAGCCTGCCACCAATACCGGAGATGTTGGTGAGGCCTGAAGGGACGCCGTTTGCGTCCCGGTTGTCGACGCGTATCGATGCTGATGCAGCGCGGCCCAGAAACCCGAATGCCTCTGGCGCGGCGATGGTGAGCGTCGAGTCCGACCCGTTGCCAGCCTTGAATACCGTCCCGCCGGCGAAGTTCAAATTGTTGGCCGTGCTCACATGAAACGCCGCCGGCACATCGACCTGCGCGCCGGCACCGAACGTGATTCCGTTCGGATTCACAAAAAAGAAGTTGGGATTGCTCCCCGCCGCGGGAACGAGCGCCAGGAGCCCATTGATCGTCGTGGGAGATATACCGCTCACGCGGCTGATCACGTTATTGAGGGTAGGCGTGGTGGTCGTGAAAACTGCGGCATCACCCGAGCCGATGCTGAAGCTCTCGAAGCTGTGGAAGAGATTGGCTCCCGCGAGCCTTCCTTGTGCTTCAGCAATGGTGTAGACGTTTCCCGGGATTGCATACGTCGCCCCCCGGTTTCCCGTCACCACCGTGTTGCTCGAACTCGGGGTGAGCGTCTGAGCTGTACGATCCCAACTGGTGTCCGTTCTTATGGTTGTAACAGTCTGAGCGGTCACTATGTGCGATACAAGCGCAAGGAAAATGGCGCCGCTGGTTACGGCCCGCTTACGGGCGCGGTGGCAATCCGGCGTATTCATTGTCCACTCCCTACCAGAATAAATGGCGCCCAGAAGAATGGGTGATCCATCGATTTGTTATTGAGAAGCGCAAGCTGGGCTTGTTGCAGCGCCTTGGCCTTGGTCATTCCCACCTTGGTCATTGACTCGTAGAACCCCACCATCAGCGTCTTGGTGGCGACATCATCCACGGGCCACAAGCTACCCAAAGCACTACCCGCGTGCGCTTTCAGCGCAGCCCCGGCGATACCCAACGGCACCCGATCATCTCCTTCCGCAGTCTGGCAGGCACTCAGGGAGAGCAGACTGATCGGGTTCTCCTCCAGAGTCCGCCCACGCAAAAGGGTCTGCAACTGATCCATCGTAAGCAAGTCGTCATACGCAAGGATGAAACTCCCTTCGGAACGCTGACTGAACACGGCATGCGAAGCAATGTGCACGGTGCGATACTCCTCGGCCCCAAATTGCTGCCGGAAGCGCTCCACGGTAAATTCGCTGTTCAACAATCGGTCCCCGTGAGTGACGGCCTTCAGTGCCTGAATTTCTTCGGTCACACCCGGAAGTGCAAGTTCTTCCGTCTGGTCGGGTGCGCGTGTTCCGCGCGTAACGGGACCCAATCCCAACTGCTCGCGGGCTCGTTGACCCAACTTCCCCACCACAGGACCGGGTTCGGACAATCCCGCCAGCAGCACCTTGCCGATTCCCTGCTCCTGCTTGGCGGAACCGATCACCGTCAACCCCGGTGCAATGGCGACTGCAAACTTTTCGATCAGGAAACGCTTGCCGTCATGCAATGCCCCAATTGGAACCATGCGCAAAGGACCGTCGGGAACAAACACAAGCGTATCGATCTTCTGCTCTGCAAGCATCGGCTCAATGGGCCTGAGCAGCAAATCATAGAGCTCTTGTGCCGGCGCAAGATAGCCGGGCAAGGCCTCTCTGACGCCTCTTGCAAATAAAGTCGCTTTGGCACGAAGCACGTCGGAATCGATACTTGCGTAAGCCGCCTCGATTCCAGCTTGAGTTTCTACAAGCAACGCCAAACGGTTTGCCAGAATTACAGGATAAAGCACTGCAGTCCCGGCTGTAAGCTGTGATGCGGTACCCGGGGCAAGACTGGTAACGAGGCAGCGCTCCCCAAGATAGTCTTGCAGTTCTGTCTGCTTGATCAGCTCGACGGCATCCCGAGTTCGGCGAAACAACTGCAATCGTTCGCCTCCCGTCGCATTTCCGGCCTGCCGAAGCAGCAGCTCCGCAAGCCCGAGGTAGATGGGTTCAAGGGTTTCCCGGAAGGAAGATCGGCCACCGACGTATTCGATTGGAATATCCTGGCGAATTGCCTCCACCTGATCGACGGCGGCCTGGTAGGCCCCGAGCGCCAGCTCATCCAGCCCCTGCGCGCGCAGCAATCGCCCCCGGCGCCATTGAAGGCCGATCAGCATCTCGGGCGCTTCATCGGACTGGAGCTGCGCTATGGCTTGGGTCGTCAGCCCAAGCGCGTCCACAACCCGATTGTTGTCCTCGTAAAGCTGAGACAGTTCGTCCAACGCTTCAGCCGATACGAACCGATCCTTCGCTTGGGCTGCCCAGGATCGCGCGCGTTCCAAATTCTCATGGGCGAGCCGTCTACCCTGCGGTCCAAGTAAGCGTGCCTGGCTGCCAAGATTGTTGCTAAACCTTGCACGCTCCCGCGGGTCCTGGACTCTCGCGATTTGTTCCTGCAGTTTGCTCAACTCCGAGAGCCTGGTATCGGAAGGGGTCGATCTTGCCAAGTTCAATCCGGCGCTCACCGAAGTCTCGAGGTTTCCGGTGTCCCTTGCTATTCGGTAATAGGCGGCCGCTTTCTCTTTCCGTTCCCCGGTTGCATAAAGATTACCCAGATCATTTGCGATAATCGCGCGCTCGGTCGTGTCTACGGATTTCCCGTAGGCTTCCATTAATCTGGATTCCGCCTCTGTCAAACGATGTGCCTGCAAATACGCGGCACCGAGTTCGCCCAATACCTTGGCGGAACACGACTCGCCCGAGCGGGCACGCTCACCCTCCAGCAGATCTATGGCAAGGCGAAAGTGGCCCGAGCGTCTGAGATTTGCCGCTTTGCTCGCCACTTCTTCCGAATCGGCGCTCGCGTTGCATACCCACAACAGGCTTCCGGTCACCAGAACAAGACACGCGAATAAGCCCGGTGCCGCTTGACGCAGTCGTTGGGCCCTGTCAGGCAAGAAATTAGAGCGCATAGCGAACCTGCAAGTGAATGCCATGATTCTGGAGTGTGCCGGTTTTTTTGGCATCGATATCGTCCAATTGATAGCCATAAAAAAGCTCCCCGAGAAATCCCTTGTGCTCTGCGGTCACCCCAAGGCCGATGGAACTGAGTTGTTGGCTCTCTTCCCCTTGGTTTCCCGCTCGACCATAGTCGAAGAATGGCACCGCCATCACCTGATATCGCTGCCCGGGGTTCTGGAAAATCGGATATCGAAATTCGATACTTGCATTGTATCCACGATCCCGGACAACCTGATTTTCGATATAACCCCGAACAGAAAATACTCCCCCGAGAGTGAATTGCTCCAATGGAACGACCCGGTCCTGGGTTGCCTGAACAGTGCCTCGCAAGGATACATTTGCCCCATTCTGGAGCACGCGCCGCACAAAGTTCGCCTGACCTAACCAGACGAAAAAATGCTGGGGGGCTACCGCGGGATCGGTGCTCGCAATTGTATTCGTCCGTCCCCAGGAAAAGGTGGATCTGACGGCAAGCGCCTGACTCTCCCAGCGCTCTATCCAATCCTGCTGGAATCGGGTTGCGCGTACTGTCGAAGTTCCAGTCGGCTCTCCCGCGACGAAAGAGAAGGGGACGCCAAGCAACTCCGTACTGTTTTTTCGGCGATTAAAGGTCACGCCGACCGATACTCTGCGTGCCGGAGAGTCCATCAATGCATGACTCAAACCTGCTTCGTAACTTTCGAACCTGCTGTCTATGTTGAGAGAATCAAGTGATTCCTCGATTACGCTGGAGCTGCCGTACTCGTAATGCAGCAACAAATCGGTTCGGTACACAATCGGGGCAGTCCAGGAGATGTCGTACTGGGGGCTATTGAACAGCACCTCGTTATCCAGTCCGGTTTCCACACTTGCAAAGAGCGTATCCCCCGCGCCAGTGAGGTTTCGCACTGTGCCCGCAATTCCCAGGGCGTCTGTGCCTATGGAAGGTGGGCGATAATTGTTCGCATAAACGGACAACTCCCATGGCCGCGCACGCGTCACGTCCACATCGAGGGTTGCCAGACCGGGGCGCTCACCTGGTTCCAACCGCGCATTGACCTTGGAAAACAACGGATCGGAAAGGAGAAGCTGAAAGCGCTCTTGCAAGGCGTTTACATTGAGCACCTCGCCCTCCCGCACCAATCGCTGCCGCAAGTAGGACGGGAGCAGGCCGCCAAGGCCGGAAGTGCGCAAATCCTGCACACGCCCCTCAATGACCCGAAATCGCACGATGCCGTCCTGCAGGAAATGGTCCTCCAGAAGCACGCCTGAATTGACGTACCCTCGGTCAATGTAGACATGGGTAAGCTTCTGCCGGAGTTCCTCCAATTGCGCGATGCTGAGTCGTCGATGTGCATACGGCTCGGCAACTCGATCCAATATTTCGGTGGGGATGACTTTGTTGCCATCGAAAATAAAACCCTCCACATCCAATTGAGGCTCTCCTTCCGCTGGCGCCTCATCGGGGCGATCGAGTGGCGGCAGCTCAAAGGGCTTGAGGTCTTTGTCCGGTAGATAGTCCGGCGCAGGTAATGGCTGCTCACTGGGACGGTCTATTACGCCGGACGGATTTTGGGCCATACATACGCATGGGCAGATTTGCAGCCCCACAGCGAACATACAGCCCGAGAATCGGATTAGTATTTTTCCCATCTCCTCTCCTCGGACCGATTTCACATCATGCGTTTCCGATCATCGTGAATGAGCCGGTCGGTCACGGCTCGGATGACATTGTTTGCAGCAGAAGCACGTTTCGGAGATTGCGTTCCACGTCGGATGGTGCAGGAACCATTCTATCGATCCGGGTTGCCAGCTCCCGTGCGTCGCGAGTCGCGACGATAAACTCCTGCCAGCGTCCCCCACTCGACGGAGAGTCGACCGTTTCCACTCGCCATGACAGTTGCTCGCCAGGAGTCAACTCGACTTCTGGCGGAAGTCTGAAGTCGCTGTTTTCGATAGGGCCCTCATAAACGGTCGTCCTGTTGCTTCTGATGATACGAATTCGGTAGGGTGGTCTTGTGCTCCCTTGATCCCAGCGAAATACAAGGGCCTCAATGTCGGTCACGATACCTTGCGGGGCAATTTGGACGATGCCTTCCGGATTCGGCGTTACGCGCATTCGAACGCCGGCTCGCATCAGATTGCCCCGGGACAAATTGACACCCTTGAATACCGAATTGAGCACGGTGTTCAATGGTGAAGGGGCGCTGCCAATGGGGCGAACGGCATTCGATTCGATCACATACTGTCCACGGCCTCGCAGACCCACCGCGGTTCCCGCCTCCGGAAAGTACAGTGTGGCCTCATCAGCCTCCGACAGGGACAACACATTGTGCCGGGCAAAACAATGCAACAGGCTGACGGGCCAGTGGTCTTGCGGTTTCGACGAAAGCGCCTTTGCGAATGTAACCGAACCGCGAAGATCCACGAGCATGCTGACGCATTCTTGGGTCCTTGCGTTCACGGCCACGGTCAGTCCGAAGAACAAGTAGAACAAGTACGCGGCGGATATGACGGCTTTCTTTGACATCTTGCACCTCGAGCATTGGGCGAGTGACCATCCGATTCCACACATTCTTACTCTATCGCGCAGTTATTTGCCTTTCAACGGTAGTTTATTCGTCCGAATGTGTGACTTATTTACTGGACAAGGGAACGCCAAACGCAACTACGGGTGTATGCCCCGCCAGGTCCAGCTTTCCGAGAGGGGAAAAAGAGAAATCTTCGGCGCAGATTCTCGCGATCTGCTCTGTCGCAACGATGCTCATGCCTAGAGGTTTGCAGTACGACTGCAGGCGGGCGGCTACATTTACAGCGTCGCCCACCGCGCTATAGCCGTGACGATCGCGCGTGCCGATATTGCCTGCCACTGCAGCTCCGGCAGTCAATCCAATTCCCATGTCGATTTGTAATCCTCCCTCAGTGGCAAGCTGTTCATTGAGTACATCCAGACGCTTGACCATTTCCTTTGCCGCCAAACCAGCCCGGTGAGGCCCATCCGGGACGGGACGGGGTGCACCAAAAATGGCAAGAATTCCGTCCCCGCGAAAGTTATCGATGGTTCCATCGAACTGATGAATCGCTGGCGTGATGGCTTCATAGTATCTGTTTAGTAACGCCAATACTTGCTCTGCTGGAAGCCTCTCCGTCATCGTCGTATAGCCTCGCAAATCGGCATACAGGAAGCCCAGACTTTCGTACCTTTGAGGTTTCCCGGGATCGACCGCTCCCGCCAGAATAGCCTCCAGGAGACCTTTGCTCACATAGCCGCCGAATTGCCGTTCAACAGCCAAACGACCTCGTCGTTGTTCCAGAGCTTCCATGGCGGAGCGCACAATTGCGCCAAGCACCGAAGCCACAAGTGGGCTGACTATCGGAAACGCAAATCCACGTAAGTAGAGAAGAAAAGATCCCGCCGCCAAGGCAGCAATTGTGAGAATCGAGACGATCCACACAAGGGAAATTCCATGAACAATGATCACCGTGGCGCAACCAAGAACGATCAATGGCCCAAGCCAAACTGGGGGATCCTGGAGAATCCTGCCGGATTGCTGCGCGCGAATAGTCTGGGCGAGCAGAACGACACCCGGCGGCGCACTCGACTGCTGAGCCCATCTGGCCAGCGACAATGGCTGTCGAACCGGATCATCGTCCGGCCCCACTTTCCCCAAAAACACGATTCGATCTGAGAATAAGGCCGGGAGTCGGTCCGGCTGAACCCGAAGCCTCTCGATCACATCGTGCATCGGGATGTAGTCGAACGGTGCGCCTGCGGCAAAGTCGATAACGCCCCACTTCATCGGCAGGCGTAATTTTTGAGCGATGCGCTCTGTGAGAAGCGGAATCGTTCCCGGATTGGATTCATCCGGCCGCTCGACGCGTCTTGCAATGCCGTCCTCGTCGACCGCAACATAGGACAATCCCAGGGAATCTATGCCCACCGCCGCCAACAACATGCTGTGAAGCGCTCGCGGGTGTCCTTGCGAGTCAAGCATGACCCCCACAACCAGGCGATCGGACTGTTTTGCAGCAATCAAACCCTGAAGAAGCGCTGTATCAAGTCCAGGAACTATCCTGTCATACGAACGCTCGGGAAGGACAATATCCACCACAATCAATTTCGGATTCCCTCGAGCGATTGCCGCCAGAGCTTCTCCCATGTGACGATGCCATAGGGCAAAAGGCTCCTCGAACCGCCGCTCGGTCTCCTCGTCAATGCCGACAATGACTACGCTTTCTTCAGCGGGTCGTACAGCAACCGCGCGTACGAGCCTTTGCATCGCATCCAGGAAAATCAAATCCAGTCGCTCTCGCAGCGGCGTAAGATGAAAACTCGCAACTGCAAGCAGAATCAGGGCAAGTATGACCACGCTCTGGCCGCGGTTTCCAGATTGCCCGAGAAAGGTTCTTGTCGGCATTTAATGTTGACCGGCTCCAACGCAAGAGGACAATTCCGTTACTGCATGTATATTACTGCGGCCTTCTCGGGTGCCACCAGTAGTGGCTGTACCAGGCTTGAGGGGATACCGTGGGCAGCGTTTCAGTGGACCAGTTTCTGAAGAACTACGAAAAGGCGCGTGTACGCCCGCATGCCTGAGCCTGCGGGCCGCCGACGGAATTCGCGTCCGTTGCCGGCGTCGCACCTGACACCGGCTGTGAGTATTCTAGTTTTGTTGAGGGTGCTTTCATGACTTCTGTCTCCGCAGCAATCGAACCGCGAAAGCGCATTGCGCTGGTCGCGCACGACAACAAGAAGCGGGACCTGCTCGAATGGGCACGCTTCAACCGTGACGTTCTCGCATACCATCATCTGCTTGCCACCGGAACCACCGGCACCCTTCTTGAAGATGCGTTAAACACGCCCATCGAAAAACTCCAGAGCGGACCGCTCGGTGGCGATCAGCAGATCGGCGCGAAGATCGCGGAAGGGACCGTGGACTTCGTCATCTTCTTCTGGGATCCGCTCGAGCCCCAGCCGCACGATCCGGATGTCAAGGCGCTGCTCAGGATTGCGGTGGTCTGGAACATCCCGGTCGCCTGCAACCGCGCCTCCGCCGACTTCATGATCTCCTCACCCCTGATGTCCTCGGTGTACGAGCGCCAACTGCCCGATTACGCGACCCACCTCGAGCGCCGGGTCGAAATGGGCAAACGCTAGGCCCGATTCCACCCCTCAGGATCGAACGATGGCGCAACAGGATCCAGCCGACGGCCGCGTAACTGGCGTACTTCGCGACGGACTGTTTCTGATCGGCATCGACCGGCCGGCGAAGCTGAACGGTTTCACTCCCGTGATGCTGCGCGGCCTGGCGCAGGCCTACACCGCCTACGAGCACGAAACGCTGGCGCGTTGCGCGGTGGTATTCGCGGAGGGCCCGCACTTCACCGCCGGCCTGGATTTGCCCAAGGTCGCGCCTCATCTCGGCGGCGACACGCTGCTGGTGGAGCAAGGCGAGATTGACCCGTTCGGATTGCGGGCGCCGTTTCGCAGCAAACCCGTGGTGGTGGCGGTACAGGGTATCTGCTTCACGCTCGGAGTCGAGCTGATGCTGGCGGCCGACATTGTCATTGCGGCTTCGGATACGCGCTTCGCGCAACTGGAGGTCAAGCGTGGATTGTTGCCGACCGGTGGCGCCACCATCCGCATGGTGGAGCGCGCCGGCTGGGGCAACGCGATGCGTTACCTGCTGACCGGCGACGAATTCGATGCGCAGGCCGCACTGCGGCTCGGCTTCATCCAGGAGATCGTGGAGCCCGGCCGCCAGATGGAACGCGCCGTCGAGCTGGCGAAACACATCGCCGATCAGTCGCCGCTCGCGTTGGCGGCGACCATCGAGAATGCCCGGCTCGCACTGCGTGAAGGTCCGGCCGCGGCAGCGGCGCAGTTCGGCGCCACGCAGACCAGGCTGCTTGCGTCCGGGGATTTTCAGGAAGGGTTGCGCAGCTTCCGGGAGAAACGTCCGCCACGATTCAGCGGGAAATAGAACGGATGAGCAGTGGAAAGCAACGCCGCGCCGAGATCAAGAAAAAGCGCGCGACCCGCAAGGCAAAGACGGCCGGGAAACGCACGCCCAAGCCGCTGCCAACCGGTACGGCCCCGGTCAACGAAGCGCTGCTGGCGCCCAACAATAGCTATGGCGCGCCGCAGTTCGTGTATCGCGGCTACTACCTCGACCTGCCTTTCGTCTGCCATGGCTGCGGCAAGGAAGAAGTTTGGACCGCGACTCAACAGAAATGGTGGTACGAGGTAGCGAAAGGCTTCGCCTACTCCACAGCGAAGCTCTGCCGCACCTGCCGCCGCGAAGCCCGGGCGCGAAGCGACGAGAGCCGGCGATTGCATCTCGAAGGCCTGGCCCGAAAGAAGAAAAAGACCGAGTGAGAGTCTCCGTCCGGTATTAGGATTCGCGGGAAGCCGCCCAGCTGTCGCACGCCGGCGACATTGCCGGGAAGCGGAATCTGATGAAAATTGCGGTGCAGGCTCGCATAATGGCCTGCTGGAATTACGGGCTGGTATTCGCGGAATCGAACATTGATTGCTACGGGTGACACTATGAACTCGATAAGGAATATCGATCCCAAGATCGTCATCGGTTTCGTGCTCGGTATCGTTGCCCTGCTGATCATGGGCGCCGCCGCGTGGAACCTGGGCGAACCCCGCTGGCTCAACTGCCTGGTCAGCCTGTTCGGCGGCCTCCTTGGCTGGTGGTTCGGCATTTTCGCCTCGCCGCCCGAGGAAGGGGAGCGGCGACCGTTCTCCGAATTCGGCAAGACCCTGCTGGCGTTCGTCGGCGGCTTCTTCTTTGCGAAGATCGACAGCGTGTTCGACGTGTTTCTGATCAAGGAGGGTGCGCCGGACCACCTGTTCGTGCAACGTGTGCTGCTGCTCGGCATAGCTTTCTGCCTCGGTGCGCTGTTCACGTTCTTCGGCCGGCGCTATGTGAGATCGGGCAACTGAGCCGTCATGCGAATGCATCTTCGAATTACGTGCGCGGTGTGGCTGTTGTCGCTGCTGGCGCTGACGGCCGCGCCGGCGCTTGCCGGAAAGAAGTACGACCCGGGCGTCACCGATACCGAGATCAAGATCGGCCAGACCATGCCCTACAGCGGCCCGGTGTCGGCGTTCGGGACATTGGGCAGGGCCGAGGCGGCCTACTTCGATATGGTCAATGCGGCGGGCGGCGTCAACGGACGCAAGATCCGCCTGCTCTCGCTGGACGATGGCTACAGTCCGCCAAGGACCATCGAGCAGACGCGCAAGCTGGTCGAATCCGACGAGGTCCTGCTGCTGTTCAGCTCCTTCGGCACCCCGCCGAACACCGCGGCGATGAAGTATCTGAACGCCAAAAGGCGTGCCGCAACTGTTCATCGCGGCGACCGGGATGAAGTGGGGTGACCCACGGAATTTCCCGTGGACGATGGCGTTTCTGCCGAGCCAGCGCACCGGTACGGCGGGCTATGTCCAGTACCTGCTGGAGAACCGTCCTAACGCGAAGATTGCGGTACTCAACCAGAACGACGACTTCGGCAAGGATTACGTCAAGGCGCTGAGAGATCACCTCGGAGCCAGGGCTGAAAGGATGATTGTCGCCGAGGCCTCCTACGAATCGACCGATCCGTCCGTGGATTCGCAGATCGCCACATTGAAAAGTTCCGGTGCCGACACGCTGTTCAGCTTCGCATCGCCGAAGTTCGCGGCCCAGTCCATCCGCAAGGTCTACGACATCGGCTGGAAGCCGCTGCACTTCATCCCCTATAGCGCCACTTCGGTCACGGCAGTGATGCAACCCGCGGGCCTGGAGAAATCCGCGGGAGTGATTTCATCCGCGTACGTGAAAGATCCGACCGACCCGCAATGGAAGAACGATGCCGCCACGAAAGAATGGCTGGCATGGATGAAGAAGTATTTCCCGGACGGCGACATGGCGGAAATCTACAACGTCTACGCCTATACCAATGCGCAACTGCTGGTCCACGTGCTCGAACAGTGTGGCGACGAGTTGACGCGCGAAAGGGTGATGAAGGAGGCGGGAAATCTCAGGAAACTGGTATTGCCCATGCTGCTGCCCGGTGTGAGCATCAACACCAGCCCGACCGACTACGACCCGGTCAAGCAGTTGCAGTTGATGCGTTTCGACGGAAAAGAGTGGGTGCGCTTCGGCGAGGTGATCGGCCGCTAGCGCGGATTACAGCGCCGCGGCGCCGGCGCGCGCCACGATCCCGTCCTGGAAAGATTGCACGCCCGACACGCCGATCCCACCGAGAAACTGCCCGTCTTTCATCAGCGGGACGCCGCCCTCCAGCGGCACCGCGCCCGGCAGGCCCATCATGACCGTGCGTCCTTCGAGAACGTTGTCCTCGATGGCCTTGGTCGGCCGCTTGAACAGGATTGCGGTTCTGCCTTTCGCTTCCGCGATGCGGCTGGACGCCTTCTGTGTTCCGTCCATGCGCTCGAGATACATGAGGTGGCCGCCGTCATCCACGACCGCGATCACGATCGCCCAACCATTCTTTTCCGCTTCAGATCTCGCGGCCGCGGCCACGCGCTTTGCATCCTCCAACGACAGCGCAGCGTGCTGGAACATCGAAACGTCTCCTGTCAGTGCCGGGTTTCGAAAAGATTCTTGTAGATCCTGCCGTCTTTCATCACCAGCTTGATGTTGGCGGGCGTGTTCAGCAGCCGCACGTCGTCCTGCGGAGCGCCGGCGACAACCAGCAGATCGGCGAGGAAGCCCTTGGTGATTTCGCCGGTCTGGCCTTCCAGCATCATGGCCGCTGCGCCGGTGCGCGTTGCGGCAACCAGCGCCTCCGAATCGGAGTAGCCGAAGAAGCGCACGAAATGATCGAGGTCGCGGGCGTTGGTCCCATGCGGCGTCCACGGGAAGCCATAGTCGCCGCCCACCAGTACCCGCAGACCGCGCTTGCGCAACTCTTCGAACACGGCCTGTGCGCACTCGAACTGGTTTACCACGCCAGCGTCCTCGGCCTTCTGATACGTGATGCCCCACGGTTCGGCCTCGTACATGAGGTTGTGCAGAAGACCGATCGCCGGCGCCAGAAAGATCCGGTCACGTGCGGCTTCCAGGAGATCGAGACACTCTTCGTCGGCGTACTCGAGGTGATAAAGGATTTCGACTCCGTGCTTCAGCGCCAGCTTGATGGACGGCGCCGCGCGCACGTGGGCGGCCACTCTCTTGCCGTGGGCGTGCGCGATGCTCGCCGCGGCCCCCACCTCGGCGTCCTGCATGACGGTCTGATGCGAACGTGCGCCGGGAATCGTCTGATTGCCGGAGATGTTCAGCTTGATGGTGTCCACGCCTTCGCGCACCAGCATTCGGCAGGTGCGGGCGATTTCATCGACGCCGTCCACCACCAGCGCGATCGACTCGCGGTAGATGTGCATGCGCCGCTCGTCGCCCAGGTTGCCGGTGTTGGTCAGCTCGGGACTGGCCGCCAGCAGTCGTGGACCGGCGGCATTCCCGGCGTTGATTTCATTGCGAACGGCCACATCGAGACGCGGCTTCGCGGAGCCGCCGCTGAGGCAGGAAGTAAAGCCGGCTTCGAGCACAACGCGGGCGTTATGAAGCGTCTGGAGCGTGTGTTCCTCGGGCGGCACGTCACCGGTGTCGGCGATATTGGCCTTGTGCACGAATGGGAGATGCGCGTGGCCTTCCACCAGGCCGGGGATGACGGTATGTCCCGGAATGTCGAAGCGCGCATCGGCATGCAGTCCGCGCGGTGCTTCGGGCCAGATCTCGGCGATGCGGTTGCCCTGCACCAGGACATCCGCAGCAAACGCCGGCCGGCCGCTGCCGTCCCAGACAGTGCCTCCCTGCAACAGCACGCTTTCCATGACCCTCCCGTCGCGCGGCAAGGACAATCTGCCGATCGCATCAGTCACTATACGACGATTGAAGCCGGCGACGCTCTGTTGCACCTGTCGCCGTGTTCTAAGCAGGCTTTCAAAAGCTTGGCAAACTACCCTTGAAATACTAAGAATTCGGACGCAAAGGCGCAAAGAAGGCCAAAAAGGAAGAAAGGCTTAACAGGAGGCCAAATCGATCGCGATACGATCCTGTGGAAGATCAGCCGTCGCCTCTTCAAATGATGACCTGATTTCACACATCCCTTTCGCTATTCTTTGCGCCTTTGCGTCTTTGCGTCGAGTACTTTTTTTTGCAAGAGATGCGATGACCTTGCCTTCCTTCGCATTGCTTCTCGGCTCTGGGGAGTTCGACAATCGGCTAGTCAAAACTTTCCCAGGTGCAGGCCGCCGTCCACGAGGATGCATTCGCCGGTGACCTGGGCAGCGCCCTCCAGCAGCCACACCGCCACTTCGGCGATGTCGTCCGGGGTGGCGGCCTTTGCCAGCGGCACGGTCTTCTCGTAGTTCGCCTTGAATTTCGCGTAACCCTCCGCGTCGAAGCGGTCGCGATGCCAGCGCGTCTCGATCATCCCCGGGCATACCGCATTGACCCGTATGGCTGGTGCCAGCGCTCTCGCGAGCGCCAGAGTCATGGCGTTGAGCGCGCCCTTGGAGGCGATGTACGCGGTCGAGGAGCCGATCCCCATCACGCCGGAGATGGACGAGATGTTGACGATTGAGCCAGCGCCCTGGCGTTTCATTGCCGGCGCGCAGGCGCGAATCATCTGGTAGGGGCCGATCAGGTTGACGGCGTAGATGCGCTGGAAATCGGCGGCGTCCAGCGCATCGAGGTCGGACGCCGAAGCGTACTTGGTGATGCCGGCATTGTTGATGAGCGCATCGATGCGCCCCCATTTGTCCAATGCCGCCTGCGCGAGGGCTCGGCAATCGGCGTCGTTCGCCACATCGCCGCGCGCGAGCATCGCCTCGCCGCCGGAGGCTTCGCAGGCCTTCACGGTGTCGCGCGCTTCCTTCTCGCTGCGGCTGTAGTTGACCACCACGCGACAGCCTTTGGCGGCCAGTTGGACGGCGCACGCGGCACCGCTTCCGGTCCCCGCGCCCGTGACGATGCATACTGCTCCCTGGAGCTTCATTCTGGAATCCTCAATGAGTCATCAACGGTCAATAAAACAATTTGCCACAGAGGACACAGAGGTCACAGAGGAAAAACGAATGACGGGGGTTAATTACTGGATGCGCAGCTTGGCCAAGAACGCTCGGCTATTCGACGGATGTGAATTGTTTTCCGACGCGTTTTCTGCCGGGCTTCTCTCTGTGTTCTCTGTGTCCTCTGTGGCAAAAAATCATTGTTGCTCAGAATTTTCCGAACTTGAGATAGGCTTCCTGCGGGTCCATGCCGCCGAGGATGGCGCTGCGCACCTTGCTCTCGGTGCTGACGACTTCCTCCGTCTTTGCGATCACGTCCGTGGCCAGTTTGCCGGGGATGACCACCACCCCGTCGCGGTCGCCGAGGATGTAGTCCCCGGTGTTGATGGTGACGTTGCCGATGGTGAGCGGTTCTCCAAGGCGGCCGGGCACCCAGCGCCCGACGATATCCGCCGGCGTATTGAAACTGCAGAACACCGGAAAACCGATCTTCAGGATGAACTCGGTGTCGCGGCAGCCGCCGTCCACGACATAGCCGCGCACGCCCTTGTGCAGCAGCGTTTCCGCCGACAGCTCGCCCATCAGCGCCACCATGTCCGTATGAGGCTGGCACACCAGCACCTTGCCGGGCGGCGCCTTCGACAGCAGTCCGGTCCACTGCACCAGGGTGTCGTGCGGATCGCGGGTCTGGTCGATGTGGCCGCTCACGGTATAGACCTCGCCCGCCACCTTCTTCGTCGGGTCGAGCGCCTTGATCTCGTGCGGCAGCGTGCAGCGGCCGTGGCCCATCGCTCGCAGCACGTCATGCACCGCTCCGGTGTACAGCTTCTCCAGCCTTTCGGTCAGATTCATATTGTTCTTCTCCTCCAGATATCCACTGTCAACGCAAAGGCTCTTCAAGTACCCCCTTGAGGGGTGCGCAAAGGTACGCAAAGGAAAGTCTAGGAGCGAATGGTACAGATTCGCGGAAATTGGGACCGGGAGCCCGGTTTGGCGCACGGTATTCAGCTTCGATTGTTTGGACTATGCTTTTCGCATCCTGCAGGGTTTGCCGGTTTTGTTAGTACCCTGGTTATGCGGCAGCATGCAATACAAGCCCATGATGCTATGGGTTCTTTTGGCATAGCGATGAGCCAAGTTAGACGTCACCCGGTCGAGTTAGATGTCACTTTTGACGTATAAATCAAGTTAGGTGCTCTTGCAAATGTTCGGGCTCTTCAAGCGACAAGGACTGGCGCCCGGCGTAGCTTCCGAGCATGACCGGAACCTATGACGGGCTCTCAGTCACGGTCCGCGACTTTGCCGTTCCTGCGCGACGCGGCGACGGGATTCCGAACCTATCCCTACAAGGACTTGGCAATGAGTTCTCAACGCCCTTGGCAAGGAACTAGGAGATCACGCCGAACTCCGCAATGTCTTGGGCGCTGGCGCCGGCGAGACAATCGGTAGTCGTGTCCGAAGATCACCGCTATCGAGGTTTCGCTGATGGGGTCGCCCTTCACGACCAGGCATCAGCTCGATTCAAGTCTCGCCGACGCTTTGATCGTTGCCGTTCGAATCGAAAGGTATCACACCGTGACCGACAGAGACCTAACCCGTAGCTGCTGCGGACGGGCGCCAGTGCATCGCGAGACCAGGTGCCACCGCTTTCGGCCCGCCGCAGAGCACGACGTTAGTCGCCATGGCGTTCTGCCCAAGCTGCAGCACTGCAATACCACCGGACGCACTCTCGTGCCCGAAGTGCAATGCATCTTTCGTCGGGGAGCAATCCTGGAAGCCACTTGTAGAACCTCTTGAGTCGACACCGCAAACCGATACTGGGAGTCGCTGGTGGTATTGGTTGGTAGGTGGCGCGTTATACGGTGTGTTGATCCGAGTACTGTTTGGCGCCTTGCCCGCGTTTTCTGCAGGGCCAATGTCAGCCGCATTTCTAGTCGGAACACCTCTTGTGGTTGGCGCCCTCACAATCTACGGCGCCCGTCACAAGAGCCAAACAGTGCTCCTCTGGCTTTTCGCTCCTTGGGGCACCATCGCGCTCATGCTCGTCGGGTGCGCCGTAACGCTGCTGGAAGGTTCGATCTGCATAGCCCTGATGTCGCCCCTGTTCCTGGTGTGCGGGAGTATCGGTGGTTTGGTCATGGGGCTTGCCCTGAAGATCGCGGCGCTCAAACATTCCCATCTGAGCGCAGTGGCGGCACTTCCTCTGCTGGTGCTGATTGGCGAACAACACATCCCATTGCCCAGCACGGAATCGGAGATTAGGCAGTCGGTGTACGTTAACGCGCCTCCGCGCGCCGTATGGGAGCAGATCCTGACTGCGCGGTCCATTCGGGCGGATGAGCTACCACTTAGTCTCACGCATTTCATCGGCGTGCCAAGGCCCATGGAGGGAATTAACGTCGTAACGCAGGACGGCGAAATCCGCTATTCAAAGTGGGAGCGCGGGGTGAACTTCCGTGCGGTGGTCACGGAACGCAAGGAGTACGAGAGCATTAGCTGGCGTTATGTCTTCGATATGCACTCGTTTCCAAGAGGATCAATGGACGACCACGTCGCAATAGGGGGTCGCTACTTCGACTTACGCGACACAACCTTCAATCTCTACGCCTTGCCCAACGGCGGCACACAGCTTGAGATCGTTGCTCACTACCGCGTCACGTCCAGCATCAACCTGTATGCCGTTCCGACAGCGAAGTTACTTGGTCGCGATTTTGTCGCGACCATCCTGCATCTATACAAGATTCGCAGCGAGCGCGCCAAATCGCATGTGGCCGCGTCGCACGGGTATGGCGCCTAACAGCGCGGTTGACAGCGACACCACCTGGTCGCTGCTACGCTCTCGGTATGTGCGCGTCATCGCGAACGTTGGGCGTCACCGCTCGGGCCAGTTGCCGTGGCGACAGATTGATGATGAAGGAAAGCGTATTATCGAGACGTTGGCGTTGCGCGGGCACCGTCACCTGAGGTGGAGGGCTAAGCCGTGAAGATTGACGGAGGATGTCACTGCGGCTACATCACGTATGAAGCGACTATCGATTCCGAGCACATCGGCATCTGTCACTGTACCGACTGCCAGACGTTCTCGGGCTCGGCCTTCCGCACAGGCGCCCTTGCCTCAAAGGAACACTTTCGCCTCCTCACTGGAACACCGACGATATACGTGAAGACCGCTCAAAGCGGTACTAAGCGAGCTCAGGCATTCTGTCCTAAGTGCGGGACGCACGTCTATTCTGCCGCACCAGATGATCCGCAGATCTTCTCCATTCGCACCGGAACGGCCCGCCAACGAGACCAACTCATTCCTAGTGCTCAGATCTGGTGTCGTTCCGCGCAAGCCTGGGCTATGAGCCTGGGCCAGATGAAGCGGTTTCCGGAGCAGCCGCCCGTGCGGCCATAGACTGCATTACAGAAATGGGGTCATCGAGGTGCACGTAGCGGCGTAACGACGGCCATGCAGCGGACGGCGCTTTGCGCCGGCGCGCGTGAATCGCGGCGTTGGGCGTAATAGAGCGGGAAATGCACGCTCCTCCTCGACCGCACGCCCACGAGAAGTGCTACGGTTGAAGTTGCTATCCGCCTATGCGAACTGTAATCATCGGCGCCGGCCCGGCCGGCCTTTTCCTGAGTCTTCTGCTCAAGCGCCGGCGGCCGCGAGACGAGGTCATCGTTCTCGAGCAGAACCTGCGTGGCGCCACCTTTGGCTTCGGCGTGGTCTTCTCCGACGGCGCGCTCGAGTTCTTGCGCGGCGGCGAGCCGGAGATCTTCAAGCTGCTCGAGGCAGACATGGTGCGCTGGCCCGAGCAGAAGATCGTGCACCGCGACGAGGCAGTGCTGGTGGACGGCAACGGATTTTCCGCGATTGCCCGCCTCAAACTGCTGACCACCCTCGAGCGCTTGTGCGAGAGCGCCGGCGTGCGCGTCGAGCACGGGCGCCCGATCGGAGCACTCGAAGAGCTCTCCGGATTCGACCTGGTGGTCGGCGCCGATGGCGTGAATTCCATGGTGCGCCGGTCGCTTGCCGGCCGCCTGCAGCCACGCATACGCCACCTCACCAACAAGTTCGCCTGGTACGGGACGACGAAGAGCGTTCGACTGCCTGACGCTCACCTTCCGTCAGAACGAGCATGGCCACTTCGTGGCGCACCACTATCGCTACGCCCCCGACATGAGCACGTTCATCGTGGAATGCGACGCGGCGACGTGGTACCGGGCCGGGCTCGACCGCATGAGCGACGAGGAGAGCAGAATCTACTGCGAGCGGGTTTTTGCCCCCGACCTGGACGGGCGCCCGCTCATCTCGAACCGCTCCATCTGGCGCAACTTCCCGCTGCTGTGGACTCCGCAATGGACCGCGGACAACGTCGTCCTGATCGGTGACGCCGCGCGCACCGGCCATTTCTCGATTGGCTCGGGCACGCGGCTCGCGATGGAGGACTCGATCGCGCTGGCGGCCGCACTCGATGCGCACGGCGAAAACATCGCCGAGGGGCTCGCCGAGTTCGAGCGCACCCGCAAGCCGATCGCCGAGAAGATCGTGACCGCCGCGAACGCGAGCTCTTACTGGTACGAGCGGATCTCCGAGAAGATGGCGCTCGCGCCGTGGCAGCTCGCCTACGATTACATGACCCGCAGCGGCCGGATGCCCGACGAGCGGCTGCGCACGGAGGCACCGCGCTTCATGGCGCGCGTCGACCGCGAGCGCGCGGCCGATCCGCGCGCAGCGCACCCCGAGCGCCAGGCAGACCCGTGCGGCGCGAACACGCCGGGAGCGCGGGAGATCGGCTGGACCGTGCCCGAGCGCTACAACGCCGCGCGCATTCTGTTCGACAACCTGGCGGCCGGCCGCGCGGACAAGGCGGCGGTCGTCTGCGAGGACCGTACGTTCACATACGATCAAATCGCGAACCTTGCCTGCCGGGTGGGGAACGGGCTCGCGGCGATGGGTCTCGCGCGCGGCAGCCGTGTGCTGCTGGTGATGCTCGACACGCCCGAATACGTCGCAGCGATCTTCGGCGCGATGAGAGCCGGCTTCGTGCCCGTGCTCGTCAACACGTTGTCCCCGGCGGAGCTGGTTGCGTACTACCTCGGCGACAGCGGCGCCGAGGCGGCGATCGTGAATGATTCGCTCGCGCACCTTTTCGGCCACCCGGACACTCGCGCGAGCCGACTGCGCAATCTGGTCGTGGTGGGCGGCGGTGCGGTGCCGCCGCTCGAGCTGGTCGAGATCACGCGATGGGACGCCTGGACCCAGGGCGCGCACGCGGAGCTGAAAGAAGTCGAGACGCATCCCGACGAGATGGCGTTCTGGATGTACAGCTCGGGCAGTACCGGCCGGCCGAAGGGCGTCGTCCACCTTCACCACGATGCGCCCTACACCCACGAGTCGTATGGCAGGCGCGTCCTCAGCATCCGCGAATCCGACGTGGTGTTCTCGCCACCGAAGATCTTCTTCGCCTATGGCTTCGGCAACGCGCTCACGTTCCCGTTCTCGGTGGGCGCAACCGCGCTGCTGCATCCGGGGCGCCCGGACCCGGATGCGGTGTACGGGGTGATCGAGCGGCATCGCCCGACTGTCCTTTGCGGACTGCCGACCCTCTACAACGCCCTGATCGTGCACCCGGGAGCAGAGCGACGCGATCTTTCGAGCCTGCGGCTGTGCATCTCCGCGGCCGAGACGCTCTCGCAGGAGATGTTTGCCGAGTGGGAGCGGCGTTACGGACTGCGCATCGTGGAAGGGCTCGGCTCGACCGAGGTGCTGCACATCTATGTGTCCAACCGGCTCGATCGTCAGAAACCCGGTGCGAGCGGTGCGCGAGTGCCGGGCTACGAGATCAAGCTATGCGATCCGGACGGCCGCCCGGTTCCGCGCGGCGAGCCCGGCATCATGTGGGTGCGCGGCGACTCGAGCGCGCCGTTCTACTGGAACCGGCCGGACAAGACGCGCGAGACGATGCGGGAGGGCTGGATCTACACCGGCGATCGCTTCCGCGAGGATGCCGACGGCTACTACTGGTTTGAGGGGCGCGCCGACGATCTGGTAAAGGTCAGCGGCCAGTGGGTCCATCCGATGGAAGTCGAGCGCGCGCTCGCCGAGCACCCAAGCGTGCGGGAGTGCGCCGTGCTCGCGGTCGAGGACGAGAACCGGCTGATGACGCTAAAGGCCTATGTCGCGCTGCGGCCGGGTCACGTCGGGGACACGGCGACGACGAAGACCCTGCAGGATTTCGTCAAGCGGGCACTGATGCCGTTCAAGTACCCGCGCGCGATCGAGTACCTCGATGAGCTGCCGAAGACCGGCACGGACAAGATCGATCGGCAGCGGCTTCGGGCAATGGGTAAAGCGTGACGGGGATGGACTAACTCTCAACGCAAAGGACGCGAAGGATTCCTTTCTATACCCCCTTGAGGGGTACGCAAAGGTTCGCAAAGGAAAGGGGAGAGGGGAATGATTCTAAGGAATTCGCTGGGGACGCTCAGTTTGGGGTGTGGTAGCCGAGCGAAATAGTTTGGACTATGCTTTTTGCATGCTGCAGGGTTTGCCAGTTTTGTAAGTACCCTGGTTATGCGGCAGCATGCAATTTAAGCCCATGATGTTTTTGGTCCTTTTGGTATTGCGATAAGCCAAGTTAATCGTCACCCGGTCGAGTTAGCTGTCACTTTTGACGTATAAATCAAGTTAGGCGCCTGGCGTAGCCGATCGACAACGCGTAGTGACATGAACCGCTGGAACATTCCTGACTGGCTGGAGCGCGAGGTCGTTGAACGCGACCGCTGCTGTGTCTACTGTGGAGTAGAGTTCACGGCGCAGAGCGCGAGTCGACGCGACCGGCCGTCATGGGAGCACATCATCAATGACGCACGCATCATCACACGCGAGAACATCGCGAGATGCTGCATCGGATGCAATGCAAGCAAGGGCACCAAGAATCTTGTCGAATGGCTTGAGTCAAAGTACTGCAGGACTCGCGGCATCACCCGCGAGTCAGTGGCGTCGGTTGTTCGGTCCGTCCTTGAGTCGAATACCGGATGGCGTTGAAACCCTCAGGGGTTTTCTACAGCCGTTAGACCTCTTGGAGACGCTGTGGAAAAGGTAAGAGAAAAGGAAGGCGCGAAGTTCGTCCGTTACTTCGGACCATTGCTCAATGCGCTTCGTGGTCTCGGAGGATCGGCGAAGGCCGACGAAGCCGTAGACCGCGTAGCTGAAGACCTAAAGCTTTCGGATGACGTATTGAACGAGGTGCTTCCATCCGGAGGATCGCGCTTTAGAAATCAAGTCGCTTGGGCACGGTTCTATCTCGTGCGAGAAGGGCTTCTTGACTCTTCCAAGCACGGAGTATGGAGTCTCACGAAGAAAGGGCTCGACACATCCCTTACGAGTGAGCAATCGCGAGAGATCTTTCTCAAATGGGTAAAGATCTTTCAAGAGCAAAGAAGGCTCAAGGGAAAGACCGAGCCGGCCGCTGAACAGATAGCCGAAGGAACTGGGTCCGTTTCAAAGGACTACCGAGAGGAGGTATTGGCTGTCCTGCTCAAGCTCCCACCAGAAGGCTTTGAGCGCCTTGCACAACGCATTCTTCGCGAGGCTGGGTTTAGTCAGGTAGTGGTCACTGGTCAGAGTGGTGATGGTGGAATCGATGGATTCGGTACACTCCAGGTTAATCCTCTCGTCTCATTCAAGGTCTTGTTCCAATGCAAGCGGTATGCGAAATCGGTGCCACCCTCTCACGTACGCGATTTCCGAGGTGCGATGGCAGGTCGCGCTGACAAGGGCATCATTGTTACTACCGGGTCCTTCAGTGCCGAAGCTCGACGAGAAGCCACACGAGACGGCGCGCCACCCATTGAACTGATTGACGGAGAAAAGTTGCTGGATATGCTTGAGAAACTTGAACTTGGGCTAAAGCCAGTTACCACCTATGAGGTGGAGCATGCGTTCTTCAAGGAATTCGAGGCCTAATACCGAACGACGTGGCAACGGTGGCAACGGGGTCAACCCGACCCTACTATATCTCCCGACCCTACTATCTCTATCGGACCGCCTCCATCGCCTCATCAAGGAGCGCCGTCGTCGCGAT
Source organism: uncultured beta proteobacterium (assembly GCA_963695915.1). Lineage (GTDB taxonomy): Bacteria > Pseudomonadota > Gammaproteobacteria > Burkholderiales > JACQAP01 > JACQAP01. The sequence continues at coordinate 54,711 of CAVOIO010000042.1, forward strand.
TCGCAGGGCGATATGCAACACTGACGATCGGCTCGCATCTGCGAGCGCGGAGAACACATGGCCGAGGAGTCCCTGATCAACCGCCGGCTCGCCGCCATTCTCGCCGCCGACATCGCCGGCTACAGCCGACTCATGCACGAGGACGAGGCCGCCACCGTGCGGGACCTCAAGTCCCACCAGAGCGAGATCCTGCCGCTCATCGGTCGCCACGGGGGGCGGATCATCGACACCGCGGGCGATGGGATCATGGCTGAATTTCCCAGCGTCATCGGCGCCACCGAGTGCGCAGTCGAGATCCAGACCGTGATGGCCCGGCGCAACCAGGCGGTGCCCGAGAGTCGCCGCATGCGGTTTCGCATCGGCATCAATCTGGGGGATGTGATTCACGACGAGAACCGGATCTACGGTGACGGGATCAACATCGCGGCGCGGCTGGAGGCGCTGGCGGAGGCGGGGGGCGTGCTCGTTTCCAGTTCCGTCTACGACCAAATCCGCGGCAAGCTGCCTTTCACCTTCGAAGATGGGGGCGAACGGCAGGTCAAGAACATCGAGCAGCCCGTGCGGATGTATCGTCTGCACCTTCCGGGAGTGTCCGGCAATGCCGGCGTCGCTACGCCTGGCAGGCGTTCCGCCACCTCGGAGCGCAGGCGTTGGATCGGTTGGGGCCTGGCTGCGTTCCTGGCTTTCTTCCTGGCAGGAGGAGCGTGGTGGATGAATTCGCGCGTCGTTCCAAGTCAGCAGGCAGACAGCACAGAGGCGCCCCGTCTTTCAATCGTCGTCCTGCCTTTCAGCAACCTGAGTGGGGATTCGAGCCAGGACTACTTCGCCGATGGCATCACGGAAGACCTGACGACTGATCTGTCACGCATTGCGGGAAGCTTTGTCATCTCCAGGAACACGGCGTTCACGTTCAAGGGCAAGGCCGTGGATACCCGACAGATTGGCCGAGAGCTGGGCGTCCGGTATGTGCTCGAGGGGAGCGTACGGCGGATGGGCGGCACAGTCCGCGTCAATGCGCAACTCATCGACGCGGGCTCTGGCGCGCATCTGTGGGCCGAGCAGATCGACCTCGATCAAGGCACGCTGACGACCGTTCAGGACAATTTCGGCATTGCGAACCGGCTTGCGAGGACGCTCAGTGTCGAACTCGTCAATGTCGAAGGCCGCAGGGCACCGCGCGCCAACCCGGACGCGGTGGACCTCACTATGCGCGGCTGGTCGGTCTTGAACGCGGGGCCGAACAAGGACGAAGTGCAGCGGTCCGTAACGTTGTTCGAGGAGGCTCTTCGCATCGATGCCGACAATGCCCAGGCGAGCGCCGGGCTTGCACAAGCCCTCGTTCTCATCTATCGCAGCCGGTGGGACCCGGACCCCGCGAACATCCTCGCTCGTGCCGACGAAGCAGCTACGCGAGCCATCTCCAGCGCGCCAAACTATGCGCAGGCTCATTCCGTCAAGGCCGAGGTTCTCGGATTAGCCAACCGGTTCGATGCCGCGATTGCGACGTACGATCGGGCCATCAACCTCGATCGCAACCTTGCCGCGGCACATGTCGGACGGGCGCGGAATCTGGTTGTGATCGGGCGGGCTGCGGATGCCATGGCGCCCGTCGAACGCGCCATACGTCTCAGTCCGCGAGACCCCGATCTGTACGTCTGGTACTTTGTTCTTTGCCACGCGAACACGCACCTGGCGCGCGACGCACAGGCCATCGACTGGTGCCTCAAGTCGATTGCGACCGGCAAGACGTTCTGGGCCGCATGGATGGATCTCGCCTCTGCGTACGCCTGGCGCGGCCAGAAAGCAGAAGCGGCGGCCGCGGTTGCTGAGCTACTGAAGATGAGGCCTGGGTTCACTGTGCAAAAATTTACGGAGGAAGGACTAGGGGTCTCCAACCATCCGGCGTTCCGCAAGGAAGTCCAGCGGATTGTCGAGGGAGTACGAAAGGCTGGATTGCCAGAACGCTAGGCATCCCCCGGCGAGAACGACGGGGTCAGGGAACGACGATGTCAAGTCTTGAAATATCAGTTTCCTCTACGACACGCGTGAAAAACCATCTCAATGCATAAGGCGTTGCTCCTTCTGACTTTGATGGCGTTCTGGCCGACGGCGCTTTCAGCCGAGCTTCCACAATCTGCCATATCGGAAATTGACCAGCTTCTGGAAGCGCTTGGTAGTTCCAACTGCCGGTTCAATCGCAATGGCACCTGGTACAGCGCCTCGGACGCCCAGGCGCACCTCACGAAGAAGTACGAGTACCTTCGAAAGAAGAAACTACTTGGTAGCGCAGAAGACTTCATAACCAAAGGCGGGACGGAAAGCAGCAGATCCGGCGAGCCGTACCAGGTTCAGTGTGGTCAGGAAGACGCCGTTCCAAGTGCCGTCTGGCTTCAGGCCGCATTGCGTCGGCTTCGGTCGGACACTTCATCGAATGCAGGCACAAAGTGACGCTCCGGCAGGGCCTGAACCGACTACTGACCGGGCCAGGAATCCTCATGGTTGCGATGATCGCGGGTTGCGCATCGATCTCCAACCCGCACCCGTTTTCGTCCAAGATCGACATCGACCTTGAGAATGTGAATCCTGAAGGATTGCGCGGACCGCCCGATGGGTTGCGCGCCGTACACTACGAATTCTGCATTCCCGCCGGCAAGGCCAACGTCGAAGAGGTGCGCAGCATCGATCCGACGGCGCAGTTCATGCAGGGCTCCCGAGGCCGTATCGGTTGCGCGAGGGATCAGATTCTTGTAGTGGGCAGCACCCACCAGCGCTCGTATCGTCAGGTTCTCGAGCGCCTGGCGGCGTTGGGGTATGTAGACCGAATTGCGGAAAATTTCTTCGAGTGACCGCCTGATCGACCGGGTGCCCCGCACCAATCCTGACACCTTCATGAAATTTCCGTCCCCCTTCGCGTCCTTTCTTTACCCTTTGCGTACTTTGCGTCAACGAATCTGACTTAAGTATTAGTAGCGAGCGGCGGACGAAGGCCGGCAAGCTGATTGGCGGCGAGGGCGGCAATGACGATGCCGCCGCCGATCAGCGCAGCCTGGGTCGGGCGTTCGCCGATCAGCACCCAGACCGACAGCGTGCCGAATACGATTTCGAGAATCGACAGCAGTCCGATCTCCGCCGAAGAGAGGTAGCGCACCGCGACCATCATCAGCAACAGTCCCACGCCAAGCTGGACCACGCCCATGACGGACAGCAGGGCGAGGTCGTCCGTTCTGACCGACAACGGCAGCGCGAACGGCAACGCGATCAGCATGGAGAAGATTCCGGCAAGCAGGACCGAAGGCACCATGTCCACTGCGGCGCGATGTTTTCGCAGAATGACGACGTTTGCACCGAAGCCCAGTGGAATGCACAACGCGATCAGGTTGCCCGCCCATCCACCGCTGCTCAGCGCGTCGTAGAACATCATCGTGATGCCCCCGATTGCCGCGACCATTGCCAGCCAAGTGCGCGGCGCGACCTTCTCGCCGAGGAAAAGGCGCCCGCACAGGGCCGCCACGAAGGGAGAAATGCTGCCGACCACCAGCGTGTTGGCGACCGTGGTCAGCGACAGGGCGAGGATGAAGCAGATCATCATCCCCGCGAACAGCAGTCCGGATACCACCCCCGGCCAGCCCATGGCATGAACGCGTTGCAGAAGTCGCGGGCCGTGCTGGAAGGACAATACGACAAACAGGAACGCAGTCATGAAGGACGAGCGCCAGAAGGTGATCTTCCAGCCGTCGGTGACTTCCATGTTGCGCACCAGGACGCCGGCGCTGGCCCAGCACAGCGTGGCGCCGATCATCAGCACGATGCCTTTGCGATGTTCGGCCGACGTGCGCATCAACCGACGGCGGCGGGCGCTGCCACGCCGAGCTTTTCGCTCCAGGGTTGCAGCGCCGGCAAAATGGTCGGATAGAGCTCGATGCCTTCCTTGAGTTGTTTCTCGCGGCGGCGCAACCCGCTCACGCCGGGCAATCGCACACGGTCGAATCCGCTTCGCGGGGGGGTGGCGCGGCAGGCGTTCGCCATCCACTCGGTCTGACGTATGAAATCCTCTTTGCCGCCGTAGAGCGCCGGATCGAAGACCTGCACGTAAACATTTGCCGCCCACCCTTCGTTCGGATCGGCGCGGCCGTGGCCGGCAAGGCCGCCGGTCAATGCTTCCACCAACAAGCCGAGCGCATAACCCTTGTGGCCGTGATCGGTTCCGCCCAGAGGCAGCAGGCCGCCTTTGGGTTCGCGGAACAGTACCGCCGGGTCGTCGGATGGATTGCCGTCAGCGTCGAGCACCCATTTCCCGGGAAGTTTGCGTTGTTCGTTGTGTAGCCGGCGGGTCAGCATGTGGGTGGTGATGGACATGGAGACGTCGATCATCACCGGATCGCCCGCGGTCGGCCATGCGGCGGCGATCGGATTGGGCGTGTAGACACCGGTGCCGCGTCCGCCGTGAGGAACCACGCCGCCGGACTCCGGGCCGGAGGAAATCAGCATCACCATCATGCCCTGGTCGGTGACGCGCTTCAGGTAAGCGGCGAGGCAGGCGATGTGATGGCTGCGGCGAATGGCGACCGTGCAGGTACCGTAAGTCTTCGCGCGTTCCAGCGCCAGATCGACGGCGCGCACGGTGAGCCAGGTGCCGGGCAGGCGCATGCCGTCCCACGTTACCGCAGCCGGAAAGTCCGCGATCACGCGCGGTGATCCGGACCGGGTCATGCCGCCTTTCTCGAGATCGCTCAGGTACGGCGCCAGCAACTGCAGGCCATGCGTGTTGTGGCCGAGCAGGTCACCTTCGACCAGGATTTCGGCTACGACTCTGGATTTATCGGACTCCAGTCCGGCCTTGTCGAGCAGTGCTGTTGCGAATTTGACGAGACCTTCGGCTTTGTATTTTTTCTCGGACATAGGTCAAAACCCAACACAGAGGCACAGAGGACACAGAGAACGCAGAGGAAGAACGGAGAACGGGTGTTAGGAGCAGTCCAGTTGTTCGTGGATTTTAGCCGCCGATTTTCGCAGGGATGCATCGTCGATCCCGGAAACATTCCAATCCAAGCCACTTCTCTGTTGTTGTTGATCTCGTACTCTCTGTGCTCTCTGTGTCCTTTGTGCCTCTGCGCTGGGTGTGGGGTGTAGGGAGTAGGGTGTATGCGGTAGGCTTTACATCATTATTATCTGGCGAACGGTGTGGCCCGACGCCAGGCGGTCGAAGCCGACGTTGATCTCCTCCAGCTTGATGTGGTCGCTCATCAGCTTGTTCACCGGCAGCATGCCGCGGCGATACAGGTCGATGAAGCGCGGAATGTCGCGGGTCGGCACGCAGGAACCCATGTAGCTGCCCTTGATGGTGCGTTCTTCCGCGACCATGTTGACGTGCTGCAGCGGCCAGCGGTGGTCGGGGTGAGGCAGGCCCGGCGGAAACCGTGGTGCCGCCGCGGCGGGTGATGCGGTAGGCCAGTTCCATCGCCTGCACCGAACCGGCCATCTCGAATGCGAAATGTACGCCGCCGCCGGTGAGATCCTTGACCTGCTGGATTGCGTCCGGCGCCTTGGCGTTGACCGTGTCGGTCGCGCCCAGTTGTTTCGCCAGTGCGAGTTTGTCGTCGTGCAGGTCGATGGCGACGATCTGCTGCGCGCCGGCGACGATCGCACCCAACAGCGAGTTGAGTCCCACCCCGCCCAGGCCGAGCACCGCAACCTTGGCGCCCGGAAACACCTGCGCCGTGTTGAACACGGCGCCCACGCCGGTGAGCACGGCGCAGCCGAACAACGCGGCCTCGTCGAAAGGCAATTCCTTGTCGATCTTTACCATCGAGCCGCGATTGGCCACGCAGTACTGCGCGAAGGCCGAGACGCCGACGTGGTGATAGACATCCTTGCCATGCTGGTGCAGGCGCATGCCGCCGTTGAGCAGCTTGCCGGCGCCGTTGGCCTGCTGGCCAGGCTCGCAGCGCCCCGGATGTCCGTCGATGCAGGAGATGCATTGGCCGCAACTCGGCGCGAACACCAGCGCGACGTGATCGCCGACCTTCAGGTCATTTACGCCGGGGCCGATTTCCTGCACCACGCCGGAAGCTTCGTGCCCGAGCACCATCGGCATCGGCCGCGGGCGGTCGCCGTTCACCGAGGACAGATCCGAGTGGCACAGGCTCGCAGCCTTGATCTGCACCAGCACTTCGCGCTCACCCGGCTTGTCGAGTTCGACTTCCTCGATGGTCATGGGCTTGCTGTCCGCATAGGGTTGCGGCAGGCCCATCTGCCGGATCACTGCTGCCTTCATTTTCATGTTTTCCCTCACCCCTCACTCCTCACGCCTCTCGCCTCACGGCTAGTACGTTGCTCTTCCGCCGGAGAGATCGAACACCGCGCCGGTGGTAAACGAGCACTCCTCGGTGCAGGCCCACGCTGACCGTTGCGGCGATTTCCTCGACCGTGCCGAAGCGACCCATCGGGATCTTGGAGAGCATGTAATCGATGTGGCTCTGCGGGACCTGTTCGAAGATCGGCGTTCTTACTGCTGCCGGCGTCACGCAGTTGACGGTGATGCCGTTCTTGGCGGTTTCCTTGCCCAGCGACTTGGTGAGTCCGATCACGGCGGCCTTCGACGAACTGTAGGCAGCAGCGTTGGGGTTGCCTTCCTTGCCGGCGATCGAGGCGATGTTGACGATGCGGCCGTAGTTGTTCTTGATCATGTGCGGCACGACGGTGCGGCAGCAGTAGAACACGCCGTTGAGGTTCACGTCATGGACGCGGATCCAATCGTCGGCCGGCAGTTCCCAGCTGACCTTGTTCAATGCCCGCAATGCCGGCCGAGCACACGAGGGCGTCGACCTTGCCGAACGCCGCGACCGTGCCCTTGAATGCGGCTTCGATCTGGTCGAGCTTGGTGACGTCCACCCTGGCGGTATGGGTCTTCGGCGCGCCGAGCGACTTGGCGGCGTCCGCCATGGTCTTCTCGTTCATGTCCCAGATGGCGACGTTGGCGCCCGACTGCGCGAGCCGCTTGGCGATGGCCAGGCCGATGCCGGAAGCTCCGCCGGTCACGATGGCGCTGCGGCCCTTCATGTCGAGTTGATTCATTGCTCCCCCCTTTGATTTGGATCAAGTGACCGCGCGATTGCGATCGCCCGCCACGGAAAACCGGCATTTTAGTAGATTGGCAGACCCCGACCAAACGCTTCTTCGTTGCATAGGATCTCGCCCGGGTGTTAAGTTGAGCAAATCGGCGTTGAGGAGACATGCGATGAATGCAGTCGAGGTTCGGACGGTTTTCCCGCCGCGGTCATGATCCTTGCCCTGATGCTTGCGCTGGTCGCCTGCGGAGGGACGGAGAGGGAGATGGTGGCGGACCGCCACCGCCCACTTCGGCTGTCCGGCGTTTCGCCTACGTCGCCAACTTCTCTGACGACACGGTCTCGATCTACACGGTCAACGCCAGCACCGGCCAACTGCGGGCGAATGGCTATGTGGCTGCAGGTACGCAGCCAAGCGCCATCGCCGTAGACCCCTCCGGCAAGTTCGCCTACGTGGCGAATTTCGGCTCCCACGATGTCTCGGCCTATACCATTAACGCCAGCACCGGGGCGCTTACTAGAATCGACGCAATTCGGGGACGCCTGGCATCCAGAATTTCCCGGCGGGAACCAATCCCGACTCCGTCACCGTCGACCCATCGGGAAAGTTTGCCTACGTGGCGAATTCCGGCTCCAACAACGTCTCGGCCTACACCATCAACGCCGGCACCGGGGCACTTCAGATCGACGCGCGCGGTGACGGGTGGCATCCAGACTTCGCGGCGGGAACGACTCCCGTCTCCGTCGCCGTCGACCCATCGGGCAAGTTTGCCTACGTGGCGAATTCCGGCTCCAACAACGTCTCCGCCTACACCATCAACGCCACCACCGGGGCGCTCACGTCTGATCGACGCCGCGCCGGTACGGGCGGGATCCAATTCCCGGCGGGAACGACTCCGTCTCCGTCGAGGTCGACCCATCGGGCAAATTTGCCTATGTGGCGAACAACGGCTCCAACACCGTGACCGCCTACACCATCGATGCCGCCACCGGCGCGCTCACATCTGTCGCCAACACCGTCGGCGGCGGGAACCTTTCTCCAGTCCATCACCGTCGACCCCTCGGGGAAGTTCGCCTACGTTGCGCAATAGCGGTGGCGGCAACGTCTCGGCCTACGGCATCGACGCCGCACCGGGGCGCTCACCGCCGTCGGAGCGGCCGTGCCCGCGGGATCCGATTCCATGTCCGTCATCGTCGATCCCTCCGGGAAATTCGCCTACGTCGCGAATTTCAGCTCCAACGACGTTTCGGTCTATACCATCAATGCCGGTACCGGAGCGCTGACGGCTGCCGGCACCATGCGTGCCCGCCCCGGCAGCGGTGCGATTGCCATGACCGCAGGCACGACGCCGGTTACGTACACGCCGAAGTTCGCCTATGTGGCGAATCAAGATACGAACACCGTTTCGGCGTACACGATCAACGCCGGCAACGGGACGCTTGGCACCATTAACCTGGGGGTGATTACGGGCACCAGTCCCCGCTCCGTTACGGTCGACCCGGCGGGCAGGTTCGCCTACGTGGCGAATATCGGCTCCAATATCGTCTCGGCCTACACCATCGACGCCGGCACCGGGGCGCTTAGCCGATCGACGCCGATTCGGGGACGGGCAGTCAGAACTTCGCGGCGGGCACTGGCCCCACTTCCGTTACCGTCGATCCTTCGGGAAAATTCGCTTACGTCGGCAAATTTCAGTTCGAACAGTGTCTCGGCTTACACCATCAATGCCGGCACCGGGGCGTTATTCGCAGTCACGGCAGTCCGTTCTTGGCGCTCAGTGGGCCCCGTCTCCGTTACCGTCGATCCGACGGGCCGCTTCGCCTACGTGGCGAATAGCGGTTCCGTCGCTGTGTCGGCGTACACCATCAATGCGACGACCGGCGCGCTCAGCGCCGGAGTAGCGTGCTTACCGAGAACAGCCCCCGCTCCGTCACCGTTGATCCCACTGGAAAGTTCGCTTACGTCGGCGAATTGCAATTCAAACACGCGTCTCGGCCTACACCATCGATGCCGGCAACGGGACGCTTACGCAGATCGACGCCGATCGGAACAGCCGGCATTCAAAGCTTCCGGCGGAAACCCAACCCAGTCTCAGTCACCGTCGATCCGTCGGGCAAATTTGCTTACGTGGCGAACAGCGGCTCCAACAGCCGTGTCCGCGTTTACACATCAATCCCAGCACCGGCGCGCTCACCGCCATCGGGGCAGCGGTGCTTGCCGGAAACAGTCCGCGATCCGTCACCGTCGATCCTTCGGGCAAGTTCGCCTACACGGCAAATTTCAACTCCAACACCGTCTCGGTGTACAGCATCGACGCCGGCACCGGTGCGCTTACCACAGTCAACCTGAACGTGGTCGCGGGAATCGGTCCGGTTTCGGTCGTTACTTCCGGCACGATCCAGTAAAACGGCCACAGAACGAGGCGCCGCGTACGCATGCGCGAGGCAGGGTCGGGCACGCCGGCTTGCGTGCGCCGTGGATGTTCAGGCGCGCCGGATCAGGAACAGGATCAACAGCAGGAGAACGATGCCGCCGGCCACCCACGCCCAGCGCAATTCACGCCGCCGGGTTGGCGCGGCCTCAGTGGCAGCCGCAGGCGCAATCGTGGCGTTGAACCGGGCGAAGAAATCATCGGACATTTTCTTCGCTACGCCGTCGATCAGCCGTGAGCCGATCTGCGCGAGTTTGCCGCCGACCGAGGCGATGGCCTTGTAGGTGAGCCGCGTGCCGCTGCCCTCGGGCAGCAATGAGACCTGCGCGGCGCCTTTGCCGAAACCGGCTGCGCCGCCGGAGCCTTCGAACGCGATCGAGTAGGAGTGCGGCGGGTTCAGATCGGCGAGCAGCAGTTTGCCGTTGAACTTCGCCTTGACCGGTCCGATCGCGGCAGCCATCACCACCTTGTATTCGGTGTCCGAGATTTTCTCGATGCTCTCGCAGCCGGGGATGCAGGCCTTGAGGATCGCGGGATCGTTGAGCGCCTCCCACACCCGTTGTTGGGGAAGAGGGATGAGCTGCTCGCCGGTCATTTCCATTTTCTACTGTCTCCCTTGATGCTGATGCGCCGGCGCCAGAATTCGCGCAAGGTCTGCCAGGCTTTCGACATTGTGTGCCGGAACGAAAGCATCCACGTGCGGGAGCATCAACCGCACGCCGGTGGCCTTTGGTTCGAAGCCATCGAAACGCAGCAGCGGATTCAACCAGATCAGCTTGCGGCAGGACTTGTGCAGCCGCTCCATGGCTTGTGGAAGATCCACGCCGCCGTCGCGGTCGAGGCCGTCGCTGATCAGCAGCACCTCCGCGTTCTGGCCCAGCACGCGCCGCGACCAGCTCAGGTTGAACTCCTTCAATGCCGCGCCGATACGCGTGCCGCCGGACCAGTCGGCAACCGCCCGGGACACGGCACCAAGCGCCATGTCCACATCGCGATGCCGGAGATGACGGGTGATGTTCGTCAAGCGGGTGCCGAATACGAAAGTGTGCACGCGGTCGCGGTCATTGGTGATTGCGTGCATGAAGTGCAGAAACATGCGCGAGTAACGGCTCATCGAGCCGGAAATGTCGCACAGGATCACGAGCGGCGGATGGCGGTGCTGGTGCGAGCGGCGTCGTAACGGGATGACGTCGGCGTTGCCGCGCAGGCTGTCGCGCAACGTGCGGCGCAGGTCCACCAAGTGCCCATGCGCGTCGGGTTGAAGCCGGCGGTTACGTATGTCAGGGATCGGCAGTCGCAGGCTGGCGATAAGCTTCTTCGCCTGCGTCAATTCGTCGGTGGTCATGGTCTCGAAATCCCTGCGCCGCAGCGCCTCGATCTGCGAGGCGCCGGGCGCGGAAACCAGTTCGTCCGCGGATTGCGGCGATTCGCGATCGAGGTGGGCCTTGCGTGTCAGTCCGAGTGCGTCTGCCAGACGGCTCGGAGGTACCTCGCGATCCGGTCCTGTTGTAGCGGCTGCCAGCGGAAGGCCGGCCACGGCCGACTCGGGCAGCAGTTGGCTTGACCAGAACAGCCGGAACGCCTGGTCGAACAGCTCGAATTGCTCGCGGCGGCTGAGAAACACCGAAGCCAGCGTCCAGTAGAAGTCCTCGCGCCGTGCAACGCCGGTGACCTCCAGTGCCCGCAAGGAATCCATAACCCGATCTGGTCCTACAGCAACGCCGGCCTGGCGCAGGGCCCGCGCGAAGTGCATTACATTTTCCGCCAGCTTCATTTAAGACAACACCCAACACAGAGACGCAGAGGGCACAGAGAACGCAGAGTCAAACCTGATTGATGATTCGGCGCACGGCTCTGCTCAGAATAGCGGAGTTGAAATTAATCAAAAGGCCCAGATGTTTTCCGGTCAATCTCAAATATCCGAGCAACTGTGCTTCATGAACCGGCAGAATACGCTCGACGGACTTCACCTCAACCACAATTAAGTCGTCGACAAGAAGATCCAAGCGCAAGTGGTTTGCGAGCCGGTAACCTTTGTATTCGACAGGTACCTCAACCTGTCGGGATACTTTCACTTTTCGCTGCTGAAGTTCCAAAACTAGCGCTTCCTCGTACAGTGATTCCAGAAGCCCTGGTCCGAGGATCCGATGAACTTCTATCGCGGCCCCGATTATCTCTCCAGAGAGCTCATTGTCCATTCCTCTGCGGCCTCTGTGTCCTCTGTGCCTCTGCGTTGGGTTTAGGGGGATTGAATTTCGTCGAGGATGCGGGCAGCTTCGCTGCCGCGGATGCGGGCCACATCGTCCTGATACTTCAGCAGGACGCCCAGCGTGTCGTTGATCGCCTGTGGGTCCAGCGCCACGCGGTCGAGTGCGCTCAAGGCCCTGGACCAGTCGATGGTTTCCGCGACGCCGGGCAGTTTGAACAGATCGACGTCGCGCAGCTGCTGCACGAAGGCCACCACCTCGCGCGACAACTGCTCGCCACGCCCGGGACCTTGCGTCTGACGATCTCCAGTTCCCGCTCGGCGGACGGATAGTCCACCCAGTGGTAAAGGCAGCGCCGCTTGATGGCGTCGTGGATCTCGCGGGTGCGATTGGATGTGATCACCACGATCGGAGGTTCCGCGGCCTTGATGGTGCCGATCTCGGGAATCGTGACCTGGAAGTCGGACAGCACCTCCAGCAGGTAGGCTTCGAAAGGTTCGTCGGTACGGTCGAGCTCGTCGATGAGCAGTACCGGCGGTGAACCCTGCGGGCCTTCGAGTGCCTGCAACAAGGGCCGGCGGATCAGGAATCGTTCGCTGAAGATGTCCTTCTCCAGCTTGTCGCGGGATGCCGCGCCTTCCGCCTCGGTGAGCCGGATCTCGATCATCTGCCGGGGATAGTTCCACTCGTACACCGCGGATGCGATGTCCAGGCCTTCGTAGCACTGCAGGCGGATCAGGCGGCGGCCGAGCGTCGCTGCCAGTACCTTGGCGATCTCGGTCTTGCCCACCCCGGCTTCGCCTTCGAGGAACAGCGGCCGCTGCATGCGCAGCGCGAGGAACACCGCCGTTGCCAATGAACGCTCGGCGACGTACTCGCCGCTGGCGAGCAGCGCCAGGGTTTCGTCTATCGACTTAGGAATCGCCTTGCTATCTGGACTCATCTTAGGCATATCTGAGGATCAAAGTCTCAACGCAGAGGCGCAGAGAACGCAGAGGACACAGAGTAGAAAAGGAAGGCTGAGTAACAAGATACTTTGGGCTTGACGGCATAGCTGAATTTCATCCCCGGATTTTGCCCCATCTTTTCTCTGCGAACTCTGTGCAGACTCTGCGTGCTGCACGTAGGTATCTGCGCCTCTGTGTTGGGTGTAGAGCTTGAAGGCTCTAGACAGATGAACTGCGGCAGCAACATGATTCCGACGAGCCTACAGTTTCGATCGCCACTCGGCGACCCACATCGGCAGGAAGGCATCGGGATCGAAGGGGTGCGCCTTCGCGGCCTCGGCAACGAAACGGCCGACACCCAGGCCCGGACGTGACGAGACATCGTAGCCGCCATCACGCGGCCGGGGCGGATGTTCGAGCAGGTCGAATCGCCAGGCCGGCGAGTACTCGCAGAACGACTCCTGCATGATGAAATTCGTCGTGCAGGCGTCGAGCTGGAGGGCAGCGGCGGTGGCGACCGGCCCGAACGGATTGTGAAAGGACACCGGCGTATACGCGGCGTCGGCGATCGCGGCGATCTTCTTGGCTTCGAGAATGCCGCCGACGTGCATGGGGTCCGGCTGCAGAACGCCGATTTCGTTGCCGGCAAGAAGCGCCTGCAGGTGGTATTTCGTGTAGCAACGCTCGCCGGTCGCGAGCCGGGTGCGGATGGAACGGCCGACCTTGGCGAGCGCCTGCACGTTTTCCGGGTCGCACGGCTCCTCGAGCCAGTAGAGCTTGTACGGTTCGAGTTCCTGCGCGATCGCTATCGCGGAGCCCGGGCTGAAACGGCCGTGGCAGTCGATCAGCAGCGTCCATGTCCGGCCCGACCGCGTCGCGCACGCAGGCGACCATCTCGACGGCGCCCGCGACCAGCGTCGTAGTCCGGATCGCGCCCGGCGTTGGAGAATGGATCGAATTTGAGACCGCGGTAACCCTTGCGCGCGCACTGCTGCCGCCGCGCGGCCGATCTCATCCAGTGTTGCGCCGCTGCCATACCAGGCGTTGGCGTAGGCCGGCAGCCGGTCGCGCACGCGGACCGCCGAGCAGATCGTACACCGGGCGGTCGAGCGCCTTGCCGACGATGTCCCAAAGCGCGATTTCGATGGCGCCGATCGCGGAGTTCAGGATCGGTCCGCCGCGGGCAAACTCGTTGCGGAACATTTCCTGCCACAGGCGCTCGATGGCGAAGGCCGACTGTCCGACCACGCACCCGGCGCGCAAGCTGCTGATTGCCGCCTCGACCGCCTTCGGCTGGAATTCGCAGGTCCCCTCTCCGACGCCTTCGATCCCGTCGTCGGTAAAGACATGGGCAAATACCCAGTTGCACCACTTTGCGCCAACGAGGTAGGTGTCGATCCGGGTGACTCGGCACTCGCGCCGAACACTCATATCAGGCGACCTCGCGTTGGCGCGCACCTGTGCGGAAGGATTCTAGGGGACCTCCGGTGACTAGTATCACGCTCGCCATGGAGCTATGTCGCCGCTGCCACCGCCCGCTTCGCCATGACGGTGACAAGATGCGCGCGATATTCCGCGCTGGCGTGCATGTCGGTATTGAGTCCGTCGACGGCCACCTTGAATACTGGCAACCGCGTCTGCAGAAAACTTCGCGCCGAGCGCCTTTTCCATCGCGGCAACGCGAAACACGCACGGTCCCGCGCCGGTGACCGCTACGCGCACGCCGTTTGCCGTTTCCGCAACGAAAACGCCGACGATCGCGTAGCGTGATGCCGGGTTCTTGAATTTCGCGTATCCCGCGCGCTTCGGCAGCGGGAAGGAGATCGAAGTAATGATTTCACCCGGCTGCAATGCAGTTTCGAACATGCCGGTGAAGAAATCGCCAGCGGAGATTTTGCGTTTGTTGGTATGGATCGTTGCCCCCAGGCCGACAACTCCCGCAGGATAGTCCGCTGCCGGGTCGTTGTTCGCGGCCGATCCGCCGAGCGTGCCCATGTTGCGCACCATGGGATCTCCGATGCTCGCGGCGAGACTCGCGAGCGCCGGAACGGCTTGCAGCACTTCCTTCGAAGAGGCAACTTCGGCGTGTGTGGTCATGGCGCCGATCCTGATAGCGCCTCCGTCCTTCCTGATGCCGCGAAGTTCGGCGACCCCGCGCAGATCGATGATGTCCGAAGGTGAAGCCAGGCGCAGTTTCAATGCCGCGATCAGGGTCTGACCACCGGCCATCAACTTGGCGTCGCTCGCGGCGGCGAGCTTGGCCGCCGCGTCCGCGACGCTGGTGGCCTTGTGATAGTTGAACTCGTACATGCCTCACTCCCTCGTTCGGCTGGGTCTAAATCTACACCTCAACACAGAGGCGCAGAGAAAACGGAGGCCGCGGAGAAAACCGACTGGAAAAGAGTGCAAACCATAAGCTTGTGGGTACCTTACCGTTCTCATATTCATATTTTGTTCTTCTCTGTGTTCTCTGCGCTCTCTGCGCCTCTGTGTTGGGTGTTGATCTTCAGCCTTTCATAGTAGCGGCGCCGGCGAGCACGGCCTTGACGATGCCGTGATAGCCGGTGCAGCGGCACAGGTTGCCGTCCAGTTCGGCGCGGACCTGGGCCTCGCTCGGGTGGGGATGGCGTTTGATCAGATCGATGGCGCTCATCACCATCCCCGGCGTGCAGTAGCCGCATTGCAGGCCGTGATGGTCGCGGAACGCCGCCTGCATCGGGTGCATGCTGCCGTCGGAGCGCGCTATGCCCTCGATGGTGACGATATCGGCGCCGTCGGCCTGCACGGCGAGCATGTTGCAGCACTTCACCGCGTTGCCGTTCATGTGTATGGTACAGGCGCCGCATTGCGCGGTATCGCAGCCGATGTGCGTGCCGGTGAGGCGCAATGTGTCGCGAATGAAGTCGACCAGCAGAACCCGCGGTTCCACTTCGGCGGTAACGGGCTTGCCGTTCACGGTCATTTTTATCTTTACGAGCATGAGGCTTCCTCTGTGGTTGGCTCTCGAAGGCCTCCCATGCTAGTCAAGGGGCGGCGCAGGATCAACTGGATTCGGGACCTTCCTAACGGGACCGGCCTGGTGGCATAGAATTCGGCAAGCGGAATCGTTTTTCGGACCGGCAACTCAGAGGTAAAGGATCAGGCGAATGGCAAAGTACGGAATCGGCCAGGCAATGGTGCGGCGCGAGGACCAGCGGCTGCTCTACGGCGCAGGTCAGTACGTTGACGATCTGTCGCTTCCCAACGAGGTTTTTGTTGCGTTCGTGCGCTCGCCGCATGCGCACGCCCGCATAGTCTCCATCGACACGCAGGCGGCGCGGGCCATGCCCGGTGTGCTAGCGGTGCCGAAGGGTGCGGACCTCAAGGCCGATGGCATCAGTCCGCTGCCGGACGGGCAGGGGCTGAAACGTGCCGACGGCAAACCGATGTGCGGCCCGACGCACCACGCCCTTGCAGTGGACGTGGCACGCTTCGTCGGGGAGCCGGTTGCCGCGGTCATCGCGCAAAGCCGTTCGCAGGCGGAGGATGCCGCCGAGCAGGTTCTGGTCGAATACGAGGAGTTGCCGGCCGTCGTGACGATCGAGGCGGCCACCGCGCCGGGTGCACCGCAACTCTGGCCGGACGCGCCGGGCAACATCGCCGCGCAGACCCAGTTCGGCAAGAAAGACGAATGCGACGCTGCCTTCAAGAAGGCCAAGCACATCACCAGGCTTGCGCTCTACAACCAGCGGCTGGTGCCGATGAGCATGGAGCCGCGCGGCAGCATCGCGGAATTCGATGTCAAGACTGGCCGCTTCACGCTGCGGACCAGTTGCCAGAACCCCGCCGGGCTGCAGCAGACTCTGGCGGAGTCCTGCCTCAAGGTGCCGATGGACAAGGTGCGCGTTCGCGTCGGCGACGTTGGCGGGGGTTTCGGCATGAAGACTCAGCTGTATCCAGAAGACGTGGTGTGCGCCTGGGCAGCGCGCAAGCTCGGCCGGCCGGTGCACTGGCGCGCCAGCCGCAGCGAGGAGTTTCTCGCCGGCAATCACGGTCGCGACCAGATCAATCGCGCGGAACTGGCTTTCGACGCCGACGGCAAGATCCTCGGCTTTCGCGTGGAGATCGTCGGCAACATCGGGGCGCATGCCAGCGGTCCGGGCGCGGTCATCGTCGTGGCGGTCGGGCCGAAAGTGATCACGGGCGTCTATCACGTCCCCGCGCTCGACCTGCGCGGCACGGCGGTGCTGACCAACACCAACGTCGTCGGCGCGTACCGCGGCGCGGGACGGCCGGAGGCGATCTATCTCGTCGAGCGGCTGATGGATCAGGCCGCCGCGGAAATGAAAATCGACCCGGCGGAACTGCGCCGGCGAAACTTCATCCAGCCCGGCGCCATGCCTTACACCACGCCGATGGGCGAAACGTTCGACAGCGGCAACTTTCCGCACATGCTCGACCGCATCCTCGAGCATGCCGACTGGAAGGGCTACGACAAACGGCGCGAAGAGTCGCGCAAGCGCGGCAAGCTGCGCGGCCGCGCGCTCTCCACCTTTCTCGAATGGACCGGTGTCGTGCACGAGGAAACGGTGGACCTGCACGTCGAGGCCGACGGGCGAATCATGGTCTACACCGCGATGCAGGCAATGGGGCAGGGCATCGAGACCAGTTACGTGCAGATCATTTCCGAGACGCTCGACGTCGACCCGGAGCGGATCGTCATCGTGCAGGGCGACAGCGACATCGCGCAGGGGATAGGCAGCATGGGAAGCCGTTCGCTTTACATCGGCGGCTCGGCGATGTTCACCGCTTCAAAGGAAACCGTCGAGAAAGGCAAGGAGCTCGCCGCGGATGCGCTCGAGGCGGCAGCAGCGGATATCACCTATGACGACGGCCGCTTCAAAGTGGCCGGCACCGACGTCGGCATCGGATTGTTCGAACTGGCTGCGAAGCAGCCCGAGAAGCGCATCGCCATCAAAACGCTGCAGAAAGTCGGCGGCCCGTCATGGCCGAACAGTTGCCACGTCTGCGAAGTCGAAGTCGATCCGGAAACCGGCGTGACCGGGATCGTGCGCTATACCACCGTGGACGACGTGGGACGCGTGATCAATCCGCTGATCGTCGCCGGTCAGGTGCACGGTGGAATTGCCCAGGCGGTCGGACAGGCGCTTTTGGAGAATACGCGTTACGATCCCGAGTCCGGTCAGCTCATCACCGGTTCGCTGCTCGATTACTGCCTGCCGCGTGCGGACGATCTGCCCAGCTTTGCCACTTTCACCGACGAATCCACGCCGTGCAAGATCAACCCGCTCGGCGCAAAAGGTGTCGGTGAGCTCGGCACGGTCGGCGGCACGCCCACGGTGATGAATGCATTAATCGACGCGCTGCGCCCGCTCGGCGTGAAACACATCGAAATGCCCGCTACGTCTGAAAAGGTATGGCAGGCGATCCGCCACGCCAAGGCTGCTTAGCGGCGAGAGGTCAAACCTTCGACGCAAAGGCGCAAAGACGCAAAGAAATTCGAAGAAACGGACGTGATAGTTATTGTGATACGCGCCGAGGTAAGTCCTGCCTCGTTGTGAGTCATTGGTTCCGTTAGCTGAGTAGCGGCTTACTTTCTCACTGCCTGCCTTGCTATGTGGCGAAGTTTTACTAATCAGCACGCATGCCGGAAGCTTTCACCACTTTGCCCAGTTTTTCGATTTCGGCGCGAGTGAACTTGGCGAACTCCTCAGGCGTACTGGACTTGGGCACAACACCTTCGCTTTGCAAGCGCTCTCTGATATCCGGGAGAGCAAGAATACGCGCGACCTCGTTGGACAGTTGGTTGAGGACCGCTTTGGGTGTGTTGGCGGGCGCCCACAGCCCGACCCAGCCATCGAACTCAAAGCCCGGAAGCGCTGTCTCCGCGACGGTCGGTACGTTCGGCAGCACCGGGGAGCGTTGCGCTGTGGTCACCGCCAACGCCAGCAACCTCCCGTCCTTGATGAACGGCAGGGCTGGCTCAATGGGCGATATGAAATACTGAATGCGCCCGGCCATGGTGTCGATGAGGGCTTCCGGCGTGCCTTTGTAGGGCACATGTACAACGTCGATGTCAGCGGCGAACCTGAATTGCTCTCCGCTCAGGTGAGTGGCTGCCGCCGATACCGGCCGAGCCAAAGTTGAGCTGTCCCGGCTTCTGCTTGGCGAGCGCGATGAGATCACTGACCGACTTCACCCCAAGCGAAGGTCCAACTACCAGTACCAACGGACCGATCGAGATCTGGGTGACGCCAGCGAAGTCCTTGAGCGGATCGTAGGGAAGCTTCGAATAGAGTGTCGCGCTCACTGCAAAGCCCGGTCCATGGTACAGAAGCGTATACCCATCAGGCGCGGCGCGGGCGACGATGCTTCCAGCCACGATGCCGCCCCCGCCAGGGCGATTGATCACCACCACTTGCTGGCCCCAGTTCTCCGACATTTTCTTGCCGACCATGCGCGCGTGTATGTCGGTCGAGCTTCCCGCTGTGAACGGTACAATCATCTGGATTGGTTTGTTCGGAAAACGGTCTTGCGCGTTTGCCATAAAGGACAGCGTGGTGACCAGCGCGAACGCAAGACCCGTTGCGACAAGTGACTTCCCGGTTCTCAAGGTTGTCTCCTCTTTTTCCGTGTGAATCGGTCTCGATTGCTTTTTTAGCAGGCAGGTCTATGAGTTGTCGTGAACCGGCCATTTCGGTTGGTGCTTAGAGGATTGCGCGGGTCCGACCTCGATCGGGATCGCTGGCGCGCGCCAAATCCCTGACATTCTGCACAGCGTCGAGCGCGGCGAGTTGCTCGTAGAGAGAACTCGCATCAATTTGGTTTACGCCCGCAACGCAGTCGAAGAACTTGGCCTTCAGTTCCTCCTCGCGCAGCGGCAGCTTCATGTTACCGCGGGCAAAACGGACCTCCCCGCTGTCGATCACTCGGCCGTCTTTGAGCCGGATTCGCGCGCGGTCGCTAAAAGCAAACGCCGGCTCGATCGGACAAGTCGTTGCGACGGTGGAGATCTCAAGTTTCTTCATTGCCTCGCGTACCTCTCGGCGATTGACGAATTCTTCACTGAGTTGCGCCAACCCCACTGCCCGCGCGACCAGCGCTGAGGCTACGGCGAACTCAAGGCTGAACTTCGCCTCGAGTGCTGTTACGGGAGCGTGATTGCGCAACATCGACGCCTGTGTGACGCCAATGGTGGCACGAACCGATTCGACATCGTCTGGCCGGAGATTCTCCTTGCTGGCGAGGTCGATGACGGCATCGATGATCCGATGGGTCGCGTAGCAGATCGGGTATTTCTTGACGCTTAAGCCAGACTCGAGAATCCGTAGCGATCGGCCGAGACCATCCGCGGGGCGATCGAGATCCACATTGCCCTTGGGGGAGATCGCCTTCAGATATCCCGCGTGGTGCTCGATCGCGTCAGGCGACGCGGTCATGCCGCCCATGGCCAGGCGCACCGCCTCGATCGCTGCACTCGCTGCGCGCCCCGCATGGAAAGGCTTGGTCATCGTCCCGAAATTAGCCACCAAACCTCCAGCCATACTCGCCGAAAGTGCGATGGCATTACCGCAGGTCTCGATGGGGAGCCTGCGTAGACAGGCGATCGCAGCAGCGGCTGCCACAGGCCCGAACACCGCGGTCGGATGCCATCCTTTAACGTGATGCGAGTCTGCGTCACGACTGATGAGTTCTGCCCATACTTCGTAGCCGACCAGGTATGCGCGCAGCAGACCCGCGCCGGAGGCGTCCGCCGCTTCGCCTTCCGCCAACAGAGCCGGCACGAGGACAGTACTGGGATGCCCGGCGAGCGCAACGTCGTCATAGTCAAGGGCATGCGCCGCGGTTGCGTTGATCAGCGCAGCGTAATGCGCGGGCGCGCGCTCCGCGCCCAGCAGCACACTTGATTCCCGAGCATTCGATTGGGCAGAGCTCGACGTATTGCCGAACGATTCGCACGACCGGCTCATTACGCCCCGCGATCATGGTCGCGACAGTATCGACAAAGCCACTTCGAATAATCCGCGCGGCGGCAGCGGGTGCCTCCGAGAAGGGCGGAGCATTGGCAAAGCGGGCAAGAATCTGCGTCAAGCTAATCACAGGAATCCCTGAAGAAGAATCACTTGCGAAGACGAGAAGCACGGGATTCGACGATCTTATACCTTGTTCCCGATTTTGCTAGGGAAGCCTACCCCCTCCGCTGCTTGCGGGGGAGGGCCCAGCCGAGACGGCGTTCGCCTTTCTCAGTCCAGACGGCGGTTCTTGGCGTTCCAGTGCATTTCGAGATTGGAAATCAGTGCCGGGCTGAAGTGGCAATAGGCCTGCTCGAGTGCATACACGGCGAAATAGTTGCGGAACAGGTCCAACGGTTCCTGGGCGACGCGGAAGGCGCGCCGGTTTGACGCGGCGCTCACCACGCCGGAACCGGTGAGATTTTCGACCACGCGCTCGATCGCGTTGTCCATGTCCGCCGGCGCGACCACTTCGTCGCAGATCAGCCGGCCCTCGGGACTGTCACAGTCGAACCGGCGCTGGTACATGATCGCCTGCCGCGCGATGCGGTCGCCGGTGAAACGCGGCAGCCGCAGGTTGGCAGCGCCGGGGATGATGCCTTCCTTGCGTGCCGGCAGGCTCATGAACGCGTCCTGCGCAGCCAGTACGTAGTCCATGGTCAGCAGGTACTGGCAATGCCCGCCGATGGCGAATCCCTCGACCGCCGCGATCCAGGGCATCTCGATGGTCTGACCGTTGACGTCGTCCGGCATCATTTCGGGACGTGCCAGTCCGCGATAGAGCTTGTTCACGATCCCCAGATCGCGTTGCAGATACCAGATGAACGGTACCTTGCCGTAGTAAAGGTGGGTCAGGTTGATGCCGCTGCCGAGCACGCGCTTTCCCTGGTACTTGCCGCCCTGTACGTAATCGCCGCGCAGCACGCCGATCTGCGTGTGCGGATCGAGGATCGCAAGATCGACGGCGATCTCGGCGGCGTCGATCGTGGTCGCGTCCTCAGCGTTCAGGTGGCGAGGATTTTTTTCGATTACGTGCGAGGCCCGGCCCTTGCGGAAGACTTCGGCCGCACCGAGATCCACGCGCCCTTTGCTGTTCCAGCTCCGCCAGCCGCTCGGCCGTCCCGGCGTGGGGCAGCAGCATCGCGTGGCAGAGGTGGCGTCCCGTGACAGGGTTGGCCAGCGTGGCGGATACGAAGATCCCGTGGTCGATCTCCAGTCCCTCCTTGTCGCGCTGATGGCAGGCGGATTCGGCCGCGACCTGCGCGCGCGTGGGCGTCAGTCCCGGCACCAGCGCGGCAGCGTCGTAGATAAGTTGCTCGACGCGGACGAAGCGCGACCGGCTGTGCGTGAGACGGTCGTAGACCGCCTCGACGTGGACGCGCAGGAATCGGGTGCGTGCCTCGCGCGCCACCTGTTTGATCCGCTCGGCTGCCTCTGCCTGCCGCGCGTCGCGCGCCGGTTTTGCAGGCAGGCGCGCAAGCAAAGCGGCACTCGACTCCCAGAAGCGCGAATAGCGGGCGCAGTCGCCGGCATAATCGCCGGTGTCGCGCGGTGCCGCAGCGTGCCACGCTGCGACGGCATCGTTGCCGATGCCGGCGCGCTGCAGGCTTTCGGATTCGTGAATGGGTGCTTGAGTAACGGGTGCCGCCAAATCCTGCTCCTTTCGATCCCCTTCGGCTTTCAACGCCCTTCGACCCTCAATTCCTTGGCCGCTTGTCGATGACGCGCACCGCCTTGCCCTGCGAGCGCTGGACCGTGCCCGGTTCGACGACCCGCACCCGGGTGGTCACCCCGATGTAGCCCTTGATCTGCCGCTCCATATCCTGCTCGATGGCGGTGATTGTCGCAACCGACAACGGTGCCGCGGTGCCGGCCCGGCGTTCCACCAGGATGTCCAGATCGTCGAGACGCCCTTCGCGACGCACTTCCAGGACATAGTGGGGCGCGAGGTCCGACTGTTTCAACAGCAGTTCTTCGATCTGCGAGGGAAACACATTGACGCCGCGGATGATCAGCATGTCGTCGCTGCGCCCGGTGACGCGCTGCATCCTGCGCATGCTGCGCGCAGTGCCGGGCAGCAGCCGGGTCAGGTCGCGGGTGCGGAAACGGATCACCGGCATGCCGATCTTTGTAAGCGAAGTGAGGACGAGTTCGCCG
Source organism: uncultured beta proteobacterium (assembly GCA_963695915.1). Classification (GTDB taxonomy): domain Bacteria; phylum Pseudomonadota; class Gammaproteobacteria; order Burkholderiales; family JACQAP01; genus JACQAP01. The sequence continues at coordinate 77,533 of CAVOIO010000042.1, forward strand.
GTCTGACCATCGGGCAGCACCGTGCCGGTCTGCGCATCGATGATCTCGGGGTAGAAATGGTCCTCCCACACGGTGAGCCCATCCCGGCTCTCGATGTATTCCGCGGCGACTCCCGGGCCGATCACCTCGGAAAGCCCGTAGTGGTCGAGCGCAGCAAGGCCAAGACGCTTTTCGATTTCGGCGCGCATGCTCTCGGTCCACGGTTCGGCCCCGAAGATGCCCACGCGCACGCTGCATTGCGCCGGGTCCAGGCCCTGGCGTTCGAACTCGTCCGCGATCACCAGCGCGTAGGACGGCGTGCACATCAGGATGCCGGGCTTGAAATCGCGCATCAACTGCACCTGGCGCTCGGTCATGCCGCCGCTGACCGGAATCACCGTGGCGCCCAGCGCCTCGGCGCCGTAGTGCGCGCCCAGGCCCCCGGTGAACAGGCCGTAGCCGTAGGCGTTGTGGACGATGTCGCGTGGATTTCCCGCCTGCGGCCCGCAGCGAGCGCGCCATCACCGTCGCCCAGGTATCGATGTCCTCCCGGGTATAGCCGACCACGGTGGGTTTGCCCGTGGTGCCGCTGGAGGCGTGAATGCGCACGATGTCGTCCATCGGCACGGCGAACATGCCGAAAGGGTAGTTGGCGCGCAGGTCGGCCTTGGCGGTGAACGGAAACTTTGCCAGGTCCGACAGATCCTTCAGATCGCCGGGGTGAATGCCGGCGCCGTCGAAGGCCTTGCGGTAGTGCGGCACCTTCTCATACGCGTGCTGCAGGCTCCAGCGCAGCCGCTTCAGTTGCAGCGCCACGCAGTTCATCGACCCCGGCTTTTTCGATGGGTTCGATTTGATCTTTTGCGCCCATTGTTTTTCTCCCCTCGGAGTCGAGTTTCTCTCGCAGTTTAATCCTGCAGCAGCATGCGCACGTGCTGCGCGATCGCCATGCGAAGCGGTGAGCCCCGGCGATTCGATGCCGTACAGATTCACCAGTCCGGGAACGCCGTGGTCTTTCGGTCCCTGGATCACGAAATCGGCGGCGGGTGCGCCTTCGCCCGAGACCTTGGGGCGGATGCCGGTGTAACCGGGTTGCAGCTGGCCGTCCTTCAACCCCGGGTAATACTTGCGGATCGCACGGTAGAACAGCGGTTCGCGCGAGTGGTCGAAGCTGTAGTCAACTTTATCGACCCAGCTTACGTCCGGGACCGAAGCGCACCTGCCCGGCGAGATCAACGGTGACATGCACGCCCAGGTGGGCGCTGGTCGCGACCGGATACACCAGGCGCCTGAACGGCGGCTTGCCCGACAGCGTGTAGTAGTGGGCCTTGGCAAAATACTGCGGCGGAATGCTCTGCGCGGGAATGCCGCTGATCGAGCGCGCAACGTCCTGGGCAAACAGGCCGGCCGAGTTCACCACCGCGCTGCAGGCAATGGTCATCGGTTCGTCGCCGCCGACATCGAGCACGATGCCGTCACCGCCGGTTTCACCGGAGCGGACCGGGCTCTTGAACACCACGGCGGCACCGTGATTCTGGGCGTCTCCCTGGTAGGCCAGCATCAGCGCATGGCTGTCCACGATTCCCGTGGAGGGTGAAAGGAATCCGGCAACGCATTCGACGTCCGGTTCCAGTTCCCGCAATTGTGCGCGCGACAGCCAGCGCAGGTCGGACACGCCATTGGCTTCGGCTTTGGCTGACGTAACCCTTGAGTGGCTCGATCTCGTCGTCGCCCGCCGCGACCACGATCTTGCCGATGTTCCGGTGCGGCACGCCGCGCTCGCTGCAATAGTCGTAGAGCATCTGTTTCCCGGCGATGCAGAAGCGCGCCTTGAAAGAGCCTTTGCCGTAGTACAGGCCGGCGTGGATCACTTCGGAGTTGCGCGAGCTGGTGTGCGTGCCGATCGCGTCGGCGGCTTCGATCACGATCACTTCGCGTCCGTGGAGCGCGAGCTCGCGTGCAATCGCAAGCCCGACGATCCCGGCGCCGATCACCGCGCAGTCAACGCGTTCAGTCATGTTTGCAACGGGCGTGGATATACTGGAACGGCAATGTTAACCGATCGCATCTTGTTCATCCGCATGGCAGACTTCTGGAACACGGACTGGCTGACCCGCAGCGACATGTTCGCGCCGCTGCGCCCGGTGGCGGCCGCCCTGCCGGCAATCGGCTGGCCGGATCTCGATCTGCTCAACGCGCTGGCCGCAGACCACGGCCGGCGCATCGTCAATGCGCAGGGCCTGCGCGTGCGCTTCGTTCCCCAGGCGCCGAAGGCGCAATCATTCGAAGCCGCGTTCGAGCCGCGCGCCTATCTCAGGGGCGAGGTGCAGGTGCGGCCCTTCGACTGGCACGACCTGTTCAATGCGCTGGTGTGGGTGACGTTTCCGACCACGCAAGGCGGTGATCAATGCCCGCCACTACGAGTCCATGTCTGCCACGGGTAGGGGCAACCGCCCGCCGCAACGCGACGCGCTGACGCTGTTCGACGAGGACGGCGTGGCGGTCATTTCCAGCGACGCGGAATTGCTCGAACTGGTGCGCGGCTTTCGCTGGAAGGAATTGTTCTGGCACCGGCGCGACGCAGTAAAGGAACGCATGCGCTTTTGCGTGTTCGGCCACGCGCTGTTCTCCAAGGCGCTGCATCCCTTCGTCGGGCTGACCGGAAAGGCCGTGCTGCTGCGAGGTGCCCGGCGCATTCCTTGAACTGGCACCAGGCGGTGCAACTGGCCGAGCTGGATCGCCTGCTGGCGACGCACATCTGGGACCGCGAACGATTTCGCCACGGCGCAGAGCTGTCTCCGCTACCGGTGCTGGGTGTGCCGGGCTGGTGGAGCGGGAACGAGCGGGAGGGGTTCTACGACGATGCCGCGTACTTCCGGCCGGGACGCCGTCAGACCACCGTGTCTTCCAGATAGGACACCACGCGGTTGCGGCCCTTGCTGCTTGGCGCGGTACATGGCCTTGTCGGCCTTTTCGAGGATCACGTCGAGATTGCCGCCATCCTCGGGATAGCTCGCCACACCGAGACTGACCGTTACGTTGGTGTCGCCGTCGCGCACGTTGAAACGCGACAATTCGACCGCCTTGCGGATGCGCTCGGCCATTTCCAGCGCACCCTTGTTGTTGGTCTCCGGCAGCAGCAGGATGAACTCGTCGCCGCCGAAGCGCGCCATGACGTCGGAGCCGCGCAACTGTTCGCGAATGCAGCGCACCAGGTGCTGCAGCAGGCGGTTGCCGGCTTCGTGGCCATGCGCGTCATTGACCTGCTTCAGATTGTCCGAGTCGATCATCACCACCGACAGCGCATGCCCATAGCGCACCGCCTGCTTGAAGGAACGCTGCAGCATCGTCGAGAAGGCGCGCATGTTGTACAGGCCGGTGAGTTCGTCGGTGTCCGACACCTGCTTGATCTTGTCCACGGCGTAACGGATGTCGGCGGAAAGCATGGTGGTGATGTAGGCCACCAGGATCATCGGCGAGGACATCGCCAGGATCTCGCCCCAGTAGCGCAGCGACAGCAGCGTCTTTGACCCCGGATCGTAGGCAAAGAACATGAAGCAGCCGATGATCGCGCGCAACTTCGATGGCGGTCACCAGCTTGCCGAAAATCAGCGCGCTGGCAATGATCGGCAACAGGTAGAGATTGAGCAGCGGGCTGTGGATTCTGCCCGTGTACAGCACCACCCAGGTGATGAAGACGATCATCACCCAGGTCTCGATCAGCAGCTTGGGCCGCGACTCTTCCTTGTAGAACTGGACGTAATGCAGGCCGAGGATGAACGCGGCAAAGAAAAACAGCGCCATGTTCAGCGCGATGCTGCCCTCGTCCGGCGGTGCGCCGGCGAGCAGGTATACCAGGACCAGCGCGAGCAGCAGCCATTCGATTTCGGCTATCGTCCGCGAAAAGCCTTTGAGTTCGTCCTGTTCGATCGTGAGACCGAGGTTGGTTCTTGTTAGCATGAGGCCAGGTCGAGGTCTATGGATGGCCGCAGGGGCCGGCAAAACTGCGGTAAGACTAAACGGTTTCGGCGGCGAGTTCCATAGTTGGCGGGCGACCTTCGCTGGGCCGTCAGCGCAGATCGTCCAAATGGGAGGTATGAAAAGTGATGCGATTGGCTGTCGTGGCCCCGGTCCTGAGTGCGCTTCTTGGCGGGTGCGATTGCGGCGGTGCTCGCTGCGATCGCACTGCCCGCCATTGCCGATCCGGTCTATTTCCCGGGTGACCAATGGGAGCGCCGTACGCCTGCGGCGGCGGGATTCGATCCGGCGGCCCTCGAGGAGGCGATCCGTTACGCACAGCAGAACGAGGCGCCGTGGGAGCGCGACGTCTTCAAGCAGATTCAGAAAGACGTGGCCAACGAGCCCTATCCGGCGATCCTCGGCGAGACCAGGGAGCGCGGCGGCCCCGCCGGAATGATCGTGCGCCATGGGTACCTCGTGGCTGCAGTGGGGCGATATCGACCGCGTGGACATGAGCTTCAGCGTGGCAAAGAGCTACCTGTCAACGGTCGCCGGACTGGCAGTCGATACCGGGCTGATCGCCGATGTGAACGATCGCGTGGCCGACTACGTACAGGATGGCGGCTTCGACGACAGCCACAACCGCAAGGTGACCTGGCACATGCTGCTCAATCAGACCAGCGAATGGGAGGGCACGCTCTGGGACAAGCCGGACGTCGCGGACCGTCGCAAGGGCTATGACCGCAAGCTGCAGGCGCCCGGCACATTCTGGGAGTACAACGACGTGCGCGTGAACCGGCTGGCGCTGGCATTGCTGCGCGTATACCAGCGACCGCTGCCGGAAGTGCTCAAGGAAAAAGTGATGGACCCGATCGGTGCTTCGGATACCTGGGTCTGGCACGGCTACCGCAATTCCTATGTCGAAATCGGCGGCAGGCGCGTGCAGTCGGTGAGCGGAGGCAGCCACTGGGGTGGTGGATTCTGGGCCAGTACCCGCGACCATGCCCGCTTCGGTTACTTGCTCCTGCGACGCGGGGAGTGGAATGGAAGGCGCATTCTGTCCGAACGCTGGGTGGACATGGCGACTCAGCCCACCGATATCGCCCCACACTACGGATACATGTGGTGGTTGTCCCGGAACCGCCGCGGAGTTTTTCCCGGTGCACCCGAGTCGAGTTTCTTCGCCCTGGGCTCGGGCGGCAACATGATCTGGATTGCGCCGGAGCACGATCTGGTGGTGGTCACGCGATGGCTGGACATCCCCAAGGCTGGACGGATTCATCACGCGGGTGAGCGCGGCGCTGCAGGCAGAAACAAAAAACTGAATCCTGAATTGTCCAATGACTAACTCAGCGTCCCCGGTCAATGAGCCGGCCCGGGTTGACTTGTGGAAGCTCAGTCCCTACACTCGGTTTACAGATTAGAGTTAGTCTAATTCCTGTGCCGGAGCCGGAGATTCCAGGCTCCGGTTCTCAACCGCAATCGACTCGAATCACTGTACGGAGGCCAATATGAAAGCACTGAAAGGTTCGAAGACCGAAAAGAGCTTGAAGGACGCGTTTGCCGGCGAATCCCAGGCAAACCGCCGTTACCTGTATTTCGCAGCGAAAGCCGACGTGGAAGGCCAGAACGACGTCGCGGCGGTTTTCCGCTCCACCGCCGAAGGCGAAACCGGTCACGCGCACGGCCATCTCGAGTACCTCGAAGCCGTGGGCGACCCGGCGACCGGGCTGCCGATCGGCAAGTCGCGCGAAAACCTGAAAGCGGCGATTGCCGGCGAGACTCACGAGTACACCGACATGTACCCCGGCATGGCCAAGGGCGCCCGCGACGAAGGCTTCGACGAAATCGCCGACTGGTTCGAAACCCTTGCCAAGGCGGAGCGCTCGCACGCCAACCGTTTCCAGAAGGCCCTGGACGCGCTGGCAGACTGAAGCTGTTCGGCAAGGGTGAGGCGTGAGGCGAGAGGCAAGAGAAGGCGTAAGGATGAAGCTAGAAGGTGAAGTCTGGAGTCAAGCGCACCATTTGCTTCCGCCTTCGCCCTTCGCTCGTTCACTCTTCACCTTCATCGCCTCATCCTCATCCCTCTTCACTCATCCCTCATCCGCATCCTTGCACTATGACTGTTCGCGAAGGCAGCCTGGAAGCGCCCACCAGACATCCCATCGACTGGAAGTCGGCGGACTTCTACAACGAAGACAAGGTGTTCGAGGAAATGCACCGCGTCTTCGACATCTGTCACGGTTGCCGCCGTTGCGTGAACCTGTGCACCACATTTCCGACGCTGTTCGACCTCATCGACGAGGGCAAGACCGGCGAGCTCGACGGGGTGGCGAAGCCGGATCTGTGGAAGGTCGTGGACAAGTGCTACCTGTGCGACATGTGCTACATGACCAAGTGTCCGTACGTGCCGCCGCATCCCTGGAACCTGGATTTCCCGCACCTGATGCTGCGCGCCAAGGCGGTGAAGTTCAAAAAGGGCGAGACCCGGTTTCGCGACAAGCTGCTCACCAGCACCGACGCCGTCGGCAAGCTCGCCTCGATTCCGGTGGTGGTTCAGGTCGTCAATGCCGTCAACAAGAACAGCGCCGCGCGCAAGGTCATGGAATCGGTGCTGGGCGTGCACAAGGATCGGGTGCTGCCCGAGTACAGCAGTGCCCGGTTCCGCAGTCGATGCGAAACCGGATTCCTCGTTTCCGGTCAGGGACGGCAAGAACGCGCCCGGCAAGGTGGCGATCTTCTCGACCTGTTACGTGAACTACAACGAGCCCGGCATCGGCCACGATCTGCTCAGGATCCTGGCGCACAACGAAGTGCCGGCCATCGTCGTCGAGAAGGAAGCCTGTTGCGGCATGCCCAAGCTCGAGCTGGGCGATCTCGATACGGTGCGCAAGCTGAAGGAGGCCAACATTCCGGTGCTGGCGAAGCTCGCCAAGAGAGGGCTACGCGATCCTCACCGCGGTGCCGTCCTGCACGTTGATGTTCAAGCAGGAACTGCCGCTCATGTTCCCGGACGACGCCGACGTGAAGGCGGTGCAGGAGGCGATGTTCGATCCGTTCGAGTATCTGGTTCTGCGGCACAAGGATGGCCTGCTGAAGACCGATTTCAAGAAGCCGCTGGGCAAGGTGTCGTATCACGTTCCCTGTCACCTGCGGGTGCAGAACATGGGGCAGAAGACGCGCGAGATGTTGGAGCTTGTGCCGCAGACCCAGGTCAACACGGTCGAGCGCTGCGCCGGGCACGACGGCACCTGGGGAGTAAAGAACGGAGTACTTCGACGAATCGATGAAGATCGGCAGACCGGTGTTCCGCCAGATGGCGGCCACCGAGCCGGATTACGTCAGCTCGGATTGCGCCATCGCCGGTCGCCACATCAAGCAGGGCATCGCCGACAGCGGATTGGCCAAGGGCAAGGCGGAGAAAAGCCATCCGCTGACTTTGATCCGCATGGCCTACGGACTGTGAGGGCCGGGATGTTGCCGACAGAAACGAGTGAGAGGTCAGAGATGGCTGTCATTACCGCCGAGAGCCTGATGTCACTCGAACAGTACGCGAAGGCACGCAAGGATTTCCGCGCCAAGGTGCTGGCCCACAAGAAGAACCGGACGGTTCAGCTGGGCGGGCACATTACGCTGGTATTCGAGGACGAACTCACCATGCGCTACCAGATCCAGGAGATGTTGCGGGTGGAGCGCATTTTCGAGGAGGAGGGCATTCGCGACGAGCTCGATGCCTACAACCCGCTGGTTCCCGACGGCAGCAACTGGAAGGCCACCATGCTGATCGAGTACCCCGACGTCGAGGAGCGCGCGCTCGCGCTGGCGAAATTGATCGGAATCGAGGACCGCGTCTGGGTCGGGATCGCGGGTCATCCGCGCGTGTATGCGATTGCCGACGAAGACCTGGAGCGTGAAAACGAGGAAAAGACCTCGTCGGTGCATTTTCTGCGGTTCGAACTCACGCCGCCGATGAAGCAGGCGTTGAAGGACGGCGCCGGCCTTTCCGTCGGCGTGGACCATCCCAACTACAAGGCAACGGTTGACGCGGTTGCTGCCGGGTACGGAGTTCGCTGCTCAACGACCTGGTTTCTAGTTCGGCAGTGTCCGTTCCGCTGATTCGTGGGACAACTCGCGAATGTTGAAAAGCAGACCTCATAGCCATTTGGCAACAATCCATCATTATCGGAAAACCCGCGAAATCGATGTCAGGCACGCGCGAGTCCCCGACAGTGGCGGGGCCCCACGGCGAGGCTTGTAACACCGCATGGCGCCGATTCTCGTCGGGTTTTCAGCCGCGAATCAGCGGACATTGCCCAGCAAGTACAATAGCGGCAGCCTTTCCGGCTGCCATTTCATTGAACTGACCGCTTCGAGGAATGTCATGCTGGTAGCGCCCATGATCGGCATGCTTGAGGATCGCCTGAGGCGACTCCACCTGCCGCTGAGCCTTACGCTCTGGAACGGCAGGACCATACAGTCCGGTGACAGCCCGGAACTGCGCCTGACCGTGCGCTCGCCGAAGGCGCTGGTGTCGCTGATCAAGCCCAGTCTGGGCAAGATCGCCAGGAGCTACGTGGAGGGCGATCTCGATCTCGAGGGCGACATTCGCGAGTCGATGCGCATCGGCGAGCAACTGGTGGCCGGCGACGCCGGAGCCTACCGCAAGCGCTCCGACATCTGGAAGTGGTGGCGGCATACCCGTCCCGCCGACCGCAAGGCCATCCAGCACCACTACGACGTGGGCAACGAGTTCTACGGTCTCTGGCTGGACAGGAATCGGGTCTACTCCTGCGCCTATTTCAGGAAACCCGATGATTCGCTCGATCTCGCGCAGGAGCAGAAACTCGAACACATCTGCCGCAAGCTCAATCTGAAGCCCGGCGAACGCTTCCTCGACATCGGCTGCGGCTGGGGCGGACTGGTCGTTGTGGGCGTCCCTTCACTATGGCGTGAAGGCGCTCGGCATCACGCTCTCTCAAGAGCAGCACGCGTATGCGACCGAGCGCATCGGCGCGCTGGGACTTGAAGGCCGCTGCGAAGTGCGCATGATGGACTATCGCGACGTGCCGGAGGATCAGCCATTCGACAAGGTCGCGAGCGTCGGCATGTTCGAGCACGTGGGCAAGCGCAATCTGCCGGCGTATTTCGGCAAGATTTACCGGCTGCTCAAACCGGGCGGGATGGTGATGAACCACGGCATCACCACCAATTCGCTCGACGACGGCGCGCTTGGCAGCGGCATTGGCGATTTCGTCGAAGAGTACGTATTTCCCGGCGGCGAACTGGTGCATATTTCGCGGGTCCTGGGCGAAATGTCGCAACAGGGGCTGGAGGCCTGGGACGCGGAGTGCCTGCGGCCGCACTATGCGAAGACGCTGTGGCACTTGGGTGAGCAGGCTGGAAGCGCGCCAGGACGAGGCGCGCAGGATCGTGGGTGAAAAACGCTTCCGCACCTGGCGCATCTACATGGCGGGGTCGGCGCATGCGTTCGACCGCGGCTGGATCTCGATCTTCCAGATTCTCGGGACCAAGCCTTTAGCCGACGGCTCGGTGCCCTATCCGCTTACCCGCGAGCATGTATACAGATGAAGGCGCATGACGCAGCAACGATCACTTCGTAGTGGTTCGTCCCGGCTGGCTGCGTCGGTCCTGTCGCTTGGGCTTGTGCTGGGTGGCAGCGGTGCCACGTTGGCCTGGCAGCGCGGCAATCCCGAGAACATCGGCGGCGTGCCCGAGGAGAAGCGATTCAAGGAGGACGCGCTGAACCTTCCCGCCTATCCGGACGATACCGCCCTGATCGAATTCCGGCCGAGAGGGAATTCGAAGAACCGGTTCTATGTTGATCGCAATTCTGTATCGCTGGGAGCGGACTGGGTGGTGCGCTACACGTCGGTCATCAAGTCACCCTCCGGTGATTGCCAATGTCAGCTACGAAGGCTGCGCTGCAAGACATCGGAGTACAAGGTGTACGCGTACGGCACCCGGGAGCGGAACATGGACGATGCTCGCGAACCCAAATGGCAGGAAATTGACCGCACCACAGCCAATTTCCGCTACTCGCTATGGGTTGACTATCTGTGCGACAGCGAGGCCGTCGGAGGACGCAACGCGAAAGATCTTGTTGCCAAGCTCAAGGGCGATCCGCTCAACAACTTCGATATGAAGGAGCGGTAGGCCGCCTTTTTCAGCAAGACGGAGATTGTCAGTTCCGGCGTGCTGGAGCAGCACAAGATTGTGGCTCCGGCCGCGCCTGCGGCGCTTAACGTCGGCTACGCAGACGTTAGCCTGCGCCGCAACCTCGCTTGCTGATTACAGCAAGACTAAGTTGTAGTTCCGGCACGCTCTGCGAGCTTAACCTGACCGCGACTTTGCGATCAGGTTAGCCTTCACTGCAATCGTGTGCTGCTAGAGCAGCACAAGATTGTCTCGATGGATCAGCTCCGGCTCGTCGACGTAGCCCAGCCGCGCTTCGATCTCGTGGCTGGGCGACTTGAGGATGCGGCGGGTTTCCGCCGAGCCGTAGTTCACCAGCCCGCGGGCGATTTCGTTGCCCTTGCGGATCGAGGCAGCTCACCACTTCCCCACGTTCGAATTCCCCGGCGAGTTCGTATACGCCGATCGGCAGCAGGCTCTTGCCGTCGAGCTTCAGCGCCCGCACCGCGCCGTCGTCGAGCGTGAGCTTGCCGCGCACCTGCAGGTGATCGGCCAGCCATTGCTTGCGGGCGGCGAGGGTCATGGTCTCCGCGATCAACTGGGTGCCGATCGGCTTCGCCTCCGGCGAGTCGTACCAGAACATCCGGTTCCCGCCCCGAAGCGATGATGGTGGCGGCGCCGCTGCGCGCCGCACGCCTGGCCGCAAGCACCTTGGTGAGCATGCCGCCGCTGCCGAGATGGCTGCCCACGCCGCCCGCCATTTTTTCCAGGCCGGGATCGTCGGCCCGGGCTTCGCTGATCAATTCCGCGTCCTTGTGGATCGGCGCGGATCCTTGGTGTACAGGCCGGACTGGTCGGTGAGGATCACCAGGGCATCGGCCTCGATCAGATTGGTCACCAGCGCCGCCAGGGTGTCGTTGTCGCCGAAGCGGATCTCGTCGGTCGCCACGGTGTCGTTCTCGTTGATGATCGGGATGACGTCGAGCTCGAGCAGCGTGCGCAGCGTCGAGCGCGCGTTCAGATAGCGCTTGCGGTGGGACAGGTCCTCATGGGTCAGCAGGACCTGTGCGGTGTGCATGCCGTGCTTGCGGAAGCACGATTCGTAGGCTTCGACCAGTCCCATCTGCCCTACCGCAGCGGCGGCCTGCTGTTCGTGAAGCGCATGCGGGCGGCGCTTCCATCCGAGGCGCTTCATGCCTTCTGCGACCGCGCCGCTGGAGACCAGCACGACTCTGCTTCCGGCGATGCCTGAGTTCCGCGATCTGCTCCGCCCAGCGCGCGAGCGCGGCGTGGTCCAGCCCCTGGCCTTCATTGGTGACCAGGCTGCTGCCGACCTTGACGACCAGGCGTTGTGCTTCGGCGGCGACGGATTTCATGAGATGACCGCGGCGGTCCTGGCGTTGTTATTCGGTGTCTCTGCCGCTTCCGCCGGCTCGACGCGGGCATGGCGCTGGAGATGTTCCATGATGGCGTAAGTCAGCGCGCGGCATCCCTCTCCGGTGAGCGCCGAGATGATAAAGCTTTTTTCGGGCGCGGCGACAGCGCGCGTGTACTGCGGACAGGAAAGCCCGGACTTTTTCCTCGCGATCTTCCGGCGCGATCAGGTCGGCCTTGTTCAGCACCAGCCAGCGCGGCTTGCGATAGAGCGACTCGTCGTACTTGCGCAGTTCCTCGACAATTGCGCGCGCGTCATGCACCGGATCGGCACCCTCGTCGAGCGGCGCCATGTCCACCAGGTGCAGCAACAGGCGGGTGCGCTGCAGGTGGCGCAGGAACTGATGGCCGAGCCCGGCGCCTTCGGCCGCGCCTTCGATCAATCCGGGAATGTCGGCGATCACGAAACTGCGATTTTCGTCGCACGCGCACCACGCCCAGGTTCGGGTGCAGCGTCGTGAACGGATAGTCGGCGACCTTGGGACGCGCGGCCGAAACGGAGCGGATGAAGGTGGACTTGCCGGCGTTCGGCATGACCGAGCAGGCCGACGTCGGCGAGCACCTTGAGTTCGAGCTTCAGATTTCGGCTTTCGCCCGGCCCTCCCGGCGTGCATTGGCGCGGCGCGCGGTTGGTGCTCGATTTGAAGTGGATGTTGCCGAGGCCGCCCTGGCCGCCCTTGGCGAGCACGGCGGTCTGTCCGTCGGCGGCCAGATCGGCGATCACTTCACCGCTGCGAGGTCGCTGATGACGGTGCCGACCGGCACCTGCAGCAGTGATGTCGTCGGCCGCCTTGCCGTAGCAGTCCGAACCCTGGCCTTTCTCGCCGTTGCGGGCACGATGGATGCGCGCGTAGCGGTATTCCACCAGCGTATTGATGTTGCGGTCGGCCACCGCATGGATGCTGCCGCCACGCCCGCCGTCGCCGCCGTCCGGGCCGCCGCGCGGAATGAACTTCTCGCGCCTGAACGAGGCGATGCCGTCCCCGCCTTTGCCGGCGTGGACTTCGATGGTGGCTTCGTCTACGAATTTCATATGAGAAACAGTCTCAAACCCATTTAACACGAAGGACACGAAGGAAAGACAAAAGTCGCACGAAGGAAAAGGCGACAGGCCGATTGGATCGAAGTGCTTCGTGGGCATCGCGATCAAGGTACGTGCGTTATTTCGAATCTCCTTCGTGATACTTTCTTACCCTGTCCTTCGTGCCCTTCGTGTTGAAAGAGTTTCCTGGGGCAAGAAACAAAAAAGCCCTACCGGTTGCGATAGGGCTTCTTGCCGAAAGCGGGAAACCTTACGCCGGCAGTGACGCTGACGACTTTCCTGTTGTCCGGGCCCTTCACCGCGAAGGTCACTTTGCCGTCGATCTTGGCAAACAGGGTGTGATCCTTGCCCATGCCGACATTTTCCCCGGCGTGAACCTGGGTTCCGCGCTGACGCACGATGATGCTGCCTGCCGGGATGACCTCGCCGCCATAGCGCTTCACGCCCAGGCGTTTGGATTGTGAGTCGCGGCCGTTGCGCGAACTGCCGCCGCTTTTTTGTGTGCCATTTGCTTTGCTCCTTAGCCCGAAATCCCGTCGATCTGGATCTCGGTGTAGTTCTGCCGATGACCGCCGCTGCTTGCGATAGTGCTTGCGGCGGCGCATCTTGAAGATGTGCACCTTGTCGGCGCGGCCGTGCGCAACAACCGTCGCCTGCACTGTTGCGCCGGCTACCAGAGGTGCCCCGATCGAGATCTTGTCGCCATCGGCGACCATCAACACCTGGTCCAGGGTGATCTGGCTGCCCACATCTGCAGGTATCTGTTCTACCTTGATTTTTTCACCGGAAGAGACACGATACTGCTTGCCCCCGGTTTTTATGACCGCATACATGATGGAGCCCCCGAAACGCTTTTTAGGAAAGCCGCGCATACTACATAAAAAGAAAGACTTAGTAAAGCTGATGAAAGCATCGGTAGTCAGGGTCCAATGGTCCGGTCGCGCTCTGTTGCAGGGGTGATTGAATCCTTGACACCGGAGCTTTGCGATTCTTACCATCGCGCACTTTTGATTTTCGCATTCCCAGGCCGGCCACGTGACGCCCCAACTCATCAACGATCTCATCGCCGCGGACCTGCGGGCGGTGGATGAGGTCATCCGCAATCGACTCGACTCCGAAGTTGTGTTGGTGCGCCAGGTTGCGGACTACATCATCGCTGGCGGTGGCAAGCGACTGCGTCCCGCTCTGGTCATCCTCGCGGCGGGTGCCTGTGGATATGACGGGCAGTCACCACCTTGAGCTGGCTGCGGTGGTCGAGTTCATCCATACCGCCACGCTGCTTCACGACGACGTCGTCGACGACTCGCAGATGCGCCGCGGACGCGCTACCGCCAATTCTGCGTTCGGCGACGCTGCCGCCGTGTTGGTTGGCGATTTTCTGTACTCGCGCGCCTTTCAGATGATGGTGCAGGTGCAGAGCATGCGCGTAATGGAGGTGCTCGCCGATGCCACCAATACCATCGCCGAGGGCGAGGTGATGCAGTTGCTGCATGTTCACAACGCCGACGTCACCGAGATGGATTATCTGCGCGTTGTCCGCTCGAAGACCGCCAAACTGTTTGAGGCGGCCGGACGCATGGGCGGTATCCTCGCCGGCGTGCCGCGCGAGCGGGAGGATGCCCTGGCGCAGTATGGCATGCACTTGGGCACGGCATTCCAGTTGGTGGACGACATTCTCGATTATTCTGGCGATCTCGCGCAGACCGGGAAGAATCTTGGCGACGACTTGTCCGAGGGCAAGGCGACGCTGCCGCTCATTCGCGCCATGCGCAACGGCGCCGCCGCGCAGAGCGCGCTCATCCGCAAGGCCATCGTCGAAGGCGGGCTGAGCGATTTCGGGCCGGTGATGCAGGCGATACAGGAAACCGATGCGCTCGAGTACACCCGCCGCCAGGCGGAAGACTCGGCGCGGCGCGCGCGCGAAGCCATTGCCGGCCTGCCTCATTCTAAATACAAGGATTGTTTGCTAGAATTAGCAGCCTTTGCGGTGACCCGCAATTACTGATGCGTTAACGAGGCTCACCGTCGGGGTGTAGCTCAGCCTGGTAGAGTACTGCGTTCGGGACGCAGGAGTCGGAGGTTCGAATCCTCTCACCCCGACCATTCCACATCACTCCACTTCGGAGCCCGCGTGGCCAAGTTCCTGCTAGTCATCGCCGTGTTCATCGTCGTGTATCTGTTCCTGCGCAGCTATCGCAGGCGAACCGAGGCAGCTCCGCCGCCGGCGGCCGCAGCAAAGCACGGCGAAGACATGGTGCGTTGCCGGATCTGCGGCGTGCACCTGCCGAAAAGCGAAGCGGTCACCTCCCGCGGCGAGATCTATTGCAGCAAGGAACATCTCAAGCTCGCCGACCGCGAACGCGGCCGCTGACCTGCGCGCACCCGCGCCGATGAGCAGCGTCGTCTCTTTTCCAGAACTCCTGTCGGTCGAGCGCCGTCAGTATGGCGATGCGTTCTGGCGCTCGCTGTTCTATTTCAATGTCTATCGACTTGCCGTCGCGATCACGCTGATGGCGGCGGTGATCACATTCGGCGACAGCATTCCCTTCGGCTCCTACAGCCGCAAGACCTTCCTGTATGCGAGCATCGGATACATCGTATTCAGCGTGCTGTCGTTTGCGGCGGTTGTTCCCCGCAAGCCGTATTTCACGCTGCAGCTCACGGTGCAGATCTGCGCGGACATTTTTTTCATCGTCCTGCTCATGCATGCGAGTGGTGGTATCGGCAGCGGCCTGGGCGTGCTGTTGCTCGCTTCGCTGGCCGCGGTCGGCCTGATCAGCCGCGGCCGTCTGACGCTGTTTTTCGCGGCGCTGGCGACTATCAGTGTGCTTGCCGAGCATACGTATCAAGTGGTGTTCCAGTACGGATCGATGTCCCAGTTCGCGCAGGCTGGTTTGCTTTGCATAGGGTTCTTTGCCACCGGATGGCTCGCGCACTCGCTTGCCAAGCGCGCTGTGGCGATCGAGGCGATTGCAGCACAGCGCGAGGTCGATCTGGCGAACATGGCGCAGGTGAACCAGCTGGTGATCCAGGACATGCAGGACGGGGTGCTGGTAGTGGACGAGCATGGTGCCATTCGCCAGATCAACGGCCGCGCCGAAGCCATACTTGGACCGTTGCGCCGCAGCCCGCGCGAGGTTCTGTTGAGGGACTATGCGCCGACACTGGCTGCGCGGCTGGAGCAGTGGCGCCGCGATCCGAAGGCTGATTTCGAGCCGCTACGCACCGTGCTCACCCACAAGCCAACCGCCGCCCGATTCGTGCCGGTGGGAATCAGCCGCAACGTGGGCGTGGTGATCTTCCTCGAGGACCTCTCGCGCATCCAGCAGCAGGCGCAGCAGTTGAAGCTGGCGTCGCTTGGCCGGCTGACCGCCAATATCGCACACGAGATCAGGAACCCTCTGTCGGCGATCAACCACGCCACCGAGTTGCTGCTCGAGGATTCGGGATTGCGTGGCCAGTCGCAGGCGCGGATGCTGCAGATCATTCACGATAACACGCAGCGGCTGGACCGGATGGTGCAGGACGTTCTCAAGCTGAACCGGCGTGACCAGGCCACGCGTGAGCATTTCAAGCTTGGCGAGTACCTGCGCACCTTCGTTTCCGAGTTCTCCGAGATCGAGAAGATTACCGGCAATATCATTCTCGTCGACATGGAGGGAAATCCGACCGTGCCATTCGATCGCAGCCACCTCAATCAGATCATGTGGAACCTGTGCCGGAATGCCCTTCGATACTGCAGGAAACAACCCGGCAGCATTCTGTTGCGCGTGCGGCCGGGTCCGCGACAGGGTACGATAGCGTTGAGTGTCATAGATGACGGGACCGGCGTGGCCGAGGCTTTGCGCGGGCATCTGTTCGAACCATTCTTCACGACGGCCTCCAGCGGTACCGGTCTCGGGCTCTACATCGCCCGGGAGATATGCGAAGCCAACGGCGCCACGCTCGAGTACGTGGATCGTCCGGTCGGCGCGGAGTTCACCCTGAACTGTAAAGGAGCATGAGCGTGAAACGTAAGGAGCAGACGGCGGGCGCCAACTCCCGCTCAGTGCTCATCGTCGACGACGAGGAAGACATTCTCGAGCTCATCGAGCTTACCCTGTTGCGCATGGGTCTGGACGTCGATCGCGCCACCACGGTGAAGACGGCGATCGAGAAGGTCCAGTCCGGCAATTACGACCTTTGCCTCACCGATATGCGGCTTCCTGACGGCGAGGGCCTGGAACTGGTGCAATTCATCTCCGACAATCTTTCCGACCTGCCGGTCGCGGTGATAACCGCCCACGGCAATACCGAGAACGCAGTCGCGGCGCTCAAGGCCGGCGCCTTTGATTATCTGGCCAAGCCGGTTTCGCTCGAGCAATTGCGCACGCTGGTCAAATCCGCGCTGTCGCTGCCACAGGCCTCCGCCGCCAAGGCCGTGACCGAATATGTATTGCTCGGCGAGTCGGGCGCGATTCAGCAGGTGCGCGAGTTGATCGAGAAGCTGGCGCGCAGCGAGGCGCCGGTGCACATCAGCGGCGAATCCGGCAGCGGCAAGGAGCTTGCGGCGCGGCTCATCCACGAGAAAAGCGCGCGCCGAAGCCAGCCCTTCATGCCCGTCAATTGCGGCGCAATCCCCGAGAACCTGATGGAGTCCGAATTCTTCGGCTACCGCAAGGGCGCGTTCACAGGCGCGGACGCCGATCGCGATGGTTTTTTCCAGGCCGCCAATGGCGGTACCCTGTTTCTTGACGAGGTGGCGGACCTGCCGCTTGCGATGCAGGTAAAGCTCCTGCGCGCGATACAGGAGAAGAAGGTGCGCAAGGTGGGTTCCACCCAGGAAGAGCCGGTGGACGTGCGCATCATCAGTGCCACCCATCAGAAACTCGGCGAATGCGTCGAGGCAGGCAAGTTCCGGCACGATCTCTATTACCGGCTCAACGTCATCGAATTGCGCATGCCGGCGCTGCGGGAAATGCGCGAAGACATTCCGCAGTTCGTCAGCGCGCTGCTCGACAAGCTTGCGCGCAATGCCGGGACGAGAAAACCGGACGTAAACAGCGAGGCGCTGGAGGAACTCAAGCGCTACGATTTTCCGGGCAACGTGCGCGAACTGGAGAACGTGCTGGAACGCGCGATGGCGTTGTGCAGCGACGCCAAGATCACCGCCGACGACCTGCAACTCACCCCGCACGACCTGCCCGAACAGGCCGTTGCCACCGGCGGCGACAGCAAGGCGCCGCTGCAGGACTATCTCGACCGGGTCGAGAAGGAAGCCATTCTCGAGGCGCTGGAGAAAACCCGCTACAACCGCACCGCCGCGGCCAAGCTCCTCGGTATCACCTTCCGCTCCATGCGCTACAGAATGGAACGGCTTGGTCTGAACTAGTGAGGCGTGGGGCGGGAGGCCGGAAGCCGGTGGATTCCTGGAAGGTCGACGTTTCCGGCCTGCTAGCCGCGGTGGCGTACGTGCCTTCACCGAACAGCGATGACAGGCCGGGAAGCGCGAACATCGAGCTCCTGGTCATTCACAACATCAGTTTGCCCCCCGGCGAGTTCGGCGGCCGCGGCATCGTCGAACTGTTCACCAACCGCCTCGACCCGCGTGCCCACCCGTACTACCGAGAGATCCAGGGCCGTAAGGTTTCCAGCCACTTCCTGATACGTCGCGATGGCGAACTGATCCAGTTCGTCCCGTGTGCCCTGCGCGCCTGGCATGCCGGCCCGTCCGAGTGGCGCGGCCGCAGCCGTTGCAACGACTTTTCGATCGGCGTTGAACTCGAAGGGGCCGATGACCAACCCTTCACCGATTCCCAGTACGCGGTGCTGGCGGACCTGACACGGGCGCTCAAACGCGCCTACCCGATCCAGGACTGCGTCGGCCACTCCGACATCGCCACACCGCCCGGTCGCAAGACCGATCCCGGGCCGCATTTCGACTGGGCTCGCTTTCGAGCGATGCTCGAAAGGCCGTGACGGGTAAGAGCAAGAGCCTCGGGAAGGATTGGGACTTCGAACCCCAAAACCATCACACGGCCGCACCGAGCTGCGGCCAGGCTCTCGCGTCACGTCGTCACGATCGTCACGCGTCACGGTCCTTATGAAGATTTTCTACACCGACCACTACGCGCTGCCTCTGCCGGCGGGGCACCGTTTCCCGATGTCGAAGTACTCTCTTCTACGCAAGCGCGTTGAGGAGGCAGGATTGGCCGACGAGGGAGCGCTGTGCGAGCCGCAGGCAGCCAACGACGAGGAAATCCTGCGCGCACACGATCGCGGTTACCTGGAGCAGATTGTCAGCGGCCAAATGTCCGCACGAGAGTTGCGCCGCATCGGCTTTCCCTGGACTCCGCAGATGGTAGAGCGCTCGCGCCGTTCCGCCGGCGCCACCATCGAAGCCTGCCGCGCAGCGCTGGCCGCGGGCGTCGGCGTGAACCTTGCCGGCGGCACTCATCATGCCTTTCGCGACCACGGCGAGGGCTATTGCGTGTTCAACGATTCCGCCATCGCGGCATTGGCGATGCAGGCTGAAAGCCGCGCCGGGCGGATAGCGATACTCGACTGCGACGTGCATCAGGGCAACGGCACCGCCTCGATTCTTGCCAACGACGCGACGGTGTTCACGTTCTCGATTCACGCCGCGAAAAATTTCCCGTTCCGCAAAGAGACCAGCGACCTCGATATCGAACTGCCGGACGGCACCGGTGATGCCGAATACCTCGCCGCACTGGAACCGGGCATCCGCCACGCCCTTGCCGCGGCGCAGCCGGAGCTTGTGATCTATCTTGCCGGCGCCGATCCGTACATGGGCGACCGGCTCGGGCGGCTTTCGTTGACTAAAGCGGGTCTGGAGGCGCGCGACCGCAAAGTGTTCGAGTTGTGCGGGGCGGCTTCTGTGCCGGTGGCTGTGGCCATGGCCGGCGGCTATTCCAGCGACATTGCGGATACAGTGGATATCCACTTCTCAACTGTCGAAATCGCCGCCAGTTTCCGGCGCGCGGCGCAACGCCCAACTTCCTTCGCCGCAGCGCGGCAGATCTGAATCCGAACAAGCGTTGTCACGCTGCGTCGCTGCCGTGTTTCGTCACTTCGCGCGCACTTCAACTGCGCAACCGAGCATTGTGATTTTCAAATGTAAAAATTTCTTGACAGGGGGTGTGGTACCACTAGAATTAGTCATGCGTGTATAGCCGAGGCACAACATATAGTGGTATCCGCCGAAGCGGCGGTTTCAGATGAGCGCACTTCCGGTTGTTGCTTACAGGCGACAAGAATATTCGAGGGAGAAGAAATGCAACTTGCCACCAACCTGACCGCGGCCACTCCGGTAAGCAATTACTCCGAGGATGATGGCGCGGCCGACCGGGATCCGCAGCGTTACGACGATTACAAAGTCATCCGCCGCAACGGCGCCGTCGTCCGCTTCGAGCCCGGCAAGATCTCGGTTGCCGTGACCAAGGCCTTCCTGGCTGTCAACGGCGGCCAGGGCGCCGCTTCGGCCCGCGTTCGCGAGTTGGTCGAAAAGCTTGCCGAGACCGTCGTGAACGCGCTGATCCGCCGCCAGCCCAACGGCGGCACCTTCCACATCGAAGACATCCAGGACCAGGTCGAACTCTCCCTGATGCGGTCTGGCGAGCACGAAGTGGCCCGCGCCTATGTGCTGTATCGCGAGGAGCGGGCACGCGAACGCGCCAGGAACCGCGAGACTCAGGCGGCGGCCACGGCGCACGCGATCAACGTCGTCGATCATGGCCAGACCCATCCGCTGAACATGGAGCGGCTGACCGGCCTGATCAAGGATTCCTGCCAGGGCCTCGGCCGTGCCGTGGATCCCGCCGTGATCCTGCAGATGACTCTCAAGGACCTTTACGACGGCGTGCCGATGGACGAGGTGCGCAAGTGCGCCATCCTTGCCGCCCGGTCGTTGATCGAAAAGGACCCGGCATACGGCTACGTCACCGCGCGTCTCTTACTTAATAGTGTCCGCTACGAGGTCCTGGGCGAGGAAGTCTCCCACGCGCAAATGCATTCCCGCTACGCCGAATACTTCCCCGGTTTCATCAAGAAGGGGATCGACGCGGGATTGCTCGATGAGCGGCTCGGCCGTTTCGACCTGCGCTCGCTGGGCGCGGCGCTGGATGCCAACCACGATTTCAAGTTCGGTTACTTGGGCCTGCAAACGCTCTATGACCGCTACTTCCTGCACGTGCACGGTCAACGCATTGAGCTTCCGCAGGCCTTTTTTATGCGCGTGGCGATGGGCCTTTCCATCAACGAAGTCGAGCGCGAGGCCCGTGCAATAGAGTTCTACAACGTGCTGTCGAACTTCGACTTCATGTCCTCGACGCCTACGCTGTTCAACTCCGGCACGCAGCGTTCGCAGCTTTCAAGCTGCTACCTGACCACGGTATCGGACAACCTGGAAGGCATTTACGACGCCATCAAGGAAAACGCGCTGCTTTCGAAATTTGCCGGCGGCCTGGGCAACGACTGGACTCCGGTTCGGGCGCTGGGCTCCCATATCAAGGGAACCAACGGCAAGTCGCAGGGAGTAGTGCCTTTTCTCAAAGTGGTAAACGACACTGCGGTAGCGGTAAACCAGGGCGGCAAGCGCAAAGGGGCAGTGTGCTCCTACCTGGAGAGCTGGCACCTGGACATTGAGGAGTTCCTGGAGTTGCGCAAGAACACCGGGGATGACCGCCGCCGCACGCACGACATGAACACCGCCAACTGGATTCCGGACCTGTTCATGAAGCGGGTCATGGAAGCCGGAGAGTGGACGCTGTTCTCGCCCGCAGACGTGCCCGACCTGCACGACAAGGTCGGCAGCGAGTTCGAGAAGGCCTATACGGAATACGAGCGCAGGACCCAGACCGGCGAACTCAAGCACTTCAAGCGCATCCCGGCTTTGACGCTGTGGCGCAAGATGCTGACCATGCTGTTCGAGACCGGGCATCCGTGGATCACCTTCAAGGACCCCTGCAACATCCGCAGCCCGCAAAGCCACGTCGGCATGGTGCACAGTTCCAACCTCTGCACCGAGATCACGCTCAATACTTCGGACAGCGAGATCGCGGTCTGCAACCTGGGTTCGATCAACCTGGTCGCACACATGAAGGACGGCAAGCTCGATCACGACAAGCTCAAGCAGACGGTGTCCACTGCCATGCGCATGCTCGACAACGTGATCGACGTCAACTACTACGCTGTCAACAAGGCACGTAACGCCAATTTCAAGCATCGCCCGGTTGGTCTGGGCATCATGGGCTTTCAGGACTGCCTGCTCGAAATGCGGGTGCCTTACTCTTCCAAGGAGGCGCTGGCCTTCGCCGATCGTTCCATGGAGGCGGTGGCCTACTACGCGTACTGGGCCTCGACCGAACTGGCCGAGGAGCGCGGCCGCTACTCCACTTATGAAGGGTCGCTGTGGTCCAGGGGCATCCTGCCGCAGGACTCGCTCAAGATGCTGGCCGAGGAGCGCGGCGGCTACGTGGAGGTGGACGCCTCTTCCAGCATGAACTGGGACCCGCTGCGCGCGCGTATCAAGCAGTTCGGTATGCGCAATTCCAACTGCCTGGCAATTGCGCCGACTGCAACCATCGCCAATATCGTCGGTGTATCGGCCTCGATCGAGCCGACATACCAGAACCTGTACGTGAAATCGAATCTCTCGGGCGAATTTACGGTAACCAACGAGTACCTGGTCAGGGACTTGAAGAAGCTCAACGCGTGGGACGAGGTCATGATTGCCGACCTCAAGTATTTCGACGGCAGCCTGGCCAAAATCGACCGTGTCCCGCAGGAGATCCGCAACCTCTACGCTACCGCGTTCGAGGTGGACTCGACATGGATTGTCGAGGCTGGCGCGCGCCGCCAGAAGTGGATCGACCAGGCGCAGTCACTCAATATATATATGGCGGGCGCATCCGGCAAGAAGCTGGACGACACCTACAGGCTGGCCTGGAAGCGGGGACTCAAGACAACTTATTACCTGCGTACGCTGGGTGCGACCTCTGCGGAAAAATCCACAGTCCGCGGTGGCCAGTTGAACGCCGTACCCACGGATGGCGGTGTCATTGGCGCGGGTTCGGCCGCCACGGCGGCGGACGAGGAGGCGAAGTTTTGTTCAATTGATAACTCGGAGTGTGAGGCATGCCAATAGCCTCACAGTCCTGGTTGCGGCGGACGCTAACTTGCCTTGGCAAGTTAAGTTCGCGGGGCGGCGGGAGCCACAATCCAGAATGCGAGGCCTGCCGGTGAGACCGGCCTACCGCCTGCGGTTCGCCGCGCGCCGCCGGCTGACGTTCTGGTTGCTGCGCAGCCGCGCCGAATCTGCGCGGTTTGCCGTTACCGCGAAAGCGCAATCCAGAGGCCGGGACTTTTTTTGAGCGATGAGCCAATCGAATTCATTTTCATCGCTATCGAAGGATAAAAAGGGGTCGCATCGCGACCGAATATCAAAGAAGTATTTGACATTCCACCGATAACATTTATAAAGGAACCAGGCATGCTGCAATTTGAGAATCACATTCCGAGCACCGGCGGCGCTGGTTTGCGGCCCGGTGTTGGCATCATCCCGGCGAGCAATATTCCGCCGGCAGGCGTTGTCGAATCCGATCCGTCCCCGGACGTTGCGTTCCGTCGCGTGCGTGTTGAAGACAAGCGTGTCATCAACGGCAAGGCGGACGTCAACCAGCTCGTCCCGTTCAAATACAAGTGGGCCTGGGACAAGTATCTGTCCGGTTGCGCCAACCACTGGATGCCCCAGGAAATCAACATGAGCCGTGACATCGCCACCTGGAAGGATCCGAACGGTCTGACTGAGGACGAGCGCCTGGTGGTCAAGCGCAATCTCGGTTTCTTCGTGACCGCCGACAGCCTGGCGGCCAACAACATCTTGCTCGGTACTTACCGGCACATCACCGCCCCGGAGTGCCGGCAGTACCTGCTGCGCCAGGCTTTCGAAGAGGCGATCCACACTCATGCTTATCAGTACATCGTCGAGAGTCTTGGCCTGGACGAGGGCGAGATCTTCAATGCCTACCACGAAGTTTCCAGCATCCGGGACAAGGACGAGTTCCTGATCCCGTTCATCGAAACTTTGACGGACCCGGAATTCAAGACCGGCACTCCGGAGGCCGATCAGCAGCTCTTGAAGAGTCTGATCGTGTTCGCTTGCATCATGGAGGGGTTGTTCTTCTACGTCGGCTTTGCCCAGATCCTGTCGCTGGGG
This sequence comes from uncultured beta proteobacterium, assembly GCA_963695915.1. GTDB lineage: Bacteria > Pseudomonadota > Gammaproteobacteria > Burkholderiales > JACQAP01 > JACQAP01. The sequence continues at coordinate 101,316 of CAVOIO010000042.1, forward strand.
CGCCAGAACAAAATGACGGGAGCCGCCGAACAATATCAGTACATCCTGCGCGACGAGTCCATGCACTGCAATTTCGGCATTGACCTGATTAACCAGATCAAGATGGAAAACCCGCACTTGTGGACTCCGGAATTCCGCGAGGAAATCCGCGGCCTGATCCAGAAGGGCGTGGAACTTGAATACCGCTATGCTGAGGACACCATGCCGCGCGGCGTTCTGGGCCTGAACGCGCCGATGTTCAAGGAATATCTGCGCTTCGTCGCCAACCGCCGCGCGCAACAGATCGGACTCGATCCACTGTTCCCGGGAGCGACCAATCCGTTCCCGTGGATGTCGGAGATGGTCGACCTCAAAAAGGAGAAGAATTTCTTTGAAACCCGTGTGATCGAGTATCAGACGGGGGGGGCCCTGAACTGGGATTGATGCATGGACCGCAAAGTTTTCTGTGAGACCCGCGTTGCCGCCGGTCGATTCAACGGCCCGGCAGCGCACTTGTTAGGGCTGAATGGGTAAACCGGACAAGCAGTTCACTATTCGATTACGAAACACGCGGGGCCTCTCCAAAGAGCATACCGCCAGGCCGGGAGCAATGAGCCCCCGGCCCAAGGTTTCCTTTCCTCTTCGTTTCCGGCAATTGGCCGAGTGGGGAGTTATCCCCTTTCCGGCCGCTCCCTTCTCTCACGAATCGCGCTGCGGACATGGCAGGTCTTCGTTCGCGGCCCACAGAACTGTCCGATGACCGGTCAGGCGGCCAATTTGGCGCACGAACGGGCATTGGCGGTTGGCACCGAGAAGATCCGTTCTTCGAAGTGCTGGTAGTGCCCTTTGTTTAACTTTCATTAGGAGAATAGCAATGGCAGCGAAGAGAAAAGCAGCGAAGAAGTCCACCAAGAAGAAGTCCACAGGCAAGAAGAAGGCCGCCAAGAAGCGTCCGGCAGCCAAGAAGGCAAAGCGCCGTTCCGGCAAGAAAAAGGCGGCGAAGAAAAAGGCCAAGAAGCCGGCCAAAAAGAAGGCGAAGAAGGCGAAGAAGCCCGCGAAAAAGAAGGCGAAGAAGAAAGCGGGCAAGAAGAAGCCTGCGGCCAGGCCGGCTGCCATGGCAGCCCCGGCCGCGCCGAAGCCAGTTTCTGCACCGGCGGCTTGGCCGTTTCCGGTAGCGGGTAACCGGCCTAACTAAGCTTCCCAGATGCTCGCGGGCAGTCTGCATCCGCGATGGATACCAGACACTGAGCCGCGAGCTTTGGACTTGCAGTACACATAGCCGGGCCTGAAAGGGCACGGTCGAGTTGGAGCTTTAAGCAAACCTCCGCCGATCAAGAGACGGGAGGCGGGGCAAGTTCCATACGCAAATCTTCTTGTCCCGATTCGGGACGAGAGGGTGGTTTCATTCCTGCTGAAAGTGAAACGCTAAGCACTTCAAAGATCAAGTAAAAGTCCCGGCGGGAGTCGGCCCGGAAAGGGCACCCGGGATCCGCCGGGACGGAGAGAAAACAGGAAGTTCACGGGACGAGGCAGCGGATCGGATCTGCTGCCTCCTTGATTTCAGTCCGCAACCGCCGCCGGGCGGCCTCTGGCGGAAAGGGGACAGCGATGAAAGCACCAAGCAGAAACGCAGGCTTCATCTGCCTGCTGCTGTTTATTGTCGGAGTGATTGGTTTTTTCGTGCCGCTTGCCGGCATACCTTACGCCGGTCCGGTTCTGCAGATATTGAACGAGATCGATGTTTACATCCTGATGGTTGGTTACGGACTGCTGCTGCTGACCGTCTACATCTTCTAGCAAAAAAGAAGGGCTGGTCTCTGAAACCAGCCCCAGGCCTCGGCTGACTGCTCGATCAGCGTCTGGATATCAGCGATTGGGTTGCGGGGTCATGCGCAAATAGGGACGCAACGCCTTGTAGCCTTTCGGGAATTTCTGCTTGATTATCTCCGGGTCCTGCAACGACGGCACGATGACCACGTCGTCGCCGTCCTTCCAGTTCACCGGCGTGGCGACGCTGTAGCGGTCAGTGAGTTGCAGCGAATCGATCACCCTCAGGATCTCGTCGAAATTCCTCCCGGTGCTTGCCGGGTAGGTGATGGTCGCGCGCACCTTCTTATTCGGGTCGATGATGAAAACCGAACGCACGGTGAACGTGTCGCTGGCATTCGGGTGGATCATGTCGTAGAGGTTCGACACCTTCCGGTCCGCGTCCGCCAGGATCGGGAAATTGACCCTGGTTTTCTGCGTGTCGTTGATGTCGTCGATCCACTTGATATGCGAGTCCACCGGGTCGACACTCACCGCGATTGCCTTGACGCCGCGCTTCTCGAACTCAGCCTTGAGCTTGGCGGTGTAGCCGAGTTCAGTGGTGCACACCGGGGTAAAATCCTTCGGGTGGGAGAACAGGACGGTCCAGCTGTTGCCGATCCACTTGTGAAACTCGATCGGTCCCGTGCTGGATTCCTGCGTGAAATCGGGGGCAATGTCGCCCAGTCGTAAAGTGGCCATGATGATCTCCGGTTAGCTTTCGAAACTTGAACGGGTGAGTCTAGCGGCCGCTTTATATTACACAAACGAACGCTTTTACATATCTTAATTCCGGATGGGCTTATAGTCGGAGTGTGGCCATGGAAAGAAAGAAAGTGAACTCGAGCTCAATCCGGGCGGTCGGGTACGACGAGCGCGGCCGCGTGCTGGAGGTGGAGTTCAACGATGGCCGCATCAATCAGTACACCGGGGTCTCGCCCGAAGTGCACCGGCGGCTGATCAACTCGCCGTCTATCGTCAGCTATTTCCGCGATAACGTCGAAGAGTCCTTTCCCGCAAAGCGCGTAAAGGGGTAGCCGGCCGATGGCCGGCATCAGAAGCGTTGACGCGAAGGGCGCAAGGGAAAAAAGAAAGTACGGGAAAGCTATACTTTTACGAGCCACGAGCCACGAGCCACGAGCCACGAGCCACGAGCCACGAGCCACGCCACGAGCCACGGCGTTCAACATTCCGGCTCCCCTTCCTTAGGCCGGGGATTCGGATCGAAACCGAATTTCTGCGGCACCTCGCCGGCCTGAATACGCCCTACCGGGACGCGGTTGCCGGCATAGTCGAAGTACAGCCCGGTCGCGTGACGCCGGGCCCCGGCATCGAAGGCTCGCCCCAGAACGGCGTCGCCGACCGGCTTGCCGTGAACATCGGTGAACAGGACCATGATGTCCGCCAGGTCGCGATCGCTGACCAGGCCCGGGCCGCCGCTCCAGCGCAACAACAGTGAGCCCGTTTCGTCCATCCACGCGCCGGTGGCTCGCTCCACTGCCTGCCCCGTATGCGTGATCAGTGCTGTCGCGCCGGTGCCGGCGGTGGCAATGACGAAAGGCGCATATTCCAGCGTCACGAACACCCGTTGCGGCCCGTTCTGGAAAAACCAGCGCCCCTGCTCGTCGGCGGCATAATTGCGGCCGATAAAGGCTACAACACCCGGGTTGGATATCCGCTCTCCCTTGATCATCCAACTGCCACGACGATCCAGGCTCAACCACCCATATACGTTGGGTACGTTGGGCCACTTGGCCATTGCCTGGATGACGATCGGGTCCATGCGGATGCAGAATAGGCAGGCGCGCAAAGAGGGAAATTCTACTCGTTGTGGCACAACGATGGCCCGGGGAGGCGGTGGGCCAATGTAGACTCGTTGCCAGTGACCAGTCACCAGCCACGGAGTCGTCAATGGCACTGACCTTCTACTACGGTTCCGGCTCGCCCTATGCATGGCGGGTCTGGCTTGCGCTTGAATGGATGCCAACCGGCCGCTTCCACAGCAGCTTCCCGCTCTTGCGGTCGAGGGCGATGACGATGCCGGACTTGCCCGCCCCGATCACCATGTCCTTGCCGCCGGCCTCGATCAGGATCGGCGGGTCCTGGAGGTCCCAGTCGTTGACGTCGTGCGGCGTCAGCTGGTAGTACCAGTCGAGCTTGCCGGTCTTCGCGCCGAGCTTGACGACCGAGTCCGTGTAGAGGTCGGGACCGGGCCGGTCGAGCCCCACGGGTATTCTTCCGTGCCCGGGATCGGGCCGGGGTTGCCGACGCCGACGTACATCGAGCCTTCGCCGTCGAAGGCGGGCGTGTACCAAAGGCCGCCCCCGGAGTTGACCTTGACGTTCTTGGCCGCCCCCCAGAGGTCGTTCGGAACGGTGTTGAAGTGCCAGGCTTTCTTGCCGGTCTTCGCGTCCAGCGCCCAGAGGATGCCGACCCCGTTGCCGCCGTAGAATTCGTTCACGTTGACGGGCACGGTCGAGACGTAGACGAGGCCGTCGTTGTAGCCGGGCGCTATGTCGATGCCCTCGAAGCCGTTGCGCGCCAGTTTCGTCGACCAGACCTCTTCGCCGGTCTTCTGGTCGAGGGCGAAGGCGAAGGTCGGAGTCGCGCCGTACACGCGTCCCTCGGCGACGACGACGCCGTTGGGCCCGTGGTCGGGCATTTCGTAGGACTTCGTCCAGAGGACTTCCCCGGTCTCGAGCTCGATCGCCTGCACGTTGGAGGAGAGGTCCTGGGAGTACATGACCCCCTTGCTGACGATCGGCGAGGAGGCATAGCTTCCGAATGCGCTCGGGGGCGCGGTGAGCGGCAGGGTCCAGCCGATCTGGAGCTCGGCAACCGAGGATCGGCTGATCGGACCGCCCGAGTAGCGCGTGTTCGCCGTGTCAACGTTGGGGTGGCCCGAGCCGGTGAAGCTGTAGCCGCCCGACGAGGACGATGACGATGAGCCCGAGAGCACGACGACGGCGACGATCGCTATCGCCAGCGCGACGACCCCCATGGCCGCCCAGGCGGCCTTTGGCACCCTGCTCAGACTCTCCATTGCGCGACCCTATGTGACTGATTCGTACCTGTCAAGTAATTCGCTATATATGGATTACGGAAGCGATGTCGAGCCACTCGAACGCAGCTCGGAAGCCGCCGACGGCGACGGCTCCTGCTCGAGCAGGAACGGCTGCAGGACGCGATTGGAGAGGAGGCCGAGCGCCCCCAGGTTGGCGAACCCGGGCCCCTGGCTCAGGCCCGCCAGCCCCGGGATCTGCAGGCGCGGGCGCATCCCCCGCAGCTCGAGGTTGCGGCCGATCGGGACCTCGGCCCCGGCCGGCTGGTCCCGAGTCCACCCGGCCCTCGATCGCTTCCCTTACCGCCGCCGGGAAGAGGGTGCGCAGCTGCGCCAGCAGGTCGAAGCCGGTGCAGTTGGCGACGTAGTCGTGCTCGCGGCCGCCCGAGCCCTCGGGGGATTCGTAGTCGACCGGCGCCCCCTCCCCCCCGGCGACCGCGCCGACGTCGGTGACCCGCCCGGTGACGAAGCGGCAACGGTCGTCGTAGGCGATCGCCGCCAGGCTCGGCGGGTCGAAGACGCCGCGGTCGGAGTGCTTGACGAAGTCGCGCCGCGTCTGCTGGTCCAGCGCCTCCCATTCGACCGTGTCGGGGTTGGAGAAGACGCGGTTCTCGAGGAAGCTCTCGCCGCGGCTCATCGGCAGCATCGGCGTGTAGATCGTGAAGCGGCACCTGGGCCGCAGGCCACGCAGGAACATGGTCGCGCTGAGCGCGCTCTCACCGCCGCCGACGATGGCGATGTCGCAGTCGCGGCTCTCGGGGATGCGGGTGAACTCGTCGCGCCTGCTGTCGCAGTGGAAGACCCGCGAGGCCACCGCCGGCTCGTGGGGAAAGGCCCGGTGGATGCCCGGCCCGGTCAGCACCAGGCCGCGCAGGTGTGCCGCGAGGAGCCCCCATCCTCCTCCGCCTCGACCACCCAGCGCTACCCCGCCTCGTCGAGCGTCACCTGCGAGACCCGCGCACGCAGGTGGCCGCCGCCTCGGTCGCCCGCGAGAGCGCCCAGGTCAGGTACTCGCCGTAGTCGCGGTGGCGCCACCGGCGGTAGGCCCGCGTCGACCAGCGCCGCGTAGCGCCGCTTGCCGATCATGTGCTGCTGCCAGGTGAAGGAGGCCAGCGCCGCGTCGATCGCCTCGGCCGGCCTCGCCCCGGAGCTCGACGTGGCTCTGGTCGGGGAAGCCCGACGTCCTTGATCGGCGTCCACCGCCGAGCGGCTCCTGGCCCGAGGTAGTGCGTGCGCCCCAGCCAGGAGGCGGCGACCTCCACCGCCTCGATCACCTTCATCGAGAGGCTGGCGGGGCCGAGGCTGTTGAGGATGTGGACCTTTGTACGCGATCCGGCGGTTGCGCCGGCGCCGACGACGATCGATCAGATGGTCGGCGCTCGTCGGGCGACGGGCTCGGCGACGACGAGGCTGCGCCGGTCGGGGCTCGAGGCGGTGGCGCTGCGACGGGCGCGCTCGGAGCGGGCGTCGACCGGGCGCAGCTCGACCTCGCCGAGCACCGTGTCGCCGCACCCGCTTCATCTCCATCTCCGCGTCGCTGGCGGCGAGGCAGCGGCGCACGCCGCCGCCGAAGGGGATAGGTGTAGGGTGCCCGGCGGCTGTGTTGAGGAAGCGCTCGGGGACAAGCTGGCGGGTGCGAGTCGACGTCCTCGCGGCGGATGATCAGGTGGATGCAGGGGGCCACCGTGGTCCCCGGCGGCGGCATGTGACCGCCACTCTCCATCGCTCAGCAGGCGCCGCGACCGACCGCCACGGGCGGGCAGAGCCGCAGCGTCTCCTTGACCACGGCGTCCATGTAGACCGTCCTCTCCCGCCGGCGCCTCCTCGCGCAGCCGCGCCAGCTCTCGGGATGGCGCAGCAGGGCTCGAAGACCCAGGCCAGCGAGGAGGAGGTCGGGCCGTTTCCGTGGCAGGGTCAGCAGTTCGTCGCGCAGGTCCTTCTCGCTCATCGGCGAGCCGTCTCGTAGCGCGCCCCCACCAGCATCGAGACGACGTCCTCGCGGCCCTCCTCGCCTTCCGTCCGGCGGCGGCGGACTTCTCCAGGACGGCTTCTTCGACCGCTCCATCGCCTCGCGGTAGCGGCGGCTGCGGACCGCCAGCGGGAGCCGACCGCCAGCAGGGCGACGCTGCCGGGGTCGTTCATCGGCTCGGTCAGGCGCCCCAGCGCTTGCGCAGGCGATCGAGGCGGCCGTCCTGACCGGGCCGAAGACCGCCCGCATCACCACCTCCCTGGGTGATCGACTGCGTCCGCGGCCAGAGGCGCGAAGGGCTCGCCCAGAGGCCAGCTGCGCACCTCGGCGCGCCATCTCGGCCGATCGTCTCGGCGTCACCGTTTCGTCGCGATTGCCGTGGAAGGGCAGCAGCATCAGCGGCGCCGGGTCATCTGCTCGGGCTCCTCCGTCGGCGTCACCGAGCGCGAGCCCAGCACCGGCCCCACAGCGGGTTGGCAAGGGCGACGCCGAGGCTACCAGCCTCGGCGGTGAAGACTTCTCCCTCACATCCTCGGGGCGGCCAGCACCACCCACGTCCCCGAGTCGCAGGTGCGCAGGGCGAAGGTGTCGCCGTCGCGCTCCTCGGCAGCACCTTGAGGAAGGCCATCGGACACTTCGCCCAGCCGATCGCCTGCAGGGCGCTCGGCATCCGCGGCCCGGGCGGCGAGACCGGCCGCCCCACCTGCGCCGAGGCCGGTTGCCGTTGGCCTCGCTCATCCCTCGCCTCCCTCCGGCGCCACCGCGGCTCCCTCCATCAGCTCGTCCTCAGCCTGCCGGTGGCGCCGATCAAGAGCTCGAAAGGTCCGCGGTGAAGTCGGCCGGCAGGTCGGCGTTCGGCGCCGCGCGCGAGGTCGCGCGGCGCACCTCGGCGACCCGCTCGGGCTGCGTAGTCGGGATCGCCCGCGCGCTCTTGTGCCGCGCGACTTCGCGGCAGATCTCGAAGCACTCGCCGAGCAGGCGCGCGATCTCCTCGTCGATCCGATCGAGGCGCCGCGGGAGCTGCTAGAGCCCGCTCATGGGAGAAACCGCCTTGGCCCCTTTATGTCGCTATCCGACATAAAGGGGCCGAGACTCGATCGGCTCTACCTCCGTCGAGCAGGCCGCTGGCGAAGGCGTAACTGCAGGCCGCCAGCGAGTCGAGCGCGTAGCCGCCCTCCTGGATCACGCAGACCGGCCGCCCCGACGCCGCCAGCAGGCTGCCGATCTGGGCGAAGATCTGCGGCGAGAAGCTCCAGGACCGTGCGGGTCGCCGGCGACGATGTCATAGCCGAGCGAGACGACGAGGGCGGCGGAGGACCGCGCCAGCGCCTCGATCGAGTCGGCGACAGCGTCGAGGTAGAGCCCCGCGTCGGGGCTGCCGGCGAACTCGACCACCACTTCGCGCTCGCTGCTCGGCGTCACCGTCAGCTCGGCGACGTTGGTCACCGGCGAGGCGTGCAGCGAGTGCAGGCTGGTGTCGCTCATCGACTCGACGATCGCCGCGGTTCCGTTCGGGTAGTGCAGGTGAACATCGAGGATTCGACCGGGCTGACGCCGCGGTCGCGCAGCGCCTGCACCGCCGCGGCAGCGGTATTGAGGTAGCAGTAGCCGGCGAACCAGGCCGGGCCGGCATGGTGGCCGGGCGGGCGGCAGAGCGCGTAGGTGAAGCCGGCGCCGGCCGCGAGTCGATCCGCCGCCGTCATCGCCGTGCGCACCCCCTCACGCGCCGCGGCGACGCCGCTGGCGCAGACGGGGATGTCGGGAGGCAGCCCCGGGGGCGTCAGCTCCGGGATCACCACCGGCTCCTCGGAGACCTCGCCGAGCGCCTCGAGGTAGTCGGGCTCGTGCAGCACGCTGAGGGTCTGCTCGACGTCTTCGCTGTCGGCGTCGGCGGTGGCGGCGCGCACGCCGCTGTGGCGCAGCAGCCCGCTGCGCAGCTCGGCCATGCGGCGGTTGTCGTCCACGCCGGGCAGGATGCGGCCGCCTTCGAGGATCCAGTGGGCGCCGCTGCCGCTCCCGTTCCCGCCCCGCTGCTCGATCACCAGCAGCTCCGCGCTCGCCAGGATCCTCCGCATCCGCGGGCCGAGCGGCACGAAGCCGTTGGCCAGGTAGAACGCTTCGGTCGCGCCGAGCTTGGCGAAATCGTCGCGTGGCAGCCCGACCTCGACGCGCTTCGCCCTTCTTCGCGAGCGAGGTCGAAGAAGGCTTCCAGCAGGTCGCGGCCGATCGCTTTGCTGCGCCAGCCCTCGTGGACCCAGAGGTCCTGGATCGTCCCGTAGTGCCCGGGGACGTGGATCGCGTACTGCCAGCTGGCGGCGAGGACACCGACGATGGCGTCCTCGCCTCCAGCGTCGGCCACCAGCAGCGCTCCGGCGTCCCGGTTCCCCGGCAAGCTTCCGCGTCGCCTCCTCCAGGGCGTTGGCAGACGGCCCCTCGCCGCC
>CAVOIO010000043.1:0-77079 GCA_963695915.1 uncultured beta proteobacterium
TACAACCTGGTCAAGTACACCCGTTCCAACCAGAACACCAACATCAACCAGCGTCCGATCGTCAAGGTCGGCGACCACATTGCCCGTGGCGATGTGGTGGCCGACGGTGCGTCGACCGACATGGGCGAACTGGCGCTGGGGCAGAACCTGCTGGTCGCGTTCATGCCCTGGAACGGCTACAACTTCGAGGACTCGATCCTGATCTCGGAGCGCGTGGTGGCCGAAGACCGCTTCACCTCGATCCACATCGAGGAGCTGTCCGTTGTGGCACGCGACACCAAGCTCGGGCCCGAGGAAATCACCCGCGACATCTCCAACCTGTCCGAGGGAATGCTGGCGCGGCTGGACGAGTCCGGCATCGTTTACATCGGCGCGGAAGTCGAAGCCGGCGACGTGCTGGTGGGCAAGGTCACGCCCAAGGGCGAAACCCAGCTCACGCCGGAAGAAAAACTGCTGCGCGCGATCTTCGGCGAGAAGGCCTCCGATGTGAAGGACACCAGCTTGCGCGTGCCCTCGGGCATGTCCGGCACGGTGATCGACGTGCAGGTATTCACCCGCGAGGGCATCGAGCGCGACAAGCGTGCCGCAGCAGATCATCGACGACGAACTGAAGCGCTACAAGAAGGACCTGGCCGACCAGTTGCGCATCGTCGAGGACGACGCTTTCGGCCGGATCGAGCGCTTGCTCATCGGCAAGACCGCCAACGGCGGTCCGAAGAAGCTCGCCAAGGGCAGCCAAAATCACCAAGGCCTACCTGCAGGATATCGAACGCTACCACTGGTTCGACGTTCGTTTGGCGAACGAAGAGGCAGCACAACAGCTCGAGCAGCTGCAGGAAGGTTTGGAGCAGACGCGCAAGGCATTCGATGCGGCCTTCGAGGAAAAGAAGCGCAAGCTGACCAGCGGCGATGAGCTGCCCCCGGGCGTGCAGAAGATGGTCAAGGTCTACCTCGCGGTCAAGCGCCGTCTGCAGCCTGGCGACAAGATGGCCGGCCGCCACGGCAACAAGGGCGTGATCTCCAAGATCACGCCGATCGAGGACATGCCGCACATGGCCGACGGTACCCCGGTGGACGTGGTGCTCAATCCGCTGGGCGTGCCCTCGCGGATGAACGTCGGCCAGATTCTGGAAACCCATCTCGGATGGGCGGCCAAGGGTCTGGGCAAGCGCATCGGCGAACTGCTCAAGGCCCAGGCCAAGATCGCCGACATCCGCAAGGCGCTGACGGTGATCTACAACTCCAGCGGCAAAGCCGAAGACATCAGTGAGTTCACCGACATCGAAGTTATCGATCTGGCGCGCAATCTCCAGTCCGGCGTGCCGTTCGCGACCCCGGTTTTCGATGGCGCCAACGAGGACGAGATCAAGACCATGCTCGAACTCGCGGGCCTGCCGAAATCCGGCCAGATTGCGCTGATGGACGGCCGCACCGGTGAACTCTTCGACCGGCCTGTCACCGTGGGTTACATGCACATGCTGAAGCTGCACCACCTGGTGGACGACAAGATGCACGCCCGCTCCACCGGCCCGTACTCGCTCGTCACCCAGCAGCCGCTGGGCGGCAAGGCGCAGTTCGGCGGCCAGCGTTTCGGCGAAATGGAAGTCTGGGCGCTCGAGGCTTATGGCGCTGCGTACACGCTGCAGGAAATGCTCACCGTCAAGTCCGACGACGTGGGCGGCCGCACCAAGGTGTACGAAAACATCGTCAAGGGCGAACACAAGATCGACGCCGGCATGCCGGAGTCCTTCAACGTGCTGGTGAAGGAAATCCGATCGCTCGCGATCGACATCGATCTGGACCGTTATTGATCCGCAGCAGTAGCCCAACTCACTGCAAGGAGTCGTGAATGAAAGCATTGCTCGATTTGTTCAAGCAGGTTACGCAGGAAGAAGAGTTCGATGCCATCAAGATCGGACTGGCTTCCCCTGAGAAAATCCGTTCCTGGTCGTACGGCGAAGTGAAGAAGCCCGAGACCATCAACTACCGCACCTTCAAGCCGGAGCGCGATGGCCTGTTCTGCGCCAAGATCTTCGGCCCGGTGAAGGATTACGAGTGCCTGTGCGGCAAGTACAAGCGCCTGAAACACCGCGGCGTGATCTGCGAGAAATGCGGCGTGGAAGTCACCCTGTCCAAGGTGCGCCGCGAGCGCATGGGTCACATCGAACTGGCGAGCCCGGTGGCGCACATCTGGTTCCTGAAGAGCCTGCCGAGCCGCCTGGGCATGGTGCTCGACATGACGCTGCGCGACATCGAGCGCGTGCTCTATTTCGAGGCCTTCGTGGTCACCAACCCGGGAATGACGCCGATGAAGCGCGGCGAGCTGCTCTCCGAGGATGCCTACCTGGAGAAAGTCGAGGAGTTTGGCGACGAGTTCCATGCGGCGATGGGTGCCGAAGGCGTGCGCGAGCTGCTGCGCCATCTCGATCTGAACAAGGAAATCGACACGCTGCGCAAGGAACTCGAGGGCACCGACTCCGAAACCAAGATCAAGAAGATCGCCAAGCGTCTGAAAGTGCTCGAAGGCTTCCAGAAATCCGGGCATCAAGGCCGACTGGATGGTGATGGAAGTGCTGCCGGTGCTGCCGCCGGAACTGCGTCCGCTGGTGCCGCTGGATGGCGGCCGCTTTGCGACTTCCGACCTGAACGACCTGTATCGCCGCGTCATCAACCGCAACAACCGGCTGAAGCGCCTGCTCGAACTCAAGGCGCCGGAAATCATCGTGCGCAACGAGAAGCGCATGCTGCAGGAGGCGGTGGATTCACTGCTGGACAACGGCCGCCGCGGCAAGGCGATGACCGGCGCCAACAAGCGTCCGCTGAAGTCGCTGGCCGACATGATCAAGGGCAAGGGCGGCCGCTTCCGCCAGAACCTGCTGGGCAAGCGCGTCGATTACTCCGGCCGCTCGGTGATCGTGGTCGGGCCGCAACTGAAACTGCACCAGTGCGGACTGCCGAAGAAGATGGCGCTGGAGCTGTTCAAGCCGTTCATTTTCCACAAGCTGGAAGTGATGGGCATCGCCGGCACCATCAAGGCAGCCAAGCGCGAAGTGGAGAACGAAAACCCGGTGGTGTGGGACATCCTCGAAGAGGTGATCCGCGAGCATCCGGTGATGCTGAACCGCGCGCCGACGCTGCACCGCCTGGGCATCCAGGCGTTCGAGCCGGTGCTGATCGAAGGCAAGGCGATCCAGCTGCATCCGCTGGTGTGCGCGGCGTTCAACGCCGACTTCGACGGCGACCAGATGGCGGTGCACGTGCCGCTGTCGCTGGAAGCGCAGATGGAAGCGCGCACGCTGATGCTGTCCTCCAACAACATCCTGTCGCCGGCCAACGGCGACCCGATCATCGTGCCGTCGCAGGACATCGTGCTGGGCCTGTACTACATGACCCGCGAGAAGATCGGCGCGCGCGGCGAGGGCATGATTTTCCGCGACGTCGCCGAAGTGCAGCGCGCCTATGACAACCGGCATGGTCGAGCTGCACGCCACGGTGCTGGTGCGCATCAAGGAGTTCGACAAGGACGAAGCCGACAACGTGAGCGAGCGCGTCACCCGCTATGACACCACGGTGGGCCGTGCGCTCCTGTCCGAGATCCTGCCGGCCGGGACTGCCGTTCGAGCTGATCAACAAGGCGCTCAAGAAGAAGGAAATCTCCAAGCTGATCAACGCCGGCTTCCGCCGTTGCGGCCTGCGCGAGACGGTGATCTTCGCCGACAAGCTGATGTACACCGGCTTTACCTACGCGACCCGCGCCGGCATCTCGATCTGCGTGGACGACATGGAGATCCCGCCGGAGAAAGAACAACTGATCGACGCCGCCGAGAAGGAAGTCCAGGACATCGAGTCGCAGTACACCTCGGGCCTGGTGACCCAGGGCGAGCGCTACAACAAGGTGGTGGACATCTGGGGCCGCGCCGGCGACATGGTCGCCAAGGCGATGATGGAGCGCCTCGGACAGGAACCGGTGGTGGATGGGACACCAGGAACAGCGACTGGGTGCCGATGAAGGACAAGAAGGGCAACCCGATGTCGCAGGAATCGTTCAACTCCATTTACATGATGGCCGACTCCGGCGCGCGCGGTTCGGCTGCGCAGATCCGCCAGCTGGCCGGCATGCGCGGCCTGATGGCCAAGCCGGACGGCTCGATCATCGAAACGCCGATTACCGCGAACTTCCGCGAAGGGCTGAACGTGCTGCAGTACTTCATCTCGACGCACGGCGCGCGCAAGGGTCTGGCCGACACGGCGTTGAAGACCGCGAACTCCGGTTATCTGACGCGCCGTCTGGTGGACGTGACCCAGGACCTGGTGGTGACCGAGGACGATTGCGGCACGACCAACGGTGTGGCGATGAAGGCCCTGATCGAGGGCGGCGAGGTGGTCGAGGCCTTGCGCGAGCGCATTCTCGGCCGCGTGGCCGCCAACGACGTGGTCAATCCCGAGAACAGCCAGATCGCCTATCACGGCCGGCACGCTGCTGGACGAAGAGGCGGTGGAGCGCATCGAGACGCTGGGCATCGACGAAGTCAAGGTGCGCACGCCGCTCACCTGCGACACGCGCTATGGTCTGTGCGCCAAGTGCTACGGGCGCGATCTGGGCCGCGGGCAGATCGTCAACGTCGGCGAAGCGGTCGGCGTGATCGCGGCGCAGTCGATCGGCGAGCCGGGTACCCAGCTGACCATGCGCACATTCCACATCGGCGGTGCGGCTTCGCGTACCGCAGTGGCGAGCCAGATCGAATCGAAATCCAACGGCACGGCGCGCTTCTCGCCGCTGATGCGCTACGTGACCAACGTGCGCGGCGAGCAGGTGGCGATTTCCCGTTCCGGCGAAGTGCTGATCCTGGACGACAACGGCCGCGAGCGCGAACGCCACAAGGTTCCCTACGGCGCCATGCTGCACGTGACCGATGCGAGCGCAGGTCAAGGCCGGCAAGGTGCTGGCTACATGGGATCCGCATACCCGGCCGATCATCACCGAGTATGCCGGACGGGTGAAGTTCGACAACGTGGAAGAAGGCGTGACCGTGGCGAGGCAGATCGACGATGTCACCGGGCTGTCCACGCTGGTGGTCATCGATCCCAAGCGCCGCGGCGTGGCGCAGGCCAAGGGGCTGCGTCCGAGCGTGAAGCTGGTCGACGAGAAGGGCAAGGAAGTGAAGATCCCGGGCACCGAGCTGCCGGTCAACATCACCTTCCAGATCCATTCGGTCATCACGGTGAAGGACGGCCAGCAGGTAGGCGTGGGCGAAGTGCTGGCGCGCATCCCGCAGGAAACGTCCAAGACCCGCGACATCACCGGCGGTCTGCCGCGCGTGGCCGAGCTGTTCGAGGCGCGTTCGCCGAAGGATGCCGGCGTGCTGGCGGAAGTCACCGGCACCGTGTCGTTCGGCAAGGACACCAAGGGCAAGCAGCGCCTGGTGATCACCGATCTGGACGGCGTGGCCCACGAGTACCTGATCCCCAAGGACAAGCACGTGATGGCGCACGACGGCCAGGTGGTGAACAAGGGCGAGATCATCGTCGACGGCCCGGCCGATCCGCACGACATCCTGCGCCTGCTGGGTGTCGAGGCACTGGCCCGCTACATCACCGACGAAGTGCAGGACGTGTACCGCCTGCAGGGCGTGAAGATCAACGACAAGCACATCGAAGTGATCGTGCGGCAGATGTTGCGCCGTGTGCAGATCGTCGATGTCGGCGATACCGACTTCATCACCGGCGAGCAGGTCGAGCGTGCCGAAGTGCTGGAGGAGAACGACCAGCTCGATGCCGACGGCAAGAAGCCGGCAACCTACGAGTACATGCTGCTGGGTATCACCAAGGCGTCGCTGTCCACCGATTCGTTCATCTCGGCGGCCTCGTTCCAGGAAACCACGCGCGTGCTGACCGAGGCGGCGATCATGGGCAAGAAGGACGACCTGCGCGGCCTCAAGGAAAACGTCATCGTCGGCCGGTTGATTCCGGCCGGCACCGGTCTGGCCTACCACAAGAACCGACGCGTCCGCAGGCAGCCGCCGGAGTTCGCGACCGAGCGCCCTGATCGCTGAACCGGAGGCGGCGGAGGCAGCAGGAGACGAGCAGGTTGCTTGACACTCCAGACGGCGGCCCATAGAATTTGCCGTCTTTTTACCTGCCGTTCCGGCGGCAATCCCGGGTCGGCAGTGATCGCAGTAAACAACCGTGGGACGGCGGCGACGCCGTCCCGGGTTTTTTAGGACCGGAAATAATGCCAACAATCAACCAGTTAGTGCGCAAACCGCGAGCCTTGCCGAAGACCAAAAGCAAGGTGCCGGCGCTCGCAGGGTCCCCGCAAAAACGCGGCGTTTGCACGCGCGTCTATACCACGACGCCGAAGAAGCCGAACTCGGCGTTGCGCAAAGTGGCCAAGGTGCGGCTTACCAACGGTTTCGAGGTGATCAGCTACATCGGCGGCGAAGGCCACAACCTGCAGGAGCACTCGGTGGTGCTGATCCGTGGCGGCCGCGTGAAGGATTTGCCGGGCGTGCGCTACCACATGGTGCGCGGCAGCCTCGATACCGCGGGCGTGAAGGACCGCAAGCAGAGCCGTTCCAAGTACGGCGCCAAGAAACCGAAGGCCGCATAGCGCGCGCCGGACCAGAATCCCGAAGAACCGAGGACCTTATGCCACGACGCAGAGAAGTACCGAAGCGCGAGACGCTTCCGGATCCGAAATACAGCAGCCAGGAGGTTGCCAAGTTCGTCAACGTGCTGATGACCCGCGGCAAGAAGTCGGTCGCCGAGCCCATCGTCTACGGCGCGCTGGAGCAGATCAACAAGAAGATCCGGCAAGGATCCGCTGGAAGTGTTCAACCAGGCGCTCGGCAACGTGCGCCCGATGGTCGAGGTGAAGAGCCGCCGCGTCGGCGGCGCCAACTACCAGGTGCCGGTGGAAGTGCGTTCGGTTCGCCGCAACGCCCTGGCGATGCGCTGGCTGCGCGATGCCGCGCGCAAGCGCGCCGAAAAATCGATGGATGCGCGCCTGGCCGCCGAACTGGCCGAAGCCGCGGAAGGCCGCGGCGGCGCGATGAAAAAGCGCGAGGAAGTGCACCGCATGGCGGAGGCCAACAAGGCCTTTGCGCATTACCGGTTCTAAATCGCGAGACATCCCGGAAAATACCATGTCCCGCGTCACCCCCATCGAGCGCTACCGCAACATCGGCATCAGTGCACACATTGACGCCGGCAAGACCACGACCACCGAACGCATCCTGTTCTACACCGGCGTGTCGCACAAGATCGGCGAAGTGCACGACGGCGCCGCGATCATGGACTGGATGGAGCAGGAACGCGAGCGCGGCATCACCATCACTTCCGCGGCGACCACCTGTTTCTGGAAGGGGATGGACGGCGGCTATCCGCAGCACCGCATCAATATCATCGACACGCCGGGCCACGTGGATTTCACCATCGAAGTCGAGCGCTCGATGCGCGTGCTCGACGGCGCCTGCATGGTGTACGACGCCGTTGCCGGCGTGCAGCCGCAATCGGAAACGGTGTGGCGCCAGGCCAACAAGTACAAGGTGCCGCGCCTGGCATTCGTCAACAAGATGGACCGCCAAGGCGCGGACTACTTCAAGTCCTACGACCATATCCGCACCCGGCTCAAGGGCAACCCGGTGCCGATCCAGATCCCGATCGGCGCGGAGGAGAAATTCGAGGGCATCGTCGATCTGGTCAAGATGAAGGCGATTTACTGGGACGACGCGACGCAGGGCACCAAATACGATCTGCGCGAAATTCCGGCCAATCTGGTCGAAGAGGCGAAGAAATGGCGCGAGAAGATGGTCGAGGCGGCGGCCGAGGCCAACGACGAACTGATGCACAAGTACCTCGAAGGGCACGATCTCTCCGAGGCGGACATCAAGGCAGGCCTGCGCACGCGCGTCATCAAGAACGAAATCGTGCCGATGCTGTGCGGTTCGGCATTCAAGAACAAGGGCGTGCAGGCGATGCTCGACGCGGTGATCGACTACATGCCGTCGCCGGTGGACATCCCGCCGGTCAAGGGTGAAGACGACGGACGGCACAGATCGTGGCGCGCAAGGCCGACGACAGCGAGCCGTTCGCCGCGCTGGCGTTCAAGATCATGACCGACCCCTATGTCGGCCAGCTCACCTTCATCCGCGTCTATTCCGGCGTGCTCAAGTCGGGCGACACCGTCTACAACTCGGTACGCGGACGCAAGGAGCGCATCGGCCGTCTGTTGCAGATGCACGCCAACCAGCGTGAAGAAATCAAGGAAGTGCACGCCGGCGACATCGCCGCCGCGGTCGGCCTCAAGGAGGCGTCGACCGGCGAAACGCTGTGCGATCCGGACAAGGTCATCACGCTCGAGCGCATGGTGTTCCCCGAGCCGGTGATTTCCCAGGCGGTGGAACCCAAGACCAAGGCCGACCAGGAAAAGATGGGCGTCGCGCTGAACCGCCTGGCGCAGGAAGATCCGTCGTTCCGCGTGCACACCGACGAGGAATCCGGCCAGACCATCATCTCCGGCATGGGCGAGTTGCACCTGGAAATCATCGTCGACCGCATGAAGCGCGAGTTCGGCGTGGAAGCCAACGTCGGCAAGCCGCAGGTGGCCTACCGCGAAGCCATCAAGAAAGCGGTGGAAGTCGAAGGCAAGTTCATCAAGCAGTCCGGCGGCCGCGGCCAGTACGGCCACGTGTGGCTCAAGCTGGAGCCGAACGCAGCGGGCAAGGGATACGAATTCGTCGACGCCATCAAGGGCGGCACGGTGCCGCGCGAATACATCCCGGCGGTGGACAAGGGCCTGCAGGAAACGCTGCCCAACGGCGTGCTGGCCGGATTCCCGGTGGTGGACGTCAAGGTCACGCTGTTCGACGGTTCCTACCACGACGTGGACTCGAACGAAAACGCATTCAAGATGGCCGCCTCGATCGCATTCAAGGACGGCATGCGCAAGGCCAGCCCGGTGCTGCTCGAGCCGATGATGGCGGTGGAAGTGGAGACGCCGGAGAACTTCGTCGGCAACGTCATCGGCGACCTGTCTTCGCGCCGCGGCATGATCCAGGGCCAGGAAGAAGTGGCGGGCACGATGGTGATCAAGGCGGAAGTGCCGCTGGCGGAAATGTTCGGTTATTCGACGACGCTGCGCTCCGCCACCCAGGGCCGCGCCACATACACGATGGAATTCAAGCATTACGCCGAAGCGCCGAAGACCGTCGCCGAAGCGGTGATCAATAAGAAGGCTGCGTAAGCAGGAAGGAACGGCAACATGTCAAAGGGAAAGTTTGAGCGCACCAAGCCGCACGTGAACGTGGGGACGATTGGTCACGTGGACCATGGCAAGACCACGCTGACGGCGGCGCTCACGCTGGTGCTGTCGAAGAAGTTCGGGGGCGAGGCCAAGGCCTACGACCAGATCGACAATGCGCCGGAAGAGAAGGCCCGCGGGATCACCATCAACACCGCGCACGTGGAATACGAAACGGCCAAGCGCCACTACGCGCACGTGGACTGCCCGGGGCATGCCGACTACGTGAAGAACATGATCACCGGTGCGGCGCAGATGGACGGCGCGATCCTGGTGGTCTCGGCTGCCGACGGCCCGATGCCGCAGACGCGCGAGCACATACTGCTGGCGCGCCAGGTGGGCGTTCCCTACATCGTCGTGTTCATGAACAAGGCCGACATGGTCGACGACAAGGAACTGCTGGAACTGGTGGAAATGGAAGTGCGCGAACTGCTCTCCAAGTACGAATTTCCCGGCGACAAGACCCCGATCATCATTGGCAGCGCGCTCAAGGCCCTGGAAGGCGACAAGACCGACATGGGCGAAGGGGCGATCTTCAAGCTGGCCGATGCGCTGGACACCTATATTCCCCAGCCCAAGCGGGCCTCGACGGCCCGTTTCTGATGCCGGTCGAAGACGTCTTCTCCATTTCCGGGCGCGGCACCGTGGTCACGGGGCGGGTGGAGCGCGGGATCGTCAAAGTGGGCGATGAACTGGAGATCGTGGGTTTGAAGCCCACCATCAAGACCGTGTGCACCGGGGTGGAGATGTTCAGGAAGCTGCTGGACCAGGGGCAGGCGGGCGACAACATCGGGGTGCTGCTGCGGGGCACCAAGCGCGAAGAAGTCGAGCGCGGCCAGGTGCTGGCCAAGCCCGGCTCGATCACTCCGCACACCAAGTTCGCGGCCGAAGTCTACGTGCTCTCCAAGGAAGAGGGCGGGCGCCACACCCCGTTTTTCAACGGCTACCGTCCGCAGTTCTACTTCCGCACCACCGATGTGACCGGTGCGGTGGAGTTGCCGGCGGGCACCGAGATGGTGATGCCCGGGGACAACGTGGCCATTACCGTGCAGCTCATTCAGCCCATTGCGATGGAAGAGGGCTTGCGCTTTGCCATTCGCGAGGGCGGCCGCACCGTGGGTGCCGGCGTGGTGTCAAAGGTCATCGAGTAGAGAAAATGCAAAACCAGAAAATCCGCATTCGCCTGAAGGCCTTCGACTATCGCCTGATCGACCAGTCGGCGATCGAAATCGTCGAGACCGCCAAGCGCACCGGCGCAGTGGTCAAGGGCCCGGTTCCGCTGCCCACCCGCATCGAGCGTTTCGATGTGCTGCGCAGCCCGCACGCAAACAAGACTTCGCGCGACCAGTTCGAGATCCGCACCCATCTGCGCCTGATGGACATCATCGACCCGACCGACAAGACGGTGGATGCGCTGATGAAGCTGGATCTGCCGGCCGGCGTGGATGTAGAGATCAAGTTGTAGGATTGAGGATTGAGTGATCAAGGACTGAGCGGGCTGAAACGTGCAATCGCTCAATCCTGGTCGCTCAATCCTGATAGTTAACCGCCGGCCAATTGCAGCCGGCGCCTCTGCAGAGGAAATAAAAATGAGTTTAGGACTAGTCGGTCGCAAGATCGGCATGACGCGACTGTTTACCGATGACGGCGATGCCGTTCCGGTGACGGTCGTGGATGTGTCGAACAATCGCGTGACCCAGATCAAGACGCCCGAGACCGACGGCTATGCCGCGGTGCAGGTGACGTTCGGCAAGCGCCGCGCCAGCCGGGTTTCCAAGCCGGCGGCCGGCCACTTTGCCAAGGCCGCCGTCGAAGCCGGTCACATCCTCAGGGAATTCCGTGTCGAACCCGATCAGCTCGCCAGCCTGAAGATCGGCGGCCAGGTCGGTGTCGATATCTTCAAGGTCGGCCAGTTTGTCGACGTGACCGGCACCGCGATCGGCAAGGGCTTTGCCGGCGTTATCAAGCGCCATCACTTCTCGTCCAATCGCGCCAGCCACGGCAATTCGGTGTCGCACAACAAGCCGGGCTCGATCTCAATGGCGCAGGATCCGGGCCGCGTGTTCCCCGGCAAGAAGATGTCCGGCCATCTGGGTGCCGTGCAGCGCACCGCGCAGAAACTGGAAATCGTGCGCATCGACGCCGAGCGCCAGTTGCTGCTGATCAAGGGTGCGGTTCCCGGTTCCGAAGGCGGCGACGTGATCGTGCATCCTTCGGTGAAGACGAGGGCGGCGTAATGGAACTCAAACTGATCAACGACAAGGGTGAGGCCACCGCAAGCGTCAAGGCCTCCGACGAGCTGTTCGGACGCGCGTACAACGAATCGCTGGTGCACCAGGTGGTCACCGCATATATGGCCAACGCCCGTCTCGGCACCCGTGCCCAGAAGGGACGCAGCGATATCGCCAAATCCACGCGCAAGCCCTGGCGCCAGAAGGGCACCGGCCGCGCGCGCGCCGGCATGGCGTCCAGCCCATTGTGGCGTGGCGGCGGCAAGATTTTCCCGAACAGCCCGGATGAGAACTTCAGCCACAAGGTCAACCGCAAGATGTTCCGCGCCGGCCTGGCCTCGATCCTGTCGCAGCTGGCCCGGGAAGGCCGTCTCGCCGTGGTCGAGAACTTCAAGGTCGATTCGCCCAAGACCAAGCAACTGGCGCAGAAGGTCAAGGGCATGGGCATGGATAACGTGCTGATCATCACCGACAGCCTCGACGAGAACCTGGTGTTGTCGGCGCGCAACCTGATCAACGTGCTGGTCGTGGAACCCGGTCAGGCGGACCCGGTCAGCCTGCTGCGCTTCAGCAATACGCTGATCACCAAGGGCGCGGTGGCGAAGTTCGAGGAGATGCTGGCATGAACGCAGATGCGATCAAGAAGGACGCTGACAAGCCGGGCGGCATCAAGGCGGGCTCCGTCAATCAGGAGCGGCTGATGCAGGTGCTGCTCGCGCCGGTCGTGTCTGAAAAAAGTACATTTGTCGCCGACAAGAACGAACAGGTGATCTTCCGCGTCGCGCAGGATGCCACCAAGCCCGAGATCAAGGCTGCGGTGGAACTGCTGTTCAAGGTGCAGGTGAAAAGCGTCCAGGTCGCCAACGTGAAGGGCAAGGAAAAGCGATTCGGCCGTTTCATCGGCCGCCGCCGGCACTGGAAGAAGGCCTATGTCTGCCTGAAGCCGGGCCAGGAGATCAACTTCGCAGCAGGGGAGACCAAGTAAATGGCACTCGTCAAAGTCAAACCGACATCCCCCGGCCGGCGCGCGCTGGTCAAGGTCGTCAACGCCAACCTGCACAAGGGCAAGCCGGTTGCCGCGCTGGTCGAGAAACAGAGCAAGCGTGCCGGGCGCAACAACCGCGGCCACATCACCACGCGCCATCAGGGCGGGGGCCACAAGCATCACTATCGCATCGTCGATTTCGTGCGCGACAAGGACGGCATTGCCGCCAAGGTCGAGCGCCTCGAATACGACCCGAACCGCAGCGCCAGTCTGGCGCTGCTGTGTTACGCCGACGGCGAGCGCCGTTACATCATCGCCCCCAAGGGCGTGACGGTGGGACAGGAGGTCATCAACGGGGCGCAGGCGCCGATCAAGGCCGGCAACACGCTGCCGCTGCGCAACATGCCGGTGGGCACCACCATCCACTGCGTCGAAATGCTGCCCGGCAAAGGCGCGCAATTGGCGCGTTCCGCGGGGACTTCGGTGCAGTTGCTGGCGCGCGAAGGCACCTATGCGCAGTTGCGCCTGCGTTCCGGCGAAATCCGCAAGGTGCACGTCGACTGCCGCGCGACCATCGGCGAAGTCGGCAATGAAGAGCACAACCTCGAGTCCATCGGCAAGGCAGGACGCGTGCGCTGGCGCGGCGTGCGTCCGACGGTTCGCGGCGTGGCGATGAACCCGATCGACCACCCGCACGGCGGCGGCGAAGGCAAGACCGCTGCCGGTCGGGATCCGGTGAGCCCGTGGGGCACGCCGACCAAGGGTTACAAGACCCGCCGCAACAAGCGCACCCGCGGCATGATCGTGCGCGATCGCCACGGCAAGTAAGGGGTAAGGACACATGGCACGTTCGATCAAGAAAGGCCCGTTCGTCGATCATCACCTGGTAGACAAGGTGAATGCGGCGCGCGCCACCAACGACAAGCGCCCGATCAAGACCTGGTCGCGCCGTTCCACCATTCTTCCGGATTTCGTCGGGCTCACCATCGCCGTCCACAACGGCCGGCAGCACGTGCCGGTGTATGTCAGCGAGAACATGGTCGGACACAAACTCGGCGAGTTCGCGCTTACCCGCACATTCAAGGTGCACACCGGCGACAAGAAGGTCGTTGCGCCGACTACCGGCGCATCGGCACCGGGGCCGGCATCGCCGTCGGCACCGGCAGCAGCCGGGAAGAAGTAAGGGCGATGGGAGAAATGACGATGAGAACTTCTGCTATTTTGCGCGGCGTGCGCCTGTCGGCCCAGAAGGGACGCCTGGTTGCCGACCAGGTGCGCGGCCTGCCGGTGGACAAGGCGCTGAGCCTGCTCGCCTTCAGCCCAAAAAAGAGCGCCAAGATCATCCGCAAGGTGCTGGAGTCGGCGATCGCCAATGCGGAGCACAACGAGGGTGCCGACATCGACGAGTTGAAGGTGACCACCATCCACGTCGAGCAGGGTACGAGCCTGAAGCGTTTCATGCCGCGCGCCAAGGGCCGCGGCTTCAAGATCACCAAGCCTACCTGCCACATTTACGTGACAGTCGGGGACAAGGAGTAAGCATGGGACAGAAAATTCACCCGACCGGGTTCCGGCTGTCGGTGCAGCGCAACTGGACTTCGCGCTGGTACTCGAACAGCAAGAATTTCCCGGCGATGCTGCAGGAGGACATCAAGGTCCGCGACTTCCTGAAGAAGAAGCTGGCGCACGCCGCGGTCAGCAAAGTGGTGATCGAGCGCCCGGCCAAGAACGCCAAGATCACCGTGTACAGCGCCCGTCCCGGTGTGGTGATCGGCAAGAAGGGCGAGGACATCGAAAATCTGCGCGGCGAACTGCAGAAACTGATGGGCGTGCCGGTCCACGTGAACATCGAGGAAGTGCGCAAGCCCGAGATCGATGCGCAGCTGATCGCGGATTCCATCGCCCAGCAGCTGGAGAAGCGCATCATGTTCCGCCGCGCCATGAAGCGCGCGATCCAGAATGCCATGCGCCTGGGTGCGCAGGGCATCAAGATCATGAGCGCGGGCCGTCTGAACGGGATCGAAATCGCCCGCACCGAGTGGTACCGCGAAGGCCGCGTGCCGCTGCATACCTTGCGTGCCGACATCGACTACGGCTTCTCCGAGGCCAAGACCACCTACGGAGTGATCGGCATCAAGGTGTGGGTATTCAAGGGCGAGGTGCTCGGTCGCGGCGAGCAGCCGGTAGTCGCGCCAGCGCCGGAGCCGGAAAAGAAGGCAAGACGAGGAGCCAAGCATGCTGCAGCCAGCTAGAAGGAAGTACCGCAAGGAGCAGAAGGGCCGCAACACCGGTGTCGCTACCCGCGGCACCAAGGTGAGCTTCGGCGAGTATGGCCTGAAGGCCGTCGGCCGCGGCCGTCTGACGGCGCGCCAGATCGAGGCCGCGCGCCGTGCCATGACCCGCCACATCAAGCGCGGCGGCCGGATCTGGATTCGCATCTTCCCGGACAAGCCGATCTCGCAGAAGCCGGCGGAAGTGCGCATGGGCAACGGCAAGGGTAACCCGGAGTACTACGTGGCGGAGATCCAGCCCGGCAAGGTGCTGTACGAGATGGACGGCGTGGACGAGAGGTTGGCGCGCGAGGCATTCCGGCTGGCCGCCTCCAAGCTGCCGATTCTGACCACGTTCGTAATCAGACAGGTGGGATAGGCGATGAAAGCGAGTGAACTCCGAGCCAAGAGCGCGACCGATCTGAACAAGGAGCTCAATGAACTCCTTAAGGCGCAATTCTCTCTGCGCATGCAGCTTGCCACCCAGCAGTTGAACAACACCAGCGAAATCAAGAAGGTGCGCCGCGACATCGCGCGCGTGCGCACGCTGATCGGCGAGAAGGCCAAACAGTGATGAACGAGAATCAGCAAACCAACGCACGCAAGCTGACCGGGCGCGTGGTCAGCGACAAGATGAACAAGACCGTTACGGTCCTGGTGGAGCGCAAGGTCAAGCATCCGCTTTACGGCAAGTTCATCAGCCGCTCCAAGAAGTATCACGCGCACGACGAGAACAACGAATTCCATCCGGGCGACCTGGTGTTGATCGAGGAAACCCGGCCGCTGTCCAGGACCAAGACCTGGAAAGTGGTGAAACTGGTGGAGAAAGCCAAGGAAGAGGCCTGAAATCCTTGCCTCGGCGGAGTTTTTTCCCTAGAATTGCGCGTTTTTCCCGGAGCGCCATTGTCCGGTTGCGTCCCGGTTTCCGACCCGGACGGGTTCCAAAACTGGTCTGCCGAAGTAGAAAACACGGGGCGGGCGAAGTTGGAGAGAGAGTAAGCAGATGATTCAAATGCAATCCAGGCTGGATGTCGCCGACAACACCGGCGCGCGCTCCGTCATGTGCATCAAGGTGCTGGGCGGTTCCAAGCGCCGTTATGCCGGTGTGGGCGACGTCATCAAGGTGAGCATCAAGGACTGCGCGCCACGCGGGCGCGTCAAGAAGGGCGAGATCTACCACGCGGTGGTGGTGCGTACACGCAGCGGCGTGCGCCGCCAGGACGGTTCGCTGGTGAAGTTCGATAGCAACGCCGCCGTCTTGCTCAACGCCAAGCTCGAGCCGATCGGCACCCGCATCTTCGGGCCGGTGACGCGCGAGCTGCGAACCGAGCGATTCATGAAGATCGTCTCGCTCGCGCCGGAAGTGCTGTAAGGAACGATCATGCGCAAGATCCGCAAGGGCGACAACGTCGTCGTCATCACCGGCAAGGACAAGGGCAAGCGCGGCACGGTGCTGCGCGTGCTCGGCGATGACCACGTCCTGGTCGAAGGCGCCAACCGCGTCAAGAAGCACCAGAAGCCCAATCCGATGAAGGGCACCACCGGCGGCATCATCGACAAGGAGATGCCGATCCACGTTTCCAACGTGGCGGTGTTCAACCCGACCACCCAGAAAGCGGATCGCGTCGGCGATAAAGCAGATGGACGACGGCCGCCGCGTGCGGATCTACAAGTCCAACGGCGAAATGCTGGACGCTTAAGAGGAAGACATGGCGAAGGCCAAGGAAGACACGGCGAAGTCCAAGGCAGACACGGCAAAGGCCAAGGAGGATACGGCGAAGCCCAAGGACATGCCGAAGGCCAGCGAAAGCAGCGCCCGCGAAGACCGCGACCGCGAAGGCGGCAGACTGAAAAGGCCGCATCGGTTCAGCCGGCGCGGCTGCAGCAGCATTTCCGCGAAGCGGTGGTGCCGGCTCTGATGAAGCAGTTCGGCTACAAGACCGCCATGCAGGTGCCGCGCATCGACAAGATCGTGCTGAACATGGGTGTGGGCGAAGCGGTCAACGACAAGAAGATCCTCGACAACGCGGTGGGCGACATGACCAGGATCGCCGGCCAGAAGCCGGTGGTGACCAAGGCCAAGAAATCGATCGCCGGTTTCAAGATCCGCAAGGATTATCCGATCGGCTGCATGGTGACGCTGCGCCGCGGCCGCATGTACGAATTCCTGGATCGGCTGGTCTCGGTGGCGATTCCGCGCATCCGCGACTTCCGCGGCATTCCCGCGCGCTCCTTCGACGGCCGCGGCAATTTCAACCTGGGCGTGAAGGAACAGATCATTTTCCCCGAGATCGAGTACGACAAGATCGACGCACTGCGGGGCCTGAACATCACGATCACCACGACAGCGAAGACCGACGAGGAAGCGCGTGCGCTCCTCGCCGCGTTCAAGTTCCCGTTCAAGAACTGAGGTCGCCATGGCAAAGACCGCATTGGTCAATCGCGAGAAGAAGCGCCGCGCCACCGTGAAGAAATTCGCGGCCAGGCGCGCCGAGCTGCTCGCAATCATGAATAACAACAGGGCGTCCGACGAGGACCGCACGGAGGCGCGCGAGAAGTTTCAGAGGCTGCCGCGCAACGCCAGCCCGGTGCGGCTGCGCAATCGCTGCTGCGCTGACCGGGCGTCCGCGCGGGGTGTTCAGCAAGTTCGGTCTGGGCCGCAGCAAGCTGCGCGAGATCGCCATGCGTGGCGAGATTCCCGGCGTGACCAAGGCAAGCTGGTAGCAGGAGACTTTGGATGAGCATGAGTGATCCCATTGCCGACATGCTGACGCGCATCCGCAACGCACAGCTTGCGGAGAAAACGTCGGTTGCGGTGCCCGCGAGCAAGCTGAAGGTGTCGATTGCCAAGGTTCTCAAGGACGAAGGCTATATCGAGGACTTCGCGCTGCGCGGAGAGGGCGCCAAGACAGGCCCTCGAGATCGGCCTGAAGTACTACGCCGGCCGCCCGGTGATCGAGCGCATCGAGCGGGTGAGCCGTCCGGGGCTGCGCATCTACAAGCCGGCCAAGGACATTCCGCAGGTGATGAACGGCCTGGGTGTCGCGATCGTGTCCACCTCCAGAGGTGTGATGACCGACCGCAAGGCGCGCCAGACCGGCGTCGGCGGCGAAGTGTTGTGCATCGTGGCGTAACCGCGGCGAGGAGCAGAACAGATGTCTCGAATTGGAAATCTTCCGGTGACTCTGCCCAGCGGGGTGGAAGTGACCCTGGCCCCCGGCCAGATTTCGGTCAAGGGCCCGCTGGGCATGCTGTCGCAAGCACCTGGGTTCCGGCGTGGAAGTGAAACGCGACGGCGACAAGGTGGTGTTCAAGCCGCTCGACGATTCGATCCATGCGAACGCGCTGTCCGGGACGCTGCGGGCGCTGGTGGCCAACATGGTGCAGGGTGTGACCAAGGGCTTCGAGAGGAAAGCTGCAACTGGTCGGCGTCGGCTACCGGGCGCAGGCGCAGGGCGACAAGCTGAACCTGACGTTGGGTTTCTCGCATCCGGTGGTTCACAAGATGCCGAAGGGCATCAAGGTCGAGACGCCGCAGCAGACCGAAATCGTGATCAAGGGCATCGACAAGCAAGTGGTCGGACAGGTGGCGGCCGAAGTGCGCGGTTATCGCCCGCCCGAGCCGTACAAGGGCAAGGGCGTGCGCTACGCCGACGAGCGCGTGGTGCTGAAAGAGACCAAGAAGAAGTAAACGGGACCGGACATGATCGACAAGAAGCAGTCACGCATGCGCCGCGCGCGCCAGACCCGCGCCAAGATCACCGAATTGAAGGCGGTGCGGCTGGCAGTTTACCGCTCCAACGGCCACATCTATGCGCAGGTGATCGACCCGGCCGCGAAGGTGCTGGCGACCGCCTCGACGCTCGAGCCGGAGGTGCGCAAGCAGGTGCCCAACGGCGCCAACGTGAAGGCCGCCGCAGTGGTGGGCAAGCGCATTGCCGAAAAGGCCAGGGCGCAGGGCGTCGAGCAGGTGGCCTTCGACCGCTCCGGGTTCAAGTATCACGGCCGCGTGAAGGCGCTGGCCGAGGCGGCGCGCGAAGCCGGCCTCAAGTTCTGAAGGAATAGACCATGGCCAGAATGCAACAGCATACGGAAGAGCGCAGCGACGGCCTGCGCGAGAAGATGGTCTCGGTCAACCGCGTCACCAAAGTGGTGAAGGGCGGCCGCATCCTCGGCTTCGCCGCGCTGACCGTGGTGGGCGACGGCGATGGCGGCATCGGCATGGGCAAGGGCAAGGCCCGCGAAGTGCCGGTGGCGGTGCAGAAAGCGATGGACGAAGCGCGCCGCAAGATGGTCAAGGTGACGCTCAAGAACGGGACCCTGCATCACGCGGTGGTCGGCCAGCACGGCGCCGCCAAGGTGTTCATGCAGCCCGCTTCCGAAGGTACCGGCATTATTGCCGGCGGCCCGATGCGGGCGATGTTCGAGGTGATGGGCGTGACCAACGTGCTCGCCAAGTGCCTCGGCTCGACCAATCCCTACAACGTGGTGCGCGCCACGATCAACGGTCTGCAGGCGATGAACACGCCCTCCGAGATTGCGGCCAAGCGCGGCAAGACCGTGGAAGAGATTCTGGGGTAAGCCATGACGCGAGAAAAAAGCGGCCGACAAGGCAACGGCCAGGAAAGCGCCGGCAAGGAAAAGAACCGCCAGCAAGAAAGAGGCGGAGACTCGGGCAAGAAGGTCAAGGTCACGCTGGTGCGCGGCCTGATCGGTACCCGCGAGAGCCATCGTGCCACGGTGCGCGGCCTGGGCCTGCGGCGCATCAACCACACGGTGGAACTGGAAGACACCCCGTCGGTGCGCGGCATGATCAACAAGGTGAACTACCTGCTGAAGTGCGAGGCGTAAATGCATCTGAACCAGATCAAACCGGCCGCCGGCTCCAAGCACGCCAAGAAGCGTGTCGGTCGCGGCATCGGCAGCGGCACCGGGCAAGACCGCGGGCCGCGGCCACAAGGGCCAGAAGGCGCGCTCCGGCGGCTTCCACAAGATCGGCTTCGAGGGCGGCCAGATGCCGCTGCAGCGGCGCCTGCCCAAGCGCGGCTTCGTTTCGCTGACCGGCGGCGATACCGTCGAGGTGCGACTGTCGGCGATCAATGAATTGCCGGGGGACGACATCGACATCCTGGTGCTGAAGCAGGCCGGCGTGGTGCCGAACGCGGCGCGCGCGGCCAAGGTGATCCTGTCCGGCGAGATCAAGCGCAAGGTGAAACTGCGCGGCTTGCTGGTCACCAAAGGTGCGCGCGCGGCCATCGAAAGGCCGGCGGCGTCATTGAAGGCTGAATAGAGCTTGGCAGAGAACTCATTGCTGGGACTGTCGGGGAAGTTCGGCGACCTGAAGCGCCGGCTTCTGTTCCTGCTCGGCGCACTGATCGTCTATCGGATCGGCGCGCATGTGCCGGTGCCGGGCATCGATCCCGTGCAACTGGCAGAGCTGTTCAAGTCGCAGCAGGGCGGCATCCTGGACATGTTCAACATGTTCTCGGGCGGTGCGCTGTCGCGGTTCACCATCTTTGCGCTGGGGATCATGCCGTACATCTCGGCCTCGATCATCATGCAGCTGATGACGGTGGTGTCGCCGCAGCTGGAGCAGCTGAAGAAGGAAGGCGAGTCGGGACGCCGGAAGATCACCCAGTACACGCGCTACGGCACGTTGTTCCTGGCGACTTTCCAGGCACTGGGCATCGCCATCGCGCTGGAATCGCAGCGCGGCCTGGTGCTGGAGCCGGGACTCGCGTTCCGGTTTACCACGGTGGTTACGCTGGTGACCGGCACGATGTTCCTGATGTGGCTCGGCGAGCAGATCACCGAGCGCGGCATCGGCAACGGCATTTCGCTGATCATTTTTGCGGGCATCGCGGCCGGGTTGCCGCGTGCGGTCGGCGGCACGCTGGAGCTGGCGCGCACCGGGGCGTTCTCGATCCCGCTGGTGCTGCTGCTGCTGGTGGGAGCGGTGCTGGTGACCGGACTGGTGGTGTTCGTCGAACGCGGCCAGCGCAAGATCCTGGTCAACTACGCCAAGCGCCAGGTCGGTCGCAAGGTCTATGGCGGGCAGAGTTCGCATCTGCCGTCTGAAACTGAACATGGCCGGCGTGATCCCGCCGATTTTTGCCTCGAGCATCATCCTGTTCCCGGCGACGCTGGCCGGCTGGTTCGGGAGCAACGAGGGCATGAGCTGGTTGCGGGACATCAGCGGCAACGCTGTCCCCGGGGCAGCCGATTTACGTGTTGCTGTATGCGTCGGCGATCGTGTTCTTCTGCTTCTTCTACACGGCCCTGGTGTTCAACCCCAAGGAAACGGCGGAGAACCTGAAGAAGGGCGGAGCGTTCGTGCCGGGGATCCGGCCGGGCGACCAGACGGCGAAGTACATCGAGAAGATCATCATGCGGCTGACGCTGGTGGGCGCGATCTACGTGACGCTGGTGTGCCTGCTGCCGGAGTTTCTGATCGTGAAGTGGAACGTGCCGTTCTACTTCGGCGGCACCAGCCTGCTGATCATCGTGGTGGTGACGATGGATTTCATGGCCCAGGTGCAGGCTTACGTGATGTCGCACCAGTACGAGAGCCTGCTCAAGAAGGCGAATTTCAAGGGCGGGATGTTCCCGACCCGTTAGCGGAGAAGCATGGCCAAGGAAGAGACGATCCAGATGCAGGGCGAGATTCTCGAGACCCTGCCGAACGCGACATTTCGCGTGAAGCTGGAGAACGGCCATGTGGTACTGGGACATATCTCCGGCAAGATGCGCATGCACTACATCCGCATTCTGCCCGGCGACAAGGTGACGGTGGAGTTGACGCCTTACGATCTGACGCGCGCACGCATCGTGTTCCGCGCCAAGTAGGGCCGGCCGCTCCGGTTCGAGTGCAGGCAGGTATACAGAGCGGTTGAGGGAGACAGAAATGAGAGTACAGGCATCGGTCAAGAAGATGTGCCGGAACTGCAAGATTGTCCGGCGCAAACGCGTGGTGCGCGTGATCTGCACGGATCCGCGCCACAAGCAACGGCAGGGCTAAACGGGCGGCAACGCCACTTTATTAACTTAGGACGCACGACGACTATGGCTCGTATCGCCGGTGTAAACATTCCGAACCATCAGCACGCCGGGATCGCGTTGACCGCGATTTACGGCATCGGGCGCGCGCGCGCGCGCGCGATTTGCGCCGCTGCCGGGGTCACCTTCTCGACCAAGATGAAGGACCTGTCCGACAACGACATGGACAAGCTGCGCGAACAAGTGGCCAAGTTCACGGTCGAAGGCGACCTGCGCCGCGAACTGTCGATGAACATCAAGCGTCTGATGGACCTGGGCTGCTATCGCGGGGTACGCCATCGCCGCGGCCTGCCGGTACGCGGTCAGCGTACCCGCACCAACGCCCGTACCCGCAAGGGCCCGCGCAAGGCGATCCAGCGCAGCGGCGGCGCAGCGTCGGCTCCGGCCGCCGCCCGAAGTAAAACGTGGCGAAGTAAACGCATCGAGTACAGGGATTTCAAGACATGGCAAAGGTAACGACTACCGCAGCAACCCGGGTCCGCAAGAAGGTCAAGAAGAACGTGGCCGAAGGCATCGCCCACATTCACGCCTCCTTCAACAACACCATCATCACCATTACCGACCGCCAGGGCAATGCCCTGTCGTGGGCGACTTCCGGCGCCGCCGGTTTCAAGGGCTCGCGCAAATCGACGCCGTTCGCCGCCCAGGTCGCCGCCGAACAGGCCGGCCGTGCGGCGCAGGAGTGCGGCGTGAAGAATCTGGAAGTGCGCATCAAGGGCCCCGGACCTGGGCGCGAGTCCGCGGTGCGGGCATTGAACGCGGTTGGTTTCAAGATCACCAGCATTTCGGACGTGACGCCGGTACCGCACAACGGCTGCCGCCCGCCCAAGAAGCGCCGTATCTGATCGAAGGAGACTGCAGTGGCAAGAAATCTGGATCCAAAGTGCCGCCAGTGCCGCCGTGAGGGCGAAAAGCTCTTCCTCAAGGGCGAGAAATGCTTCACCGACAAGTGTGCCATCGAGCGCCGCTCGTACGCGCCCGGCCAGCACGGCCAGAAGAATCTGCGTCGTTCCGACTACGGCACGCAGTTGCGCGAGAAGCAGAAAATCCGCCGCATTTACGGCCTGCTGGAGCGCCAGTTCCGCAATACCTACAAGGACGCCGCGCGCGCCAAGGGAGTCACCGGCGAGGCGCTGCTGCAAATGCTGGAAAGCCGGCTCGACACGGTCGCGTACCGGATGGGCTTCGGCGCCTCGCGCACCGAGGCGCGCCAGATCGTGCGCCACAACGGCATCCTGGTGAACGGCAAGCGGGTCAACATTCCCTCCTATCAGGTGCGCCAGGGCGACGTGGTCGAAGTGGCCCAGAAGGCGAAGGGCCAGCTGCGCATCAAGGCGGCGACTGAAGCTGCGGAAGGACGCGGTTACCCGGAATGGATTGAAGTGGACATCAAGGCGCTCAAAGGCACGTTCAAGGCGAAGCCGCAGCGTTCCGAACTGCCTGCCACCATCAACGAATCACTGGTTGTGGAACTGTACTCGAAGTAACCGCGGCCTGATCGCGGCCCGCCGTTCCACAGTTGACCGGCCGGGCCGTGCGTTTTTTGGGCCGTAATGTTCCGAATTTCTCGTAGAGGGTCACCTTTATGCAAAGCAGCTTTCTGAAGCCGCGAATCATCGATGTGCAGACCATCTCGCCTTTCCATGCGAAAGTGACGATGGAGCCGTTCGAGCGCGGCTATGGCCATACGCTGGGCAACGCGCTGCGCCGGGTGCTGCTGTCCTCGATGCCCGGCTTCGCGCCGACCGAAGTCAAGATCAACGGCGTGCTGCACGAGTACTCCACGATCGACGGCGTGCAGGAAGACGTCGTCGACATCCTGCTCAACCTCAAGGGCATCGTGCTGAAACTGCACAACCGCGACGAGGCTGTGCTGAATCTCAAGAAGCAGGGCGAAAGCGTGGTGACCGCGGGAGACATCGAAGCGCTCGCACGACGTCGAGATCATCAATCCCGATCACGTGATCGCGCACATCGCGCCGGGCGGCAAGCTCGACATGCAGATCAAGGTCGAGGACGGCCGCGGTTACGTGCCGGCCACCACCCGGGCGCTTGCCAAGGAAGGCCGCGTCATCGGCAACATCATGCTGGACGCCTCGTTCAGCCCGGTGCGCCGGGTGAGCTACGCGGTCGAATCGGCGCGCGTCGAACAGCGCACCGACCTCGACAAGCTGATCATGGACATCGAGACCAACGGCGTGGTCGAGCCCGAGGAAGCGATCCGCTATGCGGCGCGCATCCTGGTCGACCAGCTGTCGGTGTTCGCGGACCTCAAGGGTACGCCGGCGCCGATCGAGCAACCGAAGGCCCCGCAGGTCGATCCGATCCTGCTGCGCCCGGTGGACGACCTGGAACTCACGGTGCGTTCGGCCAACTGCCTCAAGGCGGAGAACATCTATTACATCGGCGATCTGATCCAGCGCACCGAGACCGAGTTGCTGAAGACGCCGAACCTCGGCCGCAAATCGCTCAACGAGATCAAGGAAGTGCTCGCCTCCCGCGGGTTGACGCTGGGCATGAAACTGGAGAACTGGCCTCCGGTCGGCCTCGAAAAGGTTTAGGGGGATAGGAAATGCGTCACCGTCTCGGACTGAGAAAACTCAACCGCACCAGCAGCCATCGCCTGGCGATGCTGCGCAACATGACCAACTCGCTGCTGCGCCACGAGGTCATCAAGACCACGTTGCCCAAGGCGAAGGAGTTGCGCCGCGTGGCCGAGCCGATCATCACGCTGGGCAAGAAGCCCTCGCTCGCCAACCGGCGCCTGGCGTTTTCCCGGCTGCGCGATCGCGACATGGTGATGAAGCTTTTCGACGAACTGGGCCCGCGCTACGCCAAGCGCAACGGCGGCTATCTGCGCATCCTCAAGTTCGGTTTCCGCAAGGGGGACAATGCACCCATGGCACTGGTGGAGTTGCTCGATCGTCCTGCGGAGACTGAGGAAGCCAAGCCCGCTGAAAAGTAAGGCCGATTCGAATAGAACAAACGAAATGTATTAGTCGCAACTTGATCTGACCAGCAGTGTCCGGTTTTGGCAAGCGCCACCGGCGGCTTTCTAAAAACGCGACCGTCACTTCGCGATCCAAACCAGTAGTTCACCACCGCCCGCTATCGGGCATCCCAACCTCGCCCGAACCTCAAATGCATGTGCGGGGCCGCCCACTGCGGGATCTGATCGACACGAAACCCGCTGACGATCCTCACGCCAAGCACGTCCAGATTTCCACGTCGATCAGTGCTTGAGCTGGTAGTCCCGCGCACCTTCCCCTATCGGATTCGCGAGCCATTACCTTAGGCTCGACGGCCAAGGTTTGCCTGGCTCGCCCCATCTGCCGCTGCCCGCCCACTCGTCATCGCGCTCCAAGGTCCGCGGGCTGCCTCGAGGTGACTTCGCGACCGCTTCTCAAGCCCTCGCCGACTCCCTCAGGCCCTGCCTTGAGTCCCCCCGGCGGGCGTGCTACGGTTCAATTTCCTATCCATTCCAGAATTTCCTATCCGTTATCGGTTTCCTATCCGTCGATGCTGCGAATGGAGGACACCATGCGTAAGCTTTATCTGCGGGTAGGCGGAGCGGCTTTAGTGGACCATGTTCGGCTGCACGATACGGGGCCGACGAGAACGCAGGAGAGGAGTCCCCGTAGCGCGGCAAGGCGCGTTCTTGCCGGTGCAATCACGTGTTTGCTCGCAGTCGGCTTCGGCGCATGGCTCAGAGCCGGCCCGACCGCCTTCGCCCAGGCCGAGCCGGAAGCGGTACAGCCGGCTCCGTTCGATCCTCTGATGATTCCCGCGGACGCGTACCTCAAGGGCGCTTGGTCGGCGGTCGGCTCCTGGCCGCTGATCGCCGTCCACATGGTGCTGATGCCGGATGGCCGCGTGCTGAGCTACGGCACCGACGGCACCGGCAAGCAGACCGGCTTTTTCATCTACGACGTATGGGATTCGGCGGTCGGACTCGGCGGCGGCCACCTGACGCTGCCCAACGGGACGGGCACCGACATCTTCTGCAGCTCGCAGCTCGTGCTGCCGCAAGGCGGGTCCGTGTTCGTCGCCGGCGGCGACAACTGGACCGGCACCGCCACCACCAACACCGGCAACAACAACAGCAACCTGTTCGACTACAACGCGAACACGCTGACCCGCGGCAACAACATGAACCGGGCGCGCTGGTACTCGACGTCCACCACGCTGCTCAACGGCGAGGTCTACATCCAGGGCGGCACCGGCGGCACCGACCGGCCGGAGATCCGCGCCAGCGACGGCACCTTCCGGCTGCTCTCCGGCGCGGACACCAGCGCGTTCGATTTCATGTATCCGCGCAACTTCGTCGCCCCCGACGGCCGCGTCTTCGGCTACGACAGCGCCGGCCGGATGTACTACGTCAACACCAGCGGCAGCGGCTCGGTCACCCAGGTCGGCCAGTTCGCCTCCTCCTATGCCGGCAGCGACGCCAGCGCGGCGATGTTCGCGCCCGGGCGCATCCTGCAGTTCGGCGGCAACTCCAACGGCGCGATCGTGATCGACATCAACGGCGCCTCCCCGACCGTCACGCCGACGCAATCGATGTCCTCGCAGCGGCGGCTGGTCACCGCGACCATGCTCGCCGACGGCAAGGTGCTCGCCACCGGCGGCAGCCAGGTGTGGAACGAGCTCACCGGCGTCAACAACATCGCGGAGATCTGGAACCCCGCGACCGGCACCTGGACGCAGGGTTACGAGGGCGCGCTGGCGCGCCTGTACCACTCCACCGCGCTGCTGCTGCCGGACGCGACCGTGCTGGTCGCCGGCGGCGGCGCGCCCGGGCCCCTGAACAACCTCAACGCCGAGATCTACTACCCGCCCTACCTGTTCACCGCCGGCGGGGACGCTCGCGCCGCGGCCGTCGATCGCCAACGCCCCGACAGTTCATCGACATCGGCAAGACCTTCCGCGTCGATCTGGCGGCCAGCACCGCGGTCAGCCGCGTCACCCTGATCAAGACCGGGTCGGTGACGCACAGCTGGAACATGGAGCAGCGCTTCCAGGACCTGACCTTCCAGGCCAACGGCACGCAGCTCTCGGTGCAGGCGCCCACCCGCGCGGCGCTCGCCCCGCCGGGCTACTACCTGTTGTTCGTCCTCGACAGCGCCGGCGTGCCCTCGGTGGGAAGGATCCTGCAGGATCGGCGTCGCCAGCGATCCGAACCCGGCGATCACCCCGACCCTGACCAACCCCGGCGCCCAGTCCACGCCGCTCGGCAGCAGCGTCAGCCTGCAGCTCGCCGCCACCGACCCCAACGGCGACCCGCTGACCTACGCGGCCTCCGGCCTGCCGCCGGGCTTGACGCTCAACGCGACGACCGGCCTGATCAGCGGCGCGCCCACCACGGTCGGCAGCTACGGCGTGGTCGTGACCGCGAGCGACGGCATCAACGTGGCCTCGGCGAACTTCACCTGGACCGTCACCAACGGCGCGGGACTGACGCTCGCCCCGCTGCGCGCCGCCTGCCCCGGTGCTCGCCGTGACCGGCGTGGCCAGCTACACCGCGAGCGCCAGCGGCGGCATCAACGTGATCTACCGCTGGGATTTCGGCGACGGCACGCCGACGGGCTGGTCGAACCTGCCCACGGCCACCCACACGTTCGCCTCGCCCGGCATCTACACCGTGACCGTCACGGCGAACGACGATCGCGGCATCCAGGTGAGCCGCACCGCCGTGCAGACCGTCTACCTCCCGCTGGCCGCGCGTGCGCCCGACCGCGTCCTCCACGCTCGCGTTCGAGCCGCGCGCCACCGGCAACGCCAGGCTGTGGGTGGTCAACCAGGACAACGACTCGGTCACCGTGTTCGACGCCGTCACCCACGCCAAGCTGGGCGAGATCAACGTCGGCACCGCGCCGCGCTCGATCGCGGTGGCGCCGAACGGCCGGATCTGGGTGACGAACCGGCAGAGCGCGACGATCAGCGTGATCGATCCCGCCACGCTCGCCGTCACCAGCACGATCAGCCTGCCGCGCGCCTCGCAGCCGTACGGCATCGCGTTCGTTCCGGGCGGCGCGCACGCCTTCGTCGCGCTCGGCGCCACCGGCCAGCTCGTCAAGCTGGACGCCGCCAGCTTCGCGCAGGTCGGCAGCGTGAGCGTCGGGCCGAATCCGCGGCACGTCGCGATCGCTGCCGACGGCAGCGTCTATGTCTCGCGCTTCATCACGCCGCCGCTGCCCGGCGAAAGCACCGCGGCCGTGCAGACCACTGTCGGCACGGTCGACTACGGCGGCGAGGTCGTCGTCGTCGACGGCGCCACCCTGAGCGTGACGCGGACGATCGTGCTCAAGCACAGCGACAAGCCCGATTTCGAGAACCAGGGCCGCGGCATCCCCAACTACCTCGGCGCGGCGGCGATCTCGCCCGACGCGACCCAGGCCTGGGTGCCGTCCAAGCAGGACAACATCAAGCGCGGGGCGCTGCGCGACGGCACGGGGCTCAACTTCCAGAGCACCGTGCGCGCGGTCAGCTCGCGCATCGCCCTCGCCACCGGCGCCGAGGACCACGCGGCGCGCATCGACCACGACAACGCCAGCGTGGCGAGCGCCGCGATCTTCGATCAGCGCGGCATCTACCTGTTCGTCGCGCTCGAGACCAGCCGCGAGGTGGCGGTCGTCAGCGCGCACGGCCGCCACGAGCTGTTCCGCTTCGACGTCGGCCGCGCGCCGCAGGCGCTCGCGCTGTCCGCGGACGGCCAGCGGCTGTACGTCAACAACTTCATGGACCGCACGGTCGGCGTGTTCGATCTGGCGCCGCTGCTGAACACGGGCGCGATCAACGTGCCGGCGCTCGCCACGCTGTCGGCCGTGGCCACCGAGAAGCTGAGCGCGACGGTGCTCAAGGGCAAGCAGCTCTTCTACGACGCGCGCGACACGCGCCTGGCGCGCGACCGCTACCTGAGCTGCGCGTCCTGCCACAACGACGGCGGCAGCGACGGCCGGGTGTGGGACCTGACCGGCTTCGGCGAGGGCCTGCGCAACACGATCAACCTGCGCGGGCGCGCCGCCGGCCAGGGATTCCTGCACTGGAGCAACAACTTCGACGAGGTGCAGGACTTCGAGGGGCAGATCCGCACGCTGGCGGGCGGCACGGGCCTGATGTCCGACGCCGACTTCAACGCCGGCACGCGCAGCCAGCCGCTCGGCGATCCGAAGGCCGGGCGCAGCGCGGACCTCGACGCGCTGGCGGCCTACGTGGCCTCGCTCACCACCTTCGACGCCTCGCCGTACCGGACGGCGAGCGGGGCGTTGACCAGCGCGGCCAGCGCCGGCAAGACCGCTGTTCACCAGCATGAACTGCGGCTCCTGCCACAGCGGCACCGCGTTCACCGGCAGCGGCGCGAACACGCTGGTCAACATCGGCACGATCAAGCCGGCGAGCGGCAGCCGCCTCGGCGCGGCCCTCACCGGAATCGACGTGCCGACGCTGCGCGACGTGTGGGCGACCGCGCCGTACCTGCACGACGGCTCGGCGGCCACGCTCGGCGACGCGGTGCGGGCGCACAACGGCGTGACGATCACCGACGCGAACCTCGCCAACCTCGTCGCGTATCTGCAGCAGATCGGGGCCGAGGAAAGCGCGGCGCCGGTCAACGCCGGCACGGGCACGGGGCTGACCGGCCGCTACTACAACAACACCAACCTGAGCGGGACGGTCAGGCTCACGCGCACCGAGAACATCAACTTCGGCTGGGGTTCCGGCTCGCCCGGCAGCCGGCGTGAACAGCGACAACTTCTCGGTGCGCTGGAGCGGCACGATCGAAGCGCCGGCGACCGGCACGTACCGCTTCCAGACCGTCTCCGACGACGGCATCCGCGTTTGGGTCAACGGCGTGCAGCTCATCAACAACTGGACGGCGCACTCGTCGACCACCAACACCAGCGGCACCATCAATCTGGTCGCAGGCACACGCTATTCGATCACCGTCGAGTACTACGAGGCCGCCGGCCAGGCGGAGGCCCGGCTGCGCTGGCTGACGCCGGGCAACAGCAGCTACGTCGCCGTTCCGGCCAGCCAGCTGTTCCCGAACTGACCGGCGCGGCGCGCCGGTTACAACGGGCCCGCCATATCCAGTAGGCGGGTGTCCACTTCCAGTGCTGCGTGATCGACGGGGTGTTCACCGCCGGTGATGACGGGCAGGGCCACTTTACCGAGGCCAGTGCGACGACACCGGAAGACCTCGCAGCGGTGCAGCAGCAGGTGCGCACTCTGGTGCTGCGTTAGTTCGTCCCTCTTCAGGAACCCACCCACTTTAAATCGCGCTCCAAATGGCAGCTTTCGGGCCTTGAGTTCCAACTACTGACTGTCGCAAAGCTGGCCGGTTTTTGTCTTTCGCTCGTAGGTCTAAAATTCCCAGGAAGCGGGCATTGTAGATGGAGTCGCGACTACTACAAATTATTAACTCGGCCATCTCTTTCTTGCTTTTGCCTTTGCTTCGCGCCCTCTGCGTTAAGCGCTGGTATTGTGTTCCGCGCTCGGGAAATCAGCGCGCGCCGGACGCGCGCTTCTGGAACTTGTCCAGGCCGAGCACCGGCCGCAGGTAACGGCCAGTGTAACTGTCGGGGTGGCGGGCGATTTCCTCCGGGGTGCCTTCGGCAACGATGCGCCCGCCGCCATCGCCGCCCTCCGGACCGAGGTCCACGACCCAGTCTGCGGTCTTGATCACGTCCAGGTTGTGCTCGATCACCACCACGGTATTGCCGTGGTCGCGCAAGCGGTGCAACACCTTCAGCAGCATCTCGATGTCCTGGAAATGCAGCCCGGTGGTGGGCTCGTCGAGTATGTAGAGCGTGTGTCCGGTGTCGCGTTTCGACAGCTCGAGCGCGAGCTTGACCCGTTGCGCCTCGCCGCCGGAAAGCGTCGTCGCGCTCTGGCCGAGGCGTATGTAGCCCAAGCCGACGTCTAGCAGCGTATCGAGCTTGCGCGCAATCACCGGCACGGCGCTGAAGAACTCGTGCGCCTGCTCCACCGTCATTTCCAGCACTTCGTGGATGTTCCTGCCCTTGTACTGGATCTCCAGCGTCTCGCGGTTGTAGCGGCGACCGTGGCAGACGTCGCAGGGCACGTAGATGTCGGGGAGGAAATGCATCTCCACCTTGATGACGCCGTCGCCCTGGCAGGCCTCGCAGCGGCCGCCCTTGACGTTGAAGGAGAAACGCCCCGCTCCGTAACCGCGCTCGCGGGCCAGCGGTACGCCGGCGAACAGGTCGCGGATCGGCGTGAACAGCCCGGTGTAGGTGGCGGGATTGGAACGCGGGGTGCGGCCGATCGGGCTCTGGTCGACGTTCACCACCTTGTCGAAGAGTTCGATCTCCTGGATCTCGTCGAACGGCGCCGGTTCGGCGGCGCTGCCATAGAGGTGCTGCGCCACCGAATGATAGAGCGTGTCGTTGATCAGCGTGGACTTGCCCGAGCCCGACACGCCGGTCACGCACACCAGCAGGCCGACCGGAAGTTCGAGGTTCACGCCCTTGAGATTGTTGCCGCGCGCGCCCAGCAGGCGCAGCATGTTCTTGGCCTGCGGCTTGTGGCGCAGGCGCGGAATGGCGATCTGCCTCCTGCCGGACAGATACTGCGCGGTCAGCGATTCGGTGTGCGCCATCATGGCTTGCGGTGTGCCTTCGGCGACGATATGGCCGCCGTGCTCGCCGGCCCCGGGTCCCATGTCCACCACATAATCAGCACTCATGATCGCTTCGAAGTCGTGCTCGACCACGATGACCGAGTTGCCCAGGTCGCGCAGTTCCTTGAGGGTCGCGAGCAGCCGGTCGTTGTCGCGCTGGTGCAGTCCGATCGACGGTTCGTCCAGCACGTACATCACGCCGGTGAGACCGGAGCCGATCTGCGAGGCCAGCCTGATGCGCTGCGCTTCGCCGCCGGAAAGCGTGTCCGCGGAGCGGTCGAGCGTGAGGTAGTCGAGGCCGACGTTGACCAGGAACTGCAGGCGATTGGCGATTTCGCGCACGATCTTCTCGGCGATTGCCAGCCTGGCGCCCTCGAGGTCGGGTTTCCTGGAAAAACTGCAGCGCCCGTTTCAGCGGCATGGCGCTGACTTCGTAGATGGGTTTGCCGGCCACGAAGACGTAGCGCGCTTCGCGGCGCAGTCGCGTGCCGTTGCACTCGGGACAGGGCTGACTGGCGAGGAACTTCGCCAGTTCCTCGCGCACCACGATCGAGTCCGTTTCGCGATAGCGCCGTTCCAGATTCGGCACGATGCCTTCGAACGGGTGCTCGCGCTGGTACTTGTTGCCGCGCTCGCCGACGTAGAGGAAGCGCACCTTGTCCCGGCCCGACCCGTACAGCACCAGGTCCTGCACGTTCTTCGGGAACTGCTCGAACGGCGTGTCGACGTCGAAACCGTATTGTTCGCCGAGGCTGGCCAGCATCTGGAAATAGAACTGGTTGCGCCGGTCCCAGCCCTTGATGGCGCCGGCGGCCAGCGACAGGTGCGGAAAGGCCACCACCCTCTTCGGGTCGAAGAAGGTGATGCTCCCCAGACCGTCGCAGCGCGGACACGCCCCCATCGGATTGTTGAACGAGAACAGGCGCGGCTCGAGCTCGGGCAACGAATAGCTGCAGATCGGGCAGGCGAAGCGCGCCGAGAACAGATGCTCTTGGCCTCCGTCCATCTCCACCGCCAGCGCGCGCCCGTCGGCGTGGCGCAGCGCAGTCTCGAACGATTCTGCCAGCCGCTGCTTCGCATCGGGCCGGATCTTCAGGCGGTCCACCACGAT
This sequence comes from uncultured beta proteobacterium, assembly GCA_963695915.1. Taxonomy (GTDB): domain Bacteria; phylum Pseudomonadota; class Gammaproteobacteria; order Burkholderiales; family JACQAP01; genus JACQAP01. The sequence goes on from CAVOIO010000043.1 coordinate 32,595, forward strand.
CTCGATCGTGTGCTTGCGGGTCTTGGCGAGCTTGGGCACGGTGTCGATGTCGTGCACCTTGCCGTCCACGCGCAGCCGCACGAAGCCCTGCGCGCGCAGGTCCTCGAACAGTTCCAGGTTCTCGCCCTTGCGGCCGACCAGCAGCGGCGCCAGGATCATCAGCCGGGTGTCTTCCGGCAGTTGCAGGACGTGATCCACCATCTGCGACACGCTCTGCGCCGACAGCGCGATGCCGTGGTCGGGGCAGTGCGGCTCGCCGACGCGCGCGTACAGCAGCCGCAGGTAATCGTGGATCTCGGTGACGGTGCCTACGGTGGAGCGGGGGTTGTGGCTGGTGGCCTTCTGCTCGATGGCGATCGACGGCGACAAGCCCTCGATCAGATCCACATCCGGCTTTTCCATCAACTCCAGGAACTGCCGGGCGTAAGCGGACAGCGACTCGACGTAACGGCGCTGACCCTCGGCGTAGAGGGTGTCGAAAGCAAGCGAGGACTTGCCGGACCCGGACAGCCCGGTGATCACGATCAGCCGGTTGCGCGGCAGGTCGAGATTGATGTTCTTGAGGTTGTGGGTGCGTGCGCCGCGGACGCGGATATAGTCCATTCGCTGGAAGGGGGATGGGTCAACCTGCTAATATACTGCACTTCAATTTCTTTTCCCAATCCGCGGTTTACCTCCTTTCGCAGAATGCCCTTCCCGGACCGGATGACGCCCCAGGAACTGCGCGCGAGTGTCGGCCTGGCCGGCATTTTCGGATTGCGCATGCTGGGGATGTTCATCATCCTTCCGGTTTTCGCGCTGTACGCGGAGCATCTGCCCGGCGGCCACGACCACACGCTGGTCGGGCTCGCGCTCGGGGCCTACGGCCTGACCCAGGCCTGCCTGCAGGTACCTTTCGGCTGGCTTTCCGACCGTTGGGGGCGCAAGCGCGCCATCTATCTCGGGCTGGTGATCTTCGCGCTCGGCAGTTTCATGGCCGCCCTGGCGCAGGACATCACCATGGTGATCCTGGGCCGGGTGGTACAGGGCGCGGGCGCGATTTCCGCCGCGGTGATCGCGCTCACCGCCGATCTCACCCGCGACGATCAGCGCACCAAGGCGATGGCGATTATCGGCATCACCATCGGCGCCACGTTCGCGCTTTCGATGGTGGCCGGTCCGGTGCTGGATCATGTGATGGGCGTGCCCGGCATTTTCGCGCTGACCGGTATTCTGGCGCTGGCGGCGATCATGGTGGTGCGTTTCGTCATTCCCGATCCGTCGCAGAGCCGCGCCGGCAGATCGCCTGCGGGTCCGGCGGTGCCGGTCGGCAGGGTGCTGCTGGATCACGCAGTTGCTGCGGCTCAACTACGGCATATTTGCGCTGCATGCGTTGCTGATGGCGCTGTTCGTGGTCGTGCCATTTTCGTTGCGCGCGCACTTGCCCGCGAGCAGCCATTGGGTGGTTTATCTGCCGGTCATGTGCGGCGCTATCGTGCTGATGCTGCCGCCGATGCTGGTGGCGGAGCGCAAGGGGCTGCAGAAGCCGGTGTTCATCGGTGCGGTCGGCACGCTCATCGCCGCGCTGCTCCTGCTCGCGTTCGGCAGTCACGATCTGGTGGGATTGGCCGTTGGCTTGCTGGTGTTTTTCGCCGCGTTCAATCTGCTCGAGGCCACGCTGCCGTCGCTGATTTCGAAGCTCGCGCCGGCCGGCACCAAGGGCACGGCGATCGGCGTGTACAGCAGCGTGCAGTTCATCGGCACGTTCACGGGCGCCGCGGTGGGCGGCTGGCTGTCGCAGCATCACGGCGCGGATGCGGTGTTCGGTTTCTGTGCCGCGCTGGCGGTGGTCTGGCTGCTGTTGGCGCTGGGCATGCGCGTGCCGGAAATCCTGGACACGCGCCGTTACCAGTTGCCGAAGATGGATTCGCAGGCGGTCCCGGGGTTGACGCGGCGGCTCGCCGGCCTGCCGGGCGTGCGCGAAGTGATGCTCTCGGGCGAGGGCGTGGCCTATCTCAAGGTGGACAGCCAGGGCTTCGACGAACAAAATGTCATCAAACTTTTAGGCGGGGAGATTTGAATATGGCATCGGTAAACAAAGTGATCCTGATCGGCAACCTGGGGCGCGACCCCGAAGTGCGCTACATGCCCAGCGGCGACGCCGTGGCCAACATCAGCATTGCCACCACCGAGACGTGGAAGGACAAGAACGGCGAGAAGCAGGAAAAGACCGAGTGGCACCGCGTGGCGATGTTCGGCAAGACCGCCGAGATCGCCGGCGAATACCTGAAGAAGGGCTCGCAGGTCTACATCGAGGGCAGGCTGGAGACGCGCAAGTGGACCGACAAGGAAGGCCAGGAACGCTCCACCACGGAAATTCGCGCCGATCGCATGCAGATGCTGGGCTCGCGCTCCGGTGGATCCGAGCGCATGGCAGCGCCGGAAGACGACACCCCCCGGGCCGCCACCGCACCCGCGCCGGCGAAGAAATCCAGCGGCGCAGCCAAGGGCAGCAGCCTGGAGGATCTCGAGGACGATATTCCCTTTTGATTTCCGGGGATTCTGGGAGCCGGCCGGCACCAACACCGATGTTTTCTGTCACAGAGAGGTTTAGCGCAGTGGGACGCGCTGCGGTTGGCGCGCATCGGTTGGTTCCGAACGTTTCTTAGAGGATAGTCATGGCACTGGTGCAAGTTTCGCTCGAAGACAAGTACACGCTGCAGGAAGGCCGCGTTTTTCTCACCGGCACGCAGGCGCTGGTGCGCATGCCGATGATGCAGCACCTGCGCGACAAGGCCGCGGGCGCCAACACTGCATGTTATATCTCCGGCTACCGTGGCAGCCCGCTGGGCGGCTACGACCAGCAATTGTGGGCGGCCAAGAAACTACTCGCCGAGCACAACATCGTGTTCCAACCCGGCGTGAACGAGGACCTTGCTGCCACTGCGATCTGGGGCACGCAGCAGGCGCATTTCGAGGGCGACAACAAGTACGACGGCGTGTTCGCGATCTGGTACGGCAAGGGCCCGGGCGTGGACCGCACCGGCGACGCCTTCCGCCACGGAAACCTGGCGGGATCTGCATCGTTGGGCGGCGTGCTGTGCCTGATGGGCGATGACCACACCTGCGAATCTTCGACCACCGCGCACCAGAGCGAATTCGCGATGGTGGACGCGATGATCCCGATCCTCAATCCCGCCGGTGTGCAGGAAGTGCTCGACTACGGTCTGTACGGCTGGGCGCTGTCGCGCTACTCCGGTTGCTGGGTGGGACTCAAGTGCATGAAAGACACGATCGACGCCAGCGCCTCGGTCGACGTCAGTTCCGCGCGCGTGAGCATCGTAATCCCGGCCGACTTCCAGATGCCGGCGGGCGGGCTGAACATCCGCTGGCCGGACGCGCCGCTGGAGCAGGAAGCGCGTTTGCATACCTGGAAGCTCGAAGCCGCCAAGGCGTTTACGCGCGCCAACAGGCTGGACCAGGTCGTGATGGATTCGCCGGACGCGAAACTCGGCATTGCCACCTGCGGCAAGTCCTACATGGACGTGCGGCAGGCGCTTGCCTATCTCGGCATCGACGACGCGGAGGCCGCGCGCCTGGGGCTGCGTATCTACAAGGTCGGCATGACCTGGCCACTCGAACCCACCGGCGCGGTGAAGTTCGCCGAGGGGCTGCAGAAGATCATGGTCGTGGAAGAAAAGCGCGCGCTGATCGAAACCCAGTTGAAGGAAACGCTGTACGGCAGTGCGGCGGCGCCGGAAGTGATCGGCAAGCGCGATGAACTCGGCCGGATCCTGTTTCAGTCCAACGCAGCGCTCGATCCCAACGAGATCGCGATCGCCATCGGCCGCCGTATACTCGAGCGCGTGAACGATGCGCAGCTCGCGGCGCGCGTGGCGGAGCAGGAGCAGCTGGCGGCGCGCGTACCGGAGAAACCGGCGATGGATCGCACGCCTTACTTCTGCTCCGGCTGTCCGCACAACACCGGCACCCGTGTGCCAGAGGGTTCGCGTGCCCTCGCCGGCATCGGTTGCCACTTCATGGCGCAGTGGATGGACCGCAACACCGCCGGGTTCACCCAGATGGGCGGTGAAGGGGCGAGCTGGATCGGCGAGGCGCCGTTCGTGAAGACATCGCACGTGTTCCAGAACATCGGCGACGGCACCTATTACCACTCGGGGCTGCTGGCGGTGCGCGCGGCCGCCGCGTCGGGCGTGAACGTCACTTACAAGATCCTCTATAACGATGCCGTTGCCATGACCGGCGGCCAGCACAGTCGACGGCCCGCTCACGGTGCCGCAGATCACGCTGCAGGTGTATTCGGAAGGCGCGAAGAAGATCGCGGTGGTCACCGACGAGCCGGAGAAGTACCCCTCGACCGTCGAGTGGGCACCGGGCGTCACGATTCATCACCGCGATGACTATGACCAGGTGCAACGCCAGTTCCGCGAGGTCCAGGGCCTGTCGGTGATCATCTACGACCAGACCTGCGCGGCGGAAAAGCGCCGCCGGCGCAAGCGCAATCAGTACCCGGATCCGGCCAAGCGCGCATTCATCAACGACCTGGTGTGCGAAGGCTGTGGCGACTGCGGCGTGAAATCCAACTGCGTATCGGTGCTGCCGTTGGAGACCGAGTTCGGCCGCAAGCGCACCATCGACCAGTCGTCCTGCAACAAGGATTATTCCTGCGTCAACGGCTTCTGCCCGAGCTTCGTGACCGTCCACGGCGGCGGCGTGCGCAAGGGCAAGAGTGCTCCTGCCGGTCAAAATATCGATACGCTGTTCCCGGCTGTTCCCGAACCGCGTCTGCCGTCGCTGGATAAACCATACGGCATCATGGTGACCGGCGTGGGCGGCACCGGGGTGGTGACGATCGGCGCGATCGTCGGCATGGCAGCGCACCTCGAAGGCAAGGGATTCGGCGGTCTGGACATGGCCGGGCTCGCCCAGAAGGGAGGCTCGGTGTGGAGCCACCTGCAGATCGCGGTCGATCCGCCCGACATCAAGACCGTGCGACTTGGCTCCGGCGGCGCCAGGCTGGTGCTCGGCTGCGACCTGGTGGTGTCCGCCAGCCAGAAGACCCTGGATACCGCGCGCACGGGCACGCGCGTGGTGGCCAATACCCACCAGCAGATGACCGGCGAATTCACCCGCAACGCCAACATGCAGTTCCCGGCGCAGTCGCTCAAGCGCACCATCATCAAGGGTGTCGGCGATGGCAACGCGGAGTTCGTGGACGCGACGCGCATCGCCACCGCGCTGATGGGCGACTCGATCGCCACCAACATGTTCATGCTCGGTTACGCCTTCCAGAAGGGTCTCGTGCCGGTCTCGGGCGCGGCGATCAACAAGGCGATCGAATTGAACGGTGCCGCGGTGAAAATGAACCAGGCGGCTTTCCTGTGGGGACGGCGGGCCGGGGCAGACCTGGCCGCGGTCGAGCGGCTGGTCGCACCGAAGCCGGAAGCGGCTGCAGCCACGGCGATTGCGCAGACGCTCGAGGACATGATCGCGCGGCGCGTCGAATTCCTCACCGGTTACCAGAATACGGCGTATGCCGACCGATATCGTTCGCTGGTCGAGCGCGTGAAGCAGGCCGAGACCGCAAAGGCGAAGGGATTCACCGGGCTCGCCGAGGCCGTGGCGCGCTATTACTTCAAGCTGCTGGCCTACAAGGACGAATACGAGGTCGCGCGCCTGTACGCCGATCCGGCGTTCATGGAAAAAATAACATCGCAGTTCGAAGGCGACTACAAGCTGCACTTCCATCTGGCGCCGCCGCTGTTCTCCAAACGCGATCCGGTGACCGGCGAGTTGCGCAAGTCCGAATACGGCACCTGGGTGTTTTCCGCTTTCAAAGTGCTGGCGAAACTGCGCGGACTGCGCGGCACTGCGCTGGATATTTTCGGCTACACCCCCGAGCGTAGGATGGAGCGGCGGTTGATCGGCGAATACGAAGCCGTGATCGCGGAAATCATCGGCAAACTGGGACCGGACAACCATGCGCTGGCGGTGAAGATCGCCTCCATTCCCGAGGAAATCCGCGGCTACGGCCACGTCAAGGAGCGCAATCTCAAGACCGCCAAGCTCAAAGAGGCGGACCTGTTGTTGGCGTTGCGCTCGCCAGAAAAGGTCCAGTCGGCCGCCTAACCCTGCCTCACCCCCGCCCTCTCCACTTCGTGGAGAGGGCGCCAAAAAAAGGAGTGGGGCGACCCCGTCCGCCAGCAATCCGCCCTTTCACCCTCTCCGCCTTTTAAGGGGGAGAGGGCCGGGGTGAGGTGGTTATCATCTTCCTGTAACAATGTTGCGCTAGGCTTGGCCGCATGCACGCATTGACTGCGAAGGGCCGAAGCTGAAACCCAACGATCTCGGATTTGCCGGCGACACCATTCAGGCCGCGCTGCTGACGCGTCGGACCCGGCTTGTTTCCCGCCATTGCGCAAAACAGGGGTGTCTCGACGAAAACGCCCAAAGTGCGTTCGATCTTCCTTTCCGACATTCATCTCGGCACGCGCGCCTGCCAGTCCGAGCGATTGCTGTCGTTCCTGCGCCACTACGACGAGTCCGAGTATCTCTATCTGGTCGGTGACATCGTCGACTTCTGGGCGATGAGCCGCGGCATCCACTGGTCGCCGCCACAGAACACGGTGGTGCAGAAGGTGCTCAAGCGCGCCCGCCAGGGCACCAGGGTGATCTTCGTGCCGGGCAATCACGACGAAGCGCTGCGCGAGTACGTCGGCACTTCGTTCGGCGACATCCAGTTGGTGCGGGAGCACGTGCACGTCGCGGCCGACGGCCGGCGCTACGCCGTCCTGCACGGCGATGAATTCGACCAGGTCACGCGTTACCACCGCTGGGTGGCGATCCTCGGCGACGTGGTTTACAACCTGTTGGTACGGCTGAACGTGTGGCTGTCGCTAGTGCGGCGCACCCTGGGGATTGCCGGCTATTGGTCGCTTGCGGGTTACGCCAAGCGCAAGGTCAAGAGCGCGGTGAGCTTCATCTACGACTTCGAGGACTCGGTGATGCGCGCAGTGCGCGACCGCGGAATGGACGGGGTGATCTGCGGCCACATCCACAGCGCTGCGATCAAGGACATCGAGGGCCTGACCTACATCAACTGCGGCGACTGGGTGGACAGCTGCACGGCTATCGTCGAGCACCACGACGGCCGCATGGAACTCGTTCACTGGATCGTCGAGCCGCCGCAAACCGCCGAACTCGCCCGCCGATCTGCCGCTCGAATCAGTCAACGCGGACTAGATTTCCACCTGGTGCGCGTAAACGCACATCAAGAAACGTTCGACGCAAAGAGCGCAAGGGGAAATGAAAGACGCAAAGAAATTCAGGAGCGGACAAAATGCGAGGGTTCGCGGCCTTTGATGCGGCCACCGGTATGAGTTTCGGCAGAAGTGTCTGCGGCAAGAACTTTTCTTGCGCTGTTCCCCGATCAATCTCTTTGTGCTTTTCCTTTTTTTTGCGTCCTTTGCGCCTTTGCGGTGAAAGGGCTTTGGTTTACGCGAAGTCGGGTGTGATGACGTCCAGCTGATCCGTCACCAGTGCGTCCACTCCCCAGTCCAGCAGGTCAAGCGCCAGTTCCGAGTCGTTGACGGTGTAGGCCAGCACCCCGTAACCGGCGTCATGCACGGCTTTGACCAGCGCGGCGTTCAGGTATCGGTGGCTGGCATGAAGCGACACGCATTGCAGCCGTTGCATTTGCGCCTGCCAATTTACCGGCACGTCTACCACCAGCAGCGCGCGCGGCAGTTCGGGTGCCTCGACTGCTGCGGCTTCCAGTGCGATCGCGGAGAAGGAAGACAGCAGCGGCGGCAGTTCGGCGCCGCTCCACAGCAATTTCGCCATTCGCGCCACGACCACTCCGGTTTCGCGTTCGCGTCCGGGACAGGGCTTGATCTCGACGTTGGCCCACAGTCCGGCCTGTTGGCATAGCGCCGCGGCGGCGGCAAAGGCGGGCACCGGTTCGCCGGCGAATTCGTTGCCGAACCATCCGCCCGCATCGAGTTCAGCAATCTCGTGGTACGGCTGATCCGCGACGGGTCCCTGGCCATCGGTGGTGCGTTCCAGCGTGTCGTCATGCATCAAGATCGGCGTTTCGTCCTCGCTGAGCTTGACGTCGAACTCCACGCCGTGAAACCCGAGATTACGCGCGACTTCCAGCCCCGCGAGTGTGTTCTCAGGGGCGAGCACGCCGCCACCGCGGTGGGCGATGATGCGGGGATAAGGCCAGGTGGATCGGGTTTGGTTCACGCTGTCATTGGCTAGATTCACGGTGCCTGATTATAACGATTGGCCGCCGAACCCCGTCCCGCCTTGATTTCGGCGCTGCAAATCCTGATCTGTCCACCGGGTGCATGTGCTTGATACGGTATAATTTCCGCTGTTTTGCGAGGGATACCATGCCCATCTACGAATATCGATGTACGAGTTGCGGGCACGAGAACGAGGTTTTGCAGAAACTGTCGGCCCCGCCTCTGACCGAGTGTCCCGCGTGCGGCAAGTCCACGCTGCGCAAACTGGTGAGTGCCGCCGGTTTCCATTTGAAGGGTAGCGGCTGGTACGCGACCGACTTCAAGGGCGGTTCCAAGCCCAAGGAAGGGTCGCAGGAGGCGCAGGACAAGAGCGAGACCAAGAAAGACAAGGAAAAGCAAGAGGCCCAGCCCAAAGAACAGCACGCGGCCACGGAAGACGCCAAAACCAAAAAAGAGTCGGCTCCGGCTCCGGCTCCGACTACGACTACGACGAAGACGCCCTTGCCTGCCACGACCGCCGGTAAGTCGGAATCGTGAAAAAATACCTCATCACGGGGCTGCTTATTTGGGTCCCGCTGGTCATCACCGTGTGGGTGCTGAGTTTTCTCGTCGACACCCTCGACCAATCGCTGCTGCTGCTTCCGGTGTCCTGGCAGCCGCGTTCCTGGATCGGCTTTCACATTCCCGGGCTGGGCGTTTTGATGACACTTGCTGTCGTTCTAGCCACCGGCGTGTTCGCCGCCAATATCATCGGCCAGCGTCTGGTGCAGTATTGGGAAGGCCTGCTCGCCCGAATCCCGATCTTCAAGTCGCTCTATTTCAGCGTCAAGCAGGTTTCGGACACTTTGTTTTCCTCGTCCGGGCTGGCATTTCGCAAGGCGCTGCTGGTGCAGTATCCGCGCCAGGGCTCATGGACCATCGCTTTTCTCACCGGGCAGCCGGGCGGCGATGTGGCAAACCATCTGAAAGGCGATTACGTGAGCGTGTACGTGCCGACCACACCCAATCCGACTTCCGGATTTTTCCTGATGATTCCTGCGGCGGATGTCGTGGAACTCGATATCAGCGTTGACGCCGCGCTCAAGTACATCATCTCGATGGGCGTGGTGCCGCCGGAAGACAGAAGCGCGACCAGCGACGCTTCGTGACCGCTTTGCCTGCTGCCGTGCGCGCGAAGGCGGGCCGTCCCATCCGATCCCCAATCTTCAATCCCTGATCCTGAACTTATGCGCACCGAATACTGCGGACTCGTTTCCACCCGGCATCTCGACCAGATCGTTACGCTCTACGGCTGGGTGCACCGGCGCCGCGATCACGGCGGCGTGATCTTCATCGACCTGCGGGACCGGGAAGGCCTGCTGCAGGTGGTGTGCGATCCGGACAACGCCGGGACTTTCGCCATCGCCGAGAAGATTCGCAGCGAGTACGTGGTGAAAGTCACCGGACTGGTGCGCCGCCGCCCCGCAGGGACCGTCAACACGAACCTGGTCTCCGGTGAAGTGGAAGTGCTGGCGCGTTCGCTGGAGATCCTGAATCCCTCCGTTACGCCGCCGTTCCAGATGGACGACGACAATCTTTCGGAATCGGTGCGGCTGGAGTACCGCTACCTCGACCTGCGCCGGCCGCAGATGCAGAACAACCTGCGGCTGCGCTACCGGGTGGCGATGGCGGTGCGGCGTTTCCTCGACGCGCAGGGCTTCATCGACGTCGAGACGCCGATGCTCACCAAGTCCACCCCGGAAGGCGCGCGCGACTACCTGGTGCCGAGCCGCGTGCATGCCGGAGAGTTCTTCGCGCTGCCGCAGTCGCCGCAGTTGTTCAAGCAATTGCTGATGGTGGCGGGCTTCGACCGTTACTACCAGATCACCAAGTGCTTCCGCGACGAAGACCTCAGGGCCGACCGGCAGCCGGAATTCACCCAGATCGACATCGAGACGTCGTTCCTGGGCGTGGCCGAGATCACGCTGCTGATGGAAGAGTTGATCCGCAGCCTGTTCAAGGAAGTGCTGGATGTGACGTTGCCGAACGCCTTTTCCGCGCATGAGCTTTGCGGAGGCGATGTCGAAATACGGCTCCGACAAGCCGGACCTGCGCGTGCCGCTCACGCTCACCGAACTCACCGACGTGATGCGCGAGGTCGAGTTCAAGGTCTTCCGCGAAGCGGCGGCTGCGCCGGGCGGCCGGGTGGCGGCGCTGCGGGTGCCGGGCGGCGGCACGCTGTCGCGGAAGGACATCGACGACTATACGCAGTTCGTCGCCATCTACGGCGCCAAAGGCCTGGCGTACATCAAAGTCAACGAGGTCGCCAAGGGCCTGGAGGGTTTGCAGTCGCCGATCCTGAAATTCCTGCCCGGGACCGCGGTGAAGATCATCCTGGAGCGCACCGGCGCGAAGGACGGCGACCTGATTTTCTTCGGTGCCGACAAGGCCAAGGTGGTGAACGAGGCGCTCGGCGCGCTGCGCGGCAAGATCGGACACGAGCGCGGGTTGGCCGAGAAAGGCTGGCGGCCGCTTTGGGTGGTGGATTTTCCGATGTTCGAGTGGAACGAGGAGGACAAGCGCTGGGACGCGCTGCATCACCCTTTCACCAGTCCGATGGACGGCCACGAGGATTTCCTCGACAACGATCCCGGCAAGGCGCTGTCGAAGGCTTACGACATGGTGCTCAACGGCTCGGAGATCGGCGGCGGATCGGTGCGTATCCATCGCCAGGACGTGCAGTCCAGGGTATTCACGGCTGCTGGGAATCAGCGCGGAAGACGCGCAGATGAAATTCGGTTTCCTGCTGGAAGCGCTGCAGTTCGGCGCACCGCCCCACGGCGGACTGGCCTTCGGCCTGGACCGTATCGTCACCATGATGGCGGGCGCAGAGTCCATCCGAGATGTCATCGCCTTCCCCAAGACCCAGCGTGCACAGGACCTGATGTGCAAGGCGCCCGGCCCCGTGGACGAGAAGCAGTTGCGCGAGCTGCACATCCGCCTGCGCAACGTCGAACAACCGAAAGCAAATTAGCCACAGAGAACACCCCCCTCACCCCGTCCCTCTCCCCCCACAACCGGGTGGAGAGGATGATGGAAACGCGCTGATCCACGATCGTTTGGTTTTTCGGCACCCTCTCTAGCTTGCTGGAGAGGGAGTGAGGTGATTTTCTCTGTGTACACCTCAAAGGGGGTATCGTGAAAAATTCTCTGTGACCTCTGTGGCCAGTAAGAAATACAAGATTCCGATTTCGGTGCTGGTGGTGATCCACACCCCCGACCTGCAGGTGCTTCTGCTGGAGCGCGCGGATCACCCGGGCTTCTGGCAGTCGGTCACCGGCAGCCAGGACGAGGGCGAGACGCTACGCCAGACCGCTGCGCGCGAAGTGGCGGAAGAGACCGGCCTGGATGCCGGAGCTTTCGAGCTCACCGACTGGAACATTCGCAATGAATACGAGATCTATCAGGAGTGGCGCTGGCGCTATGCGCCGGGGGTCACGCGCAACGTCGAGCATGTCTTTGGCTTGCGCCTGCCCGGGACGCTGCATGTGAATGTTGCGCCGGGCGAGCATCTTGGCTACCTCTGGATGCCGCATGACCAAGCCGCCGACAAGGTCTTTTCCTGGAGCAATGCACAGGTCCTGAAGAGTTTGCCCGAACACCTGGCAAGGGGGCTGAACAATGATCGCGATTTGCGGTCTTAATGTGATAAGGTTTTCGTTCCAGATCCAATGGGGCCGATGAGGAGTCGCACACCATGCAAGCCAGCGCAACCGCCTTTGACCAGTACAGTCGCCTGCAGGATGACGACTGCGAGGCGCGCATTGTTGCGGCCAAGAAAAAGCTCGGCAAGCGTGCAGCCATTCTCGCCCACCATTATCAGCGCGCCGATGTCTACAAGCACGCCGACCTGACCGGCGACTCGCTCAAGCTCTCCAAGCTGGCCTCGCAAACCGACGCCGAATACATCGTTTTCTGCGGCGTGCACTTCATGGCCGAGGTTGCGGACATCCTGTGCAAGCCCGGCCAGATCACCGTGCTTCCCGACATGGCCGCCGGTTGCTCGATGGCGGACATGGCCAGCGTGTCGAAAGTCGAGCGCGCCTGGCGCGAACTCGGCGAAGTGCTCGACCCCGACCAACACGTAACACCGGCCACGTACATCAACTCGGCCGCGGACCTGAAGGCTTTCTGCGGCGAGCACGGCGGCATCGTCTGCACGTCCTCGAACGCGAAACAGATCCTTGAGTGGTCGTTTGCGCGCCGCGCGAAGGTGCTGTTCTTTCCCGACCAGCACCTGGGCCGCTGGACCGGCCACAATATGGGTATCCCGCTCGAAGAGATGCTGGTATGGGACCCGGACGAACCGATGGGCGGCCTAGCGGCAGAGCAGATCAAGGCCGCCCGCCTGCTTCTCTGGAAAGGGCACTGCTCGGTGCATCAGATGTTCCAGCCGCAGCACGTCCTCAAATTCCGCAACCAGCATCCCGACGGACTGGTGATTTCGCACCCCGAATGCAAATTCGAAGTTTGCAAACTCTCGGACTACGTTGGCTCGACCGAGACCATCATCAACACCGTTCGCGCCGCGCCGGCGAACACCCGCTGGCTGGTGGGCACAGAATTGAACCTCGTCAATCGCATCGCCGAGGAGTTCAAGCCGCAGGGCAAAATCATCCAGTTCATGGCACCGCTCGTGTGCATGTGCTCGACCATGGCGCGCATAGACCCGCAGCACCTGGCCTGGACGTTGGAGAACCTGGCGGAGGGCAGGGTGGTGAACCGGATCAAGGTGCCGGCGCGCGACGCGGAACTGGCCAAGGTCGCGCTCGACCGCATGCTCGCGGTGTCCTGACCCGCGCCGGCGTCGCCGCTTCGCCGATGCAACAATTCCGATAAAGGAAGCCGCGGCCGACGATGCCCCGCCTCATGTGGCTAGCGCTGGCGATTCCGGCCTTGTGCTACCCTGCCGAAATCAGCATGCAGGCCGTTCGTCATGGCGACAGCTTCGAAGTCGAGGCGACAGCTGAATTCGAGGCGGACGTGACCCTTGCTTGGGAAGTCCTGACCGACTACGACCGGCTCTCGGAATTCATCCCCGGCATGCACTCGAGCCGGATCATTTCCCGGAGCAACCGCAGCGTGATCGTCGATCAAAGCGGCGACGCCAGGTTGCTGTTCTTCTCCTTTCCCATCCAGGTTCGGCTCGAAGTTGAGGAGTTCCCCTACGAGCGCATTGTCTCGCGTGCGATCGGGGGCAACTTCAAAGAGATGCTCGGGGCCTACGCTCTGGAAGTGCGCGGGCGGCGCCTGCTGCTGCGCTACACCGGCTCGCTGACCCCGGGATTCAGCGTCCCGCCGCTGATCGGTACCATTCTGGTGCGTAACACCATGGAAAAGCGTTTCGGCGCGATGGTGGACGAGATCATGCGCCGGCAGCGCCTGCGCGAATTTCCCGCGCCCGCACCTTCCGGCAGCCGACGCTGAGCCCCACCAGGGTGGAGCGCGGCGGCCGCGTCGTCCATCCGCGGTAATATGTCGTCGACGTCGGCGACAGTATTTTGCGCCGGCGGTTCACAACATCGGGTTCAATCGCAAGGAATGCATGGAAACGCTGCACGTCGTTACTTACAACATTCACAAAGGCTTCTCGCAGTTCAAACGGCGCATGTCCGTTCACGACCTGCGCGAAAAGCTGCGCAACATCGGCGCGGATCTGGTGTTCCTGCAGGAGGTCCAGGGATTGCACGAACGCCACGCCGAGCGCCACAACAACTGGCCGGTCAGCCCGCAATACGAATTCCTGGCCGATTCGATATGGAACGATTTTGCCTACGGCAGAAACGCTGTCTACGGCAGCGGCCATCACGGCAACGCCATTCTCAGCAAGTACCCGATTGCGAGATGGGATAACGAGGACGTCTCGATGCATCGCGGCGAAAGCCGTGGCCTGCTCCATTGCGAAATTGCCATCCCCGGCTGGAGCAAGCCGCTGCATTGCATCAACGTTCACCTGGGTTTACTCGGACACTGGCGCAAGAAACAGATCGCCCTTCTCAAGTCCCGTATCGAGCGCCTGGTTCCGCCCGACGCCCCGTTGGTGGTTGCCGGCGATTTCAACGACTGGCGCAGGCGCGCGAGCCATGCGATGGCAAAGTCCCTGAACGTCTCCGAGGTGTTCGAGATGACCGCGGGTCGCCCGGCGCGCAGCTATCCCGCATTGTTGCCCCTGCTGCATCTTGACCGCATCTACGTGCGCGGCTTCTCGATCCGTATCGCGCATGCACACCGTGGCCGAGCCTGGTCACGGGTCTCCGATCACATCGCACTGTCGGCGCTGCTGACCCGAATGGCATGAATTTCCGGCGCGGGAACCGGATCCGGCTGCTGCGCAACGTCGAGGAGTACTTCCCGGCGCTCGAGCGCGCGATCGATGCCGCGGCAAGCGAGATCTTCCTGGAGACCTACATTTTCGAGCCCGACGACACCGGGCGGCGAATCGCCGCAGCGCTGATTCGCGCAGCGCGGCGTGCAGTGCTGGTGCACCTCTTGATCGACGGCTTCGGGTCGCGCCCGTTTCCGGAAGAACTGCGCCGGCAACTGCTGGAAGCCGGGCGTGCAACTGCTGATGTACCGCCCCGAATTGTGGACATTCAGGCTCAGGCGCACGCGGCTGCGGCGGTTGCACCGCAAGCTGGTGGTGGTGGATGGACGCATCGGCTTCTGCGGCGGCATCAACATCATCGATCACGGAGATTTGCGCAGTGGCGCACCGCCGCGCCTGGACTATGCGGTCAGCGTCGAAGGTCCCCTGATTGCCGACATGTACGCCGCCGCGCGCAGATTGTGGATGCGCACCGCTTGGACACAACTGCGGCGGCGCTGGCTACCGCGCGCCAAGCCAGAACTGGCAGTGGAGCCGCGCGGCGACCAGCGCGCGGCATTTCTGGTGCGGGACAACGTCCGTCACCGCCACGATATCGAGGAAGCGTATCTGCATGCGATAGCGGAGGCGCAGCGCGAAGTGGTCATCGCCAACGCCTACTTTCTTCCAGGCAGGCGTTTCCGCAACGCGCTTTGCGACGCCACGCGGCGCGGGGTGCGGGTGACACTGCTGCTGCAGGGAAGGATGGAATACGTCCTGGTGCACTATGCCTCGCGCGCGCTATACGGCGAGCTCCTCGACGCCGGCGTGCAGATCCACGAGTACACCCGCAGTTTCATGCACGCAAAAGTCGCCGTGGTGGACGATTCCTGGGCCACCGTGGGCTCGTCGAACATCGATCCGGTCAGCCTGCTGCTGGCGCGCGAGGCAAACGTGGTGGTGCGGGATCGGACTTCGCGCGCGAATTGCACGGCAGCCTGCGGCATGCGATCGAGGCCGGCGCAAGACCGGTGCAGCGTGAACGCTGGGCGCGCATGGGCCTGCCGATGCGCATGGCCACGGGGGCGGCCTATGCCCTGCTGCGGCTCCTGACCGGTATTTCGAGTTACGGGCGCGCGCAGGATTTCATGTGAACCATTGTCCGTGTCGCGGATTTGCAATTTTTGACAACATCGCGCGTTCGCGGCAGGCAATAGATTGTCTGCAGACCCGGGAACGGGCTGCCAACTGCCGGTGTCCCCTGCAGTTCCTAGCCATGTTCTTACGCGGATTGCGTGCGGGCGCAGACGATGCGCACGTTTTCTTTGCGTGCGACTGCGCTTTCTTATCGCGCCGGTCCGCGGCCGGCTAACCCAGTCACCCGCAGCAATCAGGTGCCCATTCGATTTCTTCACGGCGCCCGCGCTCTCCAGTTCGCCGACGATCAGCTCGGCCAGCGCCGCTTCGCCAAGCTGAAAATATCGTGCGTTAAAGTCCGCGTACAACGGAACCGTCGCCAGGTACTCGGGGATTCGGTCAAGCGGCAGACGTTGCCGATCCAGCAGGGAGAACACGAACATCACCTTGAGCACATGACGCGCCATGCGCAATTCGTCGCGTTCGAACGCTGCCAGCCGCTGGAGGCTACGCTCCAGCGCCGCATCCACGCCTGAGAAAGGCGTGCCGTGACCGGGAATCACGGTGTGGACGTCCAGTCCGGAAATCGCGTCCAGCGTGGCACGTGTGGCGGCAAGCCGTTGCTCGCGATCCGGGCCGGGAAGCAGCACGCCGAAGCCGTTTTCCCACAATGCGTCACCGGTTATCAGCAACCGTTCCTCTTCGCAATAAAACATCAGCGCACCCATGTCGTGGCCGGGTGCCGCGATGGCGCACCATCGCAGGTCACCCCAGTCCAGAATATCACCGGGGGCGATGGTGTCGTCGAATGCGAAGCGCTCGCAGCGCTGGTCGGCGTAGGAGAGCCAGAGCGTCTGCTCGTCCCAGGCTTCAATGAGCGGCGCTTCGCCGACAGGTATGCTCAGGCGGCACTCATGCGCCCGGCGCACCGCGGCGTTGCCACCCATGTGGTCCGAATGGCAGTGGGTATTGATCAGCCAGTCCAGGGGCCTGCCGGCGAGTTCCGCAGACACTTTCGCATGCGTGACGCTCGCGTCCCTGCCGTAGCCGCTGTCCACCAGCACGGTGTGGTCGCGGCCGGTGAGAAGAATGTGGTTGGCGTTCAACCAGTCGCGGACGATCACTCGAACCTGCGGCGGCAATGTGACGGCTGCGGCCGACTCAGGCAACCGCTTTGCAGCAAATACGCGGTTCTTCACTGCTTCGGTGGCGGCGGGACAGTGGACGGTTGCGCCGCAGCCGGCTGCGATGGCGGAGAAAGTGGCGCCGGATCCTCGATGATCCTCACGTCGCGGACGAAGTGACGCGTTTCCGCAAAGCAGGTGGTGGGCACGCCGATATGCTCCTGGTAGGTGAGCGTTACGCGTTTTCCCAGGGATAGATTGATTTTCTGCGCCACCGCGTCGTCGGGAACGCTGAAGAAAAACTTTTCCCCGACGGTACCGGGCATTGTCACCAGCGCCAGCTCGCCTTCCCAGGTCTTGCAGATCCAGCCCTTCTTCGACAGTTTCTGCACGTAGCCCGCGCGTTCGCCCTCCGAGTAGCTCCAGTTCAGAACGACCCAGGTGTAGGCGGCGAACAGCAAACCGAACCGACCAGAACCGCGACCAGCCAACGTAGCGTTTGCCTCATGTTGTTTTACCCCCTCTATAAGTTGTCCGACGACGATGGATCAATATACATCACCGGAGTGTCGGGCCGCGGCGACATATCCGGTCCATCCGTTCCGGCAGCTTCTTACGGCGCGGTCTTCGCGTTTGCCATCGCATGGGTTCAGGACGCGTTTAGCGTCGAGTGAAAGCACGTCAAGGATTAGAATTGCAGCTACATCATGAACGATCGCCCGTCTTTTTGAGAGACCACGCATTCCGGCCATCCGGCACGCCTTCGGCGAGCCGCAACGACTGGCACACCGTTCTCAGGCTGCTGCCTTACCTGCTGGAATACAAGGGACGGGTGACGGCCGCGCTCGCCTTCCTCGCCGCGGCGAAAGTCGCCAATGTCGGTGTGCCGCTGGTGATGAAGGAGATCGTCGATTCGCTGGACGCCAGACAGGCGGTGCTGGTGCTGCCTTTCGCGCTGCTGGTGATCTACGGTGTGCTGCGGCTATCCAATACGCTGTTTGCCGAATTGCGTGACATTGTGTTCGTGCGCGTGGCCAAGCGCGCGATCCGGCGGGTCGCGCTGCAGGTGTTCCGCCACCTGCACGCACTGTCGCTGCGCTTCCATCTGGACCGCCAGACCGGCGGAGTGTCCCGCGACATCGAGCGCGGCACGCGCGGCATTTCCACGCTGTTGAGCTACATGCTGTTCTCGATCATCCCGGTGGTGCTGGAGTTCGGCCTGGTGGCGGCGGTGCTGCTGACCAAGTTCGACTGGCGCTTCATGGCGGTAACCACGGTCGCGGTGGTGATCTACCTGGCGTTCACCTTCACGGTGACCGAGTGGCGCATGGAGATCCGCCGTCGTGCCAACGAGCTCGATTCGAAGGCCAACACCCGCGCCATCGACAGCCTGTTGAACTACGAGACGGTGAAGTATTTCAACAATGAGGAGTTCGAGGCGCGGCGCTACGACGAGAACCTGCAGAAGTTCGAGTCGGCCGACGTCAAGAACGAGGTATCGCTCGGCCTGCTCAACATCGGCCAGAGCCTGGTCATTGCGACCGCGGTGACGCTGCTGATGATCCTGGCGGCACAGGGGGTGGTGAAAGGGGTGCTGACGCTTGGCGACCTGGTGCTGGTGAACGGTCTGCTGATCCAGCTCTACATCCCGCTCAATTTCCTCGGCATGGTGTACCGGGAGATCAAGCAGGCGCTTACCGACATGGACAAGATGTTCCGGCTGCTTTCCGAGAATCGCGAGATCGAAGACCGGCCGGACGCGGTGCATCTGGCGGCGGCGCATCCGGCGGTGCGCTTCGAGAACGTGGACTTCGGCTACGATCCGCGGCGCCAGATCCTCCATCAGGTGAGTTTCGAGATCCCGGCCGGGCACACCGTCGCGGTGGTTGGCGCGAGCGGCTCGGGCAAGTCCACACTGGCGCGGCTGCTGTTCCGTTTCTACGACGTGAGTGGCGGGCGCATCGCCGTCGATGGGCTCGACATTCGCGACGTCACGCAGAAAAGCCTGCGCGCGGCGATCGGCATCGTGCCGCAGGACACGGTGCTGTTCAACGACACGATCTATTACAACATTGCATACGGCAATACCGAAGCCAGCCGGGGAGAGGTGCTCGGCGCGGCCCAGTCGGCGCATATCCACGACCTGATCGAGAGCCTGCCAGACAAGTATGAAGCGATGGTGGGCGAGCGCGGTCTCAAACTTTCCGGAGGCGAAAAGCAGAGGGTGGCAATTGCGCGGGCACTGCTGAAGGACCCCAGGATCCTGATTTTCGACGAGGCGACTTCTGCACTCGATTCCAAGTCGGAGAAGGCGATTCAGGCGGAGCTCGGGCGCATTTCAGCTAGCCGCACGACGCTCACCATCGCGCACCGGTTGTCTACGATCGTCGATGCGGATCAGATCCTGGTCATGGAAAGCGGGCGCATTGTCGAGCGCGGCAGCCATCGTGAATTGCTGGCCAGGGACGGCGTGTATGCCCACATGTGGGCCCTGCAGCAGGAGAAGGAGCGGGTCGAGGCTGCCGAGTTGCTTTCGCCGCAGGTCAAACTTGCCTGAGGCGGGTTTGGCGATCCTTCTCGTGGCGTTTTTGCGGGCCGCACGCACCGGCACGACCCGTGTCCGAGTCCTTGAATTTCTAGGCAAATGAAGGTTACGCAACACCAACCTTAAAAAAATGCATTGAGAGTCTTGCGTTAGTCATTGATTTTTGTTACGTTATTGCTTGGCAAAGCAGGGTGTAGGGGAGCACGATGGTCAGGGAAGTTTTGCCGCGATCTGCGCCCATCGGGGCGTTTAGGGTGTCAAAGCGATTTTAAATTAAGTTTTTAAAACAATACTTTAAGGGCGCTCCGTCGCATTTTCCACAGATGAAATCATTCATCAGCACGCTGTTTGTTTGTCTTGCCGCCGCGAATCTGCCCACTTGGGCCGCCAGTGAGCTACATAAGACGGCTGCCGTACCCTCGCATTTCTCGGCCAAACCCGTGCACGTGGCGTTGCGCTCGGGCGCCGTACTAGTGCTCGACCAGGAGACCGGCGAGTCGTTGCTGGCCAAGAACACTGACCAGGTATTGCCTATCGCTTCGATCACCAAACTCATGACCGCAATGGTCATCCTCGACTCGGACTTACCGCTGCTGGAGTCCATCAGCATCGACAAGGCGGATGTCGACCGCATGAAAGGGTCGCGCTCGAAGCTCTCCGTCGGCACCACGCTTATGCGTGCGGAAATGCTGAAGCTCGCGCTCATGGCATCTGAAAACCGTGCCGCAGCGGCACTGGCGCGCAATTATCCCGGCGGTACGCTGGCGTTTGTTGCCGCGATGAACCAGAAGAGCTGCCGAACTCGGAATGTCCAATTCACGCTTCGTCGACGCCACCGGCCTGCATCCCGGCAACGTTTCCACCGCGGGAGACCTTGCCAAGCTGGCTGCTGCGGCGCATCGCTATCCGTTGATTCGCGAATACACCACTACCGATTACTTCCGCATCGAGTCCGAAGAAAAGCGCCGCCGCCACGTGCTGGCTTTCGTCAATTCCAACCGCCTGCTGAAAAGCCGCCAGTGGGACATCGGCCTGTCCAAGACCGGCTACATCAGTGAAGCCGGACGCTGCCTGGTCATGCAGGCAATGATTGGCGACAAGCCGAGGATCATCGTTTTACTCGACTCTTGGGGAAAACTTACCCGCATCGGCGACGCCAATCGCATCAAGCGCTGGATCGAATCCGACGTGATGCGCCTGCGTGGCTAGCTTAGGCTAGGCTACCTTCACCCCTGCGCGGTATCCGAGCGCGCGGGAGATCTCTTCCGCGAATTCCTTCACCCGCGGCCCCCAGGACTTGTCGATGCGGTTCGAAGGTGCCGACATCGAAAGACCCGCAACCAGCCGGCCCTCGTCGTCGTAAATGCCGGAACCGATGCAGGACACGCCTTTTTCCGCCTCCTCGTTGTCGAACGCGTAGCCTAGCTTGCGCACGCGATCGAGTTCCCGCGTGAGCGTGCCGAGGTCCCGTATGGTGTTCTTGGTGTACACCGCCAGGCCCGAGCGCTGCGCATACTCGCGGCATTTGTCCGGACCGTCCTCGAGCAGGAACACCTTGCCCACGGCAGTGATGTGCAAGGGTGCCCGCGCGCCGATAAGATGTACCACACGCATCGCGGTACGGTCGGAAAGCAGGCGCTCGACGTAGACTATTTCGTCGCCCTGGCGCACCGACAGATTGACCGTTTCGTGCAGTTCCTGATGCAGACGCTGCATGAATGGCAGCGCCTCCTGCCGCAGATTGATGCGCGACTTGACCAGGTTGCCGAGTTCCAGCAGCTTGATGCCCAAGCCGGTAGGTGCCGGGCTCGACCCGATCCACCATGCGGAATTCCACCATCATGTTGAGGATGCGATGAGCGGTGGACGGATGCAGCCCGGTGGAATTCGCCAGCCGTTTCAGATTCACCGGTTCGTTGTTGCGGGCCAGCGCATCGAGCAGATCCATCATGCGCTCGATGACCTGGATCGATGTCTTGCCGTTGCCTTCGGACACGATTTCCCTCACTTCTCGGTGGCATTGTGCAATGCGGCAATTTTACATGGCGAAACCCGGAAGAACAACCCGGCCGTGCAGGACCCGAAACCCCCTATGCTATGATTCGCGTCTTGTTGCGCTGCGCATCACACCTCTGTTTCGTCGCGTAGACCGCGTTCGTGTCCGCTCCCGCTTAACCATCCAAACCTCACTGCAAGGATTATTTTTTACCTTCGTTTCAATACCCGCTCGGCGGGTGCCCTTGAGGGGTGGGAAAAGGCGCAAAGAAAATCACGCGACGAAATGCGAATTCGATTCGACAATCATTGGCCGCGGTCGCGGCTTCATGGATTTGTCGTCTACACGAATTTTCTTTTCTTTGCGTTTCCTTTGCGTCTTTGTGGTGAAAATTTAGTAAGAGCAAGAGACAAAAAATGAAAGTCCGTCTGTTTGTTACCTGCGTGGTTGACCTGATGCGGCCGAACATCGGTTTTAGCTCCGACGTAACGCGCGAAGCGCATGAGTCTGCACTGAAACCTCGTTCGGCCTGGTCGTGCATGGGTGCTTCATGAAAGTCGGGCTGTTCGTCACCTGTCTGGTTGACCTGATGCGGCCGAACATCGGTTTTGCGGCGATCAAGCTGCTCGAAGCAGCGGGATGTGAAGTCGTCGTACCGGCCGCGCAGACCTGCTGCGGGCAGCCTGGTTACAACTCCGGTGACCGAAAGGCCGCGCAAGCCCTGGCAAGAAAACTGATGCGGGAATTCTCGGATTGCGACTATGTCGTCCTGCCTTCCGGATCCTGTGGCGGCATGATCCGCGCGCACTATCCCGAACTGCTGTCCGAATTTCCTGAACTCGGGGAAGAGGTCGAGGCCTTCGCACGCAAGACCTACGAACTCACCGATTTCCTGGTCAACGTCGTCCAGGCTCGAACGCGTGCCAGGCCGGTTCAGCGGCAGCATCACCTATCACGATGCCTGTTCCGGCCTGCGCGAACTGGGCGTGAAATCCCAGCCGCGCGCGCTGCTGTCGAAAGTACCCGGTCTGACGATCCGGGAAATGCAGCAGCCCGAGCAGTGCTGCGGGTTCGGCGGCACTTTCGCGGTGAAATATGGCGATATCTCCACGCGCATCGCCGATCTCAAATGCGAAGACGTGCAGTCCAGCGGGGCCGACGCCCTGGTACTGGGCGACCTCGGCTGCATGCTGAACATCGAAGGCCGCCTGCGGCGGCGTGGCGACGACAAGACCAGGGTGCTGCATGTTGCCGAGATTCTGGCCGGAATGACAGACAGCGCGATTGACGCGTAACGCGGGCGGCGGTCTGGTTTTGTCACTCGTCACGCGTCACTTGTCACCATCCGAAGGAGAATAGGTGCAAGTAACATCCCAACAATTCAAGCGAGCTGCCAGTCAGAAGCTTGCCGACCCGAAAGTCCAGAAAGCGCTCAGGAACGCCAAGGGCAAGCTGGTGGTGGCGCGCGCAAAGTCCATACTCGAGCTCGACAACTACGAGGAAATCCGTGAGGCGGCGGCGCGCATCCGCGACTTCAGCCTGTTGAATCTGGAAGCGCTGCTGGAGGAATGGGAGAAGAACGCCAAAGCCGCCGGCACCATCGTCCACTGGGCTGAGACGCCGCAGGACGTCAACCGGCTGGTGATCGAGATTGCGCAGAAGCACATGGTGCGCAAGATCATCAAGTCGAAATCGATGCTCGGCGAGGAAACCGATCTCAACCATGCCCTGGAGGCGGCCGGCCTGGACGTGCGCGAGACCGACCTCGGCGAGTACATCATCCAGCAGTTCGGCGAAACACCGTCGCACATCATCGCGCCGGCGGTGCACAAGTCCATGGACGACATCGCCGACCTGTTCACCGAGAAGCACAAGCGCCCGCGGCTCACCGATATCGCCGCGCTGACCCACGAAGCTCGAGAGATCCTGCGTCCGCACTTCCTCGATGCGGACATGGGCATCAGCGGCGCAAACTTCCTGGTGGCCGAAACCGGCTCCACGATGATCGTCACCAACGAGGGCAACGGGCGCATGACCACCACCATGCCCCGGGTGCACGTGGCGATCGCGGGGATCGAGAAGATTACTGCCACGCTGGAAGACGTGTCGCTGATACTGCGGCTGCTGACCCGCTCCGCGACCGGACAGTCGATCAGCAACTACCTTTCGTTCACCACCGGACCCAAGCGCCCGGGCGACAAAGACGGGCCCGGCGAATTCCACGTCATCATCGTAGACGCCGGGCGTACCCGGATACTCGGGTCCGAGATCCGCGAGGCGCTGCGCTGCATCCGTTGCGGCGCCTGCATGAATCATTGCCCGGTGTATCAGAACATCGGTGGCCATGCCTATGGCTGGGTCTATCCCGGCCCGATCGGCTCGGTCCTGACGCCGGCCTACGTCGGTATCGAGAACGCGCTCGATCTGCCGAACGCGGCGACGCTGTGCAACCAGTGCGGCGTGGTATGCCCGGTCAAGATCCCGCTGCCGGAGCTGATGCGCAAGCTGCGCGAGAAGCAGGTCGAGCGCAATCTGCGTCCGTGGGCCGAGCGCCTGGGACTGAAGCTGTGGGCCTGGGCGGCGACACGTCCCGCGCTGTATGCATTGGCGACGAGAATGGCGGCACGCATGGGCAGGATGATGGGCGGGAAGTCCGGGATGCTGCACAAACTGCCGGCCGCAGGAGCGGAGTGGACCAGAGGCCGCGACCTGCCCGCTCCGAAGGGCAGGACCTTCCGCGAATTGCACGCGCAGGCAGAAAAGGCCGCTGACGGAGATCACGATGAGTGCGAGAGAAAACATCCTGCAGCGCATCCGCGCAGCCAATGGCCGGACCGGGGCGCTCAGCACGGCAGAGCGGGAAGTGGCGCTATCGAGGTTGCGTGCGCATCCGCGCGGCCCGCTTCCCGACATGAGCTGGGAACTGTTGCCGCGCTTCAGGGAACGCTGCATCGCCATGATGTCCAGCGTTGCCGAAGTGGCTTCGCTGGCGGAAGTCCCGCAGGCGGTGGCGAAGTACCTGACCGGGAACAAGCTGCCGCTGAGCGGGGTGTGCTGGACGGAGTTCGCGGACCTGGACTGGGCGGGCGCGGGCCTGCAGATCGCAGCGCGTCCCGCCAACGGCGACGACAAGGTCGGCATCACCGGAACCTACTGCGCGCTGGCGGAAACGGGCACGCTGATGCTGTTGTCGGGCCGGGACAACCATGCCACCACCAGCCTGCTTCCGGACAACCACATCGCCATCGTCCCGGCATCGCGCATCGTGCGCGCAATGGAAGACGGCTGGGATCTGTTGCGCAGGGAATACGATGGCGCGCCGCGCCAGGTGAACTTCGTGTCCGGCCCGTCGCGCACTGCGGACATCGAGATGACGATGGTACTCGGTGTGCATGGGCCTTTCCGTGTACATGTTGTCATTGTCGTCTAAGCTGAGAAACCTTTGGTCACAGAGGTCACAGAGATAGAGGAATAACAGTAGTTGGGAAAGATACTTTGGCATAAAAGCGTGTTCATGTCGTAGTCCTTTGTGCCAATTTTCGCGGCTGGTTTCGTGACCGGGATTTTTTCACTCGGACCTGTTCTCTGTGTTCTTCCGTGACCTCTGTGACTCTGGTTGAGGCGAAGCGGAACAGAGAGCGAAGCGCGGATGTTAAAAAATGTAAATCGCTTTGATCGGCTTCTGCACGGCACCTAGAATTCGCCCGACACGGGGCATTTAGCGCTTTCGCGCGCTGTCAAACTGCGGTATTTTCACCGCTCCCCGCGCCGGCTTCCGGCGCCCTTCCCGAGACTGAATTGCATGGACGACGTGAGCTTTCTGCCCACCTTCCCGCTGTTCGCCGCCAACATGATGCTGGTCGGCGCGGTGCTGCTGTCCGGGCTCGCGGCCGGACAGGTGTTCGCGCGCTACCTGCGGCTGCCGCGGATAACCGGATTCGTCGCGGCCGGGCTGGCTCTCGGTCCGGGCATGCTCAACCTGCTCGACGCACCGACGCTCGCGGAGCTGTCGATCTTCGTCGATTTCTCGCTGGGGCTGATCCTGTTCGAACTGGGGCGGCGGCTGGATCTGCGCTGGCTTGCGCGCGATGGCTGGCTGCTCGCCAGCGGCATCGGCGAAAGCCTGCTGTCGTTCCTGTTCGTGTACTGGACACTGCGGCACTTTGACGTGGCGGCGGTGTACGCGGCGACCGCGGCAGCCATCGCGATGTCGACATCGCCCGCGGTCCTGCTGATGATCGTGCACGACCAGCGGTCCAAGGGGCCGCTCACCGAACGGATGCTGACGCTGACCGCGCTCAACAACGTCGTCGCCTTCCTTGTGGTCACGCTTCTGTTCGGTTTCGTCCATTTCGAATACAAGGCCCATTGGGCGCGCGCGTTGCTGCACCCGCTCTATCTCATCGCCGGTTCGGCCGCGCTCGGTTACCTCGCTTACATGGTGGCGCGCTGGATGGCGCGCTGGTTCGGCAAGCGCGAGGACATCCAGTTCATCATGCTGCTGGGATTGATTGTGGCCACCGTTGGGCTGGCCGTGTCGTACAAGCTCTCGGTGCTGTTGGCCCTGCTGGCGTTTGGCGTGTTCGCCAAGAACCTCGATCGCAACCATGACCTGATGGCGGTGGAGTTCGGTCCCGGCGGGCAGCTTTTCCTGGTCGTGCTGTTCGTCATCACCGGCGCCGGGCTGCAGCTTTCCGAGCTGGCGGTTGCCGGCGGGTTGGGATTGGCTTTCGTGCTGGCGCGCCTGGCAGGCAAGCTGGCCGGGCTGGCGATGTTCGCGCGGCTTTCGGGACTGACGCAGAAGAAGTCGGCATTGCTCGGTGTCGGCATGGTGCCGATGTCGGCAATCGCCGTGGTGATGGTGCAGGGTGCTTCGCAGCTGAACCCGGAATTCGGGGCGAAACTGTCTTCGATCGTCCTGTCCGCGGTGGTGATACTCGAGCTGATCGGTCCGCTCGCCACCCAGTGGGCCCTGAGGCTGGCGGGCGAGATCGATCCGGCTGCGCAGGAACGGCCATGACGCTGGAGTTCAGCCGTTCCGAGCCGCTTACGATGGGGATCGAGCTCGAGCTCATGATCCTGAGCACCCACGACTGGAACCTGATGCGCGGTGCCGCAGACCTGCTGGCACTGATTGAAAAGAGTCCGCATCCGGGCGATATCAAGCCGGAAATCACGGAAAGCATGATCGAGATCAGCACTGCGGTGCACAAGGATTACCGCGAGATGCTGGTCGAGCTTTCGGCGATGCGCGACTTCATGATCCGCAGCGCGCAGCGGCTCAATCTGGCCATCGCCGGCGGCGGCGCCCATCCGTTCCAGCACTGGAGCGAGCAGCGTATCTTTCCCAAGGAGCGTTTCTATCACCTGCACGAGATGTACGGATATCTGGCCAAGCAGTTCACCGTGTTCGGCCAGCACATTCACATCGGTGTGCCCTCGGGTGACGACGCCATCTACCTGGCGCACATGATGTCGCGCTACATTCCGCATTTCATCGCGCTGTCCGCGTCCTCGCCGTTCTCGCAGGGAATGGATACCGACTTCGATTCGTCGCGGCTGAACAGCATCAACGCCTTTCCGCTGTCCGGCACCATGCCTTTCGTGCGCAACTGGGACGAATTCAACGGCTACTTCGACACCATGCGCTCACTGCAGGTGGTCGAGAGCATGAAGGACTTCTACTGGGACATCCGCCCCAAACCGGAATTCGGCACCATCGAAATCCGCGTCTGCGATACTCCGCTCACGGTCGAGAAAGCCGCGGTGCTCGGCGCCTATGCGCAGGCGCTGGCGCGCCATCTGATGCTCGACCGGCCGCGCGAACCCTCGCAGGACGTGTACCGCGTT
Organism: uncultured beta proteobacterium; assembly: GCA_963695915.1. Taxonomy (GTDB): domain Bacteria; phylum Pseudomonadota; class Gammaproteobacteria; order Burkholderiales; family JACQAP01; genus JACQAP01. The sequence goes on from CAVOIO010000043.1 coordinate 59,839, forward strand.
TACAGCTTCAACCGCTTCACCGCCTGCCGCTATGGAATGCAGGCCGGGTTCATCGACGCCTATGCGCGCAGCCGCCGTTTGCTCAAGGAAGACATCGCCGAGACCCTCGATATCCTGGTGCCGCACGCGCTGGCGCTGGGTTCGGGAGCCGCGCTCGCGGAAATCGGCGCGAGCCTCGAAAGTGGACAGAACGACAGCGGCTGGCTGCGCGACACGTTCAAGCAGACCAAGTCGCTGAGTGACGTCGTGCGCCTGCAAAGCAGGCAATGGGCCGGCGAACAACGGGCGGACGCTGGAGAGCAGCGATCGGGGCCCGCCCGTTGAACGGCGGAGCACATTGGCCGTGGTGTATGTCGTGGTTTGCTGGCGACGGTCCGCTGCCATTATGATTCTGCCTTTGTTGCTGGAGGGGTCGCAATGACGCATTGCAAGTCCGGGGAGGAAACGTCCGCGTGAGCATGCGTCGCGCGCTGCAGTTTGCGGCATATGGTCTGTTGATTTCTGCGGTACTGGAACTGCTCGCGCCCACTACCGCGATGGCTGCCGGCGACGCGGCGGCGCATTCTGCAAAGTTGTTCATGTGGATTGCGGTGATCCTGATAGCGGCGAAGATGGGTTGCCTGGTCGAACGCGTGGGCCAGCCGATGGTTTTGGGCGAGTTGCTGATGGGCATCGTGCTGGGCAATCTCGCGCTGATCGGTGTACCCCAGATCGAGGAAATCAAGGGCGACGACGTCATCAAGTTCCTCGCCGAACTTGGGGTGGTGGTCCTGCTGTTCCAGATCGGCCTCGAGTCCAGCGTTGAGTCTATGAGGAAGGTTGGCGTGCGCGCGATTCTGGTGGCATTGCTGGGCGTGGTGACGCCATTCCTGGTTGGAACCTGGTTGGTGGGGCCGTGGCTACTGCCGGGAATGTCGTTCGAAGCCTATCTGTTCCTCGGTGCGACGCTCACCGCGACTTCGGTCGGAATTACAGGCCGCGTATTCAGCGATCTTGATCGCTTGCAGATGGCCGAAGCGCAGATTGTGCTTGGCGCAGCGGTACTGGACGACGTGCTCGGACTGGTGGTGCTCGCTGTAGTGTCCGCCATTGTATCTACCGGTGCCCTTGATCTGCCAGGCGTCATCGTAATTCTCGGTAAAGCGCTTGCCTTCCTTGTCGGTGCGCTGATGCTGGGTCGGTGGATTGCTCCGCACATCAGCCGCGCCTTCGCACGCATCCATACCGGCGTGGGCATGAAGTTTACGCTGGCGATAGGCACATGCCTTGTCTTTGCTTTTCTCGCGCAGCAAATGGGCCTGGCTGCCATTGTCGGCGCCTTCGCCGCCGGGCTGGTGTTGGACGAAGTGCAGTTCCGGGATTTCGACGCGCCCGAGTTTCGAGCGCGAGGTCGTCGAGGTACTGGACGGAGCCGACACGGCTACGCGCAAGCGCGCGGCAGGCATGCTGAAGCATCACCAGGCGCGCCAGATCGAGGAACTGGTTGCGCCGCTTGGTCACTTCGTTGTGCCGTTCTTCTTCGTGCTTACCGGTATGCAGGTCAGCACTGGACGTGCTGTTGAACGTCTCAGGTGTTGTTGGTCGCGTTGGGTATCACGTTGCGGCGGCGGTGCTTGCCAAGGTCGTCTCCGGTCTGGCTGCGGGAAACGTCAACAAGTGGCTGGTGGGGTGGGGAATGGTACCGCGCGGCGAGGTCGGCCTGATATTCGCGGCCGCCGGGATGGGTCTGGGCGTGATGGGCGACGAAGAATTTTCCGCCATCGTACTGATGGTGATCGCTGACCACCCTGATCACCCCGCCGATCCTGACTCTGCTGATCCGGCGGACGGCAGTCCGTACAGTGAACTGAGGTTGCCATGCCAATCCCGGATATTCCGCTCGAATTCGTCTTGTTTGCGCTGACCCTGGTTGGCGTGGCCCTTTTTCACCATCGCACGCTGCGGTGGCCTTACCGGAGTGGTCTCGTCACGCTTGTACAAACTGTGTTCACGGGCTTCAAGACCGGCCCCGGCGTCGCCGGGCTGATGACGCATTTCGGACACGAATGGGTGATCCTGGCCAACCTGTTCCTGGGTTACTGTGGGATTTGCGCTTTGTCGCGCATTTCGAGACGAGTCACGTCCCGAGTTGCCTTCCCAATTTCCTGCCTGACGACTGGAAGGGCGGGTTCTTCCTGTTGCTGATCGTTTTCGTGCTGTCGAGCTTTCTCGACAACATTGCCGCGGCGCGTGATCGGCGGCACCATGGCCTCGGCGGTGTTTCGCGGCAAAGTGCACCTCGGTTACCTCGCCGCCATTGTCGCGGCGTCCAATGCCGGTGGCTCAGGCAGCGTGGTCGGGGATACCACCACCACCATGATGTGGATCGCCGGGGTGAACCCGATCGAGGTGCTCCATGCCTACGTCGCGGCCATCGCAGCGGTAATTTTTTTCGGTGTCGTGGCCGCGCGCCAGCAGCATCGCTATGCGCCGATCCAGCGCGACGCGCCCGCCGGCATTCACATGGACTGGATCAGGATCGGCATCGTACTGTTCATTCTGATTGCCGCCATTGGCACCAACGTCGCAGTCAACGTCGGCATCCCGCAGTATGCCGATCGCTTTCCGTTTATTGGCGCCGCGGTCTGGGTGGCGCTGCTGTGTGCCGCGCCGCTGCGTCGACCGGCGTGGTCCCTGGTGCCGGGCGCACTGAAAGGCAGCGTCTTCCTGTTGTCGCTGGTGCTCACGGCCTCGATGATGCCGGTCGAGAAGCTACCGGCCGCCTCCTGGCAGACTGCGTTCGGGCTGGGATTCGTCTCGGCGGTGTTCGACAACATTCCGCTTACGGCGCTGGCTCTCAAACAGGGAGGCTACGACTGGGGAATGCTCGCCTACACGGTCGGTTTTGGCGGGTCCATGATCTGGTTTGGCTCCTCGGCTGGTGTTGCGCTTTCCAACTCGTTCCCCGAGGCAAGGTCGGTCGGCGCTTGGCTACGGCACGGCTGGCATGTCGCGGTGGCTTATGTACTGGGCTTCTTTGTCCTCCTGGCGGTGGTCGGTTGGCAACCCGGCAGGAGTCGCGAGGCACCGGTTCCCACATCTTCAGGCATGTGCGCCCGGGCGAGCGATTGCGTCGCCCCCGGGGTGCATATTGCAGATTGCACGCCGAAATGCCTGAAGTCCTTACGCCCTGCCATGTCCCCTGAATAAACTGAAGTTTCCTTGTGCTGCCTGATGTTGCGGATTCCGATGATCAAGTCCACATGAAGGCAGAAAGTTCTGGCCACCGGTGAATTCCTCGACAAATTCATGGGGGCCAAGATGGTCCGATGCGCTGCGGCCGGTTACAGCAACATCGACGCGTGTATCCGCAGCGGCTACACTCGCCGTTGCGCGTCGCGGGAAGGCCTTCCGGACATCGGCGTCAGCAGTGCTGGTCGCTTCCGAACCTGCGCGCATACACGCGGAATGAAAACCTGAAGGCGCGGACTTGTGAATAAAGAAGAGGAGGGATAGACGACGGAGAGGGAGAGAGGGGGGGTGGGGGAAAACCGACGGCCGAGGAAGACCTGTAAAGGTGATTGGGAATGAAGTACTTGGCGGGCGGGTGGTGAAGGCCTTCGACATGGCCGACGCGGTGCACAAGGGCACGCTGGATGCCTGTTCGCGGTGCCCGCCTTCTGGTACAACAAGAACTCGGCGCTCTCGCTGTTCGGCACCGGCCCGGCGCTGGGCCACAACGCCAACACCTTCCTGTCCTGGGTACGAGCATGGCGGCGGCAAGGCCCTTTACGAAGAACTGTATCGCGACGTCCTCAAGCTCGACGTGGTGCCCTTCCTGTACGGACCGATGGGACTCAGCCGCTCGGCTGGTTCCGCAAGGAAGTGAAGAGCGCCGGCGACTTCAAGGGACTCAAGTACCGCACGGTGGGGTTGTCCGTCGACGTGTTCACCGAACATGGGCGCCTCGGTGGTGTCGATGCCGGGCGGCGATATTGTGCCGGCCCTTGACCGTGGCGTGATCGATGCCGCGGAGTTCAACAACCCGGCGGTGGACGCCGGCCTGGGCCTGCCCGACGTGGCCAAGATCTGCATGGTGCAAAGCTACCATCAGCCGGCCGAGTGCTTCGAGGTGCTGGTCAACAGGAAAGTATTCGACGGCCTGCCGAACAGCACAAGGCGGTGCTGCGCTATGCGCCAAAGGTGGCAAGCGCCGAGATGACCTGGAAGATCCTGGACGTCTACTCGCAGGCTTACGTGGATTTGCGCGACAAGCGGGCGTCAAGTTCATCGAGACGCCGCGCGACATTCTCCAGGCCCAGCTCGCGGCCTGGGACAAGGTGATTGCGCCAGAAGACGCCAGGAGAACCCGTTCTTCGCGCAAGGTGCTCGATTCGCAGAAGAGCGTACATGCAGCGCGTGGTGGGCTACAAGGTCAAGTTCGACGCGCCCGCCGATCTCGCCTACGAGCATTTCTTCGGCAAGGCGTGAGCATAACTTCGTGATGGCGGAGAGGAAGGGAAATACACCTCTTCCGGTAGAGCGCGGAGAGGGAAGGATGTAAGTGCATACCATTGTCTCAGCCAATGATGAACCGATATCTCCAGTCGATCGACCGGTTAAGCGCCTGGGTCGGCAAGGCGTTCGCATGGTGCATCGTCGGCCTGACTGCGTGGTCTGCTTCGACGTGGTGGCGCGCTACTATTCAACGCGCCCACGCAGTGGGGTGGGGACGTGAGCCTCATGCTCTACGGCACGCTGTTCATGATGGCGGGCGCTTACACGCTGTCCCGCAACGGCCACGTGCGCGGCGATGTGCTGTACCGCTTCCTTCCCCCGAAGCCGCAGGCCGGACTCGACCTTGGCCCTTTATCTCCTGTTCTTCATGCCAGGCATTCGGCGCTCTGGCCTGGTTCGGAATCGGATTCGCCGGGATTCATGGGGATCGCAGAGCAGTCGCAGACCTCGACCAGCGAGCATCCCGATCTATCCGCTCAAGATGGTCATCCCGATCGCGGGCGGGCTGTTGCTGCTGCAGGGCGTGGCGGAGATCTCGCGCTGCGTGATCTGCCTCGAGCGCGGGGAATGGCCTCAGCGCCTGCATGACGTCGAAGAGATCGACGTCGAGGAGCTGCAAGGCGGATCTCTGACGCCGGGCCACGGAGAAGCAGAGTCGATGAAGGCAGCCCGCTTCGGGCTGGTGTTTCTCGCGCTCGCGCATCGCGCGATCCTGCTTCTGCTGTTGGTCCCCGAGCACATCACCCGCGGCCACCTCGGGCTGCTCATGCTTGGGCCTGATCGTGGTGGCGATCCTGCTCGGCTTTCCCACCGCCTTCACGCTGATGGGGCTGGGCATGGTGTTCGGCTTCATCGCCTTCCACCGTCCCGGGCCAGCCGTTCTTCGCCAACCCGATTTTCGACCAGATGGTGCTGCGCACCTTCGGCGTGATGACCAACGATGTGGTCATCTCGGTGCCGCTGTTCGTGTTCATGGGTTACGTCATCGAGCGCGCCAACATCATCGACCGGCTGTTCCGCAGCCTGCAGGTGGCCATGGGGCGAATGCCGGGCAGCCTGGCGGTCGCGACCGTCATCACCTGCACGATGTTCGCCACCGCCACGGGAATCATCGGCGCAACGGTCACGCTGATGGGATTGCTGGCGCTCCCGCGATGTTGCGTGCGGGTTACGACGTCAAGCTCTCGACGGGTGTGATCGCGGCCGGCGGCTGTCTCGGGAATCCTCATTCCTCCAAGCGTCATGCTGATTCTTTACGGCGCCACCGCACAGGTCTCCGTGGTCAAGCTCTACGCCGGCGCGCTTTTCCCGGGCTGATGCTCGCGCCTGCTGTACATCGTGTACGTGATCGTGCGCGCAGGCTCAACCCGGCACTCGCACCGAGGCTTGCTGCGGAACACAGCGATGTCCCGATGCGCGAAGCCTTGCAGATGCTGGCCGGCTCCTTCCTGCCGCTTGCCGTGCTGATCGTGGCCGTTCTCGGCAGCATCGTCGGCGGCATCGCTACCCCGACCGAGGCGGCCGCGGTCGGCGCGTTCGGGGCTATCCTGCTGGCGGCCGGCTATCGGCGGCTCAATTGGGCGCGCCTAAAGGAGTCGGTGTTCCTTACCGCGCGTACTACCGCGATGGTGTGCTGGCTGTTCGTCGGTTCGCCGTTGTTCTCGTCCACTTTCGCCCTTCTGGGTGGGCAGGGATTCTGGAAAACTGGGTGACAGCGCTGGATCTGTCGCCGATCGAGTTCCTGATCCTGTCGCAGGTGGTCATCTTCCTGTTGGGTTGGCCGCTGGAGTGGACCGAGATCATCGTCATTTTCGTGCCGATCTTCCTGCCGTTGCTTGGCCACTTCGGTATCGATCCGCTGTTTTTCGGGCTGCTGGTGGCGTTGAACCTGCAGGCCGCGTTCCTGTCGCCGCCGGTGGCGATGGCGGCTTTCTATCTGAAGGGCGTCGCGCCACCGCACGTGACGCTGGGTCAGATCTTTCACGGCATGATGCCGTTCATGGCCATCCAGATCCTGGCCATGGTCATGCTGTACGTGTTCCCCCAGATCGGGCTGTGGCTGCCTGGGTTACTTTACAAATAGACCCGACGGCAACAGACAATTTTGACAGGAAAGAAGATGAGGAAAAAAGTCCTGGTCACGCGCGAAGTGTTCGACGAGACCATCGCGTTTCTTGCGCTCCATTTCGAGGTCGAATCCAACCAGACCGACCGCCTCTACGGCCGCGAAGAACTGGTCGCGAAGCTGCGCGGCAAGGACGGGGTACAGACCTCGTCCAGCGACCGCGTGGACGGCGAGCTCCTCGACCTGTGCCCTACGGTCAAGGCGGTCTGCAACACGGCGGTCGGTTACAACAACATCGATATAGAGGCCTGCACCAGGCGTGGAGTGGTGGTGACCAACACGCCGGGTGTGCTGACCGACAGCGTCGCCGACTATTCGATGGGCATAGTCATTGCCACCTGCCGGCGCATGACCGAGGGTGAGAATTACCTGCGTGGAGGCGAATGGAAGGGCACTTTCCTCAAGCAGATGCTGGGCCAGGACGTGCACGGCGCCACGCTCGGAATCATGGGTTTCGGCCGCATCGGCCAGGCCATCGCCCGGCGCGCCCGCGGCTTCGACATGAAAATCCTGTACCACAGTCGCAACCGCGCGGCGCCCGAGGCCGAAAAGGAATCCGGTAGCGCCTATGCCAGCAAGGAGGATCTGCTGCGCAGGGCCGACGTGGTGTTGTTGATCCTGCCCTATACGCCGGAAACCCATCATTACATTGGCGCAAAGGAACTGTCGTTTATGAAGCCCACTGCAGTGCTGGTCAACATGGCGCGCGGTGGCATCGTCGACGACGCGGCGCTGATCCAGGCGTTGAAGAACAAGACCATCCGGGCGGCGGGGCTGGATGTGTACGAGAACGAGCCGAAGTTCAACCCCGGCTTCCTGGAACTCAAGAACGTGGTGCTTTCGCCGCACATCGCCAGCGCTTCCGAACCGACCCGCAAGGCGATGGCGATGACCGCGGCCAAGAACCTGGTGGCGGCGCTTTCCGGCGAAATGCCGCCCAACCTGCTCAACCCGGACTACCGCAGGTTTTCCAAGGCGTAAACCTTGTCACCGCAAAGACGCAAAGAACGCAAAGGAATCCCGGAAAATGATAAAGAACGGCTCATAACGTTCGCGGCCTGAATAGCCGATGCTCGCGACGATAGCGAGTTCCGCACTTAGCACGTTTTCCCAGACTATTTTTCTGCTTTTCTTTGCGTTCTTCGCGCCTTTGCGGTGAAAATCGCTATACATATGACTGAACTATTCAAACTTAGCCTGCGGGAAGCCGCCGAACGCATCCGTTCAGGCAGGCTCACCGGCACCGACTACACCAGGAGCCTGCTGGCGCGGATCGTGGCCCTGGAAAAGAACGTCCAGGCGTGGCAATGGCTGAGCCTCGATCGCGCTGTGACATTGGCGGCGAAGGCCGGACAGGCCGACGGCCCGATGCGTGTGGCGCACCCTCTGCACGGCATTCCGATCGGTGTGAAGGACAACTTCTATACCGCCGGCATTCCCACGGAGATGGGCTGCCGCGCCTACGCCGGTTACGTCCCGGACGAAACCGCGGACGTGGTGAAGCGCCTCGAAGCGGCCGGCGCGATCATGCTCGGCAAGACGGTCACTACCGAAGGGCGTAGCCGATGCCGCGTTTCTGGCTTCCTGCCTGACCGCGCACCGTACCGCGATCACGCCGGTGGTAAAGCCGCTGAGAACGGTGCCACGCATGGCCGCGGTGCGCTCGCCGGTGTGGCACCTTGCCATGCCCGAACAGCGGGCGCAGTTCGAGGCCGATATCGCACGGCTGCGCGCAGGCCGGCGCGTCGGTGGACGTGCTGGAGATCCCCGGCGAGTTTGACGGCGCGCACAAGGTCCATCGCGCCATCATGCTGTTCGAGGCGGCGCGCGCGGCGAAGAAGGCGCGCGCGGCGTATCGCGACAAGTTCTCCGACTATCTCAATGCCGCGCTCGATGAGGGCGAGGGCATTCGCGAAGCGGATTACCGGGATGCGATGAAGACCCGGACGCTGTTGCAGCAGAGCCTGGCGCAGTTTTTCGACCGCGGCTATGCGGCGATCATCACGCCACCGGCGGCGGGCGAGGCGCCGGCCACGCTTACCAACACCGGCGATCCAAGCTTCTGCACCATCTGGACGCTGGTCGGCGCGCCGGCAATCACTATTCCCACCGGCAAGGGCCCGAACGGCATGCCGCTGGGACTGCAGATCGTCGGCGCAGCCGAGGAAGAGAACTATCTGCTCGGTACCGCCGCATGGTGCGAGCGGCATTCGCCTTTCCGTGGTTTGGTCTAGAGAAGTTTAAGGGCGTTCACACGAAGGAACACGAAGGAACACGAAGGAAAAACGAAGGGTCACGAAGGAAAGCCGGATGACGGAATAGAAGGGATTGGTATTCTGGGACCTCCGACAAGTACCCGTATCCGTATCTCGGACGCGTTTCCCCACTCAGTATTGTTCTTTTTTCTCCTTCGTGTTCCTTTGTATTTACTTCGTGACCCTTCGTGTTAACCGCGTTTGTTTTAGGGAGTGATCAAGTGAAAGCTGCATTCTGCGGTCTTGGGACCATGGGGCGCCCGCAGGCGTTGAACCTGATGAAAGCACGTGATTTGGCACATGAACGGCCGCAAGGGGTGAACCTGCCGTCCGGAGCTTGCCTTCCATACCGGAAGTGCAATACTTTGGCGATCGGCGCCGCGGGAAGCCGGCGTTTGAAGTACCGCGAGGTGACACGTTGCGTGGGCCGAACGACGAACGGGTTTCATTTTTCAGGAGACGAGAGTGAAGAGATTCGTTGCAGGTGCGTTTCTTTTCCTGGTATCCGGCACGGCGGCATGGGCTGACGTCGGCGTATTGCTCAAGGCCGGGACGCTCGGCGCCGGTCTGGATGTGAGCGTGGGTATGAGCGAGTCGCTTGGGTTGCGCCTGCAGGCGAACGCGCTCAGTTACGATGATGATTTCACCGAGAGCGACGTGGACTACAGCGCCGATCTCGAACTTAAGTCGGCGGGACTCCTGCTCGACTGGCATCCTTTCAGCGGCGTGTTCCGCGTCAGCCTGGGCGCCTATTGGAACGGCAATGAGGCCTCGGCGGTCGGGCGGCCGACCGGCGGCACATACGAAATCAACGGCGCAACCTATAACAGCACCGACATTGATTCGCTGAACGGGCAGATAGACTTTTCGGAAGTGGCGCCGTATTTCGGCATTGGCTGGGCGTCCGCGCCGAAGGCGGGACGGGGAATGACCTTTTCCTTCGACCTGGGAGTGCTCTATCAGGGTGAGCCGAACGTCGGCCTGACGGTTGTTTGCGGGCCGACAGTTCTCAATTGCAACACGTTGCAGAGCGACGTCGCGGCGGAGCAGGCATCCCTGCAGGAAGAAGCTCTGAGCCACTTACAAGTTCCATCCGGTAGTGTCGTTCGGTATCGGCTACCGTTTCTAAGGTGGCCGCCCTCAAAAGCGTTGACGCAAAGGACGCAGAGCAAAAAGAAAGACGCAGAGAACGGCGGATCAGATTCTTCGTGACCCGGAATACCGAATCGGCAAGCGGTCCTTTCCGGCTGTTGTTTTCTTTGCGTTCCTTTGCGTACTTTGCGTCTTTGCGTTGAGGTTTGCTTTTCCGTTGCGATTAACGATCGTCTGCACGGAAGTCCGGTGTTAGGTACGGGGCAAGTCGTCTAAAATTGCGGTCTAGGTCGTCCCCGGTACCGCCGTCAAGCCTCCCCCATGAGTTCCACTCCCGCCGTCCCGAAATCCGTGACTGCGGCCGCCAGGTGGCGCGAGTCTGCGCGAATCCATCGATCGCGGCATGCTGCGCTCGCGCGGCTCACTGCGCGCGCGTCTCAAGCAGCTCGATGAGTCGGCCCGCGGCGGCAAGGACACGTCAACCGAACTCGACAAGCTCGCCGCCGATGCAAAGCGCTCCGTCGACCAGGCAGACCAGCGGCGCGCGAAGCTGCCGCGGATTACATTCCCGGAAGAATTACCGATCAGCGCGAAGCGCGCCGACATCGCGGAGGCGATTCGCGCGCACCAGGTGGTGATCGTCTGCGGCGAGACCGGCTCCGGCAAGACCACCCAACTTCCCGAGATCGGCCCGAACTCGGACGCGGCGTGCAGGGCCTGATCGGCCACACGCAGCCTCGTCGCATTGCCGCGCGCACGGTGGCCGCCCGGATCGCCACGGGGTGTGGCACCCCCCTCGGCGGCGCGGTGGGCTACAAGGTGCGGTTCAGCGACGAGGCTCGCGCGGACACTTACATCAAGCTGATGACCGACGGCATCCTGCTGGCCGAAACCCAGGGCGACCGGCTTGACGCAGTACGACACGATCATCATCGACGAGGCGCACGAGCGCAGCCTGAACATCGATTTTCTCCTGGGCTACGTGAAGCGACTGCTGCCGAACCGGCGGGACCTGAAGCTGATCATCACCTCGGCGACTATCGATGCTGACCCGATTCTCGAAGCACTTCGACGACGCGCCGGCGATCGAGGTGTCGGGACGGCTGTACCCGGTGGACGTGTGGTACCGCCCGTTCGACGAGGACGACGAGGACGAGCACGAAATCGACCTGCCCGAAGCCATTGTCAGCGCAGTGGACGAAGTGACCGCCCGCACCAGCAGCGGCGACGTGCTGGTGTTCCTGCCGGGGGAGCGGGAAATCCGCGAGGCCGCCGAGGCTCTGCGCAAGCACCACCCGCAGGGCGCGGAGATCCTGCCGCTGTTCGCGCGGCTGTCCGCGGAGGAGCAGGAGCGCATATTTGCGCCCGGGGGAGGCACGCGGCGCTATTCGCCAGCGTACGTGTCGCCTGATAGCCATTGATGCCTGGCATCACCACATCCATGAAGATGAGATCCGGCTTCATCTCCTTGGCCTTCTTTATGCCCTCGGCGCCATTGGCGGCTGCAGCGGTCTGAAAGCCGTGACGCTCCAGCGCAATCTGCATGACGTGCACTTCGGTGGGCGAGTCATCCACTATCAATATGAGCGCCATGCCGGGGCCTCCGGGCTTCAGACCGGTCATTTGCCTACGTGGGTCTCGATCGCGTTCAACAGCTCGTCCTTCGTGAAGGGCTTGGTGAGGTAATGTTCCGAGCCCACGATCCGGCCGCGCGCGCGATCAAACAATCCGTCCTTGCTCGACAGCATGATGACCGGGATCGACTTGAAGACCTTGTTGTGCTTGATGAGCGAACAGGTCTGATAGCCGTCGAGTCGCGGCATCATGATGTCAACGAAAACGATATCCGGTTGATGGTCGGCGATCTTGGAAAGGGCATCGAACCGATCGACCGCCGTGTAAACCTCGCAGCCTTCCTTGGTGAGGAGCGTCTCGGCTGTGCGCCGAATGGTCTTGCTGTCATCGATGACCAGTACTTTCAGTCCGCTCAGCTTCGACTTGCCATCCAACACGTGCTGTGTCTCCCCAGCGACCCTATCGAGGCCTCGCGTGGTGTCGTAGTCGGCCTCTCCGGTGGGCGCGATTCGGAACAGTAGCCCCACGCAACGGGACGCCTTTTAACATATCAGTTTCGGGTCCGCTAATGCGCACAGTTCACAATTTAGAGGGCGCATCGAAGCGTGACGGAAGTCACAGCTGTAGCAGCCCGATTGCGCGCGAGCTCAGGAGTGCTCCGAGGCCGGTCATTGGGTGAGGTTGTGCGGCATGTCCGTCTCCTCGCGCCCTGCTCATCGGCCCGGACTACTCTGCTGCCGTGGCCGCGGTAGTATCCGGCTCGGGCTCTCGACTACAGCAGTAACGGAGGTTTTCGGATGCCGGATCGGGTGCGCCTTGGGGTGGTGATGGACCCCATCGATCACATCAAGCCCGCCAAGGACACGACGCTCGGCATGCTGCTGGCGGCCCAGGCTCGGGGCTGGGAGCTCGTGTACCTGGAGCTCCCCGATGTCTGGCTGCGTGACGGCACCGCGCGGGGCCGCACTCGGCGGCTGACGGTGCGCAACAGCCTCGACGATTGGTTCACCCTGGCCGAAGGGGGCACAGAAAAGCTCGCCGAGCTGGACGCAATCCTGATGCGCAAGGATCCCCCCTTCGATACCGAGTACATCTACAGCACATATATATTGGAGCGCGCCGAGGCCGCCGGCGCCCTGGTCGTGAACCGTCCTCAGGGCCTCAGGGACATGAACGAGAAGGTTTACACGGCCTGGTTTCCCGACTGCTGCGCCCCGACGCTCATCACGCGCAACATGCCCGACATGGCGGCGTTTCTGCACGAGCACCAGAAGATCGTGATCAAGCCCCTTCACGGCATGGGGGGGCGCTCCATCTTCGTGCTGCAGCGGGGGGACAAGAACACCAACGTCGTGTTCGAGACGCTCACCGACTATGGCCAGCGCTACGCGATCGCCCAGCGTTACATCCCGGACATCGTCACCAAGGGTGATGCTCGAGTATTGCTGGTCGACGGCGAGCCGGTTCCCTACGCCCTGGACGGATACCCACCGAGACCGACAACCGCGGCAACCTGGCGGCGGGAGCCCGCGGTGAAGGCCGTCCACTCAGCGAGCACGATCTGCGGCTCGCCCGCCAGATCGGTCCGGCGATGCGTGAGCGCGGCATGATGTTCGTGGGACTCGATGTCATCGGCGAGTACGTCACGGAAATCAATGTCACGAGCCCGACCGGCGCGCGCGAGCTCGAAAAGCAGTTCAAAATCGACGTTGGCGGCATGTTGATGGACGCGATCGACCGCCGGCTGAGACCCTGTAAACGATGAGAGCGAAGCGGATCAGACAGGCGTAGGTCGAGCCGGCCAGCTCGACGATTCCCGTGGACAGGCCAGGCGCTGGTCCGTACTCGGTTGCACATCATCTTCTGTTCGTGGTGCTGTTCGACGGCATCGTCATCCTCGGTATCTCATTCGGAGCACCGGCCTTCGTGGCCAGCAAGGCGCTGCCCGCGCTCGAGGTGTTGCTGGTCGGGAACAACCTGCCGGAGGCCGCACAGAATCCGGACGCGAACTATCTCGCCAACCGCAGCCAGCAGGGCGCCGGCAACACCACGGAAGACCGTCGCGCCGAAAGCCCTCAGACCTCGCTTGTCCCCTTCGACAACGCCGGCATTCCACAGGGACAGGCCCTGGTGAGCCAGGAGGCAGGCGAAGAACACGCCGCGAGCGCTGAGGTTCTCGCAAGCAGTGCCGAGAGCCCGCAGTCAGCGCATTCCGCCGACAACGCCGAGACGCGCACCAGCACCCAGCAAACCGCCCTGCCGACGCACGCGGGACCCGTTTCGCCGATTCCGTCCAGCGATGACGACGAGGAAGTGGTCCTCAAAGGCCGCAACGAACGCGAGCTGGTCATCACCCCGAACACGCGCGAGTCCGGGGTCGCCGTCTACCTCGATGCCTGGAAGCGCAAGGTGGAGCGGATCGGAACCCTGAACTATCCGAACGAGGCGCGCCGGCGCGGCCTGTCAGGGAGCCCGGTGCTGGAGGCGGCGATCAACTCCAACGGCGAAACCTCCGCGACACGCTCCCATTCGACGGCGTTCGAGCCGCGGCGACCCTTGCCGGCTGCGCGCAGCGCTTCCGCCTGGGCTTGGGTCCAGAGATAGAAATCCGTTTCGTAGAGGTCCGAGGGAGGCATGAGCTGGATCATAGCACAGATGCGTTCGTGCGATCACCGATAGAGGTAATCCGCCGGCAGGCCGAGACGCAGGCAGGCCTGCGCGGGCGGCGCTGAAAGAATGGGGACGCGATCCGCCGCGCGCCCGAGCAGGCTCAACAGCCGCGCGCCGCCGGGACGCAGCCCCAGCTTCGCGTCGAGGCCGAGAATGTCGCGCGCCCAAGCGGGCGTGATGTCGATCGCGGCGCGGATCAATCAAGCCGCTGCAGACTGCGCGACGGCAGGATCGGCGCCGCGCGCACGATGTCGAGGAACTCGAACACGATCTCGGAGCGCTCGAGCTTCGGGCGCATCGCCTCGAACAGCGCCTCCATCTCCGCGTTGGACGTGGGCGCGCCGGTCGCGCCATAGAGCGCGGCGGACGCCGCGCCTTCGGCGTAGACGCGGTCGCAGTCTCGGCCGCGGAGAGCGGCCGCACGAAGCGGCGATAGGCTTCGAAGAAAGCCGAAACCGGCCGTCGCCTGCACCCAGTTCAGCAGCTCTGGGTCGTTGGCGCGATAGGGCGCGCCCGCCGGCGTCCGCCCGCGCACGCGCCCATGCGCGCCGCACACGCGCGATCATCGCCTCGCGCCGCGCTCGGCGGGCCGTAGACCGTCACCATCGCGGCATATCCGGTGCGCTTCATGCGCGCACGGGTCGCTGCGGAAGGTCGTGTGCTCCCACACGCCGGTGCGCACGCGCGGCTCGGCCAGCTCCAGGATCACGGCCGCGATGCCGCCTATGAACAGCGCGACCGGGTTCTTCATCACCCGCCACGAGACCGAGTTCGGCGCAAAGAGCGCCGGCGCGCCCGCGGGCTTGGTGAAAT
Source organism: uncultured beta proteobacterium (assembly GCA_963695915.1). Taxonomy (GTDB): domain Bacteria; phylum Pseudomonadota; class Gammaproteobacteria; order Burkholderiales; family JACQAP01; genus JACQAP01. The sequence continues at coordinate 74,866 of CAVOIO010000043.1, forward strand.
CCACGCGCGGCATTCCGGGCGCGTCGAAATAGGCGCTCGCGAGCGCGTCGATCCGGCGCTGCAGGGGACCTGGAAGGGCGGCCATCGGGGTTTCCCAATATGGCCTGAGGCGCCGCGTGCGGCTATGGCTCGCGCCGCCTGATGGAGACCGACGTGGCGAAAGACGTGAAGAAGGTGGTGCTCGCCTATTCGGGCGGGCTCGACACCTCGATCATCCTGAAATGGCTGCAGGAGACCTATGGCTGCGAGGTCGTGACCTTCACCGCCGATCTTGGCCAAGGCGAGGAGCTGGCGCCGGCGCGCGAGAAGGCGCTCGCCATGGGCGTGAAGCCGGAGAACATCTTCATCGACGATCTGCGCGAGGAGTTCGTGCGCGATTTCGTCTTCCCGATGTTCCGCGCCAACACGCTCTATGAGGGCCAGTATCTGCTCGGCACGTCGATCGCGCGGCCGCTGATCGCCAAGCGCCAGATCGAGATCGCCAACCTGGTCGGCGCCGACGCCGTCTGTCACGGCGCGACCGGCAAGGGCAACGACCAGGTCCGCTTCGAGGTCTCGCTACTATGCGCTGAAGCCGGACGTGAAGGTGATCGCGCCGTGGCGCGAGTGGGAATTCGAGGGCCGCCCCGATCTCATCGCCTACGCCAAGAAGCACGACATCCAGATCGCCAAGGGCAAGGAGCAGGACGCGCCGTTCTCGATCGACGCGAACTTGCTGCACACGTCATCCGAAGGGCCTCGTGCTGGAAGATCCGGACGTCGAAGTGCCGGACATCGTCACCAAGCGCGGCGACCGCCGCACCATCACGCCGGAAGAGGCGCCGGATCAGGCCGAGACTGGTCACGCTCTCGTTCGAGCGCGGCGATCTCGTCGCCATCGACGGCAAGGCGATGAAGGCGCACGAGCTGCTGGCGGAGCTGAACAGGCTCGGCGCAGAAGCACGGCATCGGCGGCCTCGATCTGGTCGAGAATCGCTATGTCGGCATGAAGTCGCGCGGCTATTACGAAACGCCGGGCGGCACGATCCTTTGGCACGGCCATCGCGCAATCGAGAGCATCACGCTCGATCGCGGCGCCATGCACTCAAGGACGAGCTGATGCCGAAATACGCTTCGCTCATCTATAACGGCTTCTGGTGGACGCCGGAGCGGCTCGATGCTGCAGGCCGCGATCGACGCCAGCCAGGAGAGCGTCACCGGCGATGTGAAGCTGAAGCTCTACAAAGGCGGCGTGCGCGTCGTCGGGCGCGCTCGTCACCGTATTCGCTCTATTCCAAGAAGCTGGTCGGCTTCGACGAAGCCGGCGGCTACAATCAGGCCGACGCCGAAGGCTTCATCAAGCTCAACGCGCTGCGCCTGCGCATCCTGGCCGAGCGCGACCGCAAAGCCGGGAAAAATGAGTGAAGCCCCGGACTGCGCCGACGCGCAATCCGGGGCCTCGAACGTCAGGGGCTTCGCTCGCTTAGAACCGGTAGCCGGTCGAAAGCTGCACGATCGGATAGGTCTGGAAGTCGTTGAGATCGTCTTCCAGCGCGTCGGCTTCGTCCTGCAAATCCGCAAGGAATGTCGGATCGCTGGCGAGAAGCCCGTTGCGCGCGGTCAGCGTCACGTCGGCGCTGCCATAGAAGGCCGCGCCGGCAAGAGCTGAGAAGTACATGCCGCCGCTATGATTGTGCGCGCTTGTCCAGCCGATGCCGATGAAGGGTGCTGACTCGCCGATGTCGGAATTGACGTCGAGGGTTCCGACGTCGGCGGGTGTGTAGGTCGTTCCGCCGATGTCGACGGAAGCGACCGGCGTCGCCGTGAGATCGATGCCGGGCGCGCCGAGCATCGCTCCGCCGGTCACGAAGAAGCCGTTCTGAAAGGGAAAATAGTCGAGGAAAACGCCGGCGGGAGAGAAGTCGAGCTCGCCCGAATACGCCACGCCGTCATAGGTCTCGTCGATGTCCCAGTTGAGGGTGGAGATCGACCCGCGCAGCCCGAAGCGCTCGTTGAAATCGTAGCGCGCCTCCACGCCCAATCCGCTCGTGCCGGCCTGCGCGCCAAAGCTCGTGTCCGCCGCCGCGACGCCCGGCGCAATCACTGCCGCCATCGCCGCCAATCCAAAAAGAAGCTGTTCCCGTCGCATGCATTCGCCTTTTGCGCTGACGCGGCGCGTTATGCGCCGTCCCTCAAGCAAACCATGCGCTCATTCAGGTTAACGTGACGTTGACA
>CAVOIO010000044.1:0-85892 GCA_963695915.1 uncultured beta proteobacterium
GCAAGCATGACGACAAGGCGGGATGGTGACCAGGTACTGTTTGCCTACGGCATGGCCAGTGTCGCCACCGGGTTCACCGGTTCGTTGGTCTCGGGTCCGAGTGCCTCGCGCACCGCGGCTATGGACGCCGCCGGAAGCCGCACTCAACTGTCCAGTCTTGCGGCGGCCGTGACGGTCGCGCTGGTGATGGTTTTCTTTACAGAAGAGCTAGCGTTCCTGCCCACGGCGGCGTTGGCCGGGGTTGTCGGCCAGTGCCGTGTTGAATTTGATTGAAGTCAAGGAGCTTCGCGAACTGTGGCTGTTGCGCCGATCTGAATTCTGGATTGCGCGCTGTCCGCCTTCTGGGCGTCCTGGTGTTTGGGCCATTACAGGCGGTCGTCATTGCCTTTCTGCTCGCCACGATTGATTTGCTGCGGCGCGCGTCCCGGCCTGGCACGTGGGTGTTAAAGGAGGCGCCGGACGGCAGTCTGTTGTGCCTAGGAAGCAGAGCATGCCCCTGATACTGCCGGGATACTCGTTTATCGCTTTGGCGCACCACTCTATTTCGCCAACGCCACCGTGTTTGAGGAAGAGGTGGAGCATCTGGTCGCGCGAGCCTCCACCCCGGTCAAATGGTTTGTGTTGGACGCGGAAGCCATGGTTGACATCGACACCACCGGTGAGGAAGTGCTGCATCAGGTAGTGACCCGGCTGGCCGACCGTGGCGTGACCTTTGCCTTGAGCCGTGCCAACCAGCAGACCTCTTCCTTGTTAGCACATTATCATCTGCTGGAATTGATTGGAAAAAACCGGTTTTACCCGACCAATCGCCATGCGATTGCGGCATATCGCCAGGAGATGGAGCAAGCGAATCAGAAAACTGCGGCGGAATGAGATACGCCCCGCAATACCGGATGGAATTTGCCCGCCGGCCTCTCGGCGGGGGGACGGCAGGGAAGAGCTTCAAGGCGATCCTGCTCCTTCTCGTGCGGCGTACGTTGGATACCGAGCGGACGCCCAGCGAAGGGAGCGGCCGGAGACACGGAAAAGCGGGTTTCAGATGAGAGGAGTCAGGCTGATGTGAGCCGTTGGAAGGCCGGAGGGCTGATCGCGAACGTGGGCCCCACGGTCGTACTTCTGAGAAGAGCTGACCGGCAGGGTCCACCTGACCCAGTACGACGCTGTGGCCAGCATCAATTTTGACCTGGCGCGCCGAACGCTCTACGCCGAGAGAGTAGCGGAAACAGCACAGTAATGGACGACGAGTCTGCCTGGCCGGACAACGGACGAGAGAGCCACAAGGAGCGACACGATGAAAGCAATAACGGTAGAGCCAAAGGTGCCGGGGAGGTGCCCGGCTGGAGAACGTAGCGGAGCCCGACGCAGGCGATGGTTCGGTGCTCGTGGAGGCGATTGCCGTCGGAGTCTGCGGCACCGATGTCGGAGATCGTCGAGGGCAAGTATGGCCGGGCGCCTCCAGGCCAGTCCCGTCTGGTTCTGGGTTATGAATCGCTCGCGGGTCATTGATCCCGGTACGAGCCGTTCACTCAAAAAGGGCGATCTGGTGGTCGGCATTGTCCGCCGTCCGGATCCCGTGCCCTGCCCAATTGCGCCGTGGAGAGTGGGACATGTGCCGCAACGGCCAGTACACCGAGCGTGGAATCAAAGAACTCCACGGCTTTATGTCGGAGCGTTGGCGCACTGAACCTGAATACGCCATCAAGATCGATTCTTCGCTGGGCATCCTCGGTGTGCTGCTTGAGCCGATGACGGTGATCATCAAAGCACTGGAGCAGGTCGTCGCGGTGGGCCAGCGCGCGTTCTGGGAACCGAGAACAGTGCTCGTGACCGGCGCGGGTCCGATCGGTCTGCTGGTGGCCTGCGTAGCGCGCTCCTGCGAGGAAGGAGGTCCACGTCCTCGATCGTGTCGAGACCGGAGTGAAGCCGGAGCTCGTGCGCGCCCTCGGCGCGACGTACCACTCCGGGAGAGTCATGGATCTTGGGTTCGAGCCGGACGTCATCGTCGAGTGCACGGGCGTCGGAGCGGTACTAGCGGACGCGGTCCAGAAGATCGGGGCCGGCGGTGTCCTCTGCCTGACGGGAGTCGGCGGGGGCGGCACCGCCCCCGGCCATGCCGTAGCTGACATCGCCGCGAAGCTGGTCCTGAACAACAACGTGCTGGTCGGCAGCGTGAACGCGAACAAGCGTCACTGGTACAAGGCGGCCCAGGCTCTGGCCCAGGCGGACCGGACGTGGTTGGGACGCCTGATCACGCGCCAGGAGAAGCCGGAGAGCTTCACACAGGCCCTGGAGAGACAACCCGACGACATCAAAGTTGTCATTCAGTTTTCTGAGGGTTGAGGAAAACTGTGAATTTCGAAACTGAGAGCTGGGCGCCAATTCTCATATACGAAGAAACTGCTGTATCGTTTCTTATATTTTTATAGCGAGGGGCTAGAGTTACGCTGCTCAGGTCGCAACTGTGTCACACATGCGGGGTACCAAACAAGTTGTCAATGCTTCGGCTTGTCCTCTTCCCATACTTGCGTCGCATTTTCGCTACGGACCTACCCGATCGGAATGGTCACGATTGGCGCTTCCTCTTTCGTCGGCGGTTCCACCAGCGTAAACAGTATCATGATCAACGAGAACGTACGCTTAGAAGGAAAGTCGCGACCATCAATCCAGAACCAGGAGTTGTGATAGGGCACCGCCACAAAGGCATAGGCGGGCCGCGCGCCCCCGCTGTGCACTTGCAGCAACGGCGTTGCGTAGGGGCCCGCTGCGACGTCCTTGGCAGGGGTCGGCAGCACCCACTGCGTCTTCCACGTCGGCAGCCGGCACCTCGATGTTGCTCGCCAACTCAGCCAAAATTTCTAACATCGAACGGGAGAGCACGGCGATCTCCTGATCGTTTCGCGCCAGCGCGCCAAACGCGAGCTGGAACTCAGTGGCATCGGGATTGAGCCCCAGCGTCTTGCGAATAAACTGCCGGTCCGCTTCTATCGCGGCGTCTCCAAGGCGACCGAGGACGACAGTCACAGTTTCTTCACCCTTTGCCCTTTCCACCCGCAGCCCCACGGCTCCCGCTTGTTGAATTCGCTGCAGGGCCTCGAGCAAGGCATAGAAATCCGGATCAGCCGCGCGGGCTGCCAGCTGCGAGGCCGTGCGGTTGTAGATACCGTTGATCGCTTTCACACACAGCCGAAACAAGAAGGGAGCAGGCCAGTTCGCTTGCATGAGCGAAAACAGCGCCGCCGGCGGGATAGGCGTCATCATCTCGCGGGTGAACTTCGCCCCCGTCAAGGGACTATAGGTGATGGTCGGCCGCTCGGCGTATGCCCCTGACCCTGTCACTGTCTGGTTGTCGCCTGGTGGCAGCGAGAACCAGCCCAGCCCAAAGCCGAGCTGGGCTTGCAGCGCATACTGATTAATGATCGAGGCCACATCTAAAAATACCGGGGCATCGGCGTAGCGGATCTTGACCAAGTTGAGCAGGGTTTGGCTCTTCCAGGACTCGGAGATGGCCGCGGCATAGTCGAAGCGATCACGGGCAACGGTCCACGGCCCCATGCTCCAACAGCCGGTGAAAGACAGACTTACCAGGGTGACGAAAAGAATCGTGAGCTTGGCCATAGACTACGGCGCAACAAGGAATCGTGAAGGATGAGTGCTAAGGGTTTCCTAATTGAAGTGTAGATAGAAAGCAAACTGCATTCCCTAGAACACTATGCCGATCAGCCGTTTCAGCAGTTCTTCCAGCGACATCATGGTGAGCGCCAGCGGCACGAGCGGCGCGAGGGTCGCGGCCACGAGCCGGAGGATGGCCTCCTTCGTCACCGGCGCGATGCGCATGGTCCGCACCACCTCGAAACTATTGCCCAGATCGGCGAGGGACTGGATGTCGGCGCTCCCCACCAACGCCTCATCGGCGGGCGCGCCGCCGCGCAGCCACTTGGCGTCGAACTCGCGCACGTACCGCTCGGCCAGCGTGCCATACTCGCGATTGCCCGTCCGCTTCGCCTGCGCCAGCTGCGGCGCGAACACCAAGAGCGGGCCGAGCACCACGCCCAGCAGAAAGACGACGAGGACGGCGATCTCGACCTTGAACTCAGGCAGTGCGGCCCCAAGGTAGAAAATGCGATTGGCGATCAGTCCGGCAAGCAGCGCGCCGTGCGCCACCGCCAGCGGCAGTGAAGGCGTAGACCGTGTTGGCCAGAAAGCCCAGGCCGCCGACGCGGTCCGGATGGGTGGGGACCAGACTCAAGTCGAGGCGGGACACCTGCCAGAGAAAGCGCGCCCAGATAAACATGCGAAAATACCAGCGCATCAGCAGGAACTGGAAGAGCGGCAGGCTCACGTAGCCATACCACACCCCGGTGAGCGAGAGCTGCAACCCCGCGGCGGTCGGCGCCGCGTACCACGTGGCCGTGGCGAGCGCCAAGTAGTGGCGCCAGACAATCAGGACACCGACGACATAGACGAAAGCGATCAGCAGCACCTCGGCGAGCACGGAGTTGCGCAGCCGCAAGGCCGCCGCGATGGCAGCCTCGAACCGTGGCAAGGCGCTCTCGGGAATCAGATTGCGCTCCAGGAATTGCCGCACCACGAAGCGCATGCGCTGGTGCACCACCAGCTCGGCAACGATCAACAGCGGCAGCGCCACCAGAAAGCGGACATGCAGCTTCCACGTCCAGCAGGAAGGGGACGGCCACGTTCCCGCCCAGCGCCTGTCCTTCCAGCGCCGAGAGCACCAAGAGCGGCAGCCAGGCGAGCAGCGGAATGATGATGAGGCGTCGGCGCACTAACTCCAGCGCATCGCCGGACAGATGTGACCGACGCAGAAGCTGGAAGAGCGGCCCGCCCAGGACGAGCGAGAAGTCCGCCGGCTCCTGGAGCGCCTCTTCACTGAAGGCTGACGTGTGGATGCCATGTGTAGTCTTCTCCATCTGTAAAAATCTGATTCTCTGTAATGCCTGGCATTCCCGTCGTGCCTGGGCTCTGCCCGGGCACGCCTGCCTGGCAGGCTCTGCCTGCCGTGTCGTTTACAACGAGGCAGAGCCTCGATCCAGTGTGTCCCCAGGCAGAGCCTGGGAGACAAGAAAAAAGCTGCTTGGCGCGGTTTCCTGACCTCGCCGATACCGCCACCGCAGGTCGCAGACGCGTTCACTCTATTGCTTGCTGCCTTTCTTTGCGGACGAAATGAAGGTACGCGCCGACGCTCAGGAAATTGATCACTACCGCGATCATGTTCCATACAATCACCGGTCGCGAAGCAATCAACAAGCCGTAGTAGACCCAGACAATTTGAAAGACGCCCATGATTCCCGCCATCCTCGGATTCATCCCTGCGCTTGACCGCCGCTTGAGCATGGCGACCAAGTCTGGCACGGCGGCAAAGGTCGTTCCAAAACCCGCCACAAGGCCAAGGATCTCAGACCGTTGAAACCTGGGGACGAGCAGGCTCGACGTGTCGCGTATAACCAGGTCCTCACAGCCATAGAGCGTGATCACGCTCAGCAAGAGAACACCGAGCGTCACTCTGTTGAAGCAATCCATACTCACCTCGGTACCTCCGTATCTTAGTCACGTTTCGTCAGCGAGAAAACGAGGCCTTCCAGGGAGGCTCATCCAGGTATAATCCGCGTGCTTGCAAATCGTTGCCCTCCCGATCGTACGTGGCATCACCGAGCAAATCCTCCAGCCGCCATTGGCCGTTGCCGAGATCCGGGAACGGCAGCCGCACGTAACACTGGCTCTGGTTGGGCGCATAGTTCACCGTCACCAGCAGCCGCTCTCCATCCGAGCCTTGCCAGGCAAAGGCCAGAAAGCAATCCCAGGTCCAGTTGCCTTCCCAGGCAGGGACGCAGTCGAGCACTTGCCACTGACCGTCGCGCACGACCGGCTGGCGCAGCACGGCCAGCAGCCGGTCGTAGAACTGTTCCAGCCTCTGGTCGATGCGGTTCCTCCGGACCTCGCACCAGATGGGGAGAGATGCGTTTCTTGCGCCCCGTGAATTGTCCCTGGTGGAAGAAACGTAACCCCGGAGAGAGGAACGTAATGACCGCCGCGGCTTCATGCACTTCCGGCGAGAACGTCGCCGCCGCCCGCGGCTCGTCGTGGTTTTCCAGAAAGCGGGCCAGCTTGTTCTGATAATCGAGCTCCGCGTGGAAATGCTCGCGCACCGGCCGGGCGTGCCCCTCGCGCAGGCGGTCGTACAGCCGTTTGTCGTAGGCGTAATTGAACCCCTGTTGCTGCATCGTCCATTCCAGGTCCCAGTAGACCTCGGCCATGAACAGGAAGTGCGGATGTTTGCGCCGCACGGACTCGGTTGCCTTCGGCCAGAAGAGGTCAGCCCGGATGCCCCACGTGCGTTCGAACACGTCGGGCAAGACCAGCATGGCCATGTCGCAGCGCACGCCGTCGCATTGCCCGGCGATGCTCTCCAGCTCGCCGATCATCGCTTGCTGCAATTCCGGGTTGCCGTAGTTGAGCTGCAGCGTGTCGGGCCAGCCGTCAAAGTACGGGTCGCGGCCGTAGGCGAGCACCAGCGGGCCGTTTTTTGTTTGCACGCGGCAGTAGTTCTGCGGTGCGCGCGCCAAGTCAGACTCGCTGCCATGGACAAAGTAGTCCGGGTGCGCGTCGATCCACGGATGATCCGGGGCCATGTGGTTGGGGACAAAGTCGAGCATCAGCTTCAGTCCGCGTTGTTGCAGCCGCTGGCGCAAACGGGCGAGCGCCGCAGCGCCGCCCAGATCGCGATGGACGGTGTAGTTTTGGATGGCGAACCCAGAGCCGGCGATGTCTTCTTCTCGCAAGTCCGGCAGCGTCTGTTGAAAGTCCTTGCGCCACTCGGCGTTGGCGCGCGAGATCGCCTGCGCCGCCGGGCCGGTCTGCCACACGCTCAGGAACCACACCCAGTCAAACCCCAGCTCGGCCAGGCGGTCTAGCTCGGCGTCCGGAATGTCGTCCAGCGTGGCGCGCCGACCGAGCTGCGACAATTCCGTCAGCCAGACGCGGGTGTTGATTTGGTACAGCGCAGGATAGCGTGATGATGACATGTTAGTGTTCCTATAATTTGCCTCTTCTCCAGGCTCAGCCTGGAAGAAGTACATGACGCCGGTGACAGGCTTACGCTATTGCTGTTCTCTGCTCTGCGAACGGAATACTGTCGCACCGACGTCAGGAAATTGATCACTACCTCCGATTATGTTCCAGACAATGACCGTCGCGAAGCGATTAACAACCTAGTAGCCCAGGCGATTGAAAGATACCCATGATTCTGCCATCCTCGGATTCATCCCCGCGCTTGACCGCCGCTTGAGCATTGCAACCAAGTCTGGCACTGCGGCAAAGGTCGTTCCAAAACTCGCCACATACCTACGGGTTACGCTCAGCACGAACGGGTAGCGAAAACCGTTCACCCTGAGCGTAGCGCAGCGAAGTCGAAGGGCCATCCACAATGAATAGATGCTCATCGACACCCTCCTTACTTCTCGCTCGTCTGTTCCCCGCCCACCTGCTCCCTGTACAACCCGGGCCAGCACGCGCCCGCGTTCGGTCTCCAGCAGGGCTTTGGCGTCGACACGCCCGAAGAGGTCCAGGAGGGGGGCGACCAGAGCGGTCCAGCCCGTCTGGTGGCTGGCCCCGAGCCCCGCGCCGTTGTCACCGTGGAAGTACTCGTAAAACAGAATCAGATCGCGCCAGTGCGGATCGTCCTGGAACTTGGCCGTCCCGCCGTAGACCGGCCGGTGCCCATTGGCATCGCGCAGGAAGGTGCCCGCCAGCCGGCGGACCAGCTCCTGCGCCACTTCGAACAGCGTCATGTAGCGCCCGGAACCGGTCGGACACTGCACCTTGAATTCATCGCCGTAGAATTGATACAGGTTCAACAGCGCCCGGACGATCAGCGCATTGACCGGCATCCACACCGGCCCCCGCCAGTTGGAGTTGCCGCCGAACATGCCGGTATTCGATTCCGCCGGCAGGTACTGGACTTTGTATTCCTGACCACCGACGTGAAACACAAACGGATGCTCCAGGTGATAGCGCGACAGCGAGCGAATGCCGTGCGGCCCGAGAAACTCGTTCTCGTCGAGCATGTAGGCGAGCACGCGCTCGAGCTTCTTCTTGTTGAGGATCGATAACAGCCGCCGATCTTTATAGCCGATGAAACCCGCGTCGGTCGGGGCGACATGGGAAACCAACTCGGGGTGGCGTTGGCGAAACAGGGCAATCATCTCCATCAGCCTCGGATAGCGCGTGACAGAATCCGCCTCGAACACCGTCGACGCGCACAGCGGCAGCAGCCCCACCAGCGACCGCACCTTCAAACGCATCGCCTGGCCGTCGGGCAGCCGCAGCAGATCATAGAAAAAGCCGTCCTGCTCATCCCACATCTCGTCGTGATGCTCGCCGAGGCGGTCCATGGCATAGGCGATCCACATGAAATGCTGGATGAACTTGAAGGCGATCTCTTCGTACATCGGGTCGTATTCGGTGAGGATCAGGGCCATCTCCAGCATGCACTGGCAGTAGAACGCCATCCAGGCGGTGCCGTCCGCCTGCTCCAGCGAGCCGCCGGTGGGCAGCTGCGCGCTGCGGTCGAAGACGCCGATGTTGTCCAGTCCCAGAAAGCCGCCGGCGAAGACGTTGCGCCCCGCAGGATCCTTGCGGTTGACCCACCAGTTGAAGTTCAGCATCAAGCCCTGAAACGAGCGTTCCAGGAACCGCAGGTCCGCCCGGCCCAGCTGCCGCTCGTACTTGTACAGCCAGAGCGTGGCCCAGGCGTGCACCGGCGGATTGACGTCGCTGAAGTTCCACTCGTAGGCGGGAATCTGTCCGCTCGGGTGGAAGTACAGGCTGCGCAGCATCAGCAGCAGCTGCTCCTTGGCAAAATCAAAATCCACCAGCGACAGGGCAGACCGTATGGAAGGCCAGGTCCCAGGCCGCATACCAGGGATACTCCCACTTGTCCGGCATGGAGATCACGTCGGCGTTGAGCATGTGGAACCACTCGGTGTTGCGCACGTCGTGGCGGACGGATTCGAGCAGCGGATGACTCTTGTGCTCGCGCAGCCACTGCTCCAGGTCGAAGTAGTAGTACTGCTTGCTCCACAGCATGCCCGCCAGCGCCTGGCGGTGCACCCGGCGCTGATCTTCGTTCAGCGAGTTGGGCGCAATCCGCTCGTAGAATTCGTCGGCGTCGGCGATGCGGCTTTTGCATATCTTCTCGAAACCGCCAAAGGCATTTTTTATCTCGGCGGCCGCCAGACGCAGACGGACGGTCTGTGCTGCCGCCGCCGGGCACGTCGAGGACATAGTGGGCCGCGGCCTTGGTCCCGACCTTGGCGGGATTCACCGCCTCGCCCTGTCCCGCGATGACGTAGGCGTGGAACGCATCCTTGACGTAGGGCGACGCGTTGGGCTGGCCCCACAGACGCTGCGCATTGCTCTCATTCTCGGTGAAGAGCAACTCCGGGGCGCCATCGCAATGCAGCCAGTACTCGCCCAGCTCATGGTGTGTGGCCTGAATGGCGCCAGGTCCCACTTCGCGCAGCGACGGCTTGCGATCATCCTCGCCCCACGACCAGGTGTTGCGGAACCACAGCGTCGGCAAGACCCGCAGCCGGGCCGCTTCCGGCCCGCGATTGTGCACGGTGATGCGGATGAGGATGTCTTCCGGGCCCTCCTTGGCGTACTCCACGAACACGTCAAAGTACCGGTCGTCGTCGAAGATGCCGGTATCGAGCAGCTCGTACTCGAACTCTTCCCGCGATCGCCTCCGGTTGGTTTCGATCAGGTCGCGGTAGGGATACTCCCGCTGCGGGTACTTGTAGAGGTACTTCATGTACGAGTGGGTCGGCGTGCTGTCGAGGTAGAAGTAGTACTCCTTGACATCCTCGCCGTGGTTCGCCTCGCTGTTGGTGAGCCCGAACAGGCGCTCCTTCAGGATCGGGTCGCGCTCGTTCCACAACGCCAGCGCAAAGCACAGCCGTTGCTTGTCGTCGCAGAGTCCCCCGAGCCCGTCCTCGCCCCACCGGTAGGCGCGTGAGCGCGCCTGGTCATGGGTGAAGTAATTCCACGCGTCGCCGTCTTCGCTGTAGTCCTCACGGACCGTGCCCCACTGGCGCTCGCTCAGATAGGGTCCCCATTTCTTCCAGGGGATGTGCGCCTCGCGCGCCTCGTTCAACCGTTTTTGCTCAGTGACATCTACTACAGGGTCCATTCCTTGCCTCCTTAGTAGTTACAAGTAGTCACACAAGATTGCCGCTGAGCAGCGCACACTTATGCGCCGAGGAATTCACTCCCCGGCTACCGGCGTCTGATGGGACCGAGGGTTGCCTCTCTTTGTTATCCGGCGTTTGCAAAGTACAGGCCAAAGAAAAAGGGGCAATCACAGGGAGAAAGCACTGAGTTTCTTGTCTTTGCAAAATCGCAGCTGTATATTCCTAAAAATGGGAATAGTCGTATGTTGCGCGGTCGACATAGGTAGAACCTTGCTCACAGTGGCAAGCTGCCGCACTAAGCATGCTCGTTCAGACTAAAGGGCAGTTGACGCCAAGTTCATGCTCCTTTGGTTTTCTCCGATGGTCGTCGAGATCGACGACCATCCTTTCTGTGAACAGCAGACGGTCGGCTCTGCGCTTCCTCCCACAGGCGAAACCCGCCCAGGAACGCATTGGCGTTGTCGCCCGCCCGGCAACCTGGAGGCAGCTCCGTGAGTTTCTTGGCGTTGCCTCCGCCGAGAACCACCTCGTCAGGATGGAAGGCAGCGATCAGGTGTTCAACCGTGTACTCCACATGGTGCTGCCATTTCTTTCTGCCCAGCCGCCGTAATCCCCGCAGGCCCACGTAGTCCTCGTACGTCTTGTTCTTGTAAGAGAGATGGGCCAGCTCCATAGGCACCACAACACCGTCCGTGACGAGGGCGGAACCGAGCCCGGTTCCCAGACCCAGGAACAGCATCTCTCCGCCCTGGTAGCTCCCCAGGGCCTGCATGGCGGCGTCATTGATGATCTTGACTGGACGCCCAAAAGCGGCGGCAAAGTTGAACCCGACCCAACCCGGGGCGAGGTTATACGGCTCGGCAGCCACACGCCCCCGGAGCACCAGCCCTGGATAGCCGATCGACACCACGTCGTACTGCCAATCTGCGGCGAGCTTCTTGACTCCAGAAACCATCTGTTGCGGAGTCATCGTCGGCCCCGAGGAAAACCTCCGGGATTCTTTTTGTCCAGTGGCAAGGATTTTCACGTAGGTCCCGCCTACATCAATAACCAACACGTTCATGCAGACCGTCTCCCCTTCTCGGAATGAGCAACGCCTCTGGTCATACCACAGCTTGCTGTCCTGTCTCGCGCATGTAGATCAATCTGAACCGTTCTGAACCGCAATTGAACCGAGGTCGTGGTGTATCTGAACCCCGTGCTCAGGTAGCTTTTGCAGCAACTACCCTGGGAAGCTTCGTGTCGCACCTCGAGGAGCCGTGCATGAGTAAAACGATCGATATCATCGCCGGAACCGGATTAGACCAAAAGGCACGGAAAAGTCATTGGCCCGCCAGGCTGGATTTCGTCCAGAGCGCGAGCGGTCTTTTTCTTGGCTTGTTCATGTGGGGACACATGGCGTTCGTCTCCACCATTCTCATTAGCAAGGATGCGATGTGGTGGGTCACGAAGATGTTCGAGGGCTACTTCTTCTTTGGCAGACCCTATCCCGGAATTGTCTCAGGCGTGGTCGCGCTGGTTTCAGCAGCGTTTGTGCTCCATGCGTTTTTGGCGATGCGTAAGTTCCCGGCTAACTTTGGCGAGTACAAAAGTTTCCTCGGTCACCAGAAAATGTTGCACCACGAGGATACCACGCTCTGGTGGGTTCAGGCCGTGACCGGTTTCGCGCTCTTCTTTTTGGCTTCCGTGCACCTGTATCAAATGCTCATGCACCCAGGCGACATCGGTCCGTACGAATCGGCAGATCGAGTGTGGAGTGGACGCTGGTGGCCATTGTATCTGGTGCTGCTGTTTTGCGTTGAGCTGCACGGCGGCGTCGGCCTCTACCGACTCGCGGTCAAATGGGGATGGTTCGAAGGCGACGATCCCAAGCGGACGCGTGACGCTGCTGAAACGGCTCAAGTGGGGGCTCACGGTTTTTTTTCTGGCCCTGGGTCTTCTCACCCTGGCGGCCTACATGAAGATCGGTTACGAGCATAGAGCGCACGCGGAGAGCGTTACGCGCCATCGCAGCTCCAGCCTCAAGGGTCGGTCGAGTCCGCAGAGCTTGTAAAGAGACAGAAGTCTGAAATCAGCGATCTCTGATCCCTCTGCTTCGATCAACGCTCAGGACAGGCTTTGACAACGGAGGGGTACCCAGAATGACCCCTCTGGAAAGCCGGGCTCGTGCAAAGCGCGGCGGGATCTGGCAGCGTCGAAGGCACGAACAAGAACATTACATCAGCAACTGTAAAGAAACAGAAGTCTGAAATATGAAAATCATTTACACCGATGTTTTGGTCATTGGCGGCGGGCTTGCCGGTCTCCGCATCGGCATCGGCGCAAAACGCCGCGGTCATGACGTGATCATTCTTTCGCTGGTGCCGCCGAAGCGCTCGCACTCCTCTGCGGCGCAGGGTGGCATGCAGGCAAGTCTCGCCAATGTCATTAAGGGCCAAGGGGACAATGAAGATGTCCACTTTGAGGACACGGTGCGCGGGAGTGACTGGGGTGCCGACCAGCACGTCGTCAGGATGTTTGTCAACAGCGCACCCAAAGCCGTGCGCGAACTGGCGGCTTGGGGGGTGCCGTGGAGCCGCGTGCGGAGGGGTGACCGTGACGTCATCATCAATGGCGAGAAGGTGACCATCACGGAGCGTGACGAAGCGCACGGGTTGGTGGCGCAGCGCGATTTCGGCGGCACCAAGAAGTGGCGCACCTGTTATGTCTCCGACGGTACAGGCCATGCCATGATCTACACCATGAGCGACCAAGCCATCGCTCATAATATCCCGGTGCACGAGCGCACCGAGGCCATTGCTTTGATCCATGACGGCGGGCGCTGTTACGGCGCGATTGTGCGGGATCTCATCACCGGACAACTGAGTTGCTTATGTCGCCAAGGCCACCGCCATCGCCGCTGGCGGCGCGGGGCGGCTCTATCGGGTGACGACCAATGCGGTGATCTCGGAAGGTATTCCCACCGCTATTGCCCTTGAGACTGGAGTTGCTGCCCTCGGCAACATGGAAGCGGTGCAGTTTCATCCGACGCCCATTTTTCCCGCCGGCATCTTGTTGACCGAAGGGGCACGCGGCGACGGTGGGCTGCTGCGGGATGTCGATGGCCATCGCTTCATGCCGGATTATGAGCCAGAGAAAAAAGAGCTGGCGTCGCGCGATGTCGTCTCGCGCCGCATGGAAGAACACATCGCGAAAGGCAAAGGGGCCAAGTCGCCCTTTGGTGATCACCTCTGGTTAGACATCACCCTGCTCGGCGAACGGCACATCAAGCACAACCTGCGCGAGGTGTACGAGATCTGCCATTATTTCCTCGGCGTTGATCCGGCGAAGGACTGGGTTCCAGTGCGGCCGGCGCAGCACTACACGATGGGCGGCGTGCGCACGAATTACACTGGGGAGAGTCCGACGCTGAAAGGCCTCTTTTCGGCGGGCGAGGCGGCCTGCTGGGACATGCATGGCTTCAACCGACTGGGTGGCAACTCGGTGGCCGAGACCGTCGTTGCCGGCATGATCGTCGGTGAGTTTATCGCCGACTTTTGCGAGCGAGTCCGAAAACGAGCTGAGAATCTCGACCGGCCTCATTCATGAGACGCTCCGGCGTGAGCAGGCGAAGATCGATGCCTTGATCGACGGCAAAGGCACGGAAGATGCGGCCGTGCTGATGGCCGAGATGCAGCAGATCATGACCGCGAAGGTCAGCATATTCCGCACCGGCAAGGCATTGGCAGAAGCCGTAGACGAACTCCAGCAACTGCTCGTGCGCAGTAGGAATATCGGCCTGCGCTACAAGGCGCGCGGCGCGAATCCAGAACTTGTCACTGCCTATCGAGTGCAGAAGATGCTCAAGCTCGCGCTGTGTGTCGCCTACGGTGCTTTGCAACGGACCGAGAGTCGCGGCGCGCACTTCCGCGAAGACTTTCCGCGCCGCAACGACGCCGAGTGGTTGAAACGCACGCTGGCCACCTGGAGAGTCTGAGACCGATACCTTGCCGTCGCTCAGCTACGAACAACTTGACGTCATGAAGATGGAACTACCTCCCGGCTGGCGTGGCTACGGCGCTAAGGATTATATCGATCATCCCGACACCCCCAAGCGCGTCGCCGAAATTGAAGAGCTAAAGAATACGCTCAATGGCGTCGATCGCTTCACCCTTCAGGCGCGACTGATGCCTTATGAAGATCTTTTGCCCGAGCGTTTTCGTGGCAAAAACGAACGTATCGATGAGATGATGGAGGATGGCGCGATGAACGATGTCACTCCCAAGCCCCGTCAACTGCAGAGTCAGCGTCCTGCGCTTCAATCCGCAGGAACCGGGGAGCGTGCCGCGTATGCAGACGTTTGCGCTCGACGAAGCGGAAGGCATGACCCTCTTTATTGCGCTCAATGTTCCGCCTGCTTCTGGGTGCCGCCCTCGATCGCATCGATGTTGGAGAACAGCTCGTTCTCGAAACGGAACAGAAACAGCCGCGCGCGCGCGCGCATCACGGGATCGGCCGGCATCAATTGCGGATGCGGGAAGCGATCGTCGATGTACTCGTTGATGATGTTCGACTCGTACAGGATCAGATCGCGTTCCACCAGCACCGGGGTGCGGTTGTAAGGGTTCATCACCGCCAGGTCCTCCGGCTTGTTGTAGAGGTCCACGTCGATGATCTGAAAATCCATCCCCTTTTCGTAGAGGACGATGCGGCAGCGTTGGCTGAATGGGCAGGTGGTGCCCGAATAAAGGGTCATCATGGGCCGTTACCTAGGTATTGTTGGTCCGTGCACGTCTTTCCAGTATTCCGTCTTGAGCAGCCAACTGAGCACAAGCAGGAGTGACAGGAAGAACAGGACGACGATGCCGATCCGGATACGCCCGGTCTTGGCCGGCTCGCCCATGTAGGACAGGTAGTTCACCAGATCGCGCGCGAGCTTGTCGTACTCCGGCGGCGACAGGGTTCCGGGCGATTCCAGCACCAGACTCTTGTGCTCGACCTTGTGCCCGCCGCGGTCGTCGATCTCGGATTTCAGGACCTGGGCGCCCTGCAGCTGCCAGAGCACGTGCGGCATGCCGACGTTCGGAAACACCATGTTGTTCCAGCCGGTCACGCGCGCCGGGTCGCGATAGAAGCTGCGCATATAGGTGTACAGCCAGTCCACGCCGCGGGAGCGGGCGATCACGGAAAGATCCGGCGGCGCGACGCCGAACCATTCCTGCTGGTCCTTCTTGCTGGCGGCGATGTGCATCGGGTCACCGACCTTCTCGCCCGTGAAGAGCAGGTTGTCCCTGATCTGCTGCTCCGTCAGCCCGAGATCCATCAGGCGGTTATAGCGCATCGCAGTTGCGGAGTGACAGTTGAGGCAGTAGTTGACGAACAACTTTGCGCCACGCTGGATCGACAGGACGTCGCCGGAATCGATGTTGGCGCGATCGAGCCGCATGTCCCCTCCTGCGGCATGCACCGCCGCCGGCGCCAAAAGCAGCGCGACGATGAACCGTCTCACGATGTCACCCTCTCAGGCTCCGGCCTGGTCTTGTCGATCCTGGTGAACCAGGGCATCAGCAGGAAGAACAGGAAATAGATGATCGTGAAAATGCGCGCCACCACGGTCGCGCGTTCCGCACCTCCCAGCCAGCCGCCGAACTGGCCCCAGACGTTGGTCGGAACGGTGCCCAGATAGCCGAGCACCACGAAGGAGATCACGAACAGGGCAAGCGCGGTCTTGTACACCGTCCCCCGGTAGCGGATCGATTTGACGGCGCTGCGATCCAGCCACGGCAGAAAAAAGAAGACCATCACCGCAAGGCCCATTGCCAGCACGCCCGGAAATTGCGACCCGAACAACGGCGGCACAGCGCGCAGGATCGAATAGAACGGGGTGAAGTACCAGATCGGGGCGATGTGGGCCGGGGTCTTGAGCGGATCGGCGGGCACGAAATTGTTGTGCTCGAGGAAGTAGCCGCCCACCTCCGGCGCAAAGAACACAATGACGCTGAACACCATCAGGAACACCACCACGCCAAAGATGTCCTTCACCACGTAATATGGGAAGAACGGAATGCCGTCGAGTGGAATACCGGTCTTCGGATCCTTCTTTTTCTTGATCTCGATACCGTCGGGATTGTTGGAGCCGACTTCGTGCAGCGCCACCAGGTGCGCAGCGACCAACCCCAATAGAACCAGCGGAATCGCGATCACGTGAAAGGCGAAGAAACGGTTCAGCGTCGCATCGGAAATTACGTAGTCGCCGCGGATCCACAACGCCAGGTCCGGACCAACGAAGGGGATCGCCGCGAACAGATTGACGATCACCTGTGCGCCCCAGTAGGACATCTGGCCCCAAGGCAACAGGTAACCGAAGAACGCCTCCGCCATCAGGCACAGGTAGATCAGCACGCCCAACAGCCACAGCAATTCACGCGGCTTGCGGTAGGAACCATAGATCAGGCCGCGAAACATGTGCAAGTACACCACCACGAAGAACAACGACGCGCCGGTGGAATGCATGTAGCGTATCGCCCATCCCCAGTCGACGTCGCGCATGATGTACTCGACCGAAGCGAATGCCTGCGCTGCATCGGGCTTGTAGTGTATGGTGAGGAAAATGCCGGTGACGATCTGCATCACCAACACCAGCATCGCCAGTGACCCGAAGTAGTACCAGAAGTTGAAATTCTTCGGCGCGTAGTATTCGGAAAGGTGCGCCTTCCAGGTCGCCGACAACGGAAAGCGCGCGTCGATCCAGTTGAGCAACGCCGTCATCTTGCCCATCGCGTCATGCTCCTTTGCTGTCTTCACCGATGAGCAGACGCGTGTCGCTCAGGTACGTATACGGGGGAACCTTTAGATTCACGGGGGCCGGCACGCCCTTGTAGACGCGGCCGGCGAGATCGAACTTGGAACCGTGACAGGGACAGAAGAATCCGCCAGGCCATTCCTCGCCCAGACCGCTATCGGCTCCGGGGGCAAGTTTCTGCGAAGGCGAACAGCCCAAATGAGTGCAGATACCCACCAGGACCAGATACTCGGGTTTGATCGAGCGGGCATCATTCTTCGCATAATCCGGCTGCATCGGCATGGAAGACTTGGGATCGGCCACCACACTGTCGAGCTTGTGCAGGCTGTCGATCATCTCCTTGGTGCGGTGAACGACCCACACCGGCTGGCCGCGCCATTCCACCGTCACGATCATCCCCGGCTCAACCTTGGAAAGATCCACTTCGACCGGTGCGCCGGCAGCCCTTGCCCGTGCGCTTGGGTTCATGCTCGCCACGAAGGGTACTGCGGCCGCCACACCCGCCACTCCGCCGGCAATGCTGGTAGCGGCCAAAAGAAAGCGCCGCTTGCGGCGATCGACATTGCTGTCAGTCATGTTCCGGTCCGTCAGGTTTCAAAAGCGTTGCATTTTACAGTAGGTGCCTGGGAAAATTACACCCCGCGTTGATTAACTCCATGTAAATTATGATGAAACTGGCCTTTTGGGTTACGTGAGGAATTTTGCGGCGGCCTCTCTTGAAAATGCGCCCGGGCGTCCTTGCTTGCGCCTGTAGCCTCGCCCTCGGCTGGTACCATCTGCGCCTCGCAGGCAGTGGGAACAGTTAACGGCGCAAACAGGTTATGACCGGCTACGAGGACGATGATGAAAGTCACGGTTAAGTGGATCGAGAATGTCGCTTTCCTGGGGGAGACGGAAAGCGGTCATGCGTTGGTGATGGACGGCGCGCCGGAGGGCGGCGGCCGCAATCTCGGGCCGCGGCCGATGGAAACGGTACTGGCAGGCACCGGCGGTTGTACCGCTTACGACGTGGTGACGATTCTGAAGAAGGCACGCCAGGACATCAGCGATTGCGCGCTGGAGGTCGACGCCGAGCGCGCCACAACGGACCCGAAGGTGTTCACGCGCATCCACTTTCACTTCGTGATCAAAGGGCGAAACGTCAAGCGCGAACACGTCGAACGCGCCATTCATCTCTCAGCGGAGAAATACTGCTCGGCCTCGATCATGCTCGGCAAGACCGCAGAGATCACCCACGATTTCGAGATCGTCGAGGTCTAAGTCCGGAAATCAAACCCTGTAGGTCGACACCGTCATCAGGCGCGAGGACATGCGCATCGCCTGCTTGACCGGTTCGGGCAGTTCCGCGGCGCCGTGGGCCAGCGCCGTATTCGCATGGCGTGCCTCGTCTTCCTTCATTTGCGCGACGATGGCGCGGCTTTTCTCGTCCCGGGCAGGCAACTGCTCGAGATGGCCGTCGAGATGGCCTTCGACCTGGCGCTCGGTTTCGGCCAGAAACCCCATGTTCCACTTGTCCCCGAGCAAACCCGAGAGCGCTCCGATGGCAAGCGAACCGGCGTAGAAGAACGGGTTGAGGACACTCACCCGTCCACCCAATTCGTCGATACGCAGTGCGGTCCACGCCAGATGCTCGGTCTCTTCCGCCGCCGCGCGTTCGAGGGTATCCCGGGCGGCATCGCCGCGCGCGGTCAGCGCCTGCCCATGATACAGCGCCTGCGCGCACACTTCGCCACTGTGGTTCACCCGCATCAGCGCAGCGGCGTGGCGTTTCTCGGCCGCGCTCAGCTCGATACTGGGCAGATTCTCTCCGGGAACCGGCCGCAGCGAAACGGCGGGGCCGCACAAGGTGCGCAGCGCGCGGTCAAAGCCGATGATCAGGCGGTCGATATCCGGTATCAAGTTCCGCTCACTTTTTGCGCATGAAGAACAGGAACACGCTGCCGGTCTCGGTCGAGGACAGCAACTGGTTTCCGGTCTGTTTCGAGAACGCCTGGAAATCACGCACCGAGCCGGGGTCGGTGGCGAGAACCTTCAGTACCTGGCCGGAACTCATGTCGTTGAGGGATTTCTTGGTGCGCAGGATCGGCAGCGGACAGTTGAGCCCGCGCGCGTCGAGTTCGCGATCGAAGTGAATTTCGGTTTCCGTCTCGGACCCCTGCATCGTCTTTTCCACCGTTCAGCCCGGCGCCGCAACCGGCATGCCATTTCCGGCCCATGCATTCATGCCGCCCGCCAGGTTATAGACTTCCTGCCACCCCTTGCCGCTCAAAAAAGCGCTTGCCTGCGCGGAACGCGCTCCCGACTGGCAATAGAACACGACCGCGCGAGTGCGGTCGATCTCCTCGAACCGGGCGGACAGGAGGTGCAACGGGATGTGCCGCGCACCGGGTATGACGCCACGGCTGACTTCCTGGTCGGTGCGCACATCCACCAGCACGACTTGACCGTGCTGTTTCATGTCCTGCAAGCGCAGTGGATCGATTGCGGCAAAAGTGCTCATGCGAGGAAACGACTGGAGCGCCCCTCATGATACCGCTTTGGCGCTATCCTCAGAAGATGCTGATGTTACGGTCGAGCAGCAGTTGCGACAGACGCGTATTCGCCGCTTCCAGCCTTCCCACGAGAAGCTCGAGGAAAGCCGCATTGAATGCATGCTTGCAACTTTCGGTAGCCTGTGCCAGCGAATCTGCGCCGACCTCGATGATGGTGATGTCGTTGACCGAAATTACGCTCGCGGTGCGCTGGAACAGGCGCTTGCCGAGGTAGGCCATTTCCCCGAAACACTCGCCGGTGCGCAGGATATTGAGCAGTTTGCCCTGCTTGGTGATCTTGACCTCGCCCGCGGCGATGACGTAGAACGCGGTGCCGACATCGCCTTCCTTGATCACCGAACTGTTGGCGGAATAGCGCGCCCAGTTGGAGATCCGCAACACCTGCCACAGATCCACATCGGTGAAAGTCTTGAAGAACTCGAGGCGGCGCAGCGTATTGAACTTTTCCGCTTCCGGGACGACTTCCTCCGGTTTCTGCAGGTTGTTGAAGATGTCCGCGAGTGCCTGGGCAAATTCTTCCCAGGTCTGGAATCGCTTGGCGGTCTCCTTTTGCAGCGCGTGGCGCACGATGGCGTCGACGGCAGCCGGGATCTCCGGGCGCAGAATGCTGGGCGGCGGCACGTCGACGTGAATGATCTGATAGACCATGCTGTAGTTGTTGGTGGCCTTGAACGGCAGTGCCCCGGTCAGCATCTGATACATCACCACGCCCAGGGAAAAGATGTCGGTCTGGTGATTGAGGGTAAATTCCTGCAATTGTTCCGGTGACATGTACGCGGGGGAACCGATCCCGGACACCTGTGTGGTTTCTGCTGCGATCGTAAGCGCAGCACCGAAGTCGGAAATCTTGATGTCAGTCTCGCCGGTGAGCAGGATGTTCGCCGGCTTGATGTCGCGATGAATGATGCCGTGGCGATGCGCGTAATCGAGCGCCTTGCAGCACTTGAAAACGATCTCGATCACGCGGCTGACCGGCAGCAGGGATTCCGGCTCGGTGAAAGGCTCGAGGGTGCCGCCCTCGACATACTCCATCACCAGATAACTGCCCTGCTCGTCGGCTACCGCATCGAAGATGGAAACGATGTGTGGATGGGACAGCTTCCCGGCAAGCGATGCCTCGGTCAGAAACAGCTTGTGAAAACGCTTGCCGTGATCCTTGTCGCCGAGGGCATCCGCGCGCACCAGCTTGATCGCGACCTGGCGGTTGGCAAATGCATCGTTGGCCAGATAAACCGCACTGGTCGCGCCCCTGCCGAGTTCCCTGATGATTTCGTACTTGCCGATCTTTTCCATGGTCGCTGTGCCGGCACCTCCGCAGCCAAGCGGACTACGACGATATGATAGGAAATTCAAAGCTATAAGGCGAGGTTTATGAGTAAATTCAAGGCGACGGCCTAAGCCGCAGCCTATCGCGGGGGATTGCAAGAGTGCGCTGGAAGCACCCGCGAAGGCACTCCAAACAACCGTGACTTAGGGAAGCTCTGCATAAGTCCGACGACGGGCGTTGCGCCAGGTGCGGACGACTGCCAGGGACGCCGGAGCGCGAAAGAGGGGCCCCTCTGGGGATCTGACCGTGGAGACACGCGTAACGCCGGTGGTGACACGCTATTGGCCGGTTACACGGTCGCATCCCCGCAAGCGGGGCGGCTGTCGAGGCGGTGCAAGGGCCCCAACTTTAAGTTCGGGATACGACCTGAGATCAGACGCAAAAGGGAGCGCCCGCCGCCCTCGATCGCCTCCGAGGTCAGATCCCCGAACAGAAGACGTTCGGGGCCCCTCTTCCGCTCTGCGGCGATCCCTGCGCCACGTTCCACCGGCCCGTAACGACGCAGGCGCCGCACCCTGCCACAACCCAATAATGTTCCGACTCTTTCGAGGGATCGGGCGATTCGAGTCGAGGGCAACACGGCAAGGACGCCGTGTAGCCGGCCTACATAAGGAGGAGCCGACGCTGACATCGGTACGAATCGCCTCGGTCGCGCATGCGGGACTTGTGCAGAGCTTCCCTATGGACGGCGCCGGCCTTCGGTGTCGATCGCCACCAGTTCCTTGAGTCGCGCCTCGACGCTGGATTTCTGATAGAAGTCGCCGCCGCCGGCGCGCTGCGCGAGTTGCAGTTGCTCGATCGCGGCGGGAAGGTTTCCGCGCAACACGTAGGCCTCGGCCTGCGCGCGGTGCTGCTGCAAGCTCTTACCCAATGCGGTATAACCGCGCGACTGCAACTCGTAAAGGCGCGCGTCGGGGGGCCGGGTCTCCAGCTTTCCCGACAGAAATTCCACCGCTTCCGCAGCGCGTTTCGCATCGAGAAGGGCGTTGGCGTAACCGTAAACCAGCGCGCGGCAGCCGGGGTGGGCACGCAATCCATCGCGATAGGTCGCCAACCCCTTCTCGAGCTCGCCGTTGCTGATCAGGGTTTGCGCAGTCAAGGCGTCGATCATCGGGCTTTTCGCCTTGAGGTTCTGCAACTGGGCGACCTCCTTTCTCGCGCGCGTGAAATCACCCGCGCGCAAAAGCGCCACGACCAGGCCGTAGCGCGCCGCAGCCTCGCTGGTGAATTTTCGGCCGGACAGCATGTCGTCGAAGTTCGTGACCGCCACACGCGGATTGCCTTCAAGCGCCAACAGCCGTGCGCGCACCAGGTGAAATTCCAGGCTGTCAGGCACCTGCCTGAACGGGACGTTCTGGATGCGGCTCTGCACGTCCGCGATCCGCTCGAAAGTAAGCGGATGCGTACGCAGATAGGCCGGCGCGCCGGTTTCATATACGCGCGTGGCCTTCTGCAGGCGCTCGAAGAACACCGGCATTGCGTGCACGTCGAAGCCGGACTTCTCCATGATCTGTAAACCGATGCGATCGGCCTCGCGTTCATGCTCGCGAGTGAAGTTGAGCGCCGACTGGATCGTGCCGGCCTGCGCCGCCGTGATCGCCGCCGCGGAAACCTCGGGATTTGAGCGCGCCGCAAGTATCGCCACCGCGAGCGCCGCCATGGAAGCCAGTCCGGCACGTTGTTGTGCCGCCACCATGCGGGCAAGGTGGCGCTGAGTGACGTGTGCGATTTCATGGGAGAGCACGCTGGAGAGTTCTGATTCGCTCTGCGCACTGAGCAACAAGCCCGAGTGCACGCCGATGAATCCGCCCGGCAAGGCGAATGCGTTGACGGAGTTGTCGGCAATTCCGAAGAACTCAAACGGGCCGGCAGGATCCGGACTGTTACCGATCAGCCGGTAGCCGATGGCGTTCAGATAGTCGTTAGTGTCGGGATCATCGATGTAGGCCGCGTTAGCGCGAATCTGGCTCATGATGCCCTCGCCGAGTTTGCGTTCCTGGGCGGGGGACAGCGCGCCTTGCGAAACATCGCCCAGGTCGGGCAGTTCGTCGGCGAGCCCAATTGCGGGGGCAAGCAGGACCACAGCGATCACTGAGCGAAATTTCATGGTGCTATGATAGCGCCACCTTACATCAAGTTCCCCGGTCGCGTGA
Organism: uncultured beta proteobacterium; assembly: GCA_963695915.1. Classification (GTDB taxonomy): domain Bacteria; phylum Pseudomonadota; class Gammaproteobacteria; order Burkholderiales; family JACQAP01; genus JACQAP01. The sequence continues at coordinate 23,022 of CAVOIO010000044.1, forward strand.
CGGCCGCCGACGAAGCAGACGGATTCCAGCTTGGGCGAACTCACACATTTCGATTCCCGCGGCAAGGCGCACATGGTCGACGTTGCCGAAAAGCAGGAAACGCACAGAGTGGCCGTCGCCACCGGCAGGATTTTCATGCGTGCTGAAACGCTGCGGAAGATCATCGAAGGCGACACGGTCAAGGGCGATGTCCTCGGCGTGGCGCGCATCGCGGCGATCCAGGGTTCGAAGCGCACTGCGGAGCTGATCCCGCTGTGCCACCCGATCGCGCTCACCAAGGTGAGCGTCGATTTCGAAGTGCATCGCGACGAGAATTCAGTGGAATGCATCGCAGTTGCCGAAACCGTCGGGCGCACGGGCGTGGAAATGGAGGCGCTGACGGCGGTCAGCGTCGGACTGCTCACGGTCTACGACATGTGCAAGGCGGTGGATCGGGGCATGCGCATCGAGGGTGTCGGGCTGCGTGAAAAGCGCGGCGGCAAATCCGGACACTGGATTGCCGGGACCGGCGGCGCGTGAGTTTGCAAGAACCGGCGTGCGTCGGATCAGTCTTAGCTTCAGAGCACGGTCGCGGCGCCCTGTTTTCCCGATTGGTTGCTGTTCTTCTCGCCGGCAACGCGTTTCTTCATTCAATGTCGCAGGCCCGGGCAGATGAGGCGCCGAATATCGCGGCGGGAAGGCAACTCGCCTTTGAGATCGCCAAAGGCAACTGCCTCGCCTGTCACAAGTTCCCAGGGGATTCCGGTGCGAATACGCTGGCGAACATCGGCCCGCCGCTGCAGGCGATCCGCAGCAGGTTTCCGGACCGCGCGCAGTTGCGCAACCGCCTTTGGGATCCGACGCAGACCAATCCGAACACGGTGATGCCGCCGTTTGGCAAGCACAGAATCCTGAGCAGCGACGAAATCGAACTGATCATCGATTACCTGTATACGCAGTGAAGCTTACGACGACACAAACCATGAAAATCCGAACGATGCGCAGGTCTGTGGTACACGCTGTCGCGGTGGCGATGGCAGCGGCGATGCTGCGACCGCTGCATCTACTGGCGGGCGGGTGGAACAAAGCCGCATTCGACGCCAAGGCGGTCGCCGGCGCGCTGAAAGGCATTGGCGTCACCGCGGCGGAAGACAGCGACAGGATCGTGTTGAAAGCACCGGAAATTGCCGAGAACGGTGCCATCGTTCCGCTGGAGATCGCCAGCCAGATACCGGGCACAGATGCAATTTACATCCTGGTGGACAAGAATCCGCAGCCGCTCACCGCCGTATTCGAATTTGCCAATGGGGCGGAAGCGTTCGTGGCTACAAGGATAAAAATGGCGGAATCGTCCAGAATCCGGATCGTGGCAAGGGCGGGCGGCAAGTTTTACGTCACGATGCGTGACGTCAAGGTCACAATCGGCGGTTGCGGCGCCTGAGTGCCGGAACAGGAAAGGGAAATACGAGATGGCCGATCCGATGAAAATTCGCGCACTACTGCAGGGCGACGTGGCAGACGTGAAGATACTGATATTCCATCCGATGGAGACCGGCCTGCGCAAGGACGGCGTCACCGGTCAGCTGGTGCCCATGCATTTCATTCAGACTCTCACCGCCACACACAACGGCAGGACCGTGCTCGAGGCGCAGTGGAGCCAGGCAGTGTCCAAGAATCCGTTCCTGAACTTTCGCCTGCGTGGAGCGAAAACGGGCGACAAGATCATGGTGGACTGGGTGGACAATCGGGGCGACAAGGCGAACATGGAAGCCACTCTCAGCTGAGTCCGCTCGCTTCCCCATAGACCCGCTCGTGAACAAATTCCTCCTTGCTGCTTGCCTGCTCGCGTGCACATGGTTCGTGCAAGCGATCGCCGCGCCGGAACAGGATCGCACGTCGATGGTCGAGCTTTTCAAGGGCAAGTTCCCCGGGCTTGCGCTTGATGAGTATGTCAACGGCGCCCTGATGGTGAGCCCGGATGCCAAAGCGCAGTTCGACAGCATCATGGAGTTCCCGCCCTTCCAGGGGGAGATCGACAAGGGCAGGATGCTGTGGGAGAAGCCGTTCCCGAACGGCAGGACTTTTTCCGGCTGCTTTCCCAACGGCAGCCGGAATATCGCCGGAAACTTTCCTTATTTCGACACAGCTTCAGCCAAGGTTGTCACCTTCGAGATGGCGATCAATCGCTGCCTGCGCGAGAACGGCGAGCGTGAATTCGAATATGGAGATAAGGGAACGATGGGGGTATTGACTGCATACGCACGCACACTCTCGGACGGCATGCGAGTGAATGTGGTGGTGGACGGCCCTGCTGCGCAACGGCGCTACCAGGCCGGACGCTCTTTTTATTTCCGCCGCATCGGCCAGCTAAATCTCGCCTGCGCCTCGTGTCATGTCACCTACGCCGGCAATCATTTCCGCGACGAGATCATCTCGCCGGCCATCGGGCAGACAACGCACTTCCCGGTCTTTCGCGCCGGGGACAATCTGCACACTCTGCACATGCGCTACCAGCGCTGCATGGAGGCGATGCGCGCGGTCCCGTATTCTGCCGGCAGCCAGGAATTCAACGACTTGGAGTACTTCCACTCTTATTTGAGCAACGGCCTGCCGATGCGCTCATCCGTCTACCGCAAGTAGGCTGCGCCCGCTACCAATCGGCGAAGCGTCCGTACTGCCAGAAATGTGGATGGCGTAGTTGCAGATTGCCGGGCATGGGCTTTACAACATCCACATACTCGAACGAAAGTATCGCCGTCGTGCACATTGCCAGCATGGCGACGCCGACCAGTGCCAGTTTCTCCGAACGCCGGCAAACGGCGTCACGTTCGGCCGCCAGTGCCGCTGACTGAGTCTGTCCAACCAGCCATCCGGCGATCACGCATAGCAGGATCTGGCTGTGCGGCATGATGAGGTTGCCGCTGAACAGCGAATCCACCAGCCCCATGACCAGCGCCGCGCACACACTCGCCGTGACCGGATTCGCGCCCTTTTGTATATGCAGCACAGTTTGCGCTCGCAGCCTCCTGACGGTACATAATAGCAACAGCACGCCCAGCGCGACGGCGGCGGCTCCGGCGATGAGCCCGTACTCGGAAAGCAGTTGCAGAGGTGAATTGTGCGGATGCGCATTCTTCACCAGCGACTGATTCAGGCCCCATTGGCCGGGCCCAATACCGAGCAATGGATGCTCGACGAGCATTTTCAGGGAAATCGACGCCATCACCATCCTGTCGGTATCGCTCTGCGAACCGAATTCCACGGCTGCACTTGCGCCAGGAGCCTGAACCGCGCCGGGTGCGGAGGCTACGAACTGGGAGAAAAGAAGGTAAATCAGCGCACCCGAAACAACCAGCATGGCCTGTTGGCCCAGCCACGCAGTTCGCCCCGTTCGCGTCAATGCAAGCACCGCGATCGTGGCCGCAGCCGCGCCCACCCAGACGGCGCGCGAACCGACCATCCATTGCAGCGCCCAGAAATTCGCCGCGATGAGGTAGACCACGATCCGCCACGTGCGCGACACCCCCGGCAGCGCCGCGGCAAGCGGGATCAATAGCAGCGCAAAGGCCTGATACTGGCTGAAGAACCGCACGTTGGCGAAATCCAGGAACGGGCTGACCCATTGGAATTGCTTGCCCTCGAACATATAGGAAACCTGGGTCACCCAGAATTTGACACTAACGAGAGCAGCGCCGGAGGCGATCGCCACTGCGAGTGCGGATTCCGCCTTTTCCTTGAGGACCCGCACGGCAGCGCTCACCACCAGGAACACAAGCACGAGTAGCGCGACTAGGGCGATTTCCAATGCACCGAGTTGCGGGGCGCCGGAGAACGATGCGCTCAAAGCGCCGCCACCGATCATGACAGCGATCAATGCCCTGGGCACGCTTCCGAGGCCAAGCCATGCACTGGCGACCGCGCCGCGGACTGCGGGCAGGAGCAGCGACACGACGACGAGCGCAAGAACGCCCAGCTGAAGCAAGCGAGCGTTGTCGTACATTCGCGGCGCGATCGCGGGATACCACACCGGCGCAATGACGAGGTACAGGCAAACGGGCAGGATCGCGAATGTCAGCGCCTTGCCTGGGCTGGTTCCTTGAACCATCGCATAGGACTCCGGTTGCTGGTCATCCGCGGCCGTCGCGGGAGTGGAATCGTGCCGCGCTCTGTGGTGCCATTTTGCCGACGCTGCCCGAGTTCACACCGCAGTGCGCGGCTGACACTGCAGGAATTGACATATAGACTTGCTGCAGTCGAGTCGAGCGCATTCTAACCTTCGCGGCGATGCGCAAAAAAAGAGGGTGCCGAAGCACCCTCTCTTTCTGCGGCCGCGGGTTACACGACCGCGTAGTCAAGCTGAAACAAGTCTCGCTTAGCTCTGGCTTTCTGCGTGGCCGCCAGGGCTGACAATCGCCGCACGGCAGGAACCCGGCAGGAACTTGTCGATAGGCGGGGCAGCGTTCGTCGGATCCGCACCGCAATTCCAACTCGCGATGGCGTCGCCAGCTTCCGGCGCGTCGACCGCGCCCGTAGCAACTTCGGAGGGCTGCAGGATGATCGCCTTGCCGTTCACGTCGCCGTTGATGCGGTTGACAATGACCTTGATCTCACCCGTGGCGTTGGTCTGGATCTCATCCACGTACTTCGAGACCGGGTTGGCGTTGAGAACGGTCGATTCGCAACCCCACTGGCCGGCGGCCGGCAGGGTAGTGGCCGATTGCACGGTCTCGGTAACGCTGGTACGGCAAGCCGAGGCCGCCAGAATCGCCTCAGACATCTTGGCGCGGGCGGTGTAGTCCTGGTACGCCGGCAGCGCAACCGCCGCCAGAATACCGATGATCGCGACCACGATCATCAGTTCGATAAGGGTAAAACCCTTTTGTAAGGCCTTCATGGATCACTCCTTGATGGTTGATTAAAGAAACACACCCGGATTTCGTGTGTTCGACCCCACTAGCGCAATCCCCGTGCCAACCTGTCTGAAGCCTCTCCATGTAAAGTGCCCGGGGTCGCCGCCAAGCCCAAATATGCACTATTAAACATATATTTAAATTTGTTTCCTACAACCCTTCCTTACCCCCAAAATCTTTCTCTTCAGCAACCGCTTCAGCGCCTCCAGTGGTTACCAAACTTGCATCCGCGACGGCACAATCCGAGCAACGGGCAGTATCTGACGCAGTTTGTCACCGCGCCACATAACCAGGAACAGCAGATACGTCGACCCTATCAACCTGTTCCGGATCGAGAAACTGCTCGGCGTACTTCAGATAAACCTTCTTCTGCACGAACACCTCGAACAAGTCCGGATCGATGTGGCCGTTAAGCTTGAACTTGCCGAGGATGTTCAGCGACTCGGTCAACGTCTTCCCCTTCTTATACGGGCGATCCTTTGCGGTCAAAGCCTCGAAAATGTCCGCAATCCCCATTATTCTCGCCTGCACCGACATTTGGTGGCGGTTCAGCCCGCGCGGGTAGCCCTTGCCATCCATGCGCTCATGGTGCCCGCCGGCGTACTCCGGCACATTTTTCAGATGCTTCGGCCATGGGAGTGACTCCAGCATCTTGATGGTCACCTCGATGTGATGGTTGATGATCTGCCGTTCTTCCTGGGTCAGGGTGCCGGAGCCAATGGTCAGGTTCCTGATCTCATCGGAAGTAAGGAAATCGGCCTCGTTGCCATCGACATCGCGCCAGCGATAGGTCCTGGCGATTTCTCGTACACGTTCCTGATCCTCCTCGCGCATCGCCTCCGACCCGAAGTTGCAGAACCGCAGGAACTGCCGGTCCTCGTTGATTTGCCGCAGCCTCACCTTTAAATCTCGTTCGGCTCTCTCCCAATCGCCGATGGCGTTGTCGCGGGCAGCCAGTTTGGCTCTGAGCACGGCGATCTCGGCATCGCGCTTGAGAACTTCAAAGCGCGTGTCGACCAGGCCAATGCGGTCGAATATGGTTTGCAGCTTGGTGGATTTGTCCACGACGTGTACCGGCGTGGTTACCTTGCCGCAGTCATGAAGCAGCCCGGCGATCTTCAGTTCGTACCGGTCCTTGTCCGTCATGACGAAATCGGCGAGCGGGCCATCGGTGGTGTCATTGACCGCTTCGGCGAGCATCATCGTAAGCGACGGGACACGCTGGCAGTGTCCGCCGGTGTAAGGCGACTTATCGTCGATCGCCGCGTTGATCAGGTTGATGAAGGATTCGAACAGGGATTCCAGTTGGTCAATGAGCTGGCGGTTGGTGAGCGCCACCGCCGCCTGCGAAGCCAGCGACTCGGCAAGGTGCTGGTCGGCCTCGGAGAACGGCACAATCTTGCCGCTTACCCGGTCCTTGGCATTGATCAATTGCAGTACACCGATGATTTCGTCTTCGTGGTTCTTCATCGGCACCGTGAGGAACGATTTCGAGCGATAGCCCGTCTTCTTGTCGAAGTTCTTGGTGCCGGTGAAGTCGAAGCCATCGGCGGCATAGGCGTCGGCGATGTTGACGGTTTCATCGCGTAGCACCGAATACGCCACGACCATGGAATTATTGGGGCGACCGTCGTCGTCGAAAAGCCGGACCGGGTAGAACGGGACTTCCACGCCGGTGGTTCCGCCCATAGCGATGCTCAGTGAATCGGTGCGCAATATCTCGAAGTGCACGAGCTTCCTGTCCGTGTCCACACGGTAGAGCGTGCCGCCGTCGGCATTGGTGATCTCCTTGGCGGCGACCAGAATCGCCTCCAGAAGACGGTTGGTATCCTTCTGCCTGGACAGCGAAATCCCGACCCGGTTCAGCTCTTCCAGGCGCCGGAAGAGTTCGGCCGAGGTCGGTTCGCTCATGGAAGGGTGATCTCGCGTAAAGACTGCGCTTTCGGTCGCGATCGCCTACTTGATGCAGACTGCACGGACCTGATGCATGTCGGTAATGCCCTGCAGGACTTTCTCGATGCCGTCCTGCTTCAGCGTTCGCATGCCTTCGGCAAGCGCGGTGGCAACGATTTCCATTACCCGCGAATGCTCCTGAATGTGCTTCTTGACTGTATCTGTGCCCACCAGCAGTTCGTGCAGCCCTACCCGGCCCTTGTAGCCGGTGCCGCCGCAGACGTCGCATCCCACCGGCGTGTACAGCTTGAACTGTCCCTTTTCGTCGGCAAAATGCTTGGCCCAATCGCGGTAGATGCCTTCATACGCAGTCTTTGGGTCGCGCTTCCATTGCTCGGTGTTCTTCAGCTCGATGCAGAATTCCTCGAGAACTGCCTTGAGTTCTTCCTGCGTAGCCACGTGAGGTGTCTTGCACTTGGAGCACAGTCGCTTGGCCAGGCGTTGCGCCAGCACCCCGAGCAATGCATCGGCAAAGTTGAACGGGTCCATCCCCATATCGAGCAGGCGGACAATCGACTCCGGCGCGCTGTTGGTGTGCAGCGTGGCGAACACCAGGTGGCCGGTGAGCGAAGCCTCGATGCCGGTCGAAGTCGTCTCCTTGTCGCGCATTTCACCCACCATGATGATGTCGGGATCGGCGCGCAGAAACGCCTTCATCGCCACTGCAAAGGTGAGCCCGGCCTTGACGTTCATCTGCACCTGGCGCAGGCCTTTCTGGGTGATTTCAACCGGGTCCTCGGCGGTCCATATTTTGGTTTCCGGCGTATTCAGATAGCCAAGCACCGAATGCAGCGTGGTGGTCTTACCGGAACCAGTCGGGCCGCAGACGAAGAACAAGCCGTAGGGCTTGCTGACCACGTCCTTCAAAGTGCCGAGGTTGCGCGCCGACAGTCCCAGTTTGTCGAGAGGGATCGGCTCACCCCCGGAGAGAATACGCATCACGATATCTTCGACGCCGCCAGCCGAAGGAATGGTCGCCACCCGCAGTTCGATGTCGAGCGGGCCGAATTTCTTGAACTTGATCTTGCCGTCCTGGGGTTTGCGTTTCTCCGAGATGTCGAGATCGCACATGATTTTCAGGCGCGCGGCAATGGCGTTGCGGTAGCTCGATGGCACGGAGATGTACGGTTGCAACGTGCCGTCTTTGCGGAAGCGGACTTCGGTCTTGCCCTTTCCCGGATAAGGCTCGATGTGAATGTCGGAAGCTCCCTGGTGATAGGCGTCCACAATAATCTTGTTTACGAGTTTCACCAGTTCGTTGTCTTGCGCCATGGATATGTCGTCGGTACCGCCTCCGGCCCCAACCTCGTCGCCCTCGTCATCCATGGTGGAGAGCAGTTCGCTGATGTTCGAGGTGTCACCCACGGCGTCCGCGCCGAAGAACTGGTCCAGCGTGGCGCTGAATTCACGCCGGGTGCTGACCTTGAAGACCACCTTGTGCTTCGGGAAGATATTGCCCACCACTTTCGAGGCGCGCACTTTCTCCGGGTCGGTAGTGAGCACGATCAGGCCTTCCTTCACGTCTTCTATCGGCACCCAGGAGCTGCTCTCGACGAAATCGCGCTTCAGGTTCTTGAGCAGGTCCATGGGCTTGACACGGTCCTGCTTGAACGATTCGTAAGGTACGCGGAAGAACTGGGACAGCGCTTCGCCGATGGCGGGCGACTTGACCTGGAACTCGTCGATCAGAATATCCTCGATGTCCAGGTTCTTGCGCCTGGCAGATCGGGTCGCGAGTTCCATCTCTTCTGCGGAAAGCACGGCGTTAGTCACCAGATAATCGTACTTCCCGCGCAGTATCGCCGTCGTGCGGCTGCGCTGCTTCAGAGCGATGGCCAGGGTTTCACCGAGATGCGTCGCGCCTTCATCCGCGACAGTGGAAAATGGCTGGCCGCTCTTGGTGTTGATCACCTGCACCACGCCGATCAACTCGCCGCCCGGGCCGTCCATGACCGGCACCACCAGCATCTGCTTGGTGCGGTATCCGGTGCGGCGGTCCACTTCCTTGAGGAACTTGAGATGGGCGTTGTGGCCGCGCAGTTCGTTGTCGTCGTAGACATCGCGGATATTGATGAGCTTTTTCGACATCGCGACGAAGCCGGCGATGCTCTGCTCGTTTACCGGCAGCTTCAGATCCTTGAAGGACGCCAGCCCGGTCTTGACCTTGGAAATGATCGAGGTTCTGTCCTCGGAGACCACGTAGATGGTAAGCCGGTCGGCCTCGAACAGCGTGCAGATGTCCTGCGACAGCTCCAGCATGATCTCGTCAATGTTGGTGGTCGCATGAATCTTGTTCGTGACCAACTGGAGCTTCTTCTGGAACTCCAGTTTATTGCTCATTTCGGCCAGGTTATGGCCAGTTTGCGGCTTGGTCTCAAAGACTGTGCTCATGGCGTCCATCCTTCTTCCGTTTGCCGGGTGCCACTCCGGGATACTACCCCAGCAATTTCCGGGCCGCTGACCTGCGCCTGGCCTGGCCGCGGGGCGTTAAAACTTGAAAACCTGGCCGTTGGACAACATGCGGGGGTTGTAGCGTTCCGCATACTCCTCGACTTCCTGCATCGTCAGCGTGCCGGCGCCGGGCTTCAGGTGCGTGATGTAGACCCGCGTTGGGCGCTTGAGTTTGGCCAGTTCCTCCGCCAGCATGCTCGGGCACAGATGTTTCGACGCGACCGCCAGCGCTTTCTCCTCGTTCGGGAAGGCCGTTTCAATGATCAGATAGCGCAGGTTCTCGATTTTGTTGACTTCTGTCCAAAGCGCGTCGTTGATGGTGGTATCCCCGGTGAAAACCAGGCTGGCCTCGCCGCTGTCGAGGTGGAACCCGACCGCGGGGACCACGTGATTGGCCGGCAACACGGTGATCTGGCGTCCGCCGAGATCGACGGTTTCGCCCACTGCAAACGTGGTGTATTTCAGGTATGGCGAGGACTTGCTTGGGATCTCGGCAAAATCCGGCCACACCTTCCAATTGAAGATGTGATCCTTCAGGATCTTGCGTGTCGGCTCGGTGCAGTGCACCGTGATCGGCTTATCGCGCATCGGGCCCACGGTATCCACCAGGAAAGGCAGCGAGGTAATGTGATCGAGGTGAGAGTGCGTGACGAACACATGTTCGATTTTCAGCAGCTCGGTGAGGCTCAGATCCCCGACCCCGGTTCCGGCGTCGATCAGCACGTCGTGGTCGAGCAGCATTGAAGTGGTGCGCAAATTACCACCGATTCCGCCACTGCAGCCGAGTACCCTGATCTGCATCGCTATTTGGTCTCGAATTTCCAGGAGCCGTCCCAGCCTTGCTCCGGAGGATTGTTGCGAAAAAGGGCGATTCGCCCGAGAAAAAGCTTGTAAAGCCCACTCGCGGCATTGCCCTTGAGCAAGTTGAGCAACTGCAATTCTGCCATATCCCAGTCTCGCGCCCGGTAAAGCTTGAGCGCCTGCCCCCAAAGCTTCAATTCGTCCTGCACCGCCTTGGCGGTGTCCACTACCAGTCCGATCGGTTCAAAGATGGTCACCGGCTCGTCCTTGCCTTTCACCTTCACCCGGTCGATCTCGCGAAAGACCACGTCGGAAACCTCCACGCGGGTGCCTTCGCCAACGATCATGTTGACCCCGTATTCCCTGGTGAGGCCCTCCAGACGCGAAGCCAGGTTCACTGCATCGCCCATCACGGTGTAGGCCAGACGGACTTCCGAGCCCATGTTGCCCACGCTCATGCGGCCGCTGTTTACGCCCACGCCGATGCGAATCGGCGGCCAGCCCATTTCCTTGAAATGCGGCTGAAGCGGGTCAAGTACCTTGTGCATCTCCAGTCCAGCGAGTACAGCGCTGCGCGCGTGCTGCGGATCGGCGAGCGGCGCCCCCCAGAATGCCATGATGCAATCCCCCATGTACTTGTCGATGGTGCCGCGATGCTTGTAGATTACGCGGGTGAGCGGCGTGAGGAATTCGTTCATCAGCATGGAAAGCTGCTTCGGGTCCAGACCTTCGGAAATGGTGGTGAACCCGCGTACGTCGGTGAACAACACGGACAGCTCGCGGCTTTCGCCTTCCATCGAGAAGGACTCGGGATCCCTGCTCATTTCGTCCACCAGCTCGGGCGGCACGTATTGGCCGAACAGCCCGGTAATCTGGCGCTTGGCGCGCGACTCGACGAAGAAGCCATAGGACATGTTGAGCGCGAACAACATGGCGATCATCAACAGGCCCGAGGCCAGGGGCAGCACCAGGTTGCCCTCGGTCCACACCAGCACATTGCTGGCGAACACCGCCGCCAGCACTACCAGCGTGAGCATGGTGGCGCGAAACGGATTCACCAGGGGCAGCACCAGCGCCATCGCCAGCCCCGAAAACAACAGCAGCATCACCTCCGCGCCAAGAACGTACGGTGGCTTCTGCTTGATGTTGCCGTCGAGCATGCTGGTGATCAGATTGGCGTGGATCTCCACTCCTGGATACACGCTTGCCACCGGGGTGGCCCTGAGGTCGAACAGCCCCGGCGTAGTCGTGCCGACCAGGACGAGCTTGTTCCTCAACTCGTCGATCGGCGTTGTGCCATGCAACACATCGGTCGCTGAAACATACTTGAAACTGCCCTGTCGGCCGCGGAATGGCACGAGGGCCGCCACCTGGACGTCCACCGGAACGCGCACCGAGCCAATATCGATCCACTCCAGTCCGGGATAATTCTTCGTGTAGAAACTTTCCTCCGGAAACCCCGGAACGACCGGCGGCAAGCCCAGCCCGAGGCGCACCATCGCCATTGATAGCGATTCGTAGTACGCGCCGTCATACTCCGCCAACATTGGCACGCGCCTGGTTACACCGTCTTCGTCGGGCAAAGGGTTGAAATGACCCCCGCTTGCCGCGGCATCCTGGAATTCAGCGAGATTGGCGCCATACCCGATCCAGCGGGTGAACGCGACACTCTTGCCTTTGAAGGTGCCGGCCGGCAGGACCGGTTTGGGCACCGCACCCGTAGAGCGCCCTTTTCCGTTTTCCGATACGACGTCAGAAAAGTAATAGCCAAGCACAACCGCACGATCCCTCAGCTTTTCGGCAAACACGCGATCGTATTCGAGTTGCGGACCGATCTCCTTGAGCACCGTCTGGTACTGCGCGTTGCCCTTGAGCTGGTTCTCGCCGATTTGTCTGAGCATCCCCAGGCCGGAACTTTCGTCGCGCTCCGCGAACACCACGTCGAAGCCGACGATCCCTACCTTGTAGTGATCGAACAGCTGGTCGAGCATCAGCCCGAGCTTGTCGCGGCTCCACGGCCAGCGGCCCTCCACGGCGAGGCTTTTCTCGTCGATGTCGACGATGATCAGGCGCGGATCGATGCTCTTGGGCATCGTCAGGCGCAGACGCGCGTCGTAAACGATGTTCTCGACGCGATTGACGAAAGGTATTTGGTAGTAGCGGGCGGCATGGCCGACAAAAATCAGAACTACCACCAGTCCGAGCGCGATGCGCACCAGATGCTTCTTCAAGCTGTCTCCATTGATTCACCGCGCGCCGCATCCGCGCCGCATCCGCGCCGCTTCCGCGCAGCCGCCCGGTTATCGTTGTCTCTGATCGCGCGGGGAGAAAGATCCGTGCGGGCCGTCGTTCGGCTCAGGACTTCAAGAAGAACTCCATCTTCACTCCTGCCAACTCGACGATGTCGTGATCGTTGAGTTGGTGGGCCTGGGCATCGAGCGCCTTGCCGTTGACCACCGGGAAGTTGGTGCCTTCCACGTGGGTGATGAAGTACCCTTGCGGCCGCTTGGCTATGACCGCGACCTGCACCCCGGGCTTGCCCAACGTAGTCAGCGCCTTGAGCAACGGCAGTTCCTTGCCGGCGTTGGGTCCGGACAGAATTTGGATGGTGCCTTGTCCCCCTGGCATTGCCGTAACGGCGGGCGCGGGCGCGGCCGCCGCCGGGGCTGGCGCCGGAGCCGGGGCCGGGGCCGGAGCCGGAGCCGCAGCCGCGGCCGCAGCGGGGGCCGGAGCCGGAGCCGGCTTGGGCGATTCCATCGCCGCAGCTGCGTCCTGGGCATTGATGACGGTGTCGCTCAGCTTCGCAACCAGCGGAACGTTGTTCTGGGAATCGGTAAGAGCCTTTGTTTCCACCTTGGATCCTGGGGCGGGAGCCCTCAGCACCATGGTCTTCTCGAACTCAACCTGGCTCATGGTGGCCGGAGCTTCGTTGACGTACTTGAGCTTGTACTTGCCGATTTCGACAACGTCGTTGCTCTGAAGGAAGTGCTTCTTCACCGGCTGGCCGTTGACTAGCGTACCGTTGGTGCTGCCCAGATCCTCGAGAAAGGAATCGTTGAGGATGGTCATGATGATGGCGTGTTCTCCGCTGACGGCCAGGTTGTCGATCTGGATGTCGTTGTGCGGCTTGCGGCCGATGGTGGATCGCTCCTTGGTGAGGGTGAATTCCTTGATCACCTGACCATCGAGACTGAGTATCAACTTCGCCATATCCGCTTCCTCTTATTTGAACCACGAAAGGAACTTCACCCAGAGGCCATCCTCGGCCGGGAAGTCCTTCTTCACCCTGATCAGTACCACGGAGACATTATCGCGCCCGCCGTTGTCATTCGCCATCTGTACCAGTTGATCGGCAACGAGCGGCAGGTTGCCGCCGATCGCCGCCAGGGTCATCTCGATGTCCTCGTCCTCGACCATGTCGTTGAGTCCATCGGAGCACAGCAGATAGATGTCATCGGTTTGGGCCGGATAGGTACGGATCTCCGCCTCGACTTGCGACTCGATGCCCAACGCCCTCGTTACCAGGTTCTTGTTCTGTGAGCGTTTGGCAGCCTCCTTGGTCAGCAGGCCGCTGTCGATCTGTTCCTGCAGAAGCGAATGATCGCGCGTGATCTGCTGCAGCTTGTCCCCGCGAAAGCGATAACAGCGGGAATCGCCGATGTGGGCAACCGTGATCTGGTTGTTGCACAACAAGGTCACCACCAGCGTGGTTCCCATGCCCGCGTACTGCGGCTGGCTGTTGGCAGACTGGAAGATCGAGGTGTTGGCCCTGGCGATGATGTCCCGAAGCAGCCGGGTCGCCAGCGGGGAACCGGAACTCTTGTCCAGTTGGTGCGGCGCATTTCGGGCGAGCGCTTCGCGGGTCTCGCTCGAAATCAGCGCGGTGGCGATGCCGCTGGCAACTTCGCCGGCATTGTAGCCGCCCATGCCGTCGGCAAGCACCGCCAGCCCGATCTGCGTGTCGGTCGTAATGCTGTCCTCATTATGAGAGCGCACCATCCCGGTGTGGGTGGCTTTCGCCATCTCCAGGGAGGAGGTCAGATTCATACCTTGCAATCCATCACAAGGTCACGTCCACGGTTCCGAACTGCGCCGCACATTGTCGCAGGGCGTGCGCCATATCTTCGCCGCTGTTGAAACGCGCAGCCACGTCTTTGGCGAGTGCCCTATCGATGATCGCCACCAGACACTCGGGCAACGTCGGATTGAGGCCGAGTATGTCGGCGGGGGGATCGTTGGCGATCTTGAACATCAACTGGGTCATCGATTCGCCTTGGAACGGCAGGCTTCCGCAGGCAAGCTGATAAAGCGTCACGCCCAGCGAAAACAGATCGGACTGGCCGTCGATCTTCTTGCCGGCCAGTTGTTCTGGCGACATGTACGAGGGCGAGCCAAGCACCATGCCGGTCTTGGTCTTGGACGAATCGGTGATTCGCGCAATGCCGAAGTCGGTGACCTTGACCGAATCGGCCTGCGCGTCATACATGATGTTGGCCGGCTTGATATCGCGGTGAACCACGTTCTGCCGGTGTGCGTAAGTCAGGGCCTCGGCGACGCGCGCCACCACGGACAGTGTTTTCGGCAACGGCAGCAGGTTGCCCGGTTTGGTTTGCGGCACCAGGTCCCTGCCCTTGAGAAATTCCATCGCGATGTAGGCCAGATCGTGCTCTTCGCCGGCGTCGTAGATGGTGACGATATTTGGATGGTTGAGCCGGCCGGCAGTCTCGGCTTCGCGGAAAAAACGCTGCTTCACCTCTTCCAGTTCGTCGGCATCGAACTCCTGGGACAGCGCCATGGTCTTGATCGCGACGATGCGGCCGATCTTTGGGTCCTTGCCCAGATAGACAACGCCCATCGCGCCCTTGCCGAGTTCCTTTTCCACCTGATAGCGGCCGAGCATCGGCTTTTCCACGGTGCCGCCTTCGAGGACAAGCGCGCTGGCGTTGGTGCGCCCGCTGCCGCTGCCGAGGATCACGGTCTCGGACATCTGCTTGGCACGATTGAGCTTCTTATCCAGATCGCGAAACTTCGGTTTGAAGGTAGTCATGTACTCGTACACCGTCTGGGCCTTGTTGAACTGGCGTTTGCGCTCGAAATCGAGCGCAAGGTTGTACAAGTTGTCCATGAGCTGGTCGTCAAGCGGCACCTTCTTGAACTTGTCGAAGGCCATGTCGAGTTGGCCCTGTCCCTGGAAAGCCAGTCCCAGCATCCGGTTGGATTCCGCCGAATCGAGGTCGGACCTGGCCTTGCCGCGCTCGGTGGAGAGGAAACGCTTGGTGGTGAGCAGGACGTGGCCGATCACCAGCAGCGCTGCGGAGGCCATCAACTGGATCCACATCAGCTGGCCCGCCATCAGCACGAAATGCGCGGCAAACAGCCCCGCAAGCAATGCCGCGCTCACCATGAACCCCATACCCGCCTTGAGCCGCGGCAACAGCATAATGAGATACAGCGCGATCAGCAGGAATGCCGCCTTTTCCACCCAGAAACCCCAGGTAGGCGCGACAAAGAAATCCTCTTCGAGAATGCTGGACACCGAGTGCGCCAGCGTCACAACGGGCGCCATTCCGGGTGAAATCGGCGTCACCTGGTAGGTTCCGACGCCGGCAGCGGTGGCACCGATCAGCACCACTTTGTCCCGGTACTTCTCCGCCGGGATCTTTCCCGAGATTACGTCATAGAAGGAATCCACCGGAAATGCCGGTCTGCCGTCCTGGTCCTTGTAGAAGTAGGTGTACATCTGCAAGTAGGGATCGGTATCGACCGTTAGGTTCCCAAGCTTCACCCCTTCACCCAGCCGCAACTCCACGTCTGCCGGGCCCAGATTCAGGCTTCTGGCGGCAAGCACCAGCGAAAACGACGGAAAATATTGATCGTAGTAGCGCACCACCAGCGGTTCCGTGCGTGTGCTCCCGTCGACATCCGGGAGCGCATTCAGGTGGCCGATCGCCGCGGCACCCGTCGAGATTTCTTCGAGCGGCGCAATCGCCTGCAGCGTCGGCACCGGAAAAATGTTGTTGTCGCCCGCGCCGATTCGGTCGACCACTTTGTTGATCTGGTTCTTCAAGACATGATCAGCGAGCGGTTGGTCGGGATTGCCACGCGGTTCGCCGATGGTAAAAAGCATGGGCAACGCCACGTTGCCGGCCTGTGTTATCGCGGCGGCAAGCTTGCGGTCGCTGTTGAGTGCGTCGTCCGCCTCGGTCAGCACCGACGCGAAATCGGCAAGGTTCTGTTGCTGCACGGGCGAGAGCGTCTGGTAGAGCTCCGCGAGTTTATGAATGTAGACGAGCCCGGGATCCACCTGCGGTTCGAAGAAGAACGAAGCGTAACCAACCACCTTCGCGCCAGCCTGTTTGAGATTGGCGATCATCCGCGCGTGGATCTCGCGCGGCCAGGGCCATCGCCCGATATTGGCGATGCTCTGATCGTCAATGGCAATGACCGCGACGCGCTGCGAGGGGGCGTGGCTGGAGGCTCGCACGCCGAGGTCGTAGGCCTGGCGTTCGAGACTTTGAATGAATGCGCTGCCGGACGCGACGAACACAACGATGGCAACGACCAGTCCGAGGAACCAATCGGCTTTCCAGAAAGCCGTCTTCTTCATGCCACCCACCCTGTTGGATGCCTGAAGGCTTTGATTTCTAGTAAGTTAAGGCACTAGAGCTAGAGATTTTACGATATCTCCGCCAAAAGTATATGATTTTTTTAGAAACTAGTCGCTCAGAGAGGGCCTTGATGCGAACGTCGTAGGAGCATCCTGTGCGGACAGGCCCGGTCCCGGCCCCGACCCCGTTACATTCGCTCGATGATGATCACGCTGCTTTTCACAGTATGTTTGGTCGGACTTTTTTGCTGATGCGTAGTGCGTTAAGTCCCACGACGCGCGCGCCTTACCGACGCTGTCGAACACGAGCACCACCATACGCCATGGATGCCACTCGCCTTCCAGTGCCTCGGTCTTGCCGCCGCGTACCAGGTAACGGCCGCCACAAGCCTCGACCGCAGGACCGGCAAGCTTCTTGTACTCCTTGTAGCCTGCAGGGTTGGTCACTTCGATGTTATTACGTACGTTGCAATTCTCTTCTCCTTGTAGGGTTTGAGCTCCGCGCGAGACGGCACGAAATGGCGACATTGTCGCCATAAAGCCGTTCCCCGGATAAATCAGGCACGCACGCCATGCCCGTCGGGGTTCCGCGGTAGGACGTTAGTAGGGAGAAAACGGCTAGGGAAACTCTGTATGAGTCCCGCATGCGCGAACGAGGCGATTCGGGTCGAGGGCAAGACGGCGAGGACGCCGTGTAACCGGCCAATAGCGTGTCACCACCGGCCTTACGCGTGTCTCCGCGGTCACATCCCCAGAGGGGCCCCTCTTCCGCGCTCCGACACGCCTTGCTGGGGCTTCAGCCGCGCCTGCGGAACGACGCCTGGCAGTCATCCGCACCTGGCACAACGCGCGTCGTCGGACTTATGCCGAGCTTCCCTGAACACGGCTTGCCTCCTGCCGCTGCATCACGTCGCGCAACACCGCCTCGAAATCGTCGAACACGTTGTCCCAGTCAATACGCTCTGCGCTCGCACGTGCTTGCACACGTAACGAGGCCGCGCGCCCGGGATCGGCAGCAAGCATGGTCGCCAGCCGGACGAACGCCTCGCCATCGTCGAAGGGTGCCAGCAAACCGCTGCGCTCGTGTGCGAGGTACTGTTGCGCGGCCGCGTAGTCGTACGCCACCACCGCCAGGCCGCTTGCCATGGCTTCGAGCGTGACGTTGCCGAAGGTCTCGGTCAGGCTCGGAAACAGGAATATCTCGGCGGAGGCGTAATGCGCGGCAAGATCCACTCCGGTGCGTGTGCCCGCGAACACGATGTGTGGATGACGGCCGGCAAGTGCGGCCCGCTCCGGGCCGTCCCCGACCATGACCAGGCGCGCCTGCGGCACACGCGCACGCATGCTGGAGAACGCGTCAAACACCACTTTGAGATTTTTCTCGGGCGCAATCCTGCCGACATAAAGCACCACCGGCTCACCCTCTGCCGCGCCCCAGTCGCGGCGCAACTGCGGACTTCTGCGTTCGGGGGAGAATAGCCGGGTATCAACGCCGCGCGAAACCACGCGCAGGTTCTCGAACCCCTGGATCGCCAGTTCGCGGCGCAAGTCTTCGGTTGGAACCTGCGTGGCATGCGCCTTGTTGTGGAACTTGCGCAGGTAGGCGGCGATTGGCTTTTTCAGAAAACCCACGCCGTAGTGCTGGCTGTAACTGTGGAAGTTGGTGTGAAAGCCGGTGGAAACCGGAAGCCTCAGCTTGATCGCCGCCGCCAGCGCCGACCAGCCCAGCGGTCCCTCCGTGGCGATATGCACAACGTCGGGTCGCTTCAGCGACCAGAGGCGGAACAAAGCCTGTTTCGCCGGCAGACCGATTCTGAGTCCTTGATAACGCGGGATCGGGACGCCGGGACTGAGTACTTCTTCGAGATGAACGTTGCGCGCGGGATTCTCAGTCGCGTGCTGACGCGGTCGGATCAACTGGACCCGATGATTGCGCCGCTGCAGCCCGTCGACGATGCGCGCGAGCGTCATCGCGACACCGTTCACCTCGGGCGGATAGGTTTCCGTGACAACTGCTACCCGCAAGGATGAAGGTGAGGCTGGAAGCTCCTGAAAAACAAACAGATTGTCGTTCATGCATGACGAAGATTGCGGTCGCACGAAGAATCTGCGATGACGCTTCGATGACGATTGAGTGACAACGGAATGAGGACGGGCGCCGTTTCCGGCGCGGGATCAGCCGAACAGCACCAG
Organism: uncultured beta proteobacterium; assembly: GCA_963695915.1. Taxonomy (GTDB): domain Bacteria; phylum Pseudomonadota; class Gammaproteobacteria; order Burkholderiales; family JACQAP01; genus JACQAP01. The sequence goes on from CAVOIO010000044.1 coordinate 41,916, forward strand.
CAGCCAGATCGCCATGACGTTAATCAGGGAAAACAATACAGCGGCGCTGCCGATGTCCTTGGCGCGTTTGGCGAGCCGGTGATGCTCGAGCGATACCCGGTCAACCGTCGCCTCCACCGCAGAGTTCAGCAGTTCGACGATCAGCACGACCAGCACCGACGCGATCATCAATGCCTTGCCCGTGCCGGAAGCAGGTAGGAAAAACGCCAGCGGGATCAGGACCAGCGCCAGCCACACTTCCTGGCGGAACGCGTCTTCGTGGCGATACGCCGCCTTGAGGCCCTCGAACGAATAGAACAGCGCGTTCCAGATGCGCCGCAATCCGGTCTTGCCTTTGTGCGGGCTTTCTATTTGACCGGAGTCCATTTGAGATCGAGTTCGCGCGCGGCCCTGACGTCGTCGAGCCGGCGCACCGGAGTGGTGTGCGGAGCGGATTTGACGAGGTCCGGATTGCGCCGTGCCTCGTCGAGGATTTCCTTCATCGCCGCGACAAAGGCATCCAGCGTTTCCCTGGATTCGGTCTCGGTAGGCTCAATCAGGAGACATTCCGGCACCAGCAGCGGGAAAGTACGTGGTCGGGGCGTGGAAGCCCTTGTCGAGCAGGCGCTTGGCCACGTCCATCGCCGTGACGCCGGTTTTCTCCTTCAGACCCTTCAGGGTAACGATGAACTCGTGGCTGGCGCGCCGCGAGTCGAATGCAACGTCGAAACCGGCGTTGCGCAACTGAACCATGAGGTAATTGGCGTTCAGCGTGGCAAACTCCGCTACCCGCCGCATGCCATCGCGCCCGAGCATGCGCGCATACACGTAGGCGCGCAGCAGCACCCCGGCGTTGCCGCCAAACGCAGACATGCGGCCGATCGACTTCGGACGGTCGTCCTCAGAAAGCCAGCGGAAATGCTTGCCCTCCTTCGCCACGATCGGAAGCGGAAGGAAGGGCAACAGACGCTGTGCTACGCCCACCGGCCCCGCTCCCGGACCGCCGCCGCCATGCGGCGTGGCGAAGGTCTTGTGCAGGTTCATGTGGATCACGTCGAAACCCATGTCGCCGGGCTTCACCTTGCCGAGGATCGCATTCAGATTGGCTCCATCGTAATAGAGCAACCCGCCCGCGCCATGCACGATGTCACGGATGTTCTCGATGGTGCGCTCGAATACGCCCAGCGTGGAAGGGTTGGTCAGCATCAGTCCGGCGGTGTGCGGGCCCGACAGCGGAAGCCAGCGCGCCGAGGTCGACGTTACCCTCGCGGTCGGTCGGCACTTCGGTCACCGTATAGCCGCACATTGTCGCGGTTGCCGGATTGGTGCCGTGCGCGGCATCGGGAACGATGATCTCGCTGCGGACATCGTCACCGCGCGCGCGGTGATAGGCGCGGATCATCGCGACGCCGGCAAATTCGCCCTGCGCGCCGGCCATCGGCGCCAGGCTCACGCCTTCCATTCCGGTCACTTCCCGCAGTATCTCCTGCAATTCATGCAGGCAGGAAAGATAGCCCTGGCCGGTCTCCGCCGGCGCGAGCGGATGACGCGCCAGGAATTCCGGCAGCATCGCCAACGCATTGCATGCCCGCGGGTTGTACTTCATGGTGCAGGAACCAAGCGGGTAAAAATGCGTGTCGATGGAGAAGTTTCTTTGCGACAGGCGGGTGTAGTGGCGCAATGCATCCAGCTCGGATACTTCCGGCAGCCGCGGCAATTTATCGCGCAGCAATTCCGCTGGCAGGTCCGCGGTGGTTGCCGGCGGTGGCGCCTGCGCGTGGGCGCGGCGCCCGTGTCTGGACTGATCGAAAACGAGCATGCGGTTCAGGGTCGGCGATTCAGGTGGGTCCATGCGTTCACAGGCGGGCCGACGTCCGTTACCGCTTTATCTCAGCGCCGCCAGCGCCAATTCGTAATTGGGCTCGTTGGCGATCTCCGGCACCAGCTCGGAGTGCAGCACCTTGTTGTTTTCGTCGAGCACCACCACCGCCCGCGCCGTCAATCCCTTGAGCGGGCCGTCGGCGATGTCCACACCATACTTGCCGTGAAACTCCCTGCCGCGAAAGGTGGACAGCGTGACCACGTTATTGAGCCCTTCGGCGCTGCAGAAACGCGACATCGCAAACGGCAGATCGGCCGAGATCACCAACACCACCGAGTTGTTCATCCCCGAAGCCTTTTTATTGAACACGCGCGTGGACTGCGCGCAGGTCGGCGTGTCCAGGCTCGGCACGATGTTCAGCACTTTGCGTTTCCCCGCATAATTTTTCAGCGATACATCGGCAAGGTCTTTGCCAGTCAGGCTGAAATCGGGCACGGCGTCGCCTTTCGTCGGTAACTTGCCGGCCACAGCGACGGGTTTGCCTTTGAGCGTTACGGTTGCCATCTGACTCTCCTCAAGAAAGACATGATTGTAATTTCTCAAACGCAGTTTCAATCGCCAGTCGCCGAGGCAAGGGCCACGGCGTAGGCATCGATATCGGCTTCGGTCTTGGTCTCGGTGGCACAGACCAGCAGTGCTGCCCCGAGTTCTGGGTAGTCTCGGGAAACGTCGTGGCCGCCAAGGATACCTCGGGAGCGCATGCTCGCGAGCACCCTGTCGGCCGGCCGCGGCAAGCGGATTACCGCCTCGTGAAAAATCGGCGCGCTGAAAACCCGCTGCACGCCGGGGATACGTGACACCTTCTCCAGCAGCAACCGGGTATTGGCATGCGATTGCGCAGCCACGTTCTTCAGCCCCTGGGCGCCGAGCATTGCCAGGTATATCGTCGCGGCCGTGACCGCCAGTCCCTGATTAGTGCAGATGTTCGAAGTAGCTTTGGAACGGCGGATATGCTGCTCGCGTGCTTGCAGCGTCAAGGTGTATCCGCGCCGTCCTTCCACATCGACCGTGCCGCCGACGATGCGGCCGGGCATCTGCCGTACCAATGCCTGTTTGCACGCCATGAATCCGAAGTAGGGTCCGCCGTTGGCGAGCGGCAGTCCCAGCGGCTGACCTTCGCCGACCGCGATCTCGGCGCCGTGGCCGCCCCATTCACCGGGGGATTTCAGCAGCGCGAGCGCAGTCGGGTTGACGCAGGCAATTGTCAATGAGCCGCGCGCGCGCGCCCAGTCGGCCAAGGCATCCACCCGTTCGAGCACTCCGAAGAAGTTCGGCTGTGCAACCACCAGCGCCGCAAAGTCCGACTTGCCGAGCGACTCCAGTGTCTCGATGGATACGCGGCCATCCGTCGCGCCGTAAGGCACTTCGACCAATTCGATGCGTTGATTGCAAACAATGCTGGCGACCACGCGCCGGTAGGCCGGATTGACGCCGGCGGGAATCAGCACGCGCCGTGCCGACTTGTGCAGGCGCACCGCCATCAGCACCGCCTCGGCAAGCGCGGAAGCGCCGTCGTAGAGACTGGCGTTGGTAGCATCGAGCCCGGTAAGCGAAGCCATCATGCTCTGGTACTCGTAGAGCAATTGCAGCGTGCCCTGGCTCGCCTCCGCCTGATACGGCGTATACGCGGAATAAAACTCCCCGCGGGTGGCGATCTGCCATACCGCGGCGGGAATGTGATGTTCGTAGGCACCGGCACCCATGAAGTTGAGCATCGGGCGGTCCTGGCGCGCCCGTTCTTGCATCAGGCGCGTGACCTGCATTTCGTTCATGCCTTCAGGGATGCCAGCCAGCCCATCACTCTTGAGGCTTTGCGGAATCTCGTCGAACAATTGCTCGATGGTCGTAACGCCGATCGCCGCACACATGGCGCGGACGTCTTCTTCGGTATGGGGGATGAAGGGCATTTCAGTTCGGTGAGGCGTGAGGCGAGAGGCGAAAGGAGTGAGAATCCCGAAAACAAGTGTGACATGGGAAGAATGACGACGTACGCCTCGAATCCTGGCCAATAGACGCGGCGTTGATTGCGCCCTGCGCATTGCGCCTCTCGCCTCTCGCCTCACGCCTCTCGCCTCTCGCCTCTCCCTCAATGTGCTTCCGCCTCGACCAGCTTCTGATAACCCGCCGCGTCCAGCAACGCTGCCAGTTCGGCCGGGTTGCTGGGTTTGAGACGGAACATCCAGGCACCGTACGCGCCCTCGTTGATTTTCTCCGGTGCGGTCTCGAGATCGCCGTTCACCGCCACGACCTCCCCGGAAATAGGTGCGTAAATGTCGGAGGCGGCTTTCACCGATTCCACCACGCCGCATTCCTCGCCTTTTTTCAGCTTGCGGCCGAGAACCGGATTTTCCACGAACACCAGATCGCCCAGCAGGTCCTGCGCGTGATGCGTGATGCCGACGGTCACGGTCCCATCGGCCTCAGGCCGCGCCCATTCGTGGCTGTCGGTGTATTTGAGATTGTTAGGAATCGACATGAATGCTCCAGGTATTCAACGGGTCGAAGAAGGAAGGCCGGCGATTAAACTGCGTCCGTTCCGCACGAAAGGGTATTTTACCGTTCTTGCCGCTAGCCACTTGTCGCGAATCTTCACTTTCACGGATTCCGCGGTTTGCACACCGACTGGTAGTCGCGCCAACGCGATCGAAGTGTCCAGCGTGGGCGAGAAGCTGCCGCTGGTTATCTCTCCGCGACCGTTGCGCGTTTCGACTTCCTGGTGTGAGCGCAGCACGCCGCGCTCCTGCAGGACCAGGCCCACCATCTGCGCGCGCCGCGGTGCGGCCAGCAGCGCCGACTTGCCGATGAAATCGCGCGGGCTTTCCAGGTCCACTGTCCATTTCAGGCCACACTCCAGCGGGGTCACGGTTTCGTCCATGTCTTGGCCATAAAGGTTCATCCCCGCCTCCAGGCGCAGCGTATCGCGCGCGCCCAGCCCCGCCGGACCCACGCCCGCATCAAGCAGCGTCTGCCACAAGGCTGGAGCTTCGGCAGCCGGCAGCATGATCTCGAACCCGTCCTCGCCGGTGTAACCGGTGCGGCCGAAGAAAAAGGCACCCCACTCCGCGGCGAAGAAGGATCCCAAGGCCTCGGTCGCCGGTTTCGACTGCGGCAGCGCCTGCCATACTTTCGTGCGCGCCTTCGGTCCCTGTACTGCGAGCATCGCCAGGTCGCGGCGCGGCGTGATGGTCACGGCGGCGACACGCGCCTTTCGCGAGGACATCCACTCAAGGTCCTTTTCCGCGGTGGCGGCGTTGACCACCACGCGAAAGCGCCGCGAGTCCAGAAAGTACACGATCAGATCGTCGAGAATGCCGCCCGCGTCGTTGAGCATGCACGAGTAAAGCGCCTTGCCCGGAACCTGCAGGCGATCCACGTTGTTGGCGAGCAACTGTCTCAGGAAGTTGCGGCCACCTTCGCCGTCCACGTCCACCGCCAGCATGTGCGAGACGTCGAACATGCCGGCGTCCTTGCGCACCCTGTGATGCTCTTCGATCTGCGAGCCGTAGTGCAGCGGCATTTCCCAGCCGCCGAAATCCACCAACTTGGCGTCTAGCGAGCGGTGAGCGGCGTTAAGCGGGGTCTGCTTCAGCATGGCGCACGGATCAAGGATAGAAAAGGTAAATACGGTAGCCGGCGGCACGCAACTCGCCGGTGTCCAGAAACAAACGGATCAGCAATTCCGCGCCCGCTCTCAGCCCGTCGGCTGCGTCAATCCACTGCAGATACTCCGCCGGAAGAAAAACGCGGCGCGCAATGGTCTGCTCCTGCGAGTTGGTCAGCGTCAGCTCGAATGCGGGATAGTCCTGCTCGACCGGCGCACGATTGCGCACCGCGACTAACAACTCTATTTCGCTTGGGCGGGCCGGATCTGGTGCTTTCAGATCCGAAGCCTCGATATGCAAGTACCTCGCCAGCCGCGGCAGTGCCAAGGTGCAGCCCAGCCATTCACAAACCCGCTCGTAGTACATCCGCGACTGCGGGACCAACACCATGAGCTCGCTGCGAAACGCGTAGGCCGCCTGAAAAGCAAGCAGGACGAGCAGCAGCAACGACAGGCTCACCCACAGACCGGTACGGCGCGGCGCCACCGGCATCCTGAATTCCCATTCATACAGGCTCGCGGCCGGATCCGGACGCGACGCAGCCGCCGCCGGCTTTTCCTTAGGACGCACCGGAAGCGGCGTCGGCGCTGATTTTGTGACGGGCGGTGCTGCCGGCGGTAATTCGGATTGCGTTGGGGACGGCGTTTCAGGTTCCGACGCTGTTGATTGAGGCTCCAGGGCAGTGAGCGTCGCAAACGCATCGAAAACCTGCTTGCATTGGCCGCAGCGCACTTGGCCGCTGGAAGCTTGCAGTTGCTGGGTGGTCACACGGAAGGTAGTGCCGCAGTGCAGGCAGCGCGTGTACAGGTTCATGGCGTTCGCTTCATATGATTCTCTTGCCGCATAACCTGATCCAGCCTTGCTCCTCGACCGGGGGTTCCATGTCGAACCATTCCGAGTAAGCATCGGCAACGGCCATTGCCTGCGGCGCCAGGATTCCGGACAGCACCACATGTCCGCCCGGCACGGTCAACTTCGCGAGCAGGGGTGCCAGTATTTTGAGCGGATTCGAGAGGATATTGGCCATGACGACATCTGAGGATTGCAATCGCAGTTCCTCGGTACCGACGAACTTTGCAGCAACGCGATTCTGCCCGGCATTGTAGCGGCTGGCGGCAAGCGCCTGCGGATCGATGTCCACGCCAACCACACAGGCGGCGCCGAGTTTCGCGGCAGCGATGGCGAGGATTCCGGAACCGCAGCCGTAATCGATGACACTGCTGCCGGGAAACAGATGCCGGTCCAGCCAATCCAGGCACAGTCGGGTGGTCGGGTGGCTGCCGGTGCCAAAAGCGAGCCCCGGATCGAGCACGATATTGATGGCGGAGACATCCGGCGCGGCGTGCCAGCTAGGCACGACCCACAGCCGCGCCGACACCCGCATCGGCACGAAGTGGCTCTGGGTGAGCTTCACCCAGTCCTGCTCGGGGACTTCCGCGGTGCGATATTTCGGCACCGGATCGAGGCCGACGGCAGCGCAGGCGCGGCTGAGCGCTGCGGCCACGTCGGTATTGGGATCGAACAGAGCAATCAGGCGATTGCTGCCGAAGGCCGGGTCGGCCACGTCGCCCGGCTCCTGGAATATCGGGGTTTCCTGCTCGGTGCCGGCATGTGCGTCGGCTACGTCCACGGAAATTGCGCCGGCATCGAGAAGCGCATCCGAAAGCGCCGTTACATGCGCGGCGTCGAGCGTGAGTTCAAGCGCGAGCCAGGCGATGCCACACCTCCGCGGAATCCGCCGCTACTCCACCTTGCTGTACTTGGCGAGTTTCTCTTCCAGGTAGTGGATGCTGGTGCCGCCGCGCATGAATGCGGTATCCAGCATCAACTCCTGGTGCAGTGGCAGGTTGGTTTGAATGCCCTCGACGATCATTTCCGAGAGCGCGACGCGCATGCGCGCGATCGCCTGGTCGCGGGTGTCACCGTAGGCAATGACCTTGGCGATCAGGGAATCGTAATACGGCGGCACGAAATAACCGTGGTAGACGTGCGAATCCACGCGGATCCCGGGCCCTCCGGGCACGTGCCAGGAGGTGATGCGGCCCGGCGACGGCGTGAACTTGTAGGGATGCTCGGCATTGATCCGGCATTCGATCGCGTGCCCGCGGAATGCGATGTCTTTCTGCCGGAACGCCAGCTTCTGGCCGGCGGCCACCAGGATCTGGGTCTTCACGATGTCCACGCCGGTAATCATCTCGGTCACCGGATGCTCCACCTGTACCCGGGTGTTCATCTCGATGAAGTAGAACTCGCCCTTCTCGTAGAGGAACTCGAAGGTGCCCGCGCCACGATAACCGATCTTGCGGCACGCCTCCGCGCAACGCTCGCCTATGCGACTCGTTCCTTCATCGGTATCAGGGGCGCGGGAGCCTCCTCGATAATCTTCTGGTGGCGGCGCTGCATCGAACAGTCGCGGTCTCCGAGATAGACCGCGTTGCGGTGCTCGTCGGCGAGCACCTGGATCTCGACGTGACGCGGCGTCTCGAGGAACTTCTCCATGTAAACCGTCGGGTTGCCGAATGCGGATTTCGCCTCCTGTCGCGTCATCGAAACCGCGTTGACCAGTGCCGCCTCGGTATGCACGACCCTCATGCCGCGGCCGCCACCGCCGCCGGACGCCTTGATGATTACCGGATAGCCGATCTTGCGCGCCATCTTGACGATTTCCTGCGGCTCCTCGGGCAGGGCGCCTTCACCTCCGGGCACCACCGGCACGCCGGCCTTGGTCATCGTCTGCTTGGCGCTCACCTTGTCGCCCATCAGCCGGATAGTGTCGGGCCTCGGCCCGATGAACACGAAACCGCTTTTTTCCACCCGCTCGGCAAAGTCGGCGTTTTCGGACAGAAAGCCGTAGCCCGGATGAATCGCCTCCGCGTCGGTCACTTCGGCGGCGCTGATGATCGCCGGCATGTTCAGGTAGCTTTCCAAGGAGGCAGCCGGGCCGATGCACACCGATTCGTCGGCAAGACGCACGTACTTGGCGTCGGCGTCGGCCACCGAGTGCACCGCGACCGTCTTGATGCCCAGTTCGCGGCAGGCGCGCTGTACGCGCAGCGCGATCTCACCACGATTGGCTATGAGGATTTTTTCGAACATGGAAAATCTTGCGCGCGCCGACAGGGAGGAAACGGGCCGGCAGGTCGATGCTCAACCGATCAGGAATAGCGGCTGGCCGTACTCGACCGGTTGGCCGTTCTCCACGAGCACGGTCTTGATCACGCCACCCTGGTCCGCCTCGATTTCGTTCAACAATTTCATTGCCTCGATGATGCATAACGTGTCACCGGCGTTGACCGACTGCCCGATTTCCACGAACGGCTTTGCGCCGGGCGCCGAGGAGCGATAGAACGTGCCGACCATGGGAGATTTCACTACATGCCCTTCGGGCTCGGCCGGGGTTTCGGGCGCCGCCGCCGGCGCGGCCGCGGCCACCACAGGAGCAGCCGCCACCATGGTCTGGCCTTGGGGCATTGTCATTACCGCAGTCTGCACGGTATTGCCGGCACGGCTGATCCGCACCCTTTCTTCGCCCTCGGTGATCTCCAGTTCGCCGATTCCGGACTCCTGCACCAGGTCGATCAGCTTCTTGAGCTTCCTCAGGTCCATCGGCTGGCCTCTATTTCCTGGCTGTATAGGTCAGCGCGCACTGTAATGCGTACTCATAGCCTTGCGACCCCAGTCCGCAGATCACCCCGACAGCCTGGTCGCTGAAATAGGAATGGCGCCGGAAGGGCTCGCGCGCGTGCACGTTGGAAAGATGCACTTCGATATAGGGAATGCGCACCGCGGCCAGTGCATCGCGGAGCGCCACGCTGCTATGCGTGAACCCGGCCGGATTGATGATGACGAAATCGACGCCGGCTGGGCGGGCTTTCTGGACGCGCTCGATCAGATCAGCCTCCGAGTTGCTCTGAAAGCTGTCGAGCTTGGCACCGGCTTTCAGCGCCAGCGCCAACAGACGCTGGTTGATGTCCTTGAGGGTATCCGCTCCATAGATCTCCGGCTCGCGAGAGCCGAGAAGATTGAGGTTGGGGCCGTGCAGGACTAGAACCTTTCGGGGGCGTGCGGAGCTAGACGAAGCCGCCTTGCCACCCTTCGAGGCGTTTTTCATGGCCGCAAGTTTGCCGTAGTTTCCCGGAACTTGTCCAGTTTTGGCGGCATTTTGGCCCATTCCATGGGCCTGGATCTTGCGGTTCGCATCCAATAGCCGTGGGGTCTGGACGCCCTTGGTGCGAACTTGCCGAATTATCCTGAACGAACCCCACCACTTTTCACCAAATTTCGTGCGGTTCTTGACTTTTGACCGCAATTGCATGACTTTCGACGCTTATGGCCGACGTTTAAAGCGAAGTTCACATCGCCGGCCGGATGATCGCAGTCAGTTTTTGCTCGTTTAGTCCCCCAAGTTCGGTCCCAATGAGACGGCCCTTGCGGTCCACTATAACTGTGAAAGGCAGGCCACCAAATTTGTTGCCGACAGCCCTGGCGAGCTCGATGGCGTCCAAGTCGCCTACCAGGACTGGATAGTTCATTCGGTACTTAACGGCAAAGTCCCGCACTTTGACCGGGTTATCGATGGCGATCCCGACAAATTGCAGTCCCTGATTACCGAATTTCTCCTGCATTTGGACGAATGCCGGGATCTCCTCCAGGCACGGCAGGCACCAAGTTGCCCAGAAATTCACCACCAGCACTTTGCCCCGCCATTGCGCCAATGCCTGGCGCTTGCCTTCAATGTCCGGAAGCGAGGCAGCCATCAGCGGCGCCACATTGTCTGATTCGGGCAGCCCGCCCGTGTTCCAGGGATTCAGCCAGAAACCGGCTGCAAGAGCCAAACCTGCCGCGAGCGCCAGGAGCACGAACCGGCCGCGGCCGGTTCTTTTCATCGGGATGGCGCCGCGCCCTGCGACCCCAAGAACGCCTTCGAGGAATTGCCTGCAGTTCTGCCGGTTTCAGCGGACGATCGCGCCGGAACGAGCCGCGCCGTTTGCCTCAGCGGGATGTAACACACACCCACATCGGCGCAACCCTGGGAAACCGCCGTTAGCACAAAGCTGCCTGCCGATCTCACCGGCAGCCTGATGACTAATTCGCCGCGATAGGTCTCGACCCGTCCGAAGAACTCGTCATCCTTGATTTTGCCGGGTGGAAAGCGCGCATCGCCAAGCCCGGCCGATTGCGGGATCGCGGTGAACCGGAACTTGTCGCGATACATGTAATAGCCGTCGGCGATGCGATAGCGCACCTCAACGAGGCCGGGTTCAATGAGCCTGGCCGTAAACCGGAACGCCTGTTCCGGGGCCAGCAGGTCGTCGGCCGCTGCCGGCGATATTGCGCATGCAGCGCATGCCGCCAGCAGCAGTTCGGCAAAGTATCTAGGGAAGCTCTGCATAAGTACCGCATGCGCGACGGAGGCGATTCGGGTCGAGGACAAGACGGCGAGGACGCCGTGTAGCCGGCCTACATAAGGAGGAGCCGACGCAGACATCGGCCCGAATCGCTCGGTCCCTCGAAAGAGTCGAACTGTCATTGGGTTGTGCCAGGTGCGGCGCCTGCGTTGTTACGCTCCTTGCTGGGGCTTCAGCCGCACCTGCACAGCGGCGCCTGGCAGTCATCCGCACCTGGCGCAACGCGCGTGGTCGGACTTATGCAGAGCTTCCCTAGCGGCCATGCGCGGGTTCATTCGCGGGAAAAGGGGCGTTATTCGATGGTGGATTCGGTGGCGACCCAGCCCAGATATTCGGCCAGACCAGCCATCACAGGGACACTGATGATCTCGGGAAGTTCGTACGGGTGGTTGGCGCGGATCGCGGCTTCGACGCGCGGATAACGCGAAGCCACCGTCTTGATCAGCACCGGTATCTCGGTCGCCGTCTCGATCCTGCCTTGCCAGCGATAGACCGATGAACACTGTGCCAGCACGTTGACACACGCGGCAAGCCGCTGCTCGACCAGCAACTGCGCCAATTTCCTGGCCGCCGCAAGGTCCGGCAACTGGGTCAACACCACCACGACTTCGCCGCCAGCGCCGGACACATCATTCACCAGGGAAGAGACCGCCGTGCAGTTATGCCGCGCCGGCTGCGGCGGAGGAGGTGTTCACGCCAACCGCGCCCGAGCCGTGACGACACCCTGCGCGACCGACGGATAGCGCAGCCTCACCCGCAACTCCTTTTTCAGGCGGCGGTTGGCAAGGCGCCGGGACTCGCGCATGAACGACAGCGTGTTTTCCGGAATCTCCCGCTCCGCGGCTTCGCGACAGATCCGAGGCGGGTGCGGCAGGCCGAACTGGTCCGCAACCAGGTCGAAGTAGTCGCCCATTTTCATCCAGGTGTCGTCGGATGCGTTGTATGCACGACCGCCGCGACCGCGGCTCAAAGCCGCTATCACTATGCGGGCGAGGTCATCGGCATGGATGTGATTGGTATACGGATCCTGCTCGGTCTTGAGCGTCGGAGTGCCAGCCTTCAGCCGCGCAAGCGGCAAGCGCTCGATGGAGTAGATCCCCGGCACGCGCAGGATGCTGACGTGCACACCGGTCTCGACGCCCCATGCGCGCAGCTGCCATTCGGCATCCAGTCGTCGGCGCGCCCGATCGCTCGCAGGCTTCGCCTGCCGTGTCTCGTCGACTACCGCGCCTCCGCAGTCTCCATAGACGCCGCTGGTGCTGATGTACACCATTCGCTGTGGTAGACTGCCGCCCTTTGCAAGTGCCCGAATCAGGTTGACAGTGCGCGTGTCGCGCGTCCCCGATCCAGGCGGCGGGGCGAAATGCACCACGTCCTGCGCCAGGCCGGCGAACCGGTCCAGCGTCTCCGGACGATCCAGATCTCCTGCTACCGGAACGATTCCTTCGGCACGCAGCAGCGCGTGTCGGTTCTCCGAGTGGGTCAGCGCGTAGATGCGCCAACGCCCGCGCAGCGCACGCACCATGCGCAGTCCAACGTCGCCACAGCCGATGATCAACAACCTTCTCATGGCAGCATTTTAACCCGGAGCCCGGCCCCAGCGTCCGCGAACCGCCATGCCCCATCAGGTCACGATCAAACCCAGCAATCACCTTGTCACCGTTGGCGAAGGCGAAACCGTGCTTGCCGCCGCCCTGCGCGAAGGCTTCACGCTTCCCTATGGCTGCCGCAACGGTGCCTGCGGCGCATGCAAGGGCAAAATCCTCGAAGGCAAGGTGGACTATGGCAATCCGCAGCCGCACGTCCTCGCCGACTTCGAAAAGAAGGCGGGGCTGGCGCTGTTTTGCCAGGCCAGGCCATTGACCGATCTGGTGATCGAGGCGCGCGAAATCAGCGGCGTAGGCCAGCTCGAGATCCGCAAACTGCCCTGTCGGGTCCAGGAAATGCGCAGGGTCGCGCCCGACGTGATCGTGCTCAGACTGAAGCTGCCGGCAAATGAGCGCCTTCAGTTCCTCGCCGGACAATACATCGACATCCTGATGAAGGACGGCAAGCGCCGCTCCTACTCGATGGCGAATGCACCGCACGACGACGAGCACATCGAGCTGCACGTGCGCAACATGCAGAACGGCGCGTTCACCGACTACGTGTTCAACAAGATGAAGGACAAGGACATCCTGCGTTTCGAAGGTCCGCTGGGCACGTTCTTCATGCGCGAGGATTCCGACAAGCCGATCATCTTCGTGGCAAGCGGCACGGGTTTTGCACCGATCAAGAGCATGATTGAGCATGCCTTCCACCTCGAAACCACCCGCCAGATGGTGTTGTACTGGGGCGGGCGCCGGCCGTTGGACATCTACATGGGCGAGCTCGCCGCCCGCTGGCAGCAGCACGAAAATTTCAGCTTCATACCGGTGATCTCGGACGCGCTGGCCGATGACAACTGGAGCGGACGCAGCGGCTTCGTACACCGCGCGGTCATGGAAGACTTCCCCGACATGAGCGGCTATCAGGTCTACGCCTGCGGAGCTCCGGTGGTGGTGGAATCGGCGCACCAGGACTTCACCACATTGTGCAAGCTTCCCGAGGACGAGTTCTACTCCGACGCCTTTACGCCGTCGGTCGATCCCAAGCCGGTCACGTCCGGTTAACCACCCACCTCACCCCACCCCTCTCCCCCTGCAAGCGGGCGGAGAGGGTGTCAAGTTGCAGGGAAAGATACGCTGCCGCCTCTTGGCTCCCTCTCCACGCCAGTGGAGAGGGCGGGGGGTGAGGTGCTCTACCCGCTGTTGCGCAGGCCGGCGGCGATGCCGTTGATGGTCAGCAGGATCGCGCGCTTGATGCGCTCCTGAGTTTCCCCCGAACGATACCGCCGCAGGAGCTCGACCTGCAGGTGGTTGAGCGGGTCGATGTAGGGCGAGCGGTTGCGCAGGCTGCGCGATAGAGCCGGGTTCGCCTCCAGCAGCTCTCCCTGTCCGGTGATCGCCAGCAGCAAGCGCACCGTGCGGCGCCACTCATCCTGGATGCGCGAGAAGATGCGCTCGCGCAGGTCGTCATCGGTGACCAGTTCGGCGTAGCGCGAGGCGATGCTGATGTCGCTTTTCGCCAGCAGCATGTCCATGTTCGACAGCATCGTGCGGAAAAAAGGCCAGTCGCGGTACATTTCGCGCAGTAGTTCGAGGCCGCTGTCCCCCTTGCGCATCGCCAGCGCTTCCACCGCCGCACCGAACCCGTACCATCCCGGCAGCATCATCCGCGACAGCGACCAGGAAAACACCCAGGGAATCGCGCGCAGGTCTTCGATTTGATCGGTCTTCTTGCGCGAAGCCGGGCGGCTGCCGACGTGCAGGTCGGCAATCTCGGTGATCGGCGTCGCGGTGCGGAAGAATTGCACGAAACCCGGGGTTTCGTACACCAGGTTCCGGTACGCTGTGAACGCGGTTGCGCTCATCTCCTGCATGACTTCGAGATACTCGGCCCTCTCCATGCGGGCGGGCTCGAGCAGCGTGGCCTCGAAGGTAGCCGCAACCAGCGTTTCCAGGTTGCGCCGCCCGATGTCGGGGTCGGAGTACTTGCTGGCGATCACCTCGCCCTGCTCGGTGATCCTGATCTGGCCGGCAACGCTGCCCGGCGGCTGCGCCAGTACTGCCTGGTAGCTCGGCCCGCCGCCGCGGCCCACCGTGCCGCCGCGACCGTGAAACAGGCGCAGCTCCACCGTGGCGCGCGAACACCTTGACCAGTTCGACTTCCGCTTTGTACAACTCCCAGTTGGCGGTAAGAAAACCTCCGTCCTTGTTGCTGTCGGAGTAGCCGAGCATCACCTCCTGCACGTTGCAGCGGCTCGCCAGCAGGGCCCGGTAGTAGGGAACCGAGAACAACTGGTCCATGATTGCGCCGCAGCCCTGCAGGTCGGTGATGGTCTCGAACAGCGGAATGATGTTGACATCCATACACGGCGTCTCGCCGGGCTGCAGCAGTCCGACTTCTTTCAGCAATAGCGCAACCTCGAGCAGATCGCTGACCCCGTCGGCCTTGGAGATGATGTAGTTGGGCAACGCCCCTGCGCCATAGCGGCGGTGCATTTCTGCCGCGGTGTCGAGGATGGCAAGCTCCTTGCGGGCTTCTTCGCTGTACGCAAGGTAGGGCGAGCGCAGCGGCCGCGGCAGCCTCAATTCCTCAAGCAGCCAGACACGGCGTTCCCCTTCCGGCAGGGCTGCGTAACCCTCGCGGCGCGCTCCCAGCGCGAACAGTTCGGCGACCAGTTGCTCGTGCACGCCGCTGTGCTGACGCATGTCGAGCGGCGCCAGATGAAAGCCGAAAATGACCGCGGCACGGTGCAGTCCGCGCAACCGCCCGCGCGCCACCCGCTCAGAACCGTTGGCCGCCAGCGAATCGGCCAGCACCGCCAGGTCCTGTGCGAATTCGATGCTATCCCGGTAGGGCGGCGCCTCGGCGATCGCGCGACGATCGGGCACGTGATGGTCGAGCAGCCGCGAGGTCGCGGCAAGCCGCGCGTAGATGCCGGTCAGCGCACGCCGATACGGCTCGTCGCGGCGATGTTCCGAGGTGTCCGGCGATTGCTCCGCCAGTTGCTGGAGCTCGGGCGTGGTTTCGACCATGCGCACGGACTGGGACAGTTCGCCGCCTAGCCGATGGATCTCCTCGAAATAGAAATCCATCGCCGTCGAGGAATGACGGGTCAGCGCATGCCGCATCAATTCGTCAGTCACGTATGGGATTGCCGTCGCGGTCGCCGCCGATCCAGCTGCCCAGCTTCAGGAAACCGTTCAGCGGCGTGCGTCCGAAGCCTTGTTGCGCCAGCAGGTCCTCGATTTCCGCGTACAGCCGCGGCAATTGCCGCAGAAAGGTGTACCGGTAGTACGACAACCCGTTCTCGATCTCGTCGTTCACCGTCAACCGCAGCTCCCGGAGCACCCGGGTCTGCCACAACGTCAGCACTACACGGCGCAGCGCCTCTTCGTTCTGCGCCAGTTCGTCGGGCGTGAGTTGCACGCGGTCGCGGTCGGTGAGCAGCCGGGCGATCTCCAGCTGGCAGTCGAGAATGCTCTTGCGCTGTACTTCGGTGGGATGCGCGGTCAGCACCGGCGAGATCAGCGCGTCACGGAAGAACGCGGTGATTTTCTCCGCCGGTAACCCGGCAGCGCGGCCACGGTCCAGCGCCAGGGCAACGCTTCCCTCCTGGGGCGGCGATCCCGCTATCAGATGCGCGCGACGGCGCCGGTTGTGATGCTGGTCCTCGGCGATATTGGCAAGCTGCGAAAAGAAACTGAACGCCCGCACCACCGCGATGGTACGCACCGGGTCGAGCTTGTTGAGTGTGGTCTCGAGTTCGCGCCTGGCGCCAGGGTCGCGGTCGCGACGAAAGCGGATGGCGTTCTGCCGGGTGCGTTCGATGAGATCGAATACCGCTTCGCCCTCCTGTTCGCGCAGGGTGTCGCCGAGTATGCGCCCAAGCAAGCGAATATCCTCGCGCAGCGGCGATTCCTTGTCCGGTACGGCTCGGTTTTGGCCCGGTGCATTCATCGAACGACTTTCAGAGTTGTTTCACTACAAGAGTGCAAGAAAAACAACTCGCTGTCATGAAGCGAAGACACCAAGCAAAGCTTGAACCTTGTCTCGCTTGGCTTCTGTTTTTGCTGGTGTCTTCCTGCCCCGGTAAATCTCTTACCGGAGTTCGCGGTGTTTTTTGCTTATCCGATGCACCAGATCAGAGCACCGGCAGCCTGCGCCCGCCGCCGTAGTGCTTCAACTGGCCGAGCGTGACCTCGAGCGCCTTCTGGTAGTGGCCTGCCGCCTCTTCGAGCTTGCCCTCGCGTTCCAGCAGGCGCGCCAGTTCCAGGTACGCCGAATGCGTGGGCTCGATCGACAGGCTCGCCTCGAGATAACTGCGCGCCTTGCCCCACAAGCCCTGGTGGGCGCACAGCCGGCCCAGCGTGAGCAGCAGCACCGCATCGCGTGGATGCGCCTGCAGCCATTTCTCGGCACGTTCCAGCTGCTGCCGGACGTCTTCCCCCAGGCATTCGGAATACAGAGCCAGCAATCCCTGGTCCCAGATCCGCTCTACGCCGTCCTCGACGATTCGATGCGCCTCAGTAAACGCACCAAGATCCAAGAAACATCGTGCCGCCGCTGCAGCCATGCGGGGCTCCTGGCGGTCGTGCGCTGGAAGCTTTTCCCAGTACTCGCGCAGCGCCTTGCCATCCAGCGCCTTGAGCTTCAGGTTCTCGATGATCGCGTGGCGGCGCAGCTGCGAGACCACCGGCCGTTCGAACACCTTGCGTTTTTCCAGTTGCGGGATCAGTGCCAGCACCCGGTCCCAGTTCTTTGCCATCTGCTGCGCGCGCAGCTCCAGACGCAACGCGGCCGTGTGGCTCTCCGGCAACCGCTTAAGCACATCGAGCGCGTCGTTGTAACGGCGTTCGTCCAGCAGCATCTC
Source organism: uncultured beta proteobacterium (assembly GCA_963695915.1). Lineage (GTDB taxonomy): Bacteria > Pseudomonadota > Gammaproteobacteria > Burkholderiales > JACQAP01 > JACQAP01. The sequence goes on from CAVOIO010000044.1 coordinate 59,244, forward strand.
GGCCTGCGCGATCAGTCGCATGCTGTCTTCGATGGGGTCCTGGCCGGCGGCCTTGGCCAGATAGTCGTCGCGGGTGGAAAACGCGCGCATGCCGTGCGCGGCGCGCGCCGCCAGAATGGCGGAAAGGGTGGGCGACTCACCCGCCTTAAGCGCCGCTGCGGCCGCCTTCTCGGCCTTGCCGAAGCGGCCTTCGAAGAAATTGACCAGCGCCTCGTTGAAAGTGGCGCGCGCCCTGGTTTCGTTGCGGCGCTTGAGATAAGTCCGCACCCGGCTCGGCATGGCGATCGAAATCACGATCGCGCGCATCGCCAGATACACGACCACAACGGCCAGTACCGCGATGAGAATCGCCAGATTGAGCGAGAGTTCGGCGCGCCAGGGCGGCAGCACCAGCAGTACGTAGCCGTTGTTGTAACGCGCCGCCAGCACCACTCCGACGGCGACGGCAAAAAGTCCGACTATCCAAAACAGACCCCGCATCAGCCTTTCCTCTGCGTCGAATTGCCAGTCATGCTCAGCGCATGGTGCGCTCGCGCACCGTCCTTAGATTGCGCGCTGCGTCCAGGCTCGCGGAGATGTCCGGAAGCTCGATGCCGACCTCCGACTGCGCCAGTTGCTTGACGGTGGACAGCGCGGCAGCGACCGGCTTGCTGCCGGTGTCGTAGTAGCGTTGCAGCCAGTCCGAAGCCGCGTCGAGATCGGTCTTGAAGCTCGTCTCGTCGCGCGCCAGCAACGCCAGGCGCGCCCCGAGCAGCCGCAGCTTCAGATTCTCGCGCAGGAAAAAAGCCTGCTCGGGGGATAGCAGCGGCGCCTCCGGTTTTTCGGCGTTCTGAATGCGCACCAGGCGACGCAGATCCTGTATGGTTTCGTGCCACAGATTGGCCCAGAAACTGTCGCTCGCCGGCGCGGCCGCATCGTTTGCCGGCAGTGGGCGCTCTTCCATGGCCAGGGGCAACGCATCCACCGCCGTCATCACGTTGTCCAGTCGCAGCGCCATGCCGACTACGTCCAAGAATGGCGCGGCCTTGAGCCGCCCGATATCCTGGCTGATCACCCGCCGCAATGCGGTCAACTGCGGACGATCCAGGCGCGCCAGGCGCGCATCGGCATTCTCCAGCGCGATCAGCGCAGCTTTTGCATTGCCTGCAAGCTGGAGTTGCTGGTTGGCGATCAGCAGTACCTGCTCGATTTCGGCCAGCACCCATTCATCGCGCCTGCCCGAAAAATCCCTGTAGAGCGATTCGAGTGCCACACGCTGATTCTGGGTTTCCACCATGCGCGCTTCGAGCTGTCCGATCCGCGCCACCACGTCGCGCAAATCGTCGCGCGACTGCCCGGCCAGCGACTGCGTCTCTCGGCTCCGGGCATCGGCTTGGGCAAGACGCCTGGCCACATCCTGCTGGAGTACGTCGAAGCGTTTGCGCGCGTCATACCAATGCCACGCGGCCAGCGCAGTCGCGGCCAACCCCAGCAGCAACGCCAGGACGGCAAGCCGCGAGCGTCGCTGCGGCTGTGCCTCAGTCCGCTTATCGGCAACGGTTTGCTGTTCGGTTGATGGTTCGGCCATAATTTCCAGAATAAAGACGGTCAGCTCACGGGCTGTTCCCGGCGCAATCTCGCAAACCAGGTTTCCAGTGCCGACGCCAGCGCCTCGTCTCCCATGCCGGCGACGAAAACGGTATGTACGCCCAAAGCAAACGCAGTAGCGGCCACGCGCGGATGGGATACGAACATTGGAGTCTGGCACAACCACGGCCGGCATGCTTCCCCGGCCATGTCGAAGAGGTTGTTCACGATTTCCGAACTGGTTGCAAGACAGACCCGAAGCCTGCCTTGCTGCCACAGTGGCATCAGTTCCGCCAGGTCGTGCCGGGGTCTTGCACGCCGGTAACATTCCACGTATTCGAGCACGGCGCCACGCTGGCGCAGCGACTCGCCGAGCAATTCACGCCCGCCCTGCCCGCGAAAAATCACCACACTCTTCCCGGCGAACTGCAGCCCGGACAACGTGTCGAGCAGAGCCTTGCTGTCGAAATTCGCTTCCGGCGTGATCATCTCGCGCACGCCCGATTTTTTCAACTCCGCGGCAGTTCCAGGCCCCAGCGCGGCGATGCGCAGGCGGGCAGGTAGTCCGCCTGCCTGCCCGATGCATCGCATCGCCATCCGCGCAGCGTTCGGGCTGGTGAATATCGCCAGGTCGAACTGTGCCAGCCGTTTCAGTGCCGTCGCGGTCGCCTCATCTGGTAACGCCACGATCTCCATCGCCGGAAACAGCAGCGGTTCGCCGCCGAGGCTGCGAATCAATTCGGCCAACCGCTGCGCTTGATGCTCCGGCCGGGTTACCAGTACACCGATGCCCGCCAGCGGCTGTGTGTCTCCCGTTCCGCGCACGCCGGTTATCCGCCCAGCGCCGCAAGGATTTCACGCGCACCCTTGGCAATCAGGCGCTCGGCAAGTGCCGTGCCAAGATCGGCAGGCGAACCTGCCACCGAACCGGAGATCTCGTCATACACCAAACGCTCGCCGTCAGGACTGGCGACGAATCCGCGCAGTCTGGCGCGGCCGTTGGTCAGCTCCGCATATCCGCCCAGCGGCACCTGGCAACTGCCCGCGAGCGCGCGGCTCACCGCCCGTTCGGCCTCCACGCACCAACGAGTAGGGGCATCGTCAAGCGGCGCGATCGCAACAACCAGGTCCCGGCGTTCAGCGCGACACTCGATGCCGAGCGCGCCCTGGCCGACTGCGGGCAGGCTCTGCTCGGGAGTAAGCATGCAGGCGATGCGGGCAGAAAGGCCCAGGCGCTTAAGTCCGGCCGCCGCCAGGATGATCGCGGCGTACCGCCCATCATCGAGTTTGCGCAATCGCGTCTGCACATTGCCGCGCAACGGCTCGACCTCGATAAGAGGAAAACGCGCGCGCAACTGGCTTTCGCGCCGCAGGCTGGATGTGCCGACTTGGCTTCCCGGCGGCAGGCTCTCCAGATCGCGGTAGTCGTTGGAGACGAAGGCGTCGCGCGGGTCTTCGCGCTTGGTGATGGCGGCAATCGTGAACCCGGATGGCAAATTCATCGGCACGTCTTTCATCGAGTGCACCGCGATATCCGCCTCGCCGGAATCGAGCGCCGACTCCAGTTCCTTCACGAACAGTCCCTTGCCGCCGATCTTGGCAAGCGAGGTGTCGAGCATGCGGTCGCCCTGCGTGGTAACGCCCAGCAGCTGCGTCTCGATTCCGACATAGAGCGCGCGCAGACGCCCCTCGATGTGGCGCGCCTGCCACAACGCGAGCGCGCTTTCGCGGGTGGCGATGACAATTCGGGAAGGAGGACTCTTGGCAGACGACAAGGGCTTGGATCCAGGAGAACCGCAAACTCGGGCCGCCTTCGCAAAATCCGTGGTGGCCGAAAAAACTCTACTTCTGCAAGCGGCCTAGGCCGCTAGCCACAAACGCATCACTTCTCCAACAAGCTTCCCAGCATCCACGCGGTTTTTAGTACCGGCATAATGCGCTACGCGCATTAGCCTCCACTGACAACACGCCCACTGGGCTTGTTGCGGCGGGCACTAACCCGCTTGCGGGTTATGTGAACGCCAAAGAAGACTTGAATGCATTTTAGTCGGATTACTTCTCCAAGAGACTTCGGAGCATCCAAGCCGTCTTTTAGTTCCGACTAACCTGCTTTGCAGGTAAGTCCCCACTGAAAAACCGCTCCTGCCAATGTTGCAGGGCTGTCCGACAATCACCGACGCGGCTACTTCTCCAATAAGCTTCTCAGCATCCATGCGGTTTTTTCATGGACTTCCATACGCTGCGTCAGAAGATCCATGGTCGGCTGGTCGTTGCCGCTCTCGGCGGCAGGAAAAACCTTGCGCGCCGTACGCGTGACCGCTTCGTGCCCCTCCAGCAGAATCTTGATCATGTCCTGGGCCCTGGGCACGCCCGGTGTTTCCTTGATCGAGGCGAGTTTGGAGAACTGTGCGTAGGTACCGGGCGTCGGCGCGTCCAGCGAGCGGATGCGCTCGGCAATCAGATCGACGCTGGTCCACATTTCTGTGTACTGGGTCTGGAACATCAAATGCAACGTCTGGAACATAGGACCGGTCACGTTCCAGTGAAAATTGTGGGTCTTCAGGTATAGCGTGTAAGTGTCGGCAAGCAGCTTCGACAAGCCATTGACGATCTGTAACCGGTCTTTCTCCTTGATGCCAAGATCAGCAGCCATTATTGATTTCCTTGCTTCTGGGTTGAAAAGTAACTGCACCTGTTTCGAATCATAGGACAATTCTCCGCCGTTTTCAGCGGGATATACGCGCCTCTGCTCTATAAATCCCGTGTGCCGCGAACACGCACGGCATCGCGGGCACGCATGAGTTCCCGGTAGTCGTCCGACGTCAGATAGCGAAGTGCCGACCTCGTGATTTTTCCATAAAACTGCTCCAGCATCGCAATGTCGCCGTCTCTGCGCCAGACGCGCACCCGGTTGACAATCGCCCCGGCCATGCCGCTGCGCAATTGTTCGTCTTGAATTTCGGGCGCGCCGAACCGCGCTGTCAAGTGGCCTTCGACTTCGGCAAAGCGCGCTTCATCGAACAGGACCGTCGTTTGATTCAGAAGTTCTCCACGGTACTCGAGCGTCATCCCCAGGACCGGCAAACCAAGATGCTCGAAGGACTTTCCCCCTGCCCGGCACAGGGTATGCGCACCGGTCTCGGCACATGAGTAAAGGCTGCGGTCGAGATCGGCAAGCCGCGAGCCGAGCGCCTCGATACCCTGGGCGCCGGATGCTGCGCCGGCGATCAGCAAAAACAATACCGTGCAATGACGTGCGCTCACAGGACGTTGCGCCCCAGTTCCTTGACGATGTGCTGCTGGCGGCGACTCACCGGCAGTTTTTCATCCAGTCCGGACAACGTCACCACCCAACGGGCCTCGCCACCGTCGCCGCCCTCCTTATCGAAACCGATGATATGCGCTTTCGCTACCAGGCAACTACGATGGATACGCACGAACTGCGCGGAAAATTCCTGCTCGAGTTTCGACAGTGATTCCTCGAGCAGGTGTTCGCGCGCCTTCGTGCGGACGGTCACGTACTTCAACTCGGCGCGCAGGTAGAGAATTTCCGTGACCGGAATCAGCACTACCTTGCCGCGTTCCTGCACCGAAAGATGGGTGCGCGCATCCGGAGTGATCTGCTGCAATACGTCGAGGCGCAGCGGGGTTATTGCCCGCACCCGCGTCAGCGCGTCGTGCAGCCGCCGCAGTCGGATCGGCTTCAGCAGATAATCGACTGCGTGCAACTCGAACGCCTTCAGGGCGTGGTCGTTGTAGGCGGTGGTGAAAATCACCGACGGAGGCTCGGGCAGCTTCAGCATGTGCTGCGCTACTTCGAGGCCGTCCATTTCCGGCATGCGAATGTCCAGCAGCACCACGTCGGCCGGCGTTTCCTCCAACAGCTCCAGAAGTTCGCGACCGCTTGCCGCCTCGCCCAGAAGCTCTAGCGGAAAGCTGCCCGCGCAGTCTTCGAGCAGATCCCTGATGCGGCTGCGCGCCGGCGCCTCGTCGTCGACAATCACCACCCGCAGCGAATGGGGATGCTTGCTCACTTTCTCTCCTTCACGTACGGAAGCGTGATCCGAACCTCGTATTGGCCGTCGCTGGAGCGGGTTTGCAGACGGGCTTCGGCATCAAAGTGCAGCGATAACCGTTCCCTGATGTTGGCAAGCGCCATCTTGTTGCCGATGTGATGACTGCCCTCCTGGCGGTATGGATTGCGCAACAACATCTGCACCCGGTCGCGATCGCTGAAGATGTGGATACTGATCAACCCCGGCTCCATTGACGGCTCGATGCCGTGGTAGACCGCGTTCTCCAGCAGCGGCTGCAACAGCAAGGGCGGCACCATCGCGTCCGCGGGCATCTTTTCCACCTGCCAGTCCACCCGCAGGCGATCGCCCAGCCGCAGCGCTTCCAGTCCGAGATACTGGCGGCACAGTTCGACTTCGCGCTCGAGCGGCACCAGATCGCGGTTGTCGGCCATCAGCACGCGGAACAGGTCGGCAAGATCTTCAAGCGCCGTCTCGGCACGACGCGGTTCGTTACGCACCAGGGACAGGACTGCATTGATGCTGTTGAACAGAAAATGCGGGCGGATGCGCGCCTGCAGTGCCTGCAGTCTCGCCTCGGTCAGCGCCGGCGAGAGCATCCGGCTGCGCAAATTGAAGTAGGCGAGCACAAGCAGCGTGGCCACGGCGGTAAAGAACCAGCTGCGGGCCAAACCGGGCGCATCCGGTATGAATACCGACGAGGTCGCGGTCACCACCATGGTCACAATGCCGAGCTCGACGGCCACGATCACCGCGACGGCGAACGGGTAGTCCAGTTTATGCAGCCAGCGATCTGCGACGCCGAGCAGCACCAAAGAGAGAATGACGATCGGCTGCGCCAGCGCGGAGATGCCCAGCCACTGATTGAGCGTGGCGTACCAGTTCGAGGATTTCAGTGCGGCTGCAACAACCGTCATCGCTATTACGATCACCAGCACACGCAACATGACGCCCAGATTGCGGAAATTCGGAAGAAGGTTGGGGTGACGGTTTTGATTTATACTTGCCATCGGCTGATTCAGGCCAAAAATCACGCCAGAACAGGCGCTTAACGTAGTCATTGTGAACAGGGCAAGGACTTAATGCAACCCAAGGAAAAACCCGCGGACGACCCCGGCAAAGCCTGGTCCGGCCGGTTCAGTGAACCGGTCGCGGAACTGGTGAAGCGCTATACCGCGTCGGTCGACTTCGACAAGCGACTCGCGCAGTTCGATATTGCCGCGTCGCTGGCGCACGCGCGCATGCTTCAGGCGGTCGGCGTGCTCACATCCAAGGATCTTGCCGACATCGAACGCGGCATGAACGCGATCCTCGGAGAGATCCGCCAAGAGAAGTTCACCTGGTCGGTTGATCTCGAGGATGTACATCTGAATATCGAGAAACGGCTCACCGACCTGGTGGGAGATGCCGGCAAGCGGCTGCATACCGGGCGTTCGCGCAACGATCAGGTTGCGACCGACATCCGGCTCTATTTGCGCTGGGCTGCGGATGAAATCGTCGCGCTGATTAACGCCTTCCAGAAAACCCTGCTCGACCTGGCCGAGCATCACGTCGATACCCTCATGCCCGGCTACACGCATCTGCAGGTGGCGCAACCCGTGAGCTTCGCGCACCACGTTCTGGCCTACTTCGAGATGATGAAGCGCGACGCCGCGCGCTTTGGCGACTGCCGCAGGCGGTTCAACGTACTGCCTCTGGGCGCCGCGGCGCTCGCCGGCACCAGCTACCCGATCGATCGCGAGCGCGTGGCGAGGGAACTGGGCTTCGACGGGGTTTGCGAGAACTCGCTCGATGCGGTGTCGGACCGCGATTTCGCCATCGAGTTCTGCGCCTGCGCGGCGCTGGCAATGACGCATCTTTCGCGACTATCGGAGGAACTGATCCTGTGGATGAATCCGCGCTTCGGTTTCATCATGCTCGCCGACCGGTTCTGCACCGGTTCGTCGATCATGCCGCAGAAGAAAAACCCCGACGTGCCGGAACTTGTGCGCGGCAAGACCGGGCGTGTGAACGGCCACCTGGTGGCACTGCTCACCCTGATGAAAGGCCAGCCGCTCGCCTACAACAAGGACAACCAGGAAGACAAGGAACCCCTGTTCGACACGGTGGACACGCTGACCGTCACGCTCAGGATCTTTGCCGACATGGTCGGCGGCATCACCGTAAACAAGGACGCGATGCGACGGGCGCTGCTGGAAGGCTACGCCACGGCAACCGACCTGGCCGACTATCTGGTCAGGAAAGGACTGCCTTTCCGCGATGCCCACGAGGCGGTGTCGCGCGCGGTGCGCTTCGCCGCCGATAAGGGTGTGGACCTAACGCAACTGAGTGTCGAGCAATTGCGGCAATTCTCCAAGCTGATTGACACCGACGCGCTCGGCAAGCTCTCGCTCGAGGGTTCGGTCGCCTCGCGCGATCATGTCGGCGGCACCGCGCCGACCCAGGTGCGCGCGGCGATTGCCCGCGCCCGTGCCTGGCTGGCCGCGCGCTAGCGCATTACAGCCGCCGTGGTGCCGGCGCCCAACGCGGCAACCTGGAAGGCGATCGCGGCCAATGTCTCCGGCGCCACCGGCTTGCCCTTCAATGCCTCGCGCGCCGAGCCCACCGCTGGCGGCTCGATCAACCGGGCATTCCGGCTCGACGGCGGCAGACAACGCTTTTTTGTCAAACTCAACTCGGCCGGGCGGTTGGGAATGTTCGAGGCCGAACTGGCGGGGCTCGCCGAACTCGCAACCACAAATGCGGTACGCGTGCCACTGCCTATCTGCTGCGGATCGGATGCGCTCTTTTCCTGGATCGTGCTGGAACACCTCGAACTCGGCAATGGCACGGACGACTTGGCAACCCTCGGGCCGCGGTTGGCTCTGATGCATCGGCGCACCGCCGCAAACTTCGGCTGGAACCGTGACAACACCATTGGCTCCACGCCGCAGCATAACGAGTGGTGCGGCGACTGGATCGTGTTTCTACGCGAGCGTCGGATCGGGTTTCAATTGCAGCTTGCCCAACGCAACGGTTACCGGGGTCGGCTGCAATCCTCGGGTGAAAAGCTGCTCGCCGAACTCGATGCGTTCTTTACCGGCTACCGGCCGGAAGCTTCGCTCCTGCACGGCGACCTGTGGGGCGGCAATGCCGCGGTTCTTGCCGACGGAGAACCGGCAATCTTCGATCCCGCGGTGTACTACGGCGACCGCGAAGCCGACCTCGCCATGACCGAACTGTTCGGCGGCTTTCCCCAGGCGTTTTATCGTGCCTACGGCGATGCGTGGCCGCTCGACCCTGGCTATCGGGTACGCAAGCAACTGTACAACCTGTACCATTTGCTCAATCACCTCAATCTGTTCGGCCGCTCTTATCTTGCCCCGGCACAGGGCGCCATCGACGGGTTGCTCGGCCAAATTCGCGGTTGATTCACGGCCCGGCGCGAGCAGGTGCACAACCTTGCCCGAAGACGGTCAAGCTGCTAGATTCGGAAATGAACTCAAAAAAAATGGTCCTGCGCGGTTCATCGCCCGCTGGATTATTTTTCATTGCATGAAGTAAACGAGGGAGGAGACATCATGTACGGGAATTTCTTTCGGCCACTGAAGACGGCTGCGACAGTGTTTGCGGGCGCGGCGCTGGCCGTCGTTTGCACAACCGGCCATGCACAGGACAAGCCGATCCGCATCGGCCTGGTCACTTTCCTCTCCGGCCCGGCCGCCGGACCCTTCGGCGTGCCGGCCAGAATGGCCGCCGAAGCGATTGTCGATTCGCTGAACGCCGGCAAGGCGCCAGCGCCTTACAACACCAAGGGTTTCGGCGGAACCGCGCTGGAACTGACGATCGTTGACGAAGCCGGTGGCGCCACCAAGCAAGTGACCGAGTTGCGCAACCTGGTCGAGCGCCAGAACGTCGACTTCGTCATCGGCTACATCTCCAGCGGCGACTGTCTCGCGGTGGCGCCGGTTGCGGAAGAGTTGAAGACCGTCACCATCCTGTTCGACTGCGGCACGCCGCGCGTATTCGAGGAGGCGAGCTACAAGTACGTATTCCGCACCCGCTCGCACGCCACCATGGACGCGGTGGCAGGCGCGCTGTACCTGCTGGAGAACCGGCCCGCGGTGAAGAGTTTTGCCGGCATCAACCAGAACTATGCCTGGGGCCAGGATTCGTGGGCGGACTTTACCGCGGTGATGGCAACACTCAAGCCCGAATCCGCGATCACTTCTTCGCAGATGCCGAAGTTCGGCGCCGGGCAGTACGGTCCCGAAATCTCCGCCCTGCTGCAAACCAACTCCGATGTGATCCACTCCAGTCTTTGGGGCGGCGACCTCGAGGCCTTCATGCTGCAGGCAACGCCGCGAGGGCTGTTCAATCGCAGCCAGCTGGTGCTGGTGGCGGGCGAACCGTATCTGCACCGCCTGACCGGCAACATGCCAGACGGCACCATCGTCGGCGCACGCGGCCCGAACGGGGTGTACGCGCAGAAGAGCGCGCTCAACGACTGGCTGCGACAGATCTACAAGGAGCGCGCCGAAATCTATCCGAACTATCCGGCCTACAGCGTGGCGATGGCGTTTCTGGGGCTGAAGGCTGCCTACGAAAAGGCGCACGGGGCCGGCGGCGGCGCACCCGCCACCGAGGAAGTGATCAAGGCATTCGAGTTCCTGAGTTTCGATTCGCCCGCCGGCAAGGTCATGATGAAGCTGGGCAAGGGCCACCAGGCGGTCACCGGAACCGCCTACGGCACGACGCGCACGGTCAATGGCCAGGTCACCGTCGGCGACATCAAGTACTACCCGCTTGAGCGCGTACAGCCCCCCGAGGGCGTGAAGAGCCTTGACTGGATTAAGTCCGGGATGAAACCCGGCAAGTGGTAACACCGCGCATGCCGAAATGAACCAGCTGCTCGCGGTCCTCCTCGACGGGCTGATCTACTCGTCGTGGCTGTTCATCATCGCCGTCGGGCTCACGCTGATTTACGGCGTGATGAAAATCCTGAACATCGCCCACGGCAGCCTGTACGCGCTTGGCGCCTACAGCGCCGCGGCTCTCGCCGGCTACTGGATAAACCAGGGTTACGCGCCGATGGGAAGTTACGCCGTAATGCTGGTCGCCGCGATCCTGGTCGGGCTGATCGCGGGGCCGGTGATCGAACGGGGTCTGCTGCGCTTCATGTACGGCAAGGATGAGATCGTCCTGGTGCTGGTTACCTACGCGGTGTTCCTGATCCTCGAGGACTTCATCAAGCTCACCTGGGGAGTCGATCCCTACTTTCTGTACCAGCCGTACAGCCTGCTCGGCAGCTTCGATGTGCGCGACCTGACTTATCCGGTTTATAACCTGGTGCTGTTCGGCGTGGCCGTCCTGATCGGCGTCACTCTGGCCTGGGTACTCACCAAGACCCGTCGCGGCAAGATGCTGGTCGCGGTCATTCACGACCGCGAAATGGCCGCTGCAATGGGCATCAACGTGAGCCTGGTGTATTTCGTCACTTTCACCGTCGGCGCCATGCTCGGCGCCGTCGGCGGTGCCCTCACCGCGCCCATGATTTCAGTCCAGCCAGGCATCGGCGCCGAGACCATCGTGCTCGCCTTCGCGGTGGTGGTGATCGGCGGCCTCGGCAGCCTGCCCGGCGCGGCGCTGGCGGCCGTCCTGGTCGGCCTGGTGCGGTCGGCCGCCGTTCACTACCGGCCGGAACTCGACTTGTTCGCGATCTACTTCGTCATGGCGGTCGTACTCATCATGCGTCCCAAGGGGCTGTTCAGCGTGCCGGAAGCGCGCAAGATATGACCTTGGCGCAAGAATCACGCAAGATATGAAGCGCGACTTTACCATCCGCACTCTTCTCGGCGTATTGATTGCGCTGCTCCTCGCGGGGCCACTGCTGCCGCGCTGGGCCATGTTCCTCATCACGGTATCGCTGTGCTATGGCGCGGTCGTGCTCGGCATGATGCTGCTGATGCGCACAGGGGTGGTGTCTTTCGGCCACGGCTTGTACTACTGCCTGGGTGCTTACGCCGCCGGTACGCTCGATGTGCTGTTCGGTGTCTCGGATATCGCAATCATGCTGCTGTCCGCGGTTGCGGTCACCGCCGTGGTATCGGCCCTCCTCGGATTGCTGCTGCGCAAGTACCGCGACATTTTCTTCGCCATGCTCTCACTCGCATTCTCGATGATCCTTTATGGGTTGCTTGTGAAAACCTCCGCGCTGGGCAGCTCGGACGGCTTCAACGTCGCGGCGAAGACGCTGTTCGGGATACGGATCGCGGGCACCGAGTTCGAGCGCTATGTGATTTTCGCCGTCACCGTGCTGGTCGCCTTCGTCGCCGCCGTTTGCATGCACAAATACCTGGCATCGCACATGGGACGGCTGGCCGGGGCGATCCGCGACAACGAATTGCGCGTCGAGTACATGGGCGCGTCGGTGCGCAACACGATTCACATCAACTACGTGATGTCGGCGGTGCTGGCGGGGCTGGGCGGCGCGCTCGCCGCGGTGAGTGTCGGCCACATCGATCCCGAAATGTCTTACTGGACCACCTCCGGGGAGTTCGTCTTCGTGGCCATTCTGGCCGGCACCGGCAACGTGCTGGCGCCCTTCCTCGGCGCGTTCATCTTCGAAACCATTCGCAGCTTCGCCTACGAATACTCACCCAATACCTGGCAGATGGCACTCGGCACCACCATGCTGCTCGTGATCATGTTCCTGCCAGGCGGGTTGTGGTCGCTCTTCACCAGAATGCGAAAGGCGGCCTGACATGGCGTTTGTTCTGGAAGCCAGGGGCCTGAACAAGAATTTCGGCGCGGTCACCGCCGCGGCGGACATCAACGTAGCTGTCGAAAAGGACAGCGTGGTGGGTTTGATCGGCAGCAACGGCGCCGGCAAGACCACGTTCATCAACATGGTCACCGGGTACTTGAAGCCCAGCTCCGGCAGCATCGTCTTCGGCAGTCGCGACATTACACCGCTGGCGCCGCGCCAGATTACGCGCCTCGGCATCTGCCGCTCATTCCAGATTCCGCAGTTGTTCAACACGCTGTCGGTCTATGAGAACCTGCTGGTCGGCGTCGGTATCGTGGCCTCCGGCGGCGGGAAGTGGGCGGACGAAAGTCGCCATGCCGGCCCGCCCGGCGAGACGGTGGACTCGATACTGGAGCGCTTCAATCTCACCGATTATCGCAACAGGCCGGCCGGCGTGCTGCCCGAGGGCGTGCGCAAGCTGCTCGACATCGCCATGGCGATGGCCGTGAAGCCGAAGATCCTGCTGCTCGACGAACCAACCTCGGGCGTGTCGGCGGACGAGAAATTCGGGTTGATGGACATGGTGATGCAAGCTGTCCGGGCGCAAAAGGTCACCGTCCTGTTCGTGGAACACGACATGGATATAGTCAACCGCTATACCCATCGCGTGCTGGCTTTTTACGAGGGCCGGATCATCGCCGACGGCGATCCCGGCGTCGTTCTCAACGACGCCGAGGTGCGCAAATACGTGACCGGCGAGGAGCGCGCCGCCGCTGGAGGCAAGCATGCTGTGCATTGAAGCGCTCGATGTTTCCATCCAGTCGGTAAGCATCCTGCGCGGGGTGAGCATGGACGTGCCAACCGGAAAGTTCGCCGGCTTGATCGGCCGCAACGGCGCCGGCAAGACCACGCTGATACGCTCGGTGATGGGCATTCTTCCGGCGCGCCGGGGCACGATCCGTTTCGACGAAGTGCCGCTCGACAGGATGCCGGCCCACCAGCGTGCACGCGGCGGCATCGGTTACATGCCGGAGGACCGGCGCCTCGTTCCGCAACTGACCGTCGAGGAAAACGTACTGATTCCGGCGTGGGCAGCAAGTGTCGCGGAACCGCAGGCACGACTGGCGCAGGTATACAAGATGATTCCAGAAGTCGAAGCCTTCGCCGGCCGCAAGGCGCTCCAGCTTTCCGGCGGCCAGCAGAAACTGGTGGCGCTGGCGCGCGCGCTGATGTGCGGCACCAAGCTGCTGCTGCTCGACGAGCCGTTCGAGGGTGTGGCACCGGTGCTGGCGCACCGGCTCGCGGATGTGATTGCCGGATTGAAAAGCCAGGGACTCTCGGTCATCCTCACCGAGTCCGATCTCTCGCACTCGGAGGAAATCCTCGACATGGTGTACACCATCGACCGCGGCGAGGTTTCGGTCGCGACGGTTTGACCTGACATCATGCAGGCGCGCCGCAATGGCGCCTTGATTCGCTCCCCATCGCGGCAGCCCGGCCATCCAAATTCCTTCACCTTGCCCGAGACCTGTGCAAAGATAGGAGTTCGACTCGTAGTCAACGAGGACGAAACGATGGCCAGTTTTCGACAGTTGCGCTGGATGGTGGTTGCTCTTGCAGCGCTGGGGCTCGGCGCCTGCAACGGGTCGGACGACGAGTTGCCTGTCAGCCTTACCGTACAACGCGTCTTCCCCAGTCTTTCCTTCAGCAGCCCGGTGGCGATGCTCCAGGCACCGCGTGACAGCACGCGCTGGTTCGTTGTCGAGCAGGCCGGGCAGGTACGCGTGTTCGACAACGATCCGGCGGTTACGGCAGCGCCCTTGTTCGTCAACATCGACGGCTTGAATCGCGTGACCTTCAGCGGCGAGGCCGGATTGCTCGGCATGGCCTTCCATCCCAATTTCCCTCGCGACCCCCGTGTGTATTTCTTCTACTCACATACCGATGCCACACTTGGACTGGTGTCGCGGCTCTCGGAATTCATTTCACTGGACGCTGGCTTGACACTCGATCCGGATTTGGAGCGCGTCCTTCTAACCATCGAGAAACCGGGGACGGAGAGCAACCACAACGGCGGCAACATCGCCTTCGGACCGGACGAGTTCCTCTACATCGGGGTCGGCGACGGCGGCGGCGCCAACGACGGCGGTGCCAGCAACCAGCACGGAGCCATCGGCAACGGACAGTCGCTTACCACGCTGCTCGGCAAGATGCTGCGCATCGACGTCGAGGGCACCACCGGCGCGTTTCCCTACCGGATCCCGCCGACAAACCGGTTCGCCGGCAGCACCACGCTTTGCGGCACCGACGGCACAGGCTCGCAGAGTTGCCCAGAAATCTTCGCGGTCGGATTTCGCAATCCGTGGCGATGGAGCTTCGACCGTCTGACCGGACACCTTTGGGTAGCCGATGTCGGCCAGGGCGCACTGGAGGAAGTTGACCAGGTGACGCTCGGCGGCAACTACGGATGGCGCTGCTTCGAAGGCACGAGCAACACCGGGCTCGCCTGCGGCTCGCCGGCGAACCCGTTGCCGCCGGTCGTGGAGTACGGCCGCGACGTTGGCCAGAGCACCACCGGCGGTTATGTTTATCGGGGTTCGGCGATCGCTTCCCTCGTCGGCCGCTACGTCTTCGGCGACTTCATCTCCGGCAGGATCTTCAACATCGCGGAAAGCACGCAACCCACGCTGACGCTAACGGACGGCTTGGAGTCGGGCCTCAGCATCTCTTCGTTCGGTGAAGACAACGACGGCGAACTGTACGTCGTGGACTACGGTGGAGGACTCTATCGAATCAGCCAGTAGCCGCGCCAGCGGACGGTGGATGTCTTGACTGAGTTGTTGGGTCCCGTCGCATGCGGATACCTGTGGCTCCTGCCACTGCAACCGCAACGAAGAAGAGCCCTGCAAGGAAGCAGAAAGCCGCGATAATCAGTTCAGCAGTGCCAGCGAACGGTCCGGTAACGCCCGCAACAGCGTTGGACCTGGGCAAGAGAACGACACCCAGCGGGACACCCGCAATGACACCGATGCCGCCAATCCCGAGCGAATATCCATGAAGTCGACGGAAGCGAAGCGCCCGTCGAGCAACGGGTGGAAATGCGACCAAGCCCACGGGAATGCCTGCGAGCCAAATGATGTCATCATCAAGACCCATGTTTTGGCTGACGATGAAAGGTACGGCTAACACAACAACGCTGAGCCCCGTGACGATGCACCACCACGCGAGGTAATAGCTTGCCCGGAGAGCAATTTGTAATGCTCTGTTCATTTGATTCTTGCGTCCAACCCCGAAATAAATCGCCGTCGGCCGATCCGTCGTTTCTGAGACGAAGAGTCTCGCCCCACGGTCAACTTAAGTGCAAGAATCAAGACGCGACCGCATACTTTTCACGGGAGGAGAAGGCAAATGGCGAGACCCGACCCTGTGGTTTGCTCCTCAGGAGTTCCGCGTGTGCATGGACATCGCGTCTGACCCTACTTCTCCTTTCCGACCCCTGCTGCTTCTGCGCTCTGCCTTGATTGCCACTGCTCGTCCTTGCCCAGCGCCTTCCGGATCTCGGCGAACGTGTCTTTGATGACTACGTCCTCGCTACTGATCATGTTGTCACGGCCCTGGCCAGCGGCAAACAACAACTGCTGCGAATCAAGGTCATACACTCTGACCACGAAGAGTTTGAACCGGTACCACATATCCCAGATACTCCGGTAATCGACGCGGGCGACGAGCTTTGGTGTCTTTTCCCACTCTTCGGTGATTTGCCCCGATCTCACTCTGACGACAGATTCCTGTAGGTTCTCCACGCTATGGCCGCGGTCGTACGAGAGTGCATCGTATACGGCCCTGTCTGTCTGAAGATACTTGAGCACCACATCACTCTTGATCGCGAAGTTGACGTTCTGTGGCAGTTGCCCGCCGGTTGCGTCGGCCATGGCCACAGGATTCAGGGTCCCCTGCATTACGCCGATCACGACCCCCTCGTTGTCGAATAGCGGTCCTCCGCTGTTTCCCGGTTGAATTTGCGCCGAGACCTGCAGTTGCTTGGGATCATCCCGTATACCGGCGGTCGCGCTTATGGAGCCTCTTGTATAGCGGATGCTTGTCCCGAGAATGTTGCCCAAGGGATATCCGATGGTCGAAACATCTGCTCCAATACTGTAACGTTGGTCGCGCCTGAAGCCGAGTGCGCGGACCAGAGGTGTAATAGGCGTCCTTGGCTTGAGCAACGCCAGATCTTTGTCCTTGTCGGCACTCACGACGTCTGCTACGTATCGGACGTTGGAGACCCAGATGGTCGCGACTTTCTCTCCTGCCAGCACATGGGCGCAGGTAAGAACGTGACCTTCCGGTGAAATCACAAACCCGGTTCCCTGCGTGCCGGCAAAGGGCTCGTCAGGGGAGACAACCTTCACTTTGAGACCCATCGACTCGAACTCCTTGATAACCCGCGGCTGAACGTTCCGAGGGTCTTTCTCGAGGGCGAGCAAGTACAAGTCGCCATACGCCTTCACCGGCGACGAATCACTTTTTACGATTCGTGTGGCCGAAACGCAGCCGCTGAGCAACAGCATCAGGGCTAGCAGGCATATCGGCGCCAATGGACGAGTACACATGTTCTGCCCTCCAGGCAAACGTCGCGTCGGGTGAGTATGCGAGCGATTTCCAGCGCTTCCAGTCTGCGCGTACGTCGGTCGCTAAGACAATATGCCTTTAGCCATATCGTTATCACCCCAGGTTTCTCCTCGCTTGATCATGTGGCGAGTAGAGGCAGATAGGACCTTCCCCGATCTATGCGGATGTCAGGGCCGCTTCACGTCGAGCTTGGCCCCGGCAGTCACTCATCGTGGCGTAGCGTCTCGCACACCAATCGTTCGGCTCTACAGTTTCGAGAATTGAACTCGAAACGGCGTCTCGTGGCCTTTTCCATCCGACACCTCATTCTGTTCTCCAGACAACATTCTCGCACGCGATAGTGCGGAAGAACCCACCGGCGTCGCTTCGCGTTGCAGTACCCACGCGCAGCTTTCACTTTCTCTCCCACCAAAGTCTCTCCGTAGTTCACCCGCACTGCCACCGCCCGCTTCCATCTCTGCCAAGCGGCACGCCGAACTTTCCGGGGAAACCAGCGGCGTCCGGGGAACCTTGTCGATGATGAGTTCCATGGTTGTCACCCGTCGTCGACTGGCCGGGTCATAATAGAAAGCCAAAATCCGGGCGACTTGATTTCTGAATTTGCGACACAGGGCAGGAATTCAGTCCGGCCAGTCGTAGGGAGGCTCCCGTGAGCAAAACGGTATGCGTGTTCGTCCTCGCGTGGCTGCTAATGCTGTCAACGGCAACGCAGTCGCAACAGCCGGAGGCGCCGGCGGCCGAATATCCGTCGTCGGCATTCCCCTTGAAGGTGGAGAAACGGCTTCCGCCGGCGGGGCCCGAACTCCAGACGCTGGCGGGAAGCCCGGCAAGATACACACAGGAACAAATCGACAATCTGCTGAACCCGCCGGATTGGTTCCCGGACCAGCGTCCGGAACCGCCCGCGATCGTACTCAAGGGGCACGGCGACGCATTGGCATGCGGTGCGTGTCACCTCCTGTCCGGACTCGGCCACCCAGAATCCGCCGACCTTACGGGCCTGACCGTCGCGTACATGGTTCAACAGATGAAAGATTTCAGGGCCGATAGCAGAATCGACGTGCCCAGGATGAACAAGATTGCAAAGGCCGTGTCGGAGAACGAGTCACTGCAGGCGGCCACGTGGTTTGCCAAGCTCAAGCCCCGCCCGTTTACCCGGGTCGTCGAAGCCGACATGGTGCCGAAGACGTTCGTGGGCGACGGCCGAATGCGCTTCGTTGAGCCGGATGGCGGCACCGAACCGATCGGCAATCGCATCATTACCTTGCCCGAGGATCAGGCGCGAGCGCGGCTGCGCGATCCGAATTCGGGATTCATCGCCTACGTTCCCGTCGGGAGCATCGCGAAAGGCAGGGAACTTGCCGAGTCCGGCGGCATTGGCAGAACGGTTCCGTGCGTGATTTGTCACGGTCCAGACCTGAGAGGGGTGGGCAATGTGCCGAGACTCGCCGGCATTCATCCGATTTACATCGCGCGCCAGCTTTACCGCTTCAGGGATGGGACGCGAAACGGCACCGAGGCCGCGATGATGAAGCCTGCCGCTGACAGGCTGACTGACGAAGATATTGTCAATCTCTCTGCGTACCTGGGGTCGCTCGCGCCCTAGGCCGCAAGCGCCAGTTTCCAGGCTGCGGACTGACTCGAAACATCGCAATGGCGCCTATTGCTATACGGCGATACGGTTGAATTCCTCTCCTTTAGGCGCCGCCGAGGATTAGGATATCGTCGCGTGGGCTCAACGCCTCACGAGGTGCAGGCGCTGTTCCGCGGGGCCCGGAACTTGCCGGCTGCGGCCTCTAAGAAATCAAGCATTGCGGCCTCGAATCACCACTGATTGGGGGGACGAATAGCCATGAAAATCGTATGGAAAGGTTTACTGACTGGGCTCTTTTGTTTAGCGTTCTCAGGCCTGGGCGGCGGAAGCGAACGAACTGACCGCAAGCCAGTCGATCCGGATCAACGCGGCGCCGGAGGCGGTATGGGCGGTGGTGGGGGACTACAACGGATCCCCGCGTTGGCTGCCGCTCGTCGAGCGCAGCGAGATCGTGGTCGGCATGAACAACCGGGTCGGCGCGATCCGTCTGATCACGCGACGCAACGGCACGAAGGTCACGGAGCGGCTGTTGGAACACGATCCGCAGGGCATGCGCATGGCCTACACCTACGTGGACGGGGCGGTCATGGCGAGCGATTACTTTCCAGTCATTAAGGTCAAGGACTCGGGCGACGGGACGAGCGTCGTCGAGTGGAGCGCAAACTTCAGGCGCCTGGCCTACTCGATCGACCCGCCGCCGCCCGGGCAGGATGACAAGTCGATGACGGACTTCTACAACGGAATATACAAGACCGGCCTCGAAAGCTTGAAGCGCGTCGTGGAAAGCGGACAGTAAGTCCGCGAGCGAATCGGGTCGCCGCAGTACCAGCATGATCGACATGACTCGCCGCGCACACTTGACGAGTATGCTCGGCTTGGCTTCGCTGGCGTGCCTGCCATCAGGATCCCGTGCCGCTTCGGAAGCGCCGGTTCCGCCGCAAGGCATTGGGCGCCGCATCCGGCATCTGTCCTACAGCGATCAGGGCGGTCGCCCCGACGGCGTTCAGGTCATGGTCAACCGCGGCCATGTCTATGTCGGCCACATGTTCAGCGATGGCGTGACAATTCTCGACGCGGCGGACCCGCGGCACCTGAAGCCGGTCGGCTTCTTCACCGCGGGCGTCAACACCCGGACACATCACCTCCAGGTGGCGGGACGATCTGCTGCTGCTTGCAAACGGCGCGAACATCGTCGCGATGCAGTCCTACGACAACATGCGCGGCTATTTCGAGAACACGCTCGCGGACAGCATCACCAACCGCAAGACATTCCGTTCGGGCCTGAGCATCCACGACATCTCCCGCCCCAGGGAGATGAAGGAGATCGCGTTTCTCGAAATGCCCGGCTTCGGCATCAACCGACTGTGGTGGCCGGGCGGGCGCTACGCCTTCGTTTCCGCGCATTTCGACGGTTACACGGATCACATTTTGTGCATCGTTGATCTAAAGGACATTACCAAGCCGGAAATTGTTTCGCGTTGGTGGCTGACCGGCATGCATCGGGCGGGCGGCGAGACATCAGCGTGGCCGAAGGGCCGCCGCGTCGCATTGCATCACATGATCACCGCGGGCGATCGCGGCTATGCCGCCTGGCGCGATGGCGGGTTCACCATCCACGATATCAGCGACCCAACAAATCCCAAGCTGCTCTCGCACATCAACTGGTCGCCGCCCTTCCCCGGCGGTACGCACACGCCACTGCCCTTGCCGGGACGCGGCCTTGCGGTCGTGGCCGACGAGGCCAACGCCGAAAAATGCGTAAAGGGAACGTTCCACACCTTCGTCGTGGATGTGCGCGCGCCGGAGAACCCGGTGCCGATCGCCACGTTGCCCTCGCCGACAGACCGCGACTATTGCTCGCTGGGAGTGTTCGGTCCGCACAACCTGCACGAGAACCGGCCAGGGTCCTTCCGCAGCGAAGAAATCATTTTCGCAACCTACAACAACGCCGGGGTGCGCGTGTTCGACATCAAGGACGCGTTCGCACCGAAGGAGATCGCCTCCTGGATACCGCCGGCTCCCGAAACGTTTGATCGACCCGCGACCGAACGTCTCGCTCGCAGCAAAGACCTGCGACGCGTACGTCACGCCTGAGGGGCTGATGTACGTGAGCGACTGGAATGCTGGCATGCACGTGCTGCAGTACGAAGGCTGAACCGCGCAAGACCGCAAGTCACTCCCCGCACCGGAAGAGTATGGTCCCGGGTTACACTCCCGCCACATTGGCGCTGATCGTGGCTCTGTAGGAACCCCGCCATGCCCGCACAGAAAATACTGGACCTGATCGGAAACACGCCCCTGGTCGAAGTTACCCGGATGGATGCGGGCAAATGCCGCCTGTTCCTGAAGATGGAAAGCCAGAATCCCGGGGGCTCGATCAAGGACCGCATCGGCGTGTCAATGATCGGCGCCGCGGAGAGGGACGGCAAACTCAAGCCTGGCGGGACCATCATCGAGGCCACCGCCGGCAATACTGGTCTCGGCCTTGCGCTGGTCGCCGCACTGAAGGGCTATCGCCTGATCCTGGTGGTGCCGGACAAGATGAGCCGCGAGAAGATTTTCCACCTCAAGGCGATGGGCGCGGAGGTCATACTCACGCGCTCCGATGTCGGTAAAGGCCACCCCGAGTACTACCAGGACATGGCCGAGCGCCTGGCCCGGGAAACGCCCGGTTCGTTCTTCGTGAACCAGTTCGGCAATCCGGCGAATCCCCACGCGCACGAGACGACCACCGGTCCGGAAATCTGGGAACAGATGGATCACAAGGTGGATGCTGTGGTGTGCGGCGTCGGCTCGGCCGGCACCATGACGGGGCTATCGCGCTATTTCGCCAAGGTGTCACCTGAAACCGAGATGGTGCTCGCTGATCCGGTAGGCTCGGTGCTCGCCGACTATGTCCTCACCGGCAAATATGGCGAAGCGGGTAGTTGGATCGTCGAGGGCATCGGCGAAGATTTCATCCCGCCGATTGCCGATTTCTCCCGTGTCAAGAAAGCCTACTCGGTCAGCGACGAAGAAGCCTGCACGACCGTACGCGACCTGCTGAGAAAGGAAGGCATCCTCGCCGGCTCTTCATCGGGCACGCTGATCGGCGCGGCGCTGCGTTACTGCCGCGAACAAACCCGGCCCAGGCGTGTCGTGAGTTTCGTCTGCGATAGCGGCAACAAGTACCTGTCGAAGGTGTTCAACGATTACTGGCTGATGGACCAGGGGTTCCTCAAGCGCGAGCAGTTCGGCGACCTGCGCGATTTGATCACGCGCCGCCACGAGGAACACGCCACCGTGACCGTCGGCCCCGACGACAAGCTGATGACCGCGTATGCACGCATGAAGCTCTACGACATCTCGCAACTTCCGGTGCTCGACGAGGGCCAAGTGGTGGGCATCGTCGACGAGTGGGATCTGCTTACCGCAGCGCAGGAAACCCCGGGACGTTTTCGCGACCCTGTGCGCTCGGCGATGACCCAGCGTATCGAGACGGTCGGCCTGAAGACGCCGCTGATGCAATTGACGCAGGCGTTCAACAAGGGCCACGTTGCCATCGTCGTTGACAAAGGTAAGTTCTATGGCCTGATCACCCGCATGGACGTTCTGAACCATCTGCGCAATCGCACACCCTGAGGCATCTAACGCCAAGCACTCACCGCGGAGGACGCAGAGGACGCCCCCCTCACCCCATCCCTCTCCCCCCACAACCGGGTGGAGAGGGAGATGGATACGCGTTGATCCCCGATTGTGTAGCTTTTCGGCTCCCTCTCTAGCTTGCTGGAGAGGGCGGGGGTGAGGTGATTCCCTCCGCGTCCTCTGCGTCCTCCGCGGTGAGCGCTTTATTGGAGTGAGCAGGCCCAAGTCCGAAACAAAAGGTAAGATTCGAGAATGAAGAGCAACAAGGACAAGCAAGGCTTCGCCACCCGCGCCATCCATGCCGGACAGTCGCCCGAGCCGACCACCGGTGCGGTGATGACACCGATCTTTGCCACCTCCACCTTTAGGCAGAGTTCCCCGGGTGTGCACACCGGCTACGAGTACGCACGCACACAAAATCCGACGCGCCACGCTTTTGAGCGCTGCATCGCGGACCTGGAGGGCGGCGTTCAGGCTTTTGCGTTCGCTTCAGGACTTGCCGCCAGCGCCACGGTACTGGAATTGCTGGATGCCGGCAGCCACATGGTCGCGGTCGATGACATGTACGGCGGCAGCTGGCGCCTGTTCGAGCGCGTGCGCAAGCGCTCGATGGGGCTCAAGGTGAGTTATTCCGATCCCAACCTGGCCGGCTCTCTGGAAAAAGCGTTGCAGCCGGACACGAAAATGATCTGGGTCGAGACGCCTTCCAATCCGTTGCTCAAGGTTACCGACCTCGCGCAAGTTGCGAAGGTCGGCAAGGAGCGCAAAGTTCTCACCGTCGTGGACAACACTTTCGCTTCGCCTTACATACAACGGCCGCTCGATCTTGGCATCGACCTCGTGGTTCATTCGGTGACCAAGTACATCAACGGACACTCGGACATGGTCGGCGGCATCGTAGTGGTCAGGGAGCGCAGGGACCTCGTCGAGAAACTGGAGTTCATGCAGAACGCCATCGGTTCCATCCTCGACCCGTTCTCCAGTTTTCTGGCGCTGCGCGGGGTCAAGACGCTGCCGCTACGCATGAAGCAACACTGCGGCAATGCCATGCATCTGGCGGCGTGGCTGCAGTCTCATCCGAAAGTCGAGCGGGTGGTAT
Organism: uncultured beta proteobacterium; assembly: GCA_963695915.1. Lineage (GTDB taxonomy): Bacteria > Pseudomonadota > Gammaproteobacteria > Burkholderiales > JACQAP01 > JACQAP01. The sequence goes on from CAVOIO010000044.1 coordinate 82,520, forward strand.
ACCCCGGACTGCCCAGCCACCCTCAACACCTGTTGGCGGCAAAACAGATGAACGGTTTCGGCGCAATGATGGCTGTCTATCTCAGGACCGACATGCACGGCGTGCGCCGCGCGCTGGAAGCATGCAAGGTGTTCACGCTCGCCGAAAGCCTGGGAGGCGTGGAAAGCCTGGTCGGACATCCGGTCACCATGAGCCACGGATCGCTGCCGGTGGAACTTCGCGCCAGGCTCGGCATCACCGACAACCTGGTGCGGCTGTCGGTCGGCATCGAGGACATCAACGACCTGATCGCAGACATCGATCAGTCATTGGCAAGGATCTGAAGATGAGTTCGCGCCTGATTTACACGGGAATCTTCGTGGTCTGCAGCGGCTTGTTCGGCTTCGGGCTGTATCTCCAGCACGCACAGGGACTCGAGCCTTGCCCGATGTGCATCCTGCAGCGCTATGCCTTTGTTGCCATCGGCGTGATCGCGCTGGCCGCGGCACTCCACAACCCGGAGACAGCCGGCAAGTGGGGTTACAGCGCACTGCTGGTGATTTTCGCCAGTCTCGGCGGCGGTGTCGCCACGCGTCACGCGTGGCTCGAACATAACCCGCCCAAGGTCTTCGACTGCGGCGCCGACCTCGGCTACATGATTGAGTCCCTGCCGCTGGCCGACGCGCTGCCGATGATCTTCCGCGGCACCGGCGACTGCACCAAGGTGTTGTGGCGGTTCCTCGGCCTTTCGATTGCCGAGTGGGCGTTGATCTGGTTCGCGATATTTCTGGTCGCCGCGATCGTTGCCGCGGCGATGAAGCCGAAACGCCTGAGGATGTTCGGGCCCTGAAATCAGGGCCCGGAAACTAGGGTAGCTCTTCCCACTCGCGTGGCAACAGCCGCGCCACCAGCACGTAGCCGCCCTTGCCGTCGGGGTCGTAGATCGCGGCCTCGCCCTGGGTGCCCAGATGAAAGCCTTCCGCGTCCAGCAGATTGAAGCCGTGAGAGACCAGCACGGTATTCGTCCCGGGCACCGGCGATGCGGCAAGCAATTTCTTCAGGGCGGCAATCGCCTGTTCCCGGCGCGGCGCCGCCTCAGCAGAACGGCCTACGCCTGTGAGCATCGGCTCGAGCTTATAGCGTCCGAATGCCAGGTCCGCGGTTTCCTTGCAGCGACAGAATTCGCTGGCCAGCACCTCGCCGACCGGGATATTCAGGTTTTTGAACTGCGTGCCGATCAACTTCGCCTCTGCGCGGCCGTTGTCGTTGAGATTGCGCTGGGTCTCGCAGCGCTTCAGGTCCACCCCTTGCTCGAGGTAGGCCGGGCCGGTATCGGCATGGCGGAAGTAGATCACATAGCCGCCGCGCTTGAGTGCAGCCGCGAGCGATTCGCCGTGCAGTGCATTTTCCTGTTCCGGCACACCGGACGGCGCCGATAGAACCGCCGTCGAGAACGCCGCCAACAGGACACCGGCGAATCGCATCGCAATACGTGAGGGGCCGGTCACCCTGAACTCTCACCGGTCACACTCGACAACTCGTGCCAGAGCTCAAGCGCGGTCTGGGTGCGCCACTCCACATGTCGGCGCAACGCCTTCGCGATCACCGGACCGTACTTCGAATCGTGGGTGGCAGCCAGCTCCTCCGGGATGCCACCAAGAATTTCCTCCTGGGTGAAATAGGGAATTTCCTTCAGCAACAGCGCCAGCAGCAATAACCCGGTCTGATAGATGTCCACGTGACGCCCGACTGCGCCGAACTCTTCGGGATTGAGCGCTTCGGGCGGGCGCATCCAATCGGCCAACAGCGTCTGGAATACCCGGATGTCGGATTCCAGCCGGCTCAGGCCGAGATCACCGACCTTGAACGACCACACCGGCTCCCCCAACAACCTGCGCTTGCGCCGCGTCTCGGTGACAAAGACATTGCCCGGGTGCAGATCCTTGTGGACGTAGCCGGCGGCATGGATGTAGTCAAGTGCCTGGAGAATGTCGCTTGCGACATAGGGAATCCAGCGATCCGAGTCCAGGCCCCGGCGGGCGATCAGGCTGGTGAGCGGGAAGCTGCAACGCTCGATGATGAGATAGAAGGTGTCATTGTGCTCGAACGCATCGTAGACGAACGTGATGTTCGGATGGCGCATCACCAGCAGCTTGCGCAGCTCGTCCTGCCAGATATTGCGCACCTCCCGATAGGATTTGTCGTGCGGCAGCAGAATCTTGGCGACCAGCGCATTTCCCCAATCGTCTCGGCAGTCGTACACCATGCCGAATCCGCCCTTGCCTATCGGCTCGCCGATGAAGTAGCGGCGCTCATCTTTTACGATCACCTCGCCCGTGGCCGGCAGCCGGAACTGCCGCGGCTGGCGGAACGCCAGACTCTTGATGGCGTCGAGGCGCGGCGATTTAGTGGGGGAGCGTATGGTCATGGTCACTTCAGTGCCGGCTGCGGAATCACCGGCGCGTGTCCGCGCCTGTAAACCATCACGGTGCGTTTGAAGGTGATGACGATCACGCCATCCTGATTGAAGCCCGTCGTTTTCACAGTGACGATACCGACATTGGGACGCGACCCGGATTCGCGCTTTTCCAGCACCTCGGACTGCGAGTATATGGTATCGCCTTCGAAAACCGGATTGGGCAGGCGCACCTCATCCCAGCCCAGGTTGGCAAAGACGTTCTGAGATACGTCGGTCACACTCTGTCCGGTGACCAATGCGACGGTGAACGTCGAATCCACCAGCGGCTTCCTAAACTCCGTTTGTGCGGCGTAATAGGCATCGAAATGTATCGGCGCGGTGTTCTGGGTGAGCAGCGTGAACCAGATGTTATCCGTCTGCGTCACGGTGCGGCCGAGCGGATGACGATACACGTCGCCGACCTCGAAGTCCTCGTAGAACCTTCCCTTCCAGCCTTCTTTCTCAGCCATGTCTGAATGCCTTGATGCTGACCTCTCTTAACACAAAGGATTCTTTTCAATACCCCCTTGAGGGGTGCACGAAGGAACGGCAAAATGACACGAAGGAAGACGAAAACACGGCCTGATCGACAGGACACACTGTGGATCCAGTTTCTGACGTTTGTGGTCCATGATCAACTCTTTCCTGATCTTTGTTTCTGATTCACCTTCGTGATCCTTTCTTGCTCTTCCTTCGTGCCCTTCGTGTTGAATGCGTTTTGTTTTTTTAGATCGCCCGATCCTGCTGTAACCGGGCGATAAAGCCGTCGTTGAAACCCAGTTCCTGCAGGATCGCACGGGTGTGCTGGCCGGCAGCAGGAATCGGATCCATGCGCGTCTCCACCCCTTGCATGGTCACCGGCGGCACCAGCGCCTTGATCGTGCCCTGCGGCGAATCCACTTCGCGCCAGCGGTTGCGGGCCCGCAACTGCGGATG
>CAVOIO010000045.1:0-15337 GCA_963695915.1 uncultured beta proteobacterium
ACGACCAATTCAAGAGCGTTGACGCAAAGAGCGCGAAGTAGAAAGGCGCCTCACCCCCCGCCCTCTCCAGCTAGCTGGAGAGGGAGCCCCAAACATGAGACGGCCATGGCTACTTCTTCTTTTGTCACCCTCTCCGCCCGCTTTCGGGGGGAGAGGGACGGGGTGAGGTGGGTGTCCTCCGTGGTTCAGGGATTTGAACGTCAGCGGCATTCAACTGTACGCAATTCGGAGCCCGGGAATTCGTTCTTCAAGTCCGCCAGTCTCGCCGATTCTTCTTCGGTGGGATCACTGATCAGGAATGCAGTCTGAATCACGCGCTGCTCGCGTTCGCCGACCGTCGCCGAACGCAGGCCCTTTTGCCGCAGCTGCGCAAGGTACCTGGTCGCGCCCTCCTCGCTGCGGAACACGCCCAGCGAAATCGCATACCGCCACCGGCCAGGGTCCAGAACCGGGAAGTATTCGTTGACCCCGAGACCCTTGAGCTCGGTGACCTTGCGCTCTGTCGCCGCCTGCGATCGCAGCGGCGGAATGAAAACCCAGTAGCCCGCGGTCACGCTGACTTCGACTCGGCGCGCGCGCGTTCCGAACGCAAGAGGATCCAGGGCGGCCTGCGCGCGCGCCAGTTCGCCACTGCCAAATCCGCCCCATTCGACGCAGGCTGAGCGCGCCGATGCCGTCACCGGCACAGACGCAGGAGCCGGCCGCGGCGGCACGATATGCACCTTATCCGCATTCATCTGCAACGCGACGAGCTGCGTATCCGGATTCGGAGCCTTGTCTCTGAGGTAAACATAGACACCGAACCCGACGTTGACGGCAAGCAGTAGCAGGAAGACCCACCTCATCGCCGCTCCTGCGCGATCCGCACCAGGCCTTCGAGCACCAGCTTGTCCGCGAACCTGATTGGCCTGCCGAGCCGTTGCGCCACGACTTCCGCGGCGCCGCCGCCTATCAAGAGACTCGGTTCGCCGTGCCCATCCGCCACCATTGCTGCGCGCATGCGTTCCACCGCGCCGCACAGCGCCTGTATTGCACCGCTGGTGATGGCGTCGCGAGTGCTTCGCGGGAACGACGCAAAGCTGCCGCGTTCGGGGGACAGGCACGCGGTGCTCGAAGCCAACGCTTCGTGCATCAGTTCGAAGCCCGGAACGATGATTCCGCCGAGGAACTCACCCTGCGCGCTAAGGGCATCCACCGTCATCGCGGTGCCTGCGTTGACCACCAGACAGGCACCGGAAACGAGCTGGCGCGCTCCGATCAGCGCTGCCCAGCGGTCCGCCCCAAGTTGCGACGGATCGTCATAACGGCTGACGACACCGCACTGGGCTACGGTTGCGTTGACCCACAGAGGTTCGGCCTTCCAGCGAGTAAACAGTTTCTGCAGTCCTGCGCGCACTGCCTCGCCGGCCACGTTGGCCACGACGATCGCTTCCGCGGAGGGCAGATTCGCCCACGCCTGCTCGAGCAGGCCGAGGTCGGCCCGCGCCACCCAGCCTTCATGGACGAAGGCGCTACGGTCATGGAGCGCCCATTTGAGTCGGCTGTTGCCGGCATCGACGGCAAGGATCACGGTTCGTGGAGCTTTCGGGTTTGTATAGGGATCTTGCACTCACGCGGCCGGCCGCAGACTCAATTCGCCGCCGTAGAATTTGCGCGTACCGGAGCGGGTCTTGATCATCAGCGCTCCGTCCTCGGCGACCCCTTCGACCTTGCCATCGAGTTCGGTCTTGTCCGGCATGCGTAGACGCACCATTTTATTCTGGTACGCGTGCATCCGGTCCCACTCCTGGCGAAACGGCGCAAAGCCCTCGCCGGAAAATTTCTTCCACACCACATCGAGCCCCGCAAGGAGTTCCGCAAAAAGCCGGTTGCGGTCCACATCGATACCGATCTTTGCCAGGTCCACCACCGGCTGGTCGATGCGTGCCTTCACCTGTTCCGGCAGGCGCAGATTGAGTCCAACGCCGATCACCGCCACGGTAGGCCCCATCACGTCCCCGGCAAGCTCGATCAGGATGCCGGCAAGCTTGAGGTGGCGCCACAGCACGTCGTTCGGCCATTTCAGCGTCACATCTTCTGCCCCATGCTTTCTCAGCACTCTCGCAAGCGCGATGCCGACCGCGAGGCTCAGCCCGGAAAGAAACCCCGCACCCTGTTCGAACCTCCAGAGGACCGAAAACGTGAGTGCGCCCCCCAGTCCGGAATGCCAGTCGCGCCCGCGCCGGCCGCGCCCGCCGGTCTGCAACTCCGCCACGAGCACGGTACCCGATGGCGCCCCCTGCGCGGCACGTTGCAGCAGGTCCGTATTGGTCGAGCCGGTTTCGTCCACGACTTCGACGTCGAAACGTCCCTGCCCGCCGAGCTGCTCCAGGATCCCGTCACGGGACAACCACTGCACCGGCGTCACCAGACGGTAGCCGCGTCCATGTACTTTGTGGACCATGAGACCGAACGCATCGATGTTGGCGAGCGCGTTCGACACTGAGCCGCGCGTAATCCCCAGCGCCCTGCCAATGGCTTCGCCGGACTGGAATTCACCGTTCTGCAGAAGGCGCAGGACTTCGAGCGTATGCGGAGTCACGTCAAAAGTGTACTGTGAGTCGGGCAAACTATACCTGAAGCATCCCCGGCGGCGGCCACATTGATCTGCGTCAATGCATTTCCCGGGCGGAGGCCGAAACTGGATATTCGATACTTTTCGAGGAGGATTTCTATGTTCAAGAACATCCTGATTCCGACCGACGGTTCGAACCTTTCGAAGAAAGCCATCAAGGCCGGAATCGCGTTTGCGAAATCCACCGGCGCCAGGGTCACCGGCTTCTATTCGCCGGAACCCTACGAGATCCTCGCCTACGGCGAGTACTTCCCGCCCGATCTGATGTCGCGCGCCGAATGGGACGAGCGCTCGAAAAAGACCGCGCAGAAGTTCCTTGCCGTCATCGAGAAGGAAGCCAAGGCAGCCGGCGTCGCATGCTCCAGCTTGCATTTGGCCCGCCTGGCGCCCTGGCAAGCCATCGTGGAGGCGGCGACGAAGAAAAAATGCGACCTGATATTCATGGCCTCGCACGGCCGCACCGGGCTTTCCGGCCTGCTGCTGGGCAGCCAGGCCACCAAAGTTGCGACGCACTCGAAAATCCCGGTTCTGATCTACCGCTAAACCGCGCGCGGCCTCCCCCCGGTACCGGCGCAGGTTCGCCGGTAGAATTGCCGAAAGACACGGAGGAGACGGGAAGTGTCACGACCCCAGTTCGGGCACGTCGGGCGCATGTGCGGTCTCGGTGCCGCAGCGCTGCTGCTTGTTGTCGTCGCGGCCTGCGGCAAGGAACAGGCTTACCCGGCGCGGCCGGTCAATTTGATCGTTCCATTCCCGGCCGGCGGATCCTCCGACCTGATCGCGCGCGTGGTATCCGAGCGCGCCGGTCGCGCCTTGGGCCAGCAGATCGTCATCGAGAATCGTCCCGGTGCCGGCGGCAACGTCGGCACCGAGGCGGCGGCCCGGGCCGCGCCCGACGGCTATACGCTGATCCAATGCACAATCGGCACCTGCGCGATCAACCTCGCGATCTACTATGACCTGCCGTACGACCTCGAACGCGATTTCGCGCCGATCGTGTTGTTCGGCTCGATCGCGAACGTGCTCGCCGTGAACCCTGCGGTGAAGGCGAACAGCGTCGCGGAACTGGTCGCGCTCGCCAAGAGTCAATCCGGCAAGCTGACATTCGGCTCGTCTGGCTACGGGTCCAGCCCGCACCTGTCCGGCGAGCTGTTCAAGCTGGCCGCCGGTATCGATATCCTTCACGTGCCTTATCGCGGCTCGGCGCCGGCGATCACCGATCTGCGCGGCGGACAGATCGACATGTTCTTCGACAACACCCCCTCCATACTTCCGCACATCAAGGCGGGCGCGTTGCGCGCGCTTGCAATCACCGGCGCACAACGTTCGACCCACCTGCCGGAAGTGCCGACCATGCAGGAGGCCGGCTTTAAGGGCTTCGTGATTGCGCCATGGTTTGGCGTGATGGCGCAGAAGAAAACCCCCGCGCAGATCATCGAACGCTTGAACAAGGCCTTCAACGAGGCGCTTTCCGATCCCGCGGTGCTCCGACAGTTCGCGGACATGGGCGTGAAAGCGGGCGGTGGAACGCCCGAGGAGTTCCGCGCGCATATCCGAGCGGAAACCAAGCGCTGGGGCGAACTGGTGCGCGCGCGCGGCATCAGGGCCGAGGAACTGAGATAGAGAATGGAGTTGCGATGAAGATTACGGCAATCGAAACCCTGCGCCTGACGGAACGCCCCAACCTGTTGCTGGCGCAGATCCATACCGATCAGGGCCTGGTGGGCCTGGGCGAAACCTCACGCGGCGCGCAGGCGGTGGAAGCGCAACTTCATGAGCTGGTCGCGCCCTACCTGCTGGGCAAGGATCCGCAGGAGATTCAGAAACACAGCAGACACCTGATGGGCAGCTATCTGGGTTTTGCCAGCAGCAGTACCGAGATCCGTGCCGCATCCGTGGTGGACGTCGCGCTCTGGGATATCCTCGGCCAGGCGTTGAATCAGCCGATCCATACGCTGCTTGGCGGCATGACGCGCGACCGCATCCGCGCGTACAACACCTGCGCCGGTTACAACTACAACACCCGCAGTGTGGGGCGGCGCTCGCTGCGCGTGGACGAGCCGGCGCCGAAGTCCGAAGGTCGCTACGACGACCAGATCGCCTTCGTCCATCGCGCCGACGAACTGGCGCAAAGCCTTCTCGAGGAAGGCTACACCGCGATGAAGATCTGGCCTTTCGATATCTACGCCGAAGACGATGGCGGAAGCTTCATTGCGGAGCGCGACCTCGATATTGCGCTGGAACCCTGGCGCAGGATCCGCAAGGCCGTGGGCGACAGAATCGAAGTCATGGCGGAGTTTCATTCACTGTGGAACCTGCAGCAGGCGAAGCAGATCGCCAGGGCGCTGGAACCTTACCGGCCGTACTGGTCGGAAGACCCGATCAGGATGTGCGACGTGGACACGCTCGCAGAGTACGCGCGCGCGACCACGATACCGGTGTGCGCCAGCGAAACGCTGGGCGGCATGTATCCGTTCCGCGACGTGCTCGCCAACCAGGCCGCCGACATCGTCATGCTCGACATCGGCTGGTGCGGAGGTTTGACCGAAGCACGCAAGATCGCCGCACTCGCCGAGGCCTGGCAGCGCCCGGTGGCGCCGCACGACTGCAACGGACCTGTGGTCTGGGTCGCCTCGATCCATTTCATGACGTGCATCCCGAATGCCCTGATCATGGAGGTGGTGCGAGCGTATTTTTCGACCTGGTACAAGGACATTCTCACCGAGCTGCCGGTGGTCAAGGATGGCTACATTTATCCTTTGAATGGGCCGGGGCTGGGTACGCGGCTGCTTCCGGATCTGGCCAGGAGGCAGGGTGCCATCGTCAGACGCAGTGGCGGCTGATTACCGTACCATGTGGAACCTCGTCAGAGCTTCCCTAACGCCGCTCGAACACTTCCCGAAGCTTGCGCAGCACCTCCGGACTCTCGACACTGCGGCCGGTGACCATTAGCGCGAAATTGTCGGCGAGGATCTCCTCGGGGTGGATGATGTAGCCGGTGTTGCGGCCGACCAGCTCGGAAAATCCGAAAACCTCCGAGATCGCCAGAAGCACCGGCTCGCGGTCGCGCAGCACCGGCCTCATCCCGCCGCTCGGTTCTGCCGCTTCCAGAACCAGCAGTTTCAGCACCCAGTAGTCGACGACATCGCGCCCGATGGCCGGGTCGAACTTCGGCGATCGCGACAACAGTACCGGCATCACCGGAACGGATTTGCCGTCCGCAACGACTTCGATGAACGCATCATTCACCGGAGCATCGGGGTTGGTGATCCTGATCGGCGCCAACTGCGGCGGCAGAGTGATTTCCGGGCACAGGCGAAAGCCGATGATGCGATAAGCGCGCGCTCGCAACCCGCGGTCGTGCCGGGACAACACGTGAAAGAGTTCATGGGCGAGAAGGCCGGCAAGCTCCGCATCGGTGGTGCCCAGGCTTCGCTGCGACAGTATGACCGCGTTGGAACGGGTATGCGCCACGCCCTCTTCCTCGCGCCCGCTGGTCTTCACCAGCAGCACGCGGGCGGGAAACGGTGCGTCAAGCTTTGTCAACTCCCCGGCCAAGGAGGCAATGATCGTACCTACGCGCGCCTTTTCCTCTGCGGTCCACGACAACACGTTGTCCATTGCGAAATCGAGAAACTCGCGCTCGGACACCGTGCGTGCCGTTTTCAGTCTCAGCATCCTATCGAACGTCCCCATGCGCGAGACATAATCGTCCACGCTGCCAAGAATTCTTCTGCCCTGCTTCACCGAGGCGAATTCGACGACACTCTGCGACGCAATGCGGATCTGTGCCTGCGGTGCCGCGGCCGCCGCCAACAACGCAGCCGCGAGCATGCCGGGCAGAACCGCGGCTAACAGTCGGGCAAACATCGTGGCATCCTGCCACAGCGGACCGCAGCCGTTCAACGGCGCTCGCGCCCGCCCCGGGGAACGGGGCTACAATCGCGCTCGTATGCACGCTGCCAGGTTCGGCCGGTGACGTGCAAACAGCGACACGGCAAGAACTATCCGCCGGAGCCATACTCTGACTTTCCGGACAACCCGACAATCTCATCTTTATGCGCTGGCTCGCTATCTGTTTCATCCTCCTGATCGCAGCGCTCGGATCGATTGCGCCCGTACCGGCGGCGCCGGTGCAGCGCCCGCATATCGAAGCGGAACTCATCCCCGAGAAAACCAGTCTGCGCCCCGGCGAGCCGGCGAGAGTGGCGTTGCGGCTGCAGATGGAGAAGCACTGGCACACCTACTGGAAGAATCCCGGCGATTCGGGTCTGCCCACCAGGATTACCTGGACGCTGCCCCAGGGTTTCTCGGCCGGGCAGATCCAGTGGCCGGCGCCACGGCGCATCAATGTCGGACCTCTCACCAACTTCGGTTACGAGGGTGAGATATTCCTGTTGACCGACATTCAGGTGCCTGCCGGACTTGCCGCCGGCGCTGCCGTTCCGATCACCGCAAGGGCAGACTGGCTGGTTTGTGAGGAAATCTGCATTCCCGGGGACGCGACCTTCAGCTTCATGCTGCCGGTAAGCAACGAGCCGGCGGCGGCCGACCCGAAATGGGCAAAGGCAATTGAGCGCAGCCGCGAGCAGCTGCCGCGCCCGTTGGAAGGCTGGAACCTCGATTCCTACCTGCGTGGCGATGATCTGGTGCTGCGCTTGTCGAGCGGGCAGACACGCGCGGCGCGCATTCACAATCTCACGCTTTTTCCCGACCAGGACGGCTGGATCGAAAATGCCTCCCCGCAGCGGATGATCAGGACCGCGGGGGGTTATGAGTTGCGCGTTGCCTCCGCAGCCGCAATACGCTCGAAATCCGGTCCATTGACCGGCCTGATCGTCGCTCAACCAGGTCTCGCGCAAGGCGTTTCCGCCGCAATTGTGGAAGTACCGGTCGAGTCTGCCTCGGCACTGGCCGACGAAATCCTCGAGCTGCCGGCCCTGAGTCCGTTCGCGGATCTCGGACTGCTGGCTGCGCTCGGACTGGCTTTCCTGGGCGGCGTGATACTCAATCTGATGCCCTGTGTGTTCCCGGTGGTTTCGATCAAGGTGCTCGGCTTCGTCGAACAGGCCCGCGGCAAGCCGGCAAAGCTGCGCGCGCACGGGCTCGCGTTTGCGGCAGGGGTGCTGGTGTCGTTCTGGATGGTGGCGGGGATACTGCTTGCGTTGCGCGCGCAAGGCGAGGCGCTGGGCTGGGGTTATCAGCTGCAATCGCCACCGGTTGTGGCGGCGCTGGCGTTGCTGTTCTTTGTGCTGGCGCTGAACCTGAGCGGATTGTTCCAGGTGGGGTCGTCGTTACAGTCGCTTGCCGGAAAATTGCGACTGCGCAACGATTACGCCGACTCGGCGTTGTCAGGTCTGCTGGCCACACTGGTTGCCACGCCGTGTACCGTGCCGTTCATGGGCGCGGCACTTGGCTTTGCGCTGACGCAGCCGGCCATCGTGGCGATGCTGGTTTTCTCCGCTCTCGCGCTGGGCATGTCCAGTCCCTACCTGCTGTTGTGCTTCTGGCCCGCACTGATCAGGCGAATTCCGCGGCCCGGGCGCTGGATGGAGACGCTGAGGCAGGTGCTCGCCTTCCCGCTTTATCTGACAGTCGTATGGCTGGCGTGGGTGCTGGGAAGACAGGCGGGCGTGGATGCCGTGGCGCGTCTGCTCACGGGACTCACACTGATCGCGGCGGCACTGTGGCTGATCGGGCGCTGGCGCGCTTCCACCGAAACCGGCAAGCGCGCGGCAATGGTCGTCGCGCTCGTGCTCGCCTTTGCGGGCTTCGTGTTCGCATGGCCCGGTAACAGAACGGCCGATGCGGTTGCAGAAGAAGTCAGCGGTCCGTGGAAGCGGTGGTCCCCGGACGTGCTGGCCTCGGCACGCGCCGAAGGACGCGCGGTATTCGTCGAATTCACCGCGGCCTGGTGTGTCACCTGTCAGGTGAACAAGCGCCTGGTGCTGGAATCAGACGCCTTGCAAGCCCGCTTCGAGGAACGCAACGTGGTGCGGCTGCGTGCGGACTGGACCAACCAGGATGCGCAGATCACCGCTGCGTTGCGCGACCTCGGACGCATAGGCGTGCCGGTGTACGCGGTCTATGCGGCGGGTAGCAAGGGTGCGCCGACCTTGCTGCCGGAATTGCTCACCCGGGAACGCGTGCTGCGCGCAATTGACGAGGCGGCGCCGCGCTCGTAATGCGTATTGGTTGTTGCGGATCGATCACAGGAGGAAACATGAACAAGCTCGTTGCTACGCTGTTGGCAGTGGCGATGGCCACACTCGTCTCTGCGGCGCAGGCCGCGGTCGCGCCAGGCCAGGCCGCGCCGGAGTTCAGCCTGGTCGATATCAACGGCAAGATGCAAAAGCTCTCCGACTACCGCGGAAAGTACGTGGTACTGGAATGGTTCAACTCCGAGTGCCCGTTCGTGCAGAAGCACTACGAAAGCGGGAACATGCAGTCTTTGCAGGCCAGGTACACGCAAAAGGGCGTGGTGTGGCTGGGGGTCAATTCGACCAGCCCCAGGCACAGCAACTTCCGCGACCCGGTACGCTCGCAGGCAATCCTCAAGGACTGGAAGTCGGCGCCGACCGCCTTCGTGCTCGATCCGGACGGCAGAGTCGGAAAGCAATACGGTGCCCGCACCACGCCCCATATGTACGTGATCGATCCGAAAGGCACGCTGGTCTACGTCGGCGGAATCGACGACAAGCCTTCGACCAGTCAACGCGACATCCCCACTGCAAAGAACCTTGTCGCTGCGGCGCTAGACGACTCACTCGGCGGCAAACCGGTCGGCACGCCCAGCGCCATGCCCTACGGCTGCTCGGTGAAGTACGACTATTGACGAATGCAGGTACAGGGTCCAGGACCTCACCACGAAGACACGAAGGCACGAAGAAAACATTCCGCAAGTCACCATGGTCCTAAGGGAAACGCGGTTTCCAAGGGCGATTCCCCTCGTGTCCTGGACATGAATTTTCCGGTTCAGTTTCTTTCTGAACTTGTACTTCTTCGTGTCTTCGTGCCGTCGTGGTGAGACCTTTGCTTTTGACTTGACCGCTATCCCGCGACGGGCAATACAGACAGCTTGGCAGTTGCAGCGCCGCCAAGCGGCGGCCGCGCTTCGATCGATATCAGTGCGCGGCCCATCGCCTGTGCCAAGGTCACCCCCCGGCTGCGCAAGGTTAGCGCCTCGCCGGGACTCAGAAAATCGTCGCGCAGCACGCCCTCCTGCGTCACCCACACGGTCCCGCTGCGGCAGACGATGCGCACGCCGGCTGCGCTTTTCAGGCGCAGCGACTGCGTCGGATCGAGTTCAATGGCCGCGTTTTCGATTTCCACTTTCATGGCGATCATATTGGGGCCCTGGCACGGGCCATAACAGATTCAGCTCAGTGAAATTGTGTACGTAACAGTTCGCCAAACCGAAATCTGTTATGGTCGAATGTGCCGCCAGCTGTGCCTGTTCGGCTGCGCTGCCCGACCTTAGAGTGCTCGCCATGACCCAGGAAATGGTCCTTTACGAAACCGTCGCCGACTCGATCACGGGAATGATTTCCGCGGGGACGCTGCGGCCGGGCGAGCGTGTGCCTTCCGTGCGACGCCTGTCCACCCAGCGCCGGGTCTCGGTCGCCACGGTCCTGCGCGCCTACGAAGTACTCGAGAACCGCGGGCTGATCGAGGCGCGGCCGAACGCAGGCTATTACGTGCGCCATCGTTCGCCGTCGGCCGGCGAGCCGTCGATCTCCAATCCTCCGTCCGCGCCGCAACTGGTCGGCATCAGTGCGCTGGTGCAGGAAGTCCTGGATTCGCGCCGGCCCGGCGTGGTGTCCTTCGGCGCCGCCTGCCCTGGTCCTGACCATATGCCGACCGCAAAGCTGCAGCGCCTGATCTCGTCGATTGCCCGCCGCAAGCCGCTTTCGCTCACGAATTACGTGCTGCCGCCCGGAAACGAGGAGCTGCGCCGCCAGATCGCGCGCAAGTCGCTGGACCTCGGCTGCAATCTGGCCGCGAATGACATCATCGTCACCCACGGCTGCATGGAGGCGCTCAATCTCTGCGTGCGTGCAGTCGCCAAACCGGGCGACACCATCGCCCTGGAGTCGCCGACGTACTTCGGCCTGTTGCAGATTCTCGAGAGCATGGGCGTCAAGGCACTGGAAATTCCCACCCATCCGCGCGAAGGCATCTCGCTGGAGGCGCTGGAATTTGCGCTCGATCGCTCCAGGATCGCCGCCGTGATCGCTATGCCGAATGCGCAGAACCCGCTCGGTTTCACCATGTCGGATGACAACAAGAAACGTCTGGTGAAATTGCTGGACAAGCGCGGCGTGCCGCTGATCGAGGACGACGTATACGGTGATCTGCATCATGGCGATGAGCGGCCGCTTCCGGCCAAGGCCTTCGACCGCAGCGGCAACGTGATGCTGTGTTCCTCATTCACCAAGACCGTCGCACCCGGGTTCCGGCTGGGCTGGGTTGCGCCCGGCCGCTGGCACGCCAACGTGCAGATGCTCAAGTTCATCAACTCGGTCGGCAGCCCCGAGTTGCTGCAATTGGCGGTCGCCGAGTTCCTCGCCAGCGGCGGTTACGACCGCCAACTGCGGACCCTGCGGCGCGTGTTCCGCGACCAGGTTTCTCACGTATCCGCTGCGGTCTCGGAGCACTTTCCATCCGGCACGCGCATCACGCGCCCGGCGGGCGGCTTCATTCTCTGGGTCGAACTGCCGGAAGGCTGCGACTCGGAGGAATTGTTCCGACAGGCCATCCGCAACAACATTTCGCTCGGGCCGGGAGTTTTGTTTTCCGCCACCGACCGCTATCGCAACTGCATTCGCATGGGCTGCGCTGAACCCTGGTCGCCGCGCATCGAACAGGCGATCGCAAAGCTCGGCGGGCTGGCACAGCGGCAACTTTGAGGGCGGAGCCAGCGCGACGACACCTGCCACATCGGCGACAAGCCGCGCAAGTCAGTTCCTCCAGCGCAGCCGATCCCATTCGCCGCTGTCGCCTGATGGCGACAGTGTTTATTCTCTCGACAGAATGACACAATGCCGGGGACGTTCAGTCCGGGGCGCATCGCCTCGACCGGAACTTGCGACTCTCGGGGCAGTCTCGATTAGTGGCGGGATCTGCCCGTTCTTTCTGTTCCACTAAACGACTAGGAGATCGAATGAAGAAGTTCATCATGGCTTTCGCGATGGTTATGGCGTTGTTTTCGGCCGGGGCGATGGCGCAAGGCACACAGGGTCTGTGGTTCGGCGGCAAGGCCGGCTTCCAGAAGCCGCACGGCTCGGACAACGAGCCCGGATTCGGCGCCGGCGCGATGATTGGCGGACCGATCCAGGGCAACCTCTCCTGGGAAGCAGAGTTGATGCTCGGCATTGTTGATGGTGAAGTGGGTGCCAACCAAGACTGGAACATCAATTCGGTCGCCGGCTATGCGGTGTATCGCAGTACTGGCGACATTCACGTCAAGGCCAAGCTCGGCGTTTCCAGGTGGGACGACGACTTCGACGAAGATTTCAACTTGACCGCCGGCATCGGCCTCGGCTTCCGCATGGGGCGCGGCATTCTCGACGTCGAGTACACCCAGATCAACCCGAGCACCGACTACTTCACCGTCGGCTACATCCTGCCGTTCTGATCCCGGCTTCACCGGTACGAAATCCGGGCCCTTCGCCCGCCCGGCCAAAGAAGAAGCCCGCGCATCGGAAGATGCGCGGGCTTTTCTTTTGCTGCCGAGTGCGCGGATCAGCCGCCGCGTCGAACTCAGCTGGGAGACGCGCCTTGGGTCGCAGTGTAGACGGCGTAGATCGACTGACTTGCGATCATGAACAACCGGTTGCGCTTGGGGCCGCCGAAGGTGACGTTCCCGCATATCTCCGGCAGCCGAATCCGGCCGAGCAGCTTGCCCTCCGGACTCCACACCGTGACGCCGCTATAGCCTACAGCGCGGCCGGCATTGCTTGCGCACCAGAGATTGCCGAACACGTCGGCACGGAAGCCGTCCGGACCGCAATGCACGCCATCGACCTTGCAGTCGGTGAACACCTTCTGGTTCGACAGCTTGTTGTCCGATCCGACATCGAGAACATGGATGTCGCCCTTGCCGGCCGGGCCGGTGCTGGAGACGTACAGCTTCTTGTAGTCGGGCGAGAAGCACAGGCCGTTGGGGTTCGGCACTTTGTCGTCGACGATCACCGCATCGAGCCGGCCGCTGGGATCCCAGCGATAGACCTGGGTGGGCAGCTCCTGCTTTGTATCGCTGACGCCGACGGGCTGACCGACCCGGTTGTTGAGCTTGCCTTTCTGGTTGCTCTTGCCGCCTGCGGGGTCCGGGGTGCCTTCGTAGAGTTGCGCGCCGTACGGTGGGTCGGTGAACCAGATGCTGCCGTCCGGATGCGGTGCCCCATCATTGGGCGAGTTGAGCCGCTTGCCCTTGAAGGAGTCGGCGAGCACCGTGATCGAGCCGTCGAGCTCGTAACGGACGACGCGCCGGGTCAGATGCTCGAAGGAGACCTGCCGGCCCTGGAAGTCGAACATGTTGCCGTTGCTGTTGTTGGAAGGCGACCGAAAGACGGATACATGGCCGTCGTCCTCGATCCAGCGCAGCTGCCGGTTGTTGGGGATGTCGCTCCAGACCAGGTAGCGCCCGACGGAGTTCCAGGCCGGGCCCTCGGCCCACAGCGCGCCGGTCCACAGGCGCTGAATGGGCGCGTTCGGCTGGGCAAGGCCATTGAAGGACGGATCGACCGCTAGGACATCCGGATCCCAGAAATAGACGTTCGGCGCAGCATTCGGACCGAAATCCCGCGGCGGGATGGTCACCGTGGTCACGTTTGGCCCCTTCTCCTGGCCCAACACGCTCCGCGCTCCCAGCGCGATCGCACCCGCGCCGAGGCCTGCAAGGAATCGGCGGCGGCCCGCGCCGGCCTCTCGGTCGCGCTGCTCCGGCTCGCCGAGATCGAAGAACTCCTGCTCAGTTGTAGTACCCATTCCATGTCCTCCTCGTTGTTGAACACTGAGAACCCGCGCCGATTTTCGACGCGGACACACCACATCCGGAACCGTCGCCTTGTTCCACTGAGGCGCAGTTCAGGAGCCTAAAAGCGATCGGAGTTCCTCAAATTCCTCCGTGCCGGGACCGCTTGGTCGTGCGACACCGGAGTTCCCAGCGTCAATAAGCGGAATCTCAAACCTTAGTCTTACGCAATACGATTGGCAACCCTTCTCAATTTGAGACACCCTATAGGCCACCCGTCGTGGATTAAGATAACCCGTAACCGGAGCTCCAATGAAATTTGTCAGCCAGTTATTGTCCGCGCACCTTGCCCGTTATCCTGCAATGCAGCTCGATGACATCTACAAGCTGCTGCACCAGGCGGCGCTCGGCCCCGGTCATGCGGTAAAGGACACGGCCGCGGCCCGCGCATGGCTGGAAAAGGAGGCTGCAGAACTCGGCCCCGGGCCGGTCGAAGCGGAAAAGGACATCATCTCGCCCGACGGCAAGCTGGCGCGCGTGCACCTGCGCTCCTGGCTGGCCGCGGGAAGAAATCTCGACGACCTGAACCGGGCATTTGTCGAGACGGCAAACAGCTACCCGCCTTCGCGTGAAAGGCTGGAGAAGTTCTGCGGCTGCCTGGGCGACCTCGCCGCTGCCGGGGGTATTCCGTTCGCTCAGCAAGACGTGCTGGCGTACTTCGATCGCATCGCCCAGGCCAGCTACCCGGTGGTGCACCACTCCAGGACCTACAGCGACGCCTACAAGCCCGCCTACCGCGTCGTCGACATCGACTATTTGAACTTGCCGTGAAAAGCTAAAGTACTCACCACGAAGTCACGAAGAACACGAAGAAACACGAAGAAGATTAATCGGGGATAAACGTGCAGCCGAAGTAGAGAAGAATCGTTCGATCACGCTGCATGACTGCGCTGTCGGCGCCTGTACATATGGAGCCGCGACAGGAAGACTTAGATTCAGCAACACTTTTCTTGATTCTCTTCGTGTTTCTTCGTGCCTTCGTGTCTTCGTGGTGAGATTTTGGTTTTGAACGTTTCAGGGAGAAAAACAATGAATGGCCTGCGCATCACCGAGATCCGTGCGTTCCCGACTTCATTTCCGGTCGATCCGAAGGACAGCGTCACGCTCGGTATCGGCCGCGCGGTGAAGCGCGACGCGGTCATCGTGAAAGTGGAAACGGAAGGCGGCGTGACCGGCTGGGGCGAAGCACACCACGGACGCTGTCCTGGCGCGGTGGCACATATCGTCAACACCACGCTCAGGCAACTGGTCCTCGGCCAGGATGCGAACGACACCACCGGCGTATGGAAGAAGGTGTACGACAAGCAGCTTGCCAGCCACGGCATGGGTGCGGGTGCCTGCCTCGCGCTCTCCGGCATCGACATGGCGCTGTGGGACATCCGCGGCAAGGCACTGAAGATCCCCCTGTACAAACTTCTCGGCGGCCGCGCCCGCCCGATTCCGGCCTACGCCGGCGGCGTATCGCTCGGATACCAGGAGCCGAAGGCGCTCGTTGAGGAGGCCCGGCCTCACGTTCAGGCCGGATACAAAGCGGTGAAACTGCGCATCGGCGATACCGTGGCACGCGATGTCGAGCGCATCGTCGGCGGTGCGCGCGGCATTCGGCGACGACCTTGAAATACTCACTGACGCCAACACCGGCTACGACGTGGCCGATGTCCGTGCCGTGATGCCGGCCCTCGACGAGC
>CAVOIO010000046.1:0-61444 GCA_963695915.1 uncultured beta proteobacterium
CTACGACATCGTGAGTCATTCGCGAGAATAACCATCGGAAGGAGCCAATCATGGGAAGCAATAAAATCGTTTTGGGGCTTGTCGGCAGTCCCAACCCGGAAGGACGAACGAAACAGTTGGTTACGGCTGCCTTAGAAGGCGCGGCCAAGGGCGGAGCTTCGACGGAGCTTGTCCATATGAGTGACCATGTTGTGAAGGCTTGCCAGGACTGCCTGCCCTGGGTTTGTTGGAACAATAAAAATGTACCTATCCCGATGAGTCCTTTACGTTCCTGAGTCAGAAGATTATGGATTGCGCCTCAAGCCAGTGCACCGCCGCATCCTGTTTGCGATGCACGAAGCCAACAACGTCTGGAACAGGCCTTACGTAAAATGCGCGCGCGTGGTCGGCGATGTCCTCGGCAAGTATCATCCGCACGGCGATACTGCGACGTACGAAGCCTTGGTGCGTATGGCGCAGGACTTCTCGATGCGCTACACCCTGGTCGACGGACAGGGCAACTTCGGTTCGGTGGACGGCGATTCGGCGGCGGCTTACCGCTATACCGAGTGCCGCTTGGAGAAGATTGCCTCCGAGTTGCTTGCCGACATCGACAAGGAAACCGTCGATTTCGTTCCGAACTACGACGGCAAGGAGCAGGAGCCCAGTGTCCTGCCCACCAGGATTCCCAACCTGCTGATCAACGGCTCAGCCGGGATCGCGGTGGGGATGGCCACCAACGTTCCGCCGCACAGCCTGCGCGAAGTGGTCGATGCCTGTCTCGCAATCCTGGAGCGGCCCGAGATCAGCGTCGACGAGCTGATGGAAATCATCCCGGGACCGGACTTTCCGACCCGCGGAATCATTTACGGCACCTCGGGAGTCAAGGAGGGTTACCGCACCGGCCGCGGCCGAGTGGTGATCCGCGCCCGCACCCACATCGAGGAGCTGGAAAAGGGAAACCGCCAGGCCATCGTCATCGACGAGCTGCCTTACCAGGTCAACAAGTCGGCACTCCTTATCAAGATCGGCGAGCTGGTACGCGACAAGCGCCTCGATGGCCTGTCCGAAATCCGCGACGAATCCGACAAGTCCGGCATGCGTGTTGTGCTGGAGCTCAGGCGCGGCGAAGTCCCTGAAGTCATCCAGAACAACCTGTACAAGGAAACGCAGTTGCAGGACACGTTCTGGATGAACATGGTGGCACTGGTGGACGGCCAGCCCCGCCTGCTCGATCTGAAAGAGATTCTCGACGCCTTCCTGCGCCACCGGCGCGAAGTGGTCACCCGCCGCACGGTGTTCGAATTGCGGAAGGCGCGCGAACGTGGCCACATCCTGGAAGGCCTGGCGGTGGCGCTTTCCAACGTCGACGAGATCATCGCACTGATCAAGGCCGCGCCCGCTCCGGCTGAAGCCAAGCGGGACTTGATGTCGCGAATGTGGCACTCGCAACTGGTCGAGGGCATGCTGGCACGCGCTGATGTTTCCGCATCGCGACCCGAAGGGCTGGGGCGCGACTATGGATTGCAGTCCAACGGTTACCGGCTTTCGGAGGTGCAGGCGCAGCGCATCCTGGAAATGCAGTTACAGCGCCTGACCGGACTGGAGCAGGAGAAGATCGTCAAAGAGTACCGGGAGGTCATGGACAACATTGCCGACCTGCTCGACATTCTCGCCAAGCCGGAACGCATCACCAGAATCATCGCCGACGAACTCGCCGAGACCCGCAGCCAGTTCGGCGACGAACGCCGCAGCGAGATCGTGCTGGACGCCCAGGACCTGAGCATGGAGGACCTGATTGCGCCCGAGGACGTAGTGGTGACGCTGTCTCACACCGGCTACGTGAAGGCTCAGCCGCTCGCCGACTACCGGTCGCAGAAGCGCGGCGGTCGCGGCAAGCAGGCCACGGCGACCAAGGAAGACGATTTCATCGACAACCTGTTCATCGCCAATACGCACGATTACGTGTTGTGTTTCTCCAACCGCGGGCGCCTGTACTGGATCAAGGTCTACAACGTGCCGCAGGGCGGTCGCGCCAGCCGCGGCAAGCCGATCGTCAATCTGCTGCCGCTGGTGGACGGCGAGAAGATCACGGCGATCCTGCCGGTCAAGGAATTCGATGAGCACAAGTACGTGTTCATGGCCACGTCCAACGGCACGGTCAAGAAAACGCCGCTTTCAGATTTTTCGCGCCCGCGTCCGTCCGGAATCATCGCGGTGGATCTGGAAGAGGGGGACTACCTGATCGGCGTGGCGCTCACCGAAGGCCGGCAGGACATCATGCTGTTTTCCGACGCCGGCAAGGCGGTGCGTTTCGACGAACAGGACGTGCGACCGATGGGGCGCGTGGCGCGCGGCGTGCGCGGAATGAGACTCTCCGGCGGCCAGAAAGTCATCTCGCTGCTGGTGGCGGACAACGAGAACGTGTCGGTGTTCACGGCCACCGAGAACGGCTACGGCAAGCGTACCCCGATCACCGAATACACCCGCCACGGCCGCGGCACGCAGGGGATGATCGCGATCCAGACCAGCGCTCGCAACGGCAATGTGGTGGCCGCCACCCTGGTCGAGGAAAGCGACGAAATCATGCTCATTACCACCGGTGGCGTGCTGATCCGCACGCGGGTCAAGGAAATACGCGAAATGAGCCGGTCCACCCAGGGAGTGACGCTGATCAACCTTGGTCCGGAAGAGAAACTCGCCGGCCTGCAGAAAATCGTGGACAAGGACGACGACGTGGGCCCGGATCCGGACTCGGATCCAGAATCGGAACCCGCCGCCGGTCCGGACGCCGATCCTGACGTCAGTCCGGATCGCAACGAGTCCGCCGACGGGCCGCCGGGCCAGGACAAGGGTGAGGACGAAACGAGTTGAGGCAGCCTGCAGCGTTTTCCAATCCTTAGAGAGAAAGAAAAGAAAGTGGGAAGAGTTTTCAACTTCAGTCCGGGCCCGGCGGTGCTGCCGCAGGTGGTCCTGGAGCAGGCGCGCGACGAATTGCTCGACTGGCATGGAACCGGGATGTCGGTCATGGAAATGAGTCATCGCGGCAAGGAATTCATCGCCATCGCGGAAGCCGTGGAAGCCGACCTGCGCGCGTTGCTTGCCATTCCGGCGAATTACAAGGTTCTGTTCCTGCAGGGTGGGGCAACCGCGCAGTTCGCCATGGTGCCGATGAACCTGTTGCGTGGAAAAAAGTCAGCCGACTACATCCACACCGGCGAATGGGCGAAAAAGGCGATCGCCGAGGCCGGGAAGTTCTGCAGCGTCAACGTGGCAGCGAGTTCGGCGGACAGGAATTTCAGCTACGTTCCGAAACAGTCTGCGTGGAAACTCAGCGCTGATCCGGCATACCTGCACATTACCTCCAACGAAACCATCGGCGGCATTGAGTATCACTGGCTGCCCGATACGGGCGGCGTGCCGCTGGTGGCGGACATGTCTTCGCACATCCTGGCACGGCCGCTGGACGTGTCGAGATTCGGCCTTATCTATGCGGGCGCGCAGAAGAACATCGGGCCTGCAGGACTGACCATCGTGATCGTGCGCGACGACCTGATCGGCCAGGCGCTGCCGGGCACGCCCGGCGATGTTCGACTACAAGATCCACGCCGACAACGACTCGATGTACAACACGCCGCCCACGTACGCGCTTTACATCGCCGGACTGGTATTCCAGTGGCTGAAGAATATGGGCGGGCTGGGCGAGATGGAGAAAGTCAATCATCTCAAGGCCGGGTCTGATTTACGAGTTTCTCGACGGCAGCGGGTTCTTCAGCAGTCCGGTTGCAAAGGACGATCGCTCGATCATGAACATCCCGTTCCGGCTCAGGGACGACGCACTGGACGAGGAATTCCTGAAACAGGCCAAGGCGCGGGGCCTGACTGCAGCTCAAGGGTCATCGCTCGGTGGGCGGCATGCGCGCTTCGATTTACAACGCCATGCCTGTGGAAGGAGTCAGGGCGCTGGTCCAATTCATGCGCGAGTTCGAAGCCCGGCATGGCTGAGCCGTCTGCGCATCCTGACGCTCAATTCGATTTCCGCGGTCGGCTTGAAGCGCTTGCCCGCGGAGCGCTATTCCGTCGGTACGCACGTGCAGTCGCCGGACGCGATCCTGGTGCGCTCGCAGGACATGCATGCGATGGACATTGCGCAGTCGGTGAAGGCAATCGGACGCGCCGGAGCCGGCACCAACAATATCCCGGTTGCGACAATGAATGAGCGCGGTGTGCCGGTGTTCAATGCGCCCGGGCGCCAATGCCAATGCGGTCAAGGAACTGGTACTTGCAGGCATGCTGATGGCGGCGCGCAATCTCGTTCCCGCGATTCGCTTCGTCGATGCGCTTTCCGGTGCCGATGAGGAGATCAACAAGGCGGTCGAGGAAGGCAAGAAGCATTTCACCGGTGTCGAGCTGCCGCACCACGTGCTCGGCATCGTCGGTCTGGGCAGAATCGGCAGCCTGGTTGCGGATGCCGCGATCAAGCTGGGCATGAACGTGCACGGCTACGATCCTGAGATCACGGTGGACGCGGCGTGGAGCCTGCCGTCCCAGGTCAAGAAGGCGCACAGCATCGAGGAAGTGATGCGTAACAGCGACTTCGTAACCATCCATGTGCCCCTTGCTGGACCAGACCCGCAATCTGATCGAAGCCAGACGCATCGGCCTGATGAAGCACGGCGCCGTGCTGCTCAATTTTTCCCGGGAAGGCATCGTCGACAATGGTGCGGTGCTGCAGGCACTGGATGCAAAGCGTCTCAAGGCCTACGTCTGCGATTTTCCCAGCGGCAGCTTCCGCGGGCATTCCGGCGTGGTCGCGCTGCCGCATCTGGGCGCTTCGACCCGCGAGGCCGAGGACAACTGCGCGGTGATGGTGGTGGAGCAGGTGCGCGACTATCTGGAGAACGGCAACGTCCGAAACGCGGTGAATTTTCCGGACGTGACCATGGTGCGCGAGTCCCCGTTCCGGCTCGGTATCGCCAATGCCAATGTGCCCAACATGGTGGGGCAGATCTCTACCGCGGTCGCCCAGGCCGGCCTCAATATTCACAACATGCTCAACAAGTCAAAAAAAGACATGGCCTACACGCTGGTGGATGTGGACAGCCCGGTACCGTCGAAAGTCATCGACAGGATTGCAGCGATCGAAGGCGTGCTGGCGGTGCGCTACCTCCCCTTGGAGGCGTCGTGATGCCGGACATCTCAAGCAACTGCGCAGCCGTATCGACGCGCTGGACCAGGAGATCCTTAAGCTGGTCAGCGAGCGCGCGGCGGCAGCGCATGCCATCGGCAAACTCAAAGGCGATGGCCCGGTCTATCGGCCCGAACGCGAGGCCCAGGTGCTGCAGGCAAATCGCCGAGCGCAATCCCGGACCGTCTGCCGGACGAGGCGGTGACGCATCTGTTCACCGAAATCATCTCCGCGTGCCGGGCGCTGGAGGACGCGTTTTCGGTTGCCTGTCTCGGGCCGAAAGGCACGTTCAGCGAGGAAGCGGTGGTGAAGCACTTCGGCAGCCAGACGCCGGCGACGCTGTGCGGTTCGATAGACGAGGTGTTTCGCGCCGTCGAGGCCGGCAGTGTCGGCTACGGCGTCGTGCCGGTGGAAAATTCCACCGAGGGCGCGGTGGGACGCACTCTCGACAATCTGCTGTCCACACCGCTGAGGATCTGCGGAGAAGTGGTGCTGCCGGTGCACCAGAATCTGTTGTCCAGGGCTGCGACGATAGCCGCGGTCATGCGGATTTACTCGCACGCGCAGAGCCTCGCGCAGTGCAGCCGCTGGCTGAACCAGAACTGCCCGCGTGCGGAACTGGTGCCGGTGGCGAGCAACGCCGAGGCCGCGCGCATGGCGGTGGAGAGCCGATGCCGCGGCCATCGCCGGCCGCTCGGCGGCCGAACTCTACGGCCTGCCGGTGCTGGCCGCAAATATCGAGGACGAACCGAACAACACCACCCGGTTCGCCGTGATCTCCAGGCAGGAGGTGCCGCCGTCCGGCAATGACAAGACTTCGCTGGTGATGTCCACCCGCAATATCCCCGGCGCAATTCACGAGCTGTTGACGCCGCTGGCGCGCTGCGGGGTGAGCATGACGCGGCTGGAATCGCGGCCGTCGCGCACCGGGCTTTGGGAATACGTGTTCTTCGTGGACCTTGAAGGGCACCAGACCGAGGACAAGGTCGCGCGCGCACTGGACGAAATGCGCGGGATCGCGGCCTTTCTCAAGATCCTCGGTTCCTATCCGGTGGCCGCGCAATGAATACCGTGTCGTCGCGGCAGGGTCATCGTCGACGTCTGCGAACGTTCGCCGTCGTATATTCGCGCCATTGCCCCGTATCTGCCGGGCAAACCCATTTCGGAGCTGGCGCGCGAGATGGGATTGAAGGAGGCGAGCATCGTCAAGCTGGCGTCCAACGAGAACCCGCTCGGCGCAAGCCCGAAGGCGTCGCAGCGATGCGTGCGGCGCTCGACGACGTGGCGCGTTATCCCGACGGCAACGGTTTCGATCTGCGAATGGCGCTGGCGAGAATGTATGGCATTGCGGCGGAGCGCATCGTGCTCGGCAACGGTTCTAACGACGTGCTGGAAATGGCGGCACACGCCTTTCTTGCGCCGGGCGCTTCGGCGGTTTATTCGCAACATGCGTTCGCCGTGTATCCGCTGGCGACGCAGGCCATGGGCGCAGCCGGGCATCGAGGTGCCGGCGCGCGATTTCGGCCACGATCTCGATGCGATGGCGCGAGCCGTTCGCGACGACACACGCGTCGTTTTCGTCGCCAATCCGAACAATCCGACCGGTACCTGGCTGGCCCCGGATGTGCTTGTATGCCTTCCTGCGCAAGGTGCCGGCGGACGTGTTGCTGGTGCTCGACGAGGCCTACTACGAATACCTCGATCCGGGTCTTCGCGGCGACAGCCTGAAATGGCTCGAGCAGTTTCCCAATCTGGTTATTTCGCGCACCTTCTCGAAGGCTTACGGACTCGCCGGACTTCGCGTCGGTTTCGCGTTTGCCCATTCGCAGGTTGCCGACCTGATGAACCGCGTCAGACAACCTTTCAACGTCAGCAATATCGCCCAGGCGGCCGCTGCGGCGGCGCTCGGCGATCAGGATTTTGTGCACGAAGAGCCGCGCGCTCAACGCTGCAGGGGATGCTGGCGCTGACCGCCGGATTCAAACGGCTGGAACTGTCCTGGATTCCTTCTTGCGCCAATTTCGTCAGCTTCAAGGTTCCGAAAGCTGCGGAGGTGTTCCAGCGACTTCTCAGGCAGGGCGTCATCGTGCGGCCGATCGCCAGTTACGGCATGCCCGAGCATCTGCGCGTGACCGTCGGAACGGAGGCGGAAAACAAACGCTTTCTCGCTGCGCTGGAAGCGGTTCTGACAGACCTGCGCTAAGGTTCGGGCAACGCGCGACGCAATCTCCTTGAGCAATTTCCATAGCGACAGACTGATCGTCATCGGTGTCGGCCTGATCGGCGGATCGGTGGCGGCTGCGCTCAGGCGTGCCGGAAGCGTGCGCCGGGTGATCGGCGTCGGCCGCGGCCGTGCCAACATTGCCCGGGCTCTCGAACTCGGCGTGATCGACGAAGCGGTCGAGGACATCGCGGCTGCGGTCAAGGGCGCCGACGCGGTGTTGATCGCGGTGCCGGTGCAGCAGAACCCCCGGGTGCTGGGGGCGCTCGCCGATGCCCTGACGCCGGGCACGCTGGTCACCGACGCGGGCAGCACCAAGCAGGATTTCGTCGCTTCGGTGCGGCGCATTGTGCTCCCGGCATCTTGCGTCCGTTGTACCGGGACACCCGATTGCCGGTGCCGAACTGACGGCGTGGATGCCGCCAGCGCGCTACTCTTCGAAGGCAGGAATGTCGTGCTCACGCCCCTGGAGGAAAACCAGGCTGCCGCAATTGATCGTGTCGAAGCGATGTGGAAGGTCTGCGGGGCCCGTGTGAGCCGAATGACGCCGGAACGTCACGACCGCGTGTTCTCCGCAGTGAGCCATCTTCCGCACATGCTTGCCTACACGCTGGTGCACATGATCGCGACGCGGCCGGACGCGGAAACGCTGTTCGGTTTCGCCGCCAGCGGCTTCCGCGACTTCACCCGCATCGCGGGCAGCTCTGCGGAAATGTGGCGCGACATCGCGCTTGCCAATCGAGAGGCCTTGTTGGCCGATATCGAGGCGTATCAGCAGCAACTCGCCGAACTGGCGCGGTGCCTGCGCCAGGCCGATGGCGCGGAGATCGAGCGCGTGTTCGAAGCGGCGCGCAGCGCGCGCAATGCCTGGATGCGCAACGGATCCTGAGGCATGGCTGCGTACCCGAGTACCTGGATCTTGGACCGTTCGACCGGGCGGCGGGCAGGTTGCGCCTGCCGGGCTCGAAGAGCATCTCCAACCGCGTCCTGCTGCTGGCCGCGTTCGCGCGCGGGACCACGAAGGTTCACGATTTGCTGTCGGCGGACGACGTTGACCGCATGCTCGAATCGCTCGAAAAGCTGGGTGTGAAACTGCAGAAGGGAAAGGAGCAGGGGCCCCTGAGCGTGAGCGGCTGCGGCGGTCAGTTTCCAGTGAAAAGCGCCGACTTGTTTCTTGGCAATGCCGGCACCGCGTTGCGGCCGCTGACCGCGGCGCTGGCGCTTTGCGGCGGGCATTACCGGTTGTCGGGCGTACCGCGAATGCACGAGCGTCCGATCGGCGACCTGGTGGACGCGTTGCGCCAACTTGGCGCCGACCTGCGTTATCTGGGCAAGGAAGGATTTCCGCCGCTGGAAATCCGGCCCGGAAATATCCGCGATGCGGGCAAGGTTCGGGTGAGCGGCGACGTTTCCAGCCAGTTCCTGACTGCACTGCTGATGGCGCTGCCGCTGACGGGCAAGCAAACGACGATTGAAGTCGTTGGCGAACTGATTTCCAAACCCTACATCGAAATCACCCTCAACCTGATGGCGCGGTTCGGCGTGCAGGTTCGCCGCGCCGGCTGGACTTCGTTCACCATTCCCGCCGGCAGCCGATTCCACGGTCCCGGAGAAATCTTTGTCGAGGGCGACGCCTCGGGGGCGTCGTATTTTCTCGCTGCCGGCGCGATTGGTGGCGGGCCGGTGCGGGTGGAAGGCGTGGGCCGCAACAGCATCCAGGGCGACGTGAGTTTTGTCGCCGCGCTGGCCGGGATGGGTGCGCGCATCGTCATGGGAGAGAACTGGATCGAAGCGCGCGCGCCGGCAAACGGCCGGCTGCAAAATTTCGACCTCGATCTTAATCACATTCCCGACGCGGCAATGACGCTGGCGGTGACAGCGTTGTTCGCCGACGGCGCGAGCCGGCTTCGCAACATTGCCAGTTGGCGGGTGAAGGAAACCGATCGCATCGCGGCGATGGCAATCGAATTGCGCAAGATCGGCGCAACGGTGGAGGAGGGCGCGGATTACCTGGTGGTTACCCCACCTTACGCCTCACGGCTGACGCCTCACGCGTCAATCGAAACGTACGACGACCACCGCATGGCGATGTGCTTCGCGCTGGTCGCGCTCGGCGGCGTGGCGGTGCGCATCAACGGTCCGAAGTGTGTGGCCAAGACTTTTCCGGATTTTTTCGATCGCTTTGCCGAGATTGCGGCGGGCGCGGTGGTGCCGGTCATCGCCATCGACGGGCCTTCGGCTTCTGGAAAGGGCACGGTCGCACGGCAAGTGGCGCAGCGACTCGGATTCCAGTATCTCGACAGCGGTGCGCTCTACCGGCTGGTCGCGCTGACAGCGATGCGGCAACGAATTGCGATGGAGGATGCCTGGGCGCTCGGAAGATGCGCTCAATCGTTGCCGGTGGAGTTCCACGAACACCACATACGCCTCGGTGGGGAGGACGTGACCGAGGTGATTCGCACCGAGGAAGTCTCGGCGGTCGCGTCCCACGTGGCAGCGATTCCTCAAGTACGTCAAGGGCTTATCCAGCGGCAGCGGGCGTTTCGGCAGTCCCCGGGGCTCGTTGCCGACGGGCGCGACATGGGCACGGTGGTGTTTCCCGATGCGGTACTCAAGGTGTTCCTCACTGCGTCCGCTGAGGAGCGCGCGCTACGCCGCTATAAACAGTTGATAGACAAAGGTTTCGATGCTAATCTAGCCACCCTTTTGCAGGAAATCAGCCAACGCGACGCCCGCGACAGCGCGCGCAGCGTGGCCCCTCTGCAGAAGAGCGCAGACGCGCAAGTTCTTGACACCACTGGATTTTCAATAGACGAGGCAGTCGCCCAGGTAATCCAGTGGTTCGAATCTGTGCAGCGCCGGGCCCCGTCCCGCTGAATCAGACCCGCAAACTGCCGGCAGCTGCACGCCCCGGGAGGGTCTTTTTTCCGCTGTCGACGGGTTCATTAACTAACCCCGTTTCCTGCAACGGATTATTTCCGAGTCCAACCTTCTTTTTATGACAACTGAAACCCAAACGCCTGACGCCGTCACCTCCGAAAATAATTTTGCCGCGATGTTCGAAGAGAGCCTGTCGCGAAAGGAGATGCGTGCAGGTGAAGTCATCACGGCCGAAGTGGTGCGTGTAGATCCCAATTTCGTCGTGGTGAACGCCGGCCTGAAGTCGGAGAGCTTCATCTCGGCAGACGAATTCAAGAACGATCGTGGCGAAGTCGAGGTCAAGCCCGGCGACTATGTGACCGTTGCAATCGAAGCGCTCGAGGATGGCTACGGTGAAACCCGCCTGTCGCGGGAAAAGGCCAAGCGCTTGGCCGCCTGGCACGATCTGGAAAAGGCGATGGAACAGGGCACCCTGGTGCAGGGCCTGGTCAACGGCAAGGTCAAGGGCGGGCTCACTGTCATGGTGAACGGCATTCGCGCCTTCCTTCCCGGTTCGCTGGTGGACATCCGCCCGGTGAAGGACACCAACCCCTACGAGGGCAAGAATCTCGAATTCAAGGTCATCAAGCTCGACCGCAAGCGCAACAATGTGGTGGTATCGCGCCGCGCGGTGCTGGAAGCCAGCCAGGGTGCGGAACGCGAAGCGCTGCTCGCCAGCCTGCAGGAAGGCGCCACGGTCAAGGGTATCGTCAAGAACATCACGGATTACGGCGCGTTCGTCGATCTGGGCGGCATCGACGGCCTGCTTCACATCACCGATCTGGCCTGGCGCCGCGTCAAGCATCCTTCCGAGGTTCTCAATGTCGGTGATGAAGTCACCGCCAAGATCCTCAAGTTCGACCAGGAAAAGAATCGCGTTTCGCTGGGCCTTAAACAGCTCGGCGAGGATCCCTGGGTCGGTCTGTCGCGCCGTTACCCTCCCGGCACCCGCCTGTTCGGCAAGGTTTCCAACCTCACCGACTACGGCGCGTTCGTCGAGATCGAGCAGGGCATCGAGGGCCTGGTTCACGTGTCCGAAATGGACTGGACCAACAAGAACGTTCACCCCTCGCGCGTGGTGCAACTCGGCGACGAAGTCGAAGTGATGATTCTCGAGATCGACGAGGACCGCCGCCGCATTTCACTGGGCATGAAGCAGTGCAAGCCCAATCCCTGGGAAGAGTTCGCCGCCAATTACAAGAAGGGCGACAAGGTGCGCGGCCAGATCAAGTCCATCACCGACTTCGGCATTTTCATCGGCCTGCCGGGCGGCATCGACGGTCTGGTGCACCTGTCCGATCTCTCCTGGAGCGTTCCCGGCGAAGAGGCCGTGCGCAACTACAAGAAGGGCGACGAGGTCGAAGCGATGGTCGTTTCCATCGACGTCGAGCGCGAGCGCATTTCTCTGGGCATCAAGCAGCTCGAGGGCGACCCGTTCACCAATTTCGTCGCCACGCACGACAAGGGCGCGGTCGTCGATGGCGTGGTCAAGACCATCGATCCCAAGGGCGCGGTGATTCAGCTCGACACGCGACGTGGAGGGTTACCTGCGTGCATCCGAGATTGCGCGCGACCGCGTCGAGGACATCCGCACGCACCTGAAGGAAGGCGACAAGGTGAACGCGATGATCATCAACATCGACCGCAAGAACCGCAACATCAATCTCTCGATCAAGGCCAAGGACGCGGCCGACGAGTCCGAGGCGATGCAGAAGCATGCCGCCGACAGCGCGCCGAATGCGGGCACGACCAACCTCGGCGCCTTGCTCAAGGCCAAGCTGGATAACAAGAACCCTGCGCAATAGGACGCGCCATGACCAAGTCGGAGCTGATTGCCAAGCTGGCGGCGCACTTTCCCCAGTTGGTCGCGAGCGACGCCGAGCTTGCGGTGAAGATGATTCTGGATGCCATGGCGAAAAGCCTGGCCCAGGGCCATCGCATCGAAATTCGCGGATTCGGGAGTTTCGGATTGAATTACCGTCCGCCGCGCGTGGGCCGCAATCCGAAATCCGGCGACAAGGTTCACGTGCCGGCCAAGTACGTGCCGCATTTCAAGGCGGGCAAGGAATTGCGCGAACGCGTGGATTTCAAGAGCCAGTAGGCGGCGGCGTGTTCGACCGGCATCACAACGCAAGCGGCATCGTCGCAGGATCGTGCCGCTTTTTTTCGTCTGACTTTCGCCCCCTGGTTTCACAGGGCCGCTGATGCGCTATATCTCCTGGGCTTTGCGAATCCTGCTGTTCCTGCTGCTTTTCGGCTTCGCGCTGAAGAATACCGATCCGGTGATCGTGCGTTTCTATCTCGGCAGCCAGTGGGAAGCATCGCTGGCGATGGTGGTGCTGGTCTTTTTCGGCGTCGGCGCGCTGGCAGGCGTGGTTGCCTGTCTGACTTATGTGTACCGGCAGCGTCGCGAGATTCTCCAGTTGCGCAAGGAAGTGCGGTCGAAACCGGCTGCACCAGAGGACGCTCGTTAGCCCGATGCAGATTCCCGACTTTCCTGCCAGTATCCCCCTTATGCGATGCAACGCGACATCAAGCGTGCGCACAGCGCCAACGATGGCCGCGAATGCCGGCATCGGGGTCTTGGCCTGACTTCGCACATGGAATTCGAACTCTGGTGGCTGCTCGGATTTCCGCTTTTCTTCGCACTCGGCTGGCTGGCGGCGCGGGTTGATATCAAGCAGCTGCTGTCCGAGTCGCGCGCGCTCCCGCTTTCCTATTTCAAGGGCCTGAACTTCCTGCTCAACGAGCAGCCCGACAAGGCGATCGAAGCCTTCATCGAGGTGGTGAAGGTCGATCCGCAGACCATCGAGCTGCATTTTGCGCTGGGCAGCCTGTTCCGGCGCCGCGGCGAAGTCGAGAGGGCGATCCGCATGCACGAGAACCTGCTCGGCAGGCCGGATCTTGCGCCGGATCAGAAGCTCACGGCGTTGTACGAGCTGGCGCAGGACTATCTGAAGGCCGGGTTGCTCGACCGCGCCGAGGAGATGTTCGGAAAGCTGCAGGGCACCCAGTACGAACAGCAGGGGCTGAAGTTCCTGCTCGAGATTTTCGAGCAGGAGAAGGACTGGAAGAAGGCGATCGAGGCTTCGCGCCAGCATGGATGCCGTGGCCGGCCAGTCGAGTGCCGTGGATATCGCCAATTTCTACTGCGAGCTGGCGGTCGGCGAGATGACCCATTCACGCTGGGACGCGGCGCGACGACTATCTGCAGGAGGCACTCAAGCGTCAATCGCAAGTGCGCGCGCGCCAATATCCTGCTGGGCGACATCGAGCTGGCCCGGCAGAAGCACGAGCAGGCGATCGAGGCCTGGAAGCGCGTCGAGGGGCAGAATCCCGCGTACCTCTCACTGATTGCCGACAAGCTGCTGCTTGCCTATCGCAACCTCGGACGGGAGGATGAAGGGCTTGCAGCTGCTGCGCGGCTACCTCGCCAGCTATCCGTCGCTCGACCTGCTCAACGCCATCTTTCAGGGCGAGCTCGACCAGAGCGGCGCGGATTCCGCTTACCGCCTGGTGCGCGACGAGCTGACGCGCAATCCCACACTGCTGGGACTGGACAAGCTGCTCGAAGCCCAGCTTCTGGAGGTTCCCGCCGAGCGCCGCCAGGATCTCCAGTTGATCAAGAACCTGGTGCACCAGCACACCAGGAGTCTCGCGCTTTACCGCTGCGACAACTGCGGCTTCAAGGCGCGCCAGTTCTACTGGCACTGTCCGGCGTGCAACGGCTGGGAAACCTATTCCCCGAGGCGCACCGAAGAGCGGGAGCTGACCACTTGACTACCGGTTCCCGGGTCATCGTCGCGCTCGATTACGCGGACGCCGAGGTCGGCAACGGCTCTGGTGGATCGGCTCCAGCCATCCGCCTGCCGGCTGAAGGTCGGCAAGGAGTTGTTCACCGCGGCCGGGCCGGAGTTTGTTGCAATACTGGTGAAACGCGGCTTCGATATCTTTCTCGATTTGAAGTTTCACGACATTCCGAACACCGTGGCGCAGGCATGCAAGGCGGCCGCCGCTCTCGGGGTGTGGATGCTGAACGTGCACGCGCTCGGCGGACGGACAATGATGCAGTCGGCGCGCGAGGCGATCGGAGCTGGCGCCCGGCCGGCCGCGGTTGATCGCCGTGACCGTGCTGACCAGCATGGCGGAGGAGGACTTGCGTGAAGTGGGGATCGATGCCGCGCCGCTGGACGAAGCGTTGCGTCTCGCCGCGCTGGCAAAGGAGTGTGGCCTGGACGGCGTGGTGTGTGCCGCGCACGAGGCCGGCGCGATCCGCGAGCCAACTGGGCGAGTCATTCCTGCGCGTCACGCCGGGTATCCGTCTTCCCGAAGACCCGGCCGGCGACCAGAAGCGGGTGATGACGCCGCGCCAGGCGCTCGAATCCGGTTCGAGCTATCTGGTGATCGGCCGGCCGGTCACGCGTGCGGCGCAGCCGCTTGAAGTGCTGGCGCGCATCAATTCGGAAGTAGCCGCAGTGGAGAACGGCAAGTGAAGATCACCATCATCGGCAGCGGATACGTCGGGCTGGTATCGGGCGCCTGTTTCGCTGATCTTGGCAACGACGTGGTCTGCCTCGACCTCGACGAGCACAAAGTCGCGACGCTCAAGGCTGGCGGCATTCCGATCTACGAGCCGGGACTGGAGCAACTGGTCAGGCACAACGCCGCGGCAGGCCGATTGCGCTTTACTAACGATGTCGAGGAAAGCGTCGCCCACGGCACCCTGCAGTTCATCGCCGTGGGCACGCCGGCCGACCAGGACGGCTCGGCGGACCTGCGTTACGTGCTCGGCGCCGCCCGCAGTATCGGCCGTTACATGGACGACTACCGCGTGGTGGTGAACAAGTCCACGGTACCGGTGGGCACTGCGGAACGGGTGCGCGCCGTGATCGAGGAGGAATTGAAGAACCGCGGCATGCAGCTGCCGTTCAGCGTGGTCTCCAACCCGGAGTTCCTCAAGGAAGGCGCGGCGGTCAACGATTTCATGCGTCCGGACCGCATCGTGGTCGGCAGCAGCGACGAGCGTGCCACACAGATCATGCGCCAGCTGTACGCGCCGATCCTGCGCAATCACGACCGCCTTCTGGTCATGGACCCGAGGTCGGCGGAACTGACCAAGTACGCCGCCAACGCGATGCTCGCCACCCGCATTTCCTTCATGAACGAGTTGGCCAATCTTGCCGAAAGACTCGGCGCGAACATCGAGGCGGTGCGCCATGGCATCGGCTCCGACCAGCGTATCGGCTATCACTTCCTGTACGCCGGAGTGGGCTATGGCGGGTCGTGCTTTCCCAAGGACATCCAGGCGCTGCAGCACACGGCCGGCGAGTACGGCATGCAAATGACCATCGTGGATGCGGTGGAGAAGGTGAACCGCACGCAGAAGCAGCGGATTCTGGAGAAGGTGCGCATGCGTTTCGGCGAACATCTCGACGGCCGCAGGTTCGCCGTGTGGGGGCTGTCTTTCAAGCCGAACACCGATGACATGCGCGAGGCGCCGAGCCGCGTGGTGATCAACGGCCTGCTTGCCCGCGGTGCCAGCGTGAGTGTCTACGATCCGGTGGCGCTGAAGGAGGCAAGGCAGGTGTTCGCCAAGGAACCGGCAGTGCATTTCGCCGCGTCCACGACGGCGGCGCTCGATGGCGCGGATGCGCTGATCATCGTCACCGAATGGAAGGAATTCCGCAGTCCGGATTTCGAAGATATGAAGCGACGTCTCAAGGCGCCGATCGTGTTCGACGGGCGCAACCTGTACGATCCGGCCTTGATGCGGGAAGCGGGATTCGAGTATTTCTCGATGGGAAGACCGTAAGCGAGAGGCGAGAGGCGAGAGGCGTGAGACGAGAAGCGTTGACGAAAGCGCGGGTACTGGTGGTCGGGGACGTGATGCTCGACCGCTACTGGTTCGGCGAGGTGAGCCGGATCTCGCCGGAGGCGCCGGTGCCGGTGGTGAAGGTCGGGCGCACCGAGGAGCGCCTCGGCGGCGCGGCCAATGTTGCGCGCAACATCGTTGCAGTCGGTGCGCAAGCCTCGCTGCTGTCGGTGGTCGGGCAGGACGAAGCCGGCGATTGTCTGCAGCGACTGCTCGATTCCGAGGGCATCACCGCCCAGATGCATCGCGATCCCGGACTCGCCACCACCATCAAGTTGCGCGTGATCGGCCGCCAGCAGCAGTTGCTTCGCATCGATTTCGAAACCGAGCCCGGGCATGAAGTGCTGTTGTCCAAGCTCGCCGACTTCGAGGCGCGGCTGCCGAAGGCGGACGTGGTGATCCTGTCCGACTATGGCAAGGGCGGGCTCAGGCACATCGAGAAGATGATCGAGCTGGCGCGTGCCTCGGGAAAGCCGGTGCTGGTCGACCCGAAGGGGGACGATTACAACCGCTATCGCGGCGCGACGCTGGTTACGCCCAACCGTGCGGAATTCCGCGAAGTGGCGGGACGCTGGAAAAGCGAGGACGATCTCACCGAAAGGGCGCAGAAGATGCGCCGCGAACTGGCGCTGGATGCGCTGTTGCTCACCCGCAGCGAGGAGGGCATGACCCTGTATCGCGAGCGGCAGCGCCTGCATGTGCCCGCCGTGGCGCGTGAAGTGTACGATGTCAGCGGTGCCGGGGATACCGTCATTGCCGTTCTCGGCGTGTTGCTTGCGGCCGGCGCCGGGTTCGCCGAGGCGGTGCAGTTCGCCAACAAGGCGGCCGGAATCGTCGTGGGCAAACTCGGCACCGCAGTGGTTCACCCCGAAGAATTGTTTTCCTGATCGATCAAGAACATGTACATCGTCGTCACTGGTGCAGCGGGTTTTATCGGCTCCAATATCGTCAAGGCGCTGAACGCGCGCGGCGAGACCGGCATTCTTGCGGTGGACAACCTCAGCCATGCCGACAAGTTCCGCAACCTGGCGGACTGCGAGATTGCCGACTACCTGGACAAGGAGTATTTCCGCGCAGCGCTCGACGCCGGGACCTTCGACGGCGAGATTGCCGCCATCCTTCACCAGGGTGCCTGTTCGGACACCATGCAGACCGACGGACGCTACATGATGGAGAACAACTACCGTTACTCGGTGGACCTGCTGGCGTATTGTCAGTCCGAGTCGGTGCCGCTGATCTATGCTTCTTCGGCGTCAGTGTACGGATCGGGACCGGTGTTCAAGGAGGGCAGGGAGAACGAGAAGCCGCTGAACGTCTACGGTTATTCGAAGTTTCTGTTCGACCAGTTGGTGCGCCGGCGCTGGGAGGACAATACGGCGCAGGTGGTGGGGCTGCGTTACTTCAACGTCTATGGCCCTCGGGAAGCACACAAGGAGCGCATGGCGTCGGTTGCGTTCCATTGCTTCAACCAGTTCCGCGAGACCGGCAAAGGTGAAACTGTTCGAGGGCAGCGGCGGTTACGCGGCAGGCGAGCAGCGGCGCGATTTCATTTCGGTCGAGGACGTGGTGAAAGTGAATCTGTATTTCCTCGACAATCCCAGGAAGACGGGCATTTTCAACTGCGGCACCGGTGCTTCGCAGACTTTCAACGACGTCGCGGTCGCGACCATCAACGCCTTGCGGCGCGCCGAAGGCAAGGACGCGCTCAGCCTTGCGCGAACTCAGGTCGCAGGGAGTGATCGAGTACGTACCCTTTCCGCCCGGCCTCAGGGAAAAATACCAGAGCTACACCGAGGCCGACCTCGCGCAACTGCGCGGCTCCGGATACGCCGCACCGTTCTTCGACGTCGAAACCGGCGTCACGCGCTACGTCGAATGGCTGCTAGCCGCCGCGCGCTAGACTCGACGCATTCAGGGAATTTTCCGCTCCCGGGAGCGCGCGAGTATCATATTTCCATGGATCGTAATCCCGTCAGTGCCTATCAAACCCTCGATGATTTCGTGGGCAATACGCCGCTGGTGCGCCTGAAGCGCATCCCCGGCAAGACCAGCAACGTCGTGCTTGGCCAAGCTCGAGGGCAACAACCCGGCCGGATCGGTGAAGGATCGTCCTGCGCTGTCCATGATCCGGCGCGCGGAGGAACGCGGGCAGATCAAACCGGGCGACACGCTGATCGAACCGACCAGCGGCAATACCGGCATCGCGCTGGCAATGGTGGCGGCGATGCGCGGTTATCGCATGGTACTGGTCATGCCCGAGCATCTGTCGGTCGAGCGGCGGCAGACCATGGCGGCATTCGGCGCGAGGTTCGTGCTGACGCCGAAGGAAGGCGGGATGGAAACGGCACGCGACATCGCGGAGCAGATGCAGGCGCGCGGCGAAGGCCTGATCCTGGACCAGTTCGCCAACCCAGATAATCCGCTGTCGCATTACGAAGGCACCGGCCCGGAGATCTGGCGCGACACCCGCGGCCAGATCACCCATTTCGTCAGCAGCATGGGCACCACCGGCACGATCATGGGCTGCTCGCGTTTCTTCAAGGAAAAGAATCCGGCGATCCGGATCATCGGCTGTCAGCCGACCGAGGGCTCGCAGATTCCCGGCATCCGCAAATGGCCGGAAGCCTACCTGCCGAAAATATACGACCGCAAGCGCGTGGACCGGGTCATCGAAGTCAGCCAGGCCGATTCCGAGGAGACGACGCGCCGGCTGGCAAAAGAGGAAGGCATTTTCGCCGGCATCTCCTCCGGCGGCGCGTTGTGGGCGGCGTTGCAGGTGTCCCGCGAAGTGGAGAACGCCACCATCGTCACCATCGTCTGCGACCGCGGCGACCGCTATCTCTCGACCGGCGTGTTCCCCGCCGAGTAGTCCGCAGCGTCTCACCGCCCCGCGCCAAGTCCACTGAGAGGAGAGGGAGCAAGGAGAAAATCACGCCGCAGGCGGCGACGAGCTTTTAGGGATTGATCACCGCCTGCATTTAATGCGCGTCCCTCTCCGTTCTTAGAGGGTTGGCGGTGAGGTGGCTGGTCATGGCACGGTCCAGCGGGCGGGGGCGCGGGCCATGCGGGCGAGCAGTAGTTCGCGTTTCTGCGCAAGTTCCTTCGGCAGGCGATCCTGAATGTGTGCGAAGAGTTGTTCGTGCAGACCGCAGCTCTTCGGACCAGGCCTCGCGGTCCAGCGACATCAATTCGGCGAACGTCTCATTCGAGACGCGCAGTCCGTCCCACACCAGGTCCTGTTTGCGCGGCATCCATCCCAGAGGGCTTTCGGCGGCCTCGAGCCGCCCCTGGCAGCGATCCACGATCCATTTCAGCACGCGCATGTTCTCGCCGTACCCCGGCCAGAGAAACTTGCCGTCGCCATCCTTCCTGAACCAGTTGACGCAGAAGATCCGCGGCGGATGCTTCAGCGCACGACCGAATCCAAGCCAGTGGTCGAAGTAGTCGCCGATGTGGTAGCCGCAGAACGGCAGCATTGCCATCGGATCGCGGCGCACCTCACCGACCTTCGCGGTCGCCGCCGCCGTGGTTTCCGAGCCGAGCGTGGCGGCCATGTAGACGCCGTCGGCCCAGTCGAAGCTCTCGGTGACCAGCGGGACGGTGGTGCCGCGGCGGCCGCCGAAGATGAAGGCGGAAATCGGCACGCCCTCCGGCGTCTCCCAGGCGGGATCCATTGACGGACACTGCGACGCCGGCACCGTGAAGCGTGCGTTCGGGTGTGCGGCCTTGCGCCCACAGTCCGGTGTCCAGGAAAGCCCCTGCCAGTCGGTGAGTTGCGGCGGCGGTTCGTCGGTCATGCCCTCCCACCAGACGTCGCCGTCCGGAGTCATCGCCACGTTGGTGAAGATGCAGTTGCGGCTCAGCATCGCCATCGCATTCGGATTGGATTTCCTCCGAAGTGCCGGGGGCAACCCCGAAGAAACCGTACTCCGGATTGATCGCATACAGCCTGCCGTCCGCTCCGGGCTTGATCCAGGCGATGTCGTCGCCTACCGTGGTGACTTTCCAGCCCTTGAATGCCGCCGGCGGAATCATCATCGCGAAGTTGGTCTTGCCGCATGCGCTCGGGAACGCCGCCGCAACGTAGTGCTTTTCACCCTGCGGCGACTCCACTCCGAGGATGAGCATGTGCTCGGCGAGCCAACCCTGCTTGCGGCCCATGCACGAGGCGATGCGCAACGCGAAGCACTTCTTGCCGAGCAGGGCATTGCCACCGTAGCCGCTGCCGTACGACCAGATTGCGTTCTCCTCCGGAAAATGCACGATGTACTTGTGGTCCCTGTTGCAGGGCCAGCGCACGTCTTCCTGCCCGGCTGACAAGCGGCATGCCGACCGAATGCAGGCAGGCGACGAATCTGCCCTCGGTGCCGAGGGCCTCGACCGCTTCGCGGCCCATGCGGGTCATCATGCGCATGCTGACCGCCACGTACGCGGAATCCGTGAGCTGAACACCGATGTGCGAGATTGGCGAACCGAGCGGCCCCATGGAAAACGGCACGACGTAAAGAGTCCGGCCGCGCATGCTGCCCTCAAACAGCGCGAGCAGCCTCTGCCTCATCTCTTGCGGGTCAATCCAGTTATTGGTCGGCCCGGCGTCGTCACTGCGGGGCGTGCAGATGAACGTGCGGTCCTCGACCCTTGCGACGTCCGAGGCATCGGACAGCGCCACGTAGCTGTCAGGACGTTTCGTCGGGTCGAGCCTGCGGAAGGTGCCGGCGGCAACCAACTGGTGGCACAAGGCGTCGTACTCTGCCTGCGAGCCGTCGCACCAGTGGATACGGTCCGGGCGGGTGAGTTGCGCGATTCCGCCTACCCATTCGCGCAGTTGCCGGTTCCTGGCGTAGTCCGGACAATGCATGGCGTTGTGCAACACCGGGTTCTGTCTTGCCGGCGAACTCACGAACTCTCCTCCGCCTGGTAAGGCTATCCTGACATCAAGTCTAACACCGTCGTTTGATCGCCGTCCGAGTCCGATTGCGCGGTGGTTTGTCGCTGCGACGGCGGGCCACACCTGCAGAGTGAGAGGAAGTCCGCGCGCACTTCGCCCGGTAGAGGGTCTGCCGTGCTTTCCGGTATCCTGTGCGTTTCCACCGCGCACAGAAGCGCGGGGATTTCCATCCGGTGCACGTTTGGATGGCTGGACAATAGACGCTGACTCGCATGACTCCTGTTTTGGCATTTGATATCGAGACCATTCCCGACATCGACGGGTTGCGGCGCCTTTACGGGCATGGTCCGCAGACCAGCGATGCCGAAGTGGCGCAGGCGGCGTTCGAGCGCCGGCGCGAGGCCACCGGCAGCGATTTCCTGCCGCTGCATCTGCATCGGGTGGTGGCGATCTCCTGCGCGCTGCGCGATCGCGACAGCTTTCCGCGTCTGGTCGCTGGGCGAGGCCGCGAGAATCCGAACGCGAACTGATCC
Organism: uncultured beta proteobacterium; assembly: GCA_963695915.1. Taxonomy (GTDB): domain Bacteria; phylum Pseudomonadota; class Gammaproteobacteria; order Burkholderiales; family JACQAP01; genus JACQAP01. The sequence continues at coordinate 21,601 of CAVOIO010000046.1, forward strand.
GGCGCTTCTTCGACGGCATCGAGAAGTACACCCCTCAGCTGGTTTCGTGGAACGGCAGCGGCTTCGATCTGCCGGTGCTGAATTACCGGGCGCTGATCCACGGCGTGCGTGCCGCGCGCTTCTGGGACATGGGCGAGGATGACCGCGACTTCAAATGGAACAACTACATCAGCCGCTATCACAGCCGCCATCTCGACCTGATGGATGTGCTGGCGATGTACCAGGGCCGCGGCAACGCGCCGCTCGACCAGATCGCGCAACTGCTCGGGCTTCCGGGAAAACTCGGCATGGACGGCTCGAAAGTCTGGGACGCCTACCAGGCCGGCAGGATCGAGGCGATCAGGCATTACTGCGAGACCGACGTCGCCAACACTTATCTCGTCTATCAGCGTTTCCAGTTGATCCGCGGAGCGCATCGACGAGGCACAGTACCGGCGCGAATGCGAACTGGTGCGCATGACGCTGTCCAAGTCCACGGAAGCACACTGGCGGGAATTTCTGGCCGGCTGGCACGCGTAGCATGAAAGCAGCATGAAACGCGAATTGGTCGGGCCTGCGGTGCTGGTCGAGTCCCTCGACCAGGAAGGACGCGGCGTCGCGCACGTGGACGGCAAGGTGATCTTCATCGAGGGCGCGCTCCCCGGAGAAGTGGTCGAGTTCGCATCCTACCAGCGCAAACCGAAATACGAGTTCGCCGAGGCAAGGAGAATCGTACGCGCGTCGGCCTCGCGCACTGTGCCGCGTTGCCGCTATTTCGGTGTCTGTGGCGGCTGCAGCATGCAGCACCTGGAGCCACGTGCGCAGGTGGCAGCGAAGCAGCGCGTCCTGGAGGAGAATCTGGCCCGAATCGGCAAGGTGACGGCCGAGACCATGCTTTCCCCGATTCATGGACCGACCTGGGAGTACCGCCACCGCGCGCGCTTCTCGGCTCGCTATGTCGCCGAAGAAAGGGACGCTGGTCGGTTTTCGCGAACGCCACAGCAGCTTCGTGGCGGACATGCAGACTTGCGAAGTGGTGCCGGCCCGCATCTCGGCGTTGCTGGTACCGCTGCGGCAGTTGATCGCTTCGCTGTCCATTCGCGAGCGTCTGCCACAGGTGGAGCTCGCCATCGGCGATGCGGTGGATGTGCTGGTGCTGCGCGTGCTGGAGCCGCCTGATGCCTCCGACCAGGACAAGCTCAGGCAGTTCGCCGTACAGCATCGCGTGCAGTTATTCCTGCAGCCCAAGGGGCCCGGACTCAATCCATCCCTTCTTTCCGCTGGATGCGCCGCCGTCTGCAATACCGGATTCCTGATTTCGACCTGACCTTTCCGTTCAATGCCGACCGACTTCACCCAGGTCAATCACGAGATCAACCGGGCACTGGTGCGGCGGGCGATCACGTTGCTGGACCCGCAGCCGGGCGATCGCATCGGCGACTTTTTCTGCGGCCTGGGGAATTTCTCGCTGGCCATCGCCAGGTCCGGCGCACAGGTTACCGGCATCGAAGGCAACCCCGGACTGCTGCAACGCGCCCGGGAAAATGCCGTGCGCAATGGACTGGACGCAACATGCCGGTTCATCGAGCGCGACCTGTTTGCCATCACCGGCAGAAGACTGGAGCGGACTGGCGCCATTTGACCGGATGCTGATCGATCCGCCGCGCGACGGCGCGATGGACCTGGTGAAGGCGATTGGGAATTCACCGCCCGCGCGCATCGTCTACGTTTCCTGCAATCCGGCAACGCTGGCGCGCGACGCGGAAGTGCTGGTGCATTCACACGGCTATCGGCTGACCGCGGCGGGTGTGGTGAACATGTTCCCGCACACCTCGCACGTGGAATCAATTGCCCTGTTCGAGATGCCTTGAACAGGAATCCGGAATGAAAAAAGGGCAACCCAGGGGTTGCCCTTTCCTTGAGGCGCGGCAGAATCAGTCGCGTTCGCCGGAGAACGCCATGAGCAACTGCAGCAGGTTGGCGAAAATGTTGAACAGGCTCATGTACACGCCCGTCGCCGCCATGATGTAGTTGGTCTCGCCGCCGTTGACGATGCGGCTGACGTCGTGCAACAGGAACAGCGAGAACACCACGATTACCAGCGCAGAAAGCGTCAGGGCCAGCGCCGGAATCTGGAAGAACATGTTGGCGATCATGGCGAGCAGCAGCACGATCATGCCCACGAACAGGAATTTGCCCATGAAGCTGAAGTCCTTCTTCGTGGTGGTGGCAATCACGCTCATGACCAGCAGAATGCCGCCGGTGCCCGCGGCAGCCATGCCGATCAGTTGCGGGCCATTCCTGAAGCGACAATGCGACGTTGAGCAGGGGTCCGAGCCACCAGCCGAGGATGAATGTCATCCCGAGCAACAGAACCACGCCGAGACCGCTGTTGCGATTGGCGGCGATGGCATACTGCAGGCCGATGACACCCGCGATCATCACCAGCGACATCATGATCGGGTGTTGCATGATGATCCCGCCGGTGGCCATGCCCACCAGGGCGCCGATCACCGTTGGAACCATGGTCAGTGCCAGCAGAATGTAGGTGTTTCGCAACACCTTGTTCCGTGCAAGCGATCAACTGCCCGGGTTGCGCACCGTACTGGATTTCTGGTTGCATATGGTTACAGACTCCTCAATGTAGGAATTTACAGCACGTAAGACTACTTAACCGGGGGCAAAGTTTCAACGCCTAATTTGGCGGCCCCAAGGCATGCGCGTATCATTTGCGCCGGCCGGAGGGTTGGCAGAGCGGTTGGGCGACGCAAAGCTTCGCGCCAGGTGCAGGCTAGACCTGCGGTTAAGCCGGCGCTAGTGCAGACTAACCTTCAGGTTATGTCGGAGCAAAACCGGCGGAAACCGGAAGGGTGGCAGAGCGGTTGAATGCACTGGTCTTGGCGCACGCGAAGCTTCGGCGCCAGCGCAGACTAACTCGTTCAGGTTACGTCGGAGCTAAAACCGGCGGAAACTCGGAAGGGTGGCAGAGCGGTTAAATGCACCGGTCTTGGCGCACGCGAAGCTTGCGCTAGCGGAGGCTAACCTTCAGGTTACGCCGGAGCTAAAACCGGCAGACATTCGGAAGGGTGGCAGAGCGGTTAAATGCACCGGTCTTGAAAACCGGCAGTAGGCGCAAGTCTCTCGTGGGTTCGAATCCCACCCCTCCGCCAGGTCTTTTTTGGGGGTTCGATTGGCGCCTCGCCGCGCTGTCGCGCTTAACGCGGCCGAAGACCGGTTAGCGAGCGCCTGAAGAGGCTCGCGGATGCTCGCATCTTGACCCACCCCTTCCGCCAGAGGTTTATTCGGCCTGGCCACAAACAAAAAGGCCCCGCTCGCGCGGGGCCTTTTGCATTCCGGTACCGGATCGATTACAGCAGCGTCTTCGCGAAGTTCATCGCCGCCGCCATGTCGGGAAGCTGGGTGACTTCCGGCACGACCTGAATGTAGCGGACCACGTTGTTCTTGTCGGTGACGATCACGGCACGCGCCAGCAGGTGCAGCGGTTCGATCATCAAGCCGTTGTTCATCCCGAATTCTCCGGTCTTGTAGTCCGAGTAGAAGGTGATGTTCTTGATCTTCGCCTCTTTGGCAAAACGCTGTTGCGCGAACGGCAGGTCCATGCTCACGGTCACCATTTCGACCTGGTCCGCGAGCTTGCGGTCCTTCTCGCTGAGCAGGTGGGTCTGGGCCTCGCAAGTCGGCGTGTCGACCGAAGGCACGACGCTGATGATGCGCACCTTGCCGCTTCCATCGGCCATGTTGACCGGCGCCAGGTTGCCGCCGGTAACAATCGCCGAAGGCAGGGGTTCGCCCAACTTGAGCGCCTGACCGCGCAACGGCAGCGGGCTGCCCTTCATCAGGACGGTGTTGCCGTCGCCCGCGGTGCCGCTTTCCTTGTTGACCTTGATGCCCTGGACTTCCTCGCCGGCAGCCGATGCAACGCCTGCGCCCAACCCCAACAGGCCCGCCAGCGCGAGCGATGCCACAAATGCTTTCTTCATTGCAGTTTCCTCCAAAATTGTTATTGCTTCCCTGGACCTCTGGTGCAACCTTGCGATTCTGGTGCTCGGCAGCGCACGGCCCCAGACGGAAACGCTGATTTGTCGCTCATGATAATCATGATCCGGGACAATCGCGAGCGACTGCTTGCGGCCGGATCACTATCCCCCGCCGGGGGCGACATGTTGTCGAGGCCTTTTCCCTACATTGATCGTGGACATTCCTTGCCCCGTACGGCGTACGGTCTTGATAATGCACCATGAATGGGACATGGCAGATTGATGCCGGGAGCAGCCCGAAAACCATGCGGATATGGCCGGGAAGCCGTCTCCCGGCGCTCGATGAATCCCGTAAGCTGCGAATTCCAAATCGGAAACCGAACCGCGCTCCGGCATGTACAAGAGCGCTTCCACTTTGAACTGTAACGACAGATGTCCGAATCGCCACGCGGCCGATTGACGGTTGCCGATCACGACCGCGGCAGCGCGGGGCTGACCTACGTGTACCCGGTGGTGTCACGGCGCGCGGGCGGCGTATCCGTGGGCATTAACCTCAACGTAAACAATGCCTGCAACTGGCGCTGTATCTACTGCCAGGTTCCGGGCCTCACGCGTGGCGCGCCGCCGCCGGTGGATCTCGCCAGGCTCGAACGGGAACTCGCCGGATTTCTGCATGACGTCCTGCACGGCGATTTCCTTGCCGCACACGTACCAGTCGAGGCGCGTCGACTGAACGATATTGCGCTATCCGGAAACGGGGAGCCGACCAGTGCCAGGGAATTCGAGAGCGTGATCGACCTGGTCGGGGAGGTGCGGCGACAAACCGGGGTGCCGACGGAGGTCAAGACGGTGCTGATCACCAATGGCAGTCTGATGCAGCGCGCCGGCGTTCAGGCAGGGGTCAGGAAGCTGGCGGCGGTCAGCGGAGAGGTGTGGTTCAAGGTGGACCGCGCCACCAGATCGGGCTTGCGCAAGGTCAACAATACCCGTGTGGACGTCGCCAGGATGCGTGCAAACCTGGAAATTGCGGCGCGCCTGTGCCCGACCTGGATACAGACCTGCATGTTTGCGATCGACGGCGCGCCACCCGAAGAGGTCGAGCAGCAGGCCTACCTCGATTTCCTGCGCGAACGAGTTTCCGAAGGACTGCCGCTGCAGGGCGTGCTGCTGTACGGCTTGGCGCGGCAGTCATTTCAGCCGGAAGCCAGGCGCCTGAGAGCACTCCCGTTTGCGTGGCTGGATGCCTTCGCGGAAAGAATCCGCCCGCTGGGCCTCGAGGTAAAAGTAACGCCCTAGTACGCTCGGCAGGTGAGGGCTTAGCGGCGTCCGCGCTGCCGCGACATGTTACCGGTAGCTTCAGTCTTAAGGCGGCGATACAGTGCCGGCTCGGCAGTCTTCAGATACGAGATCACGGCGATGTCACCTTTGTTGAGTTTTTTCAGGTCGATCTGGCCCACATGCACTACGCGCAGCAGTTCCTGCACCGGCTTCGGCATGTTGCGGCCGCTTTCGTAGCGTGAACCGCCGCTTTGGGTCACGCCGATGCGTCCCCAGAACTCCTGTTGATTCATGCCGAGACGATGGCGGATACCGCGGGGGTTTTGAATTTTGGCAAGCATTTTCATCTCCAAATGGCCGTAAGGTTGTCTGATAACCGGTTGCGGACCGGAGTTGCCGACATGTATTTGTCCCGCGCCACAACCACAAAGTTCCGCAAAGACGGTTCATGACAAGCGCCTAGCGGCGCCTCAAAATATCAACGCCCCGCATGGGCGGGGCGTTGACGTGTTTCGGAAAGTGGGAGGTGGGGCACCCTGCGGTTACTTCGCGTGGGGATTGTAGTTCCGGCATCACCTGCCCGGGGGCAGGTTAGCCTTCACTGAAAGCAAGCCGCGAAGTTACTTCGCGTAGGGGTTTTAGTTCCGGCATCACCTGACCACTGAGCGGCCGGTTAGCCTTCACTGAAAGCAAGCCGGCGAAGTTACTTCGCCACTTGCTTTTCTCTGAAGCTCGTCGAGGGTCTTGCAGTCGATGCAGAGGGTGGCGGTGGGCCGTGCTTCCAGGCGCTTCAGGCCGATCTCGATGCCGCAGCTTTCGCAGTAGCCGTATTCGCCGGCGTCGATCTTGGCGATCGTTTCGTCGATTTTCTTGATCAGCTTGCGCTCGCGATCGCGATTGCGCAGTTCCAGTGCCATGTCCGATTCCTGGCTGGCGCGATCATTCGGATCGGCAAACACAGTTGCTTCGTCCTGCATCGTGTGCACGGTGCGGTCGATGTCCTGCGACAAGCTCGATCTTCAGTTGATTGAGCATTTTCCTGAAGTGCTCGAGCTGCTTCGGGCTCATGTAAGCCTCGCCCTTCTTCGGCACATAAGGCTTGAAATTCGTGTGAAATTCGGTCGCCATTCGCCGGTTCGGTCCGAAAAAAAATCGCTTTAATAGCAGAAATAGCAGGGGGGTGCAAGCTTAGTTTCAACGCCGCGAAAACGCAATGCCTTGCAGGACCTTCAAATTGACCTTTAACCCCCTGATCGGTATAGTTGCGACCCTCCGGGGTGTAACGCAGCCTGGTAGCGCGCCTGCTTTGGGAGCAGGATGTCGGGAGTTCGAATCTCTCCACCCCGACCAGATAGCGAGAGTCGTGCCCGGTTCAGAGTCGTGCCCGTAGCTCAACCGGATAGAGCACCAGCCTTCTAAGCTGGGGGTTACAGGTTCGATTCCTGTCGGGCACGCCAGTGTACCGCTCGCCGCAAGTGTTTCATTGGTGGCTGTAGCTCAGTTGGTAGAGTCCCGGATTGTGATTCCGGTTGTCGTGGGTTCGAGTCCCATCAGCCACCCCACCTGCGTTTCCTTCCGCTTCAACCTTTGACCCGCAAGTCATGATCGTTCTGCGCGACCTGCAACTTCGCCGCGGCATAAAGGTGCTGTTCGAGGGCGCAAGCCTCACCTTCAATCGCGGCCAGAAGATCGGCGTCACCGGCGCCAACGGCAGCGGCAAGTCCAGCCTGTTCGCGCTGCTCCTCGGCGAAATGCACCAGGACGCGGGCGACTTCGAGATTCAGCCCGGGCTGGTGCTCGCGCACGTTGCGCAGGAAACGCCTGCCAGCCGGTCAGGCCGCGATCGAGTACGTGCTCGACGGCGATCGCGGAGCTGCGGCACGTCGAAGGCGAACTGCTGGCGGCGAGCAGGCGCACAACGGCACGCGCATCGCGGAACTGCACGAAGACATGCAGCGCATCGACGCCTATTCGGCGCGCGCCCGCGCGGCGCAGCTGATGCATGGCCTCGGCTTCGCGTATTCCGAAATCGACAGGCCGGTCGCGCAGTTCTCCGGCGGCTGGCGCGTGCGGCTGAATCTGGCGCGGGCGCTGATGTGCCGCTCGGACCTGCTGCTGCTCGACGAGCCGACCAATCACCTCGACCTCGACGCCATCGTCTGGCTCGAGCAGTGGCTTTCCGCTACCCGGGGACGCTGCTGCTGATCTCGCACGACCGCGATTTTCTCGACGCGATAGCCGACACCATCTGCCATATCGAAGGACGCGCGCCTGCGGCTGTATTCGGGCAACTATTCCGCGTTCGAGACTCAGCGCGCTGCGCAACTGGCACAGCAGCAGGCCACTTTCCTGAAGCAGCAGCGCGAGATCGCCCACCTGCAGTCGTTCGTCGAGCGTTTCAAGGCCAAGGCCACCAAGGCGCGGCAGGCGCAGAGCCGCATCAAGGCGCTTGCCCGCATGGAGAAAATCGCCGCCGCGCACGTGGATACGCCGTTCGAGTTCGCGTTCCGGCAGCCCGCGGTTCAGCCCGATCCGGTGTTGACGCTGGACGGGATCGAAGCCGGCTACGGCGACGTAACCGTCCTGCGCGGAATCCGGATGACGCTGCGGGCCGGCACCCGACTCGGCCTGCTCGGCCGCAACGGTGCGGGCAAGTCGACGATGATGAAGTTGCTGGCGGGTGCGCTGGCGCCGCTCACCGGAGAGCGGATCGAGGGCAAGGGCCTGCAGATCGGTTACTTCGCGCAGCACCAGCTCGAGCAGCTGCGTCCGGACGAGAGCCCGCTGCGGCACCTGACGCGGCTCGTCGTCCCGGACGCGCGAGCAGGAGCTGCGCGACTTTCTCGGCGGTTTCGATTTCCACGGCGATCAGGTGACCGAGCGCGGTGGCGCCGATCTCGGGCGGCGAAAAGTCGCGGCTCACGCTGGCGCTGATCGTCTGGCAGCGCCCCAACCTGTTGCTGCTGGACGAGCCCACCAACCACCTCGACCTGGAAATGCGCCAGGCGCTGACCCTCGGGCTGCAGGAGTACGAAGGTGCGCTGGTGCTGGTGTCTCACGACCGCAGCCTGCTGCGCGCCACCGCCGACGAACTGTGGCTGGTGGACGACGGCACGGTGGAGCCCTTCGACGGCGACCTGGAGGATTACGCCAGACGGCTGCGCGCGAAGGAACAGGCCGAAAGCGCGGCCGTCGGAGCCCGTGGTCGCCGCAAGGAGCAGAAACGGCTCGAGGCGGAGGAGCGCAACCGTCGCTTTGCCCAGCGCAAACCGCTGGAGGGGCGGCTCGAAGTCAGCGGAGCGGGAAATCGAGGTGCTGGGCATCGAAAAGACCCGGCTTGAAAAGCTGATCGCCTCCCCCGATATGTACGGCGACAGCCGCAAAGACGATCTGAAGCGTTGCCTGCTGGAGCAGGCACAGGTGAGCGGCAAAGCTGCACGAGGCGGAAGAGCGCTGGCTGACATTGTCGGCCGAGCTCGAGCAATTGACCGCCCGAGAATAAGGCACCGTCATGCGGAACTGGTAGTTGCCGGTTTTCGCTCCAAGGAATCGACATTCATTGCAGAAAGGGTCATTTGTGATCAAGCGCATCGTTCTGTTCCTGATCACCAACCTGGCGGTCCTCTTCGTCCTCAACATCACGATGAGGCTGCTGGGCATCGATACCCTGCTGGCCGAATCCGGCGGCGGCCTCGAATCTGAACGCGCTGCTGGTGTTCGCCGCGGTGATCGGCTTCGGCGGCTCGTTCATCTCGCTGGCGATGTCCAAGTGGTCGGCCAAAGATGATGACCGGCGCCAAGGTCATCGACAGCCCGCGCAGCGAAGCCGAGCAGTGGCTGGTGGAGACGGTGCAGCGCCAGGCGCGCCAGGCCGGCATCGGCATGCCCGAGGTGGCGATCTACGACGCGCCGGAGGTCAACGCATTTGCCACCGGCATGAACAAGAACAACGCGCTGGTCGCGGTCAGCACCGGCCTGCTCAGCAACATGAGCCGCGACGAGGCCGAAGCCGTGCTGGGCCACGAGGTCACCCACGTCGCCAACGGCGACATGGTGACGCTGGCGCTGATCCAGGGCGTGGTGAACACGTTCGTGATCTTTCTGTCGCGCATCATCGGCAACATCGTCGACAAGGCCGTCTTCAAGACCGAGCGCGGCCACGGCCCGGCGTTCTGGATCACCTCGATCATCGCCGAGCTGGTGCTCGGCATCCTGGCCAGCATCATCGTGATGTGGTTCAGCCGCCAGCGCGAGTTCCGCGCCGATGCCGGCGGCGCCGCGCTGGCGGGCCGCGAGAAGATGATCGCCGCCCTGCAGCGGCTGAAGCAGGCGCACACGCCGTCGCAATTGCCGGACCAGATCAAGGCTTTCGGCATCAACGGCGGCGAGGGCTGGGGCATCAAGCGCCTGTTCATGTCGCACCCGCCGCTCGACGAGCGCATCGAGGCGTTGCGCGCGCAGCGCTGATTACGCCGACGGTCGAGAGAGAACGCCCGCGCTGAGCGGGCGTTTTCATTTTCTTCAGTCGTGCCGCTCAGCAGAGCGTCACTGAGAGGCCGAGCGTGTTACCTGCGCTATTCTCGATGAACACTTCTGTCTCGCCGGCCGGCGTCGCGCCCGCCGGCGAGCGCCGCCAGCAGCGGAAGGCTGCGCGCCGCCGGGTTGTCGCGACGCAGTTGCTCGAGGTTGTCGTCCTGCATCTGCGATGGGTGCGCCTGCAGTGCCGCTGTCTAGTTCGCACGTGGCCATGAACGGGGGCCGAGCTCGCGCTTGATCAGTAGTGCGCTCGCGAACGGATGGCGAATCGGGCGCGCGGCTGCGCAGCGGTTCGGGATAGGGCAGGTCGTAGGCAATCAGCAGCACGGATTCGTGATCGACGCAGGTCTGCGTCGCCGCTTCGAGCAGGCCCGCGGCAAAACTCCAGTCGAACGCGCACAGACTCGTGGACGGTGCGCGCGAGCCGGTGGCGATCCCCCAGTATCCCGAGGGAGCGTTGTGCACCGAATTGTGGAATCGCGTCGGCGAGATCAGGCGGTCGCTGCCTGCAAGCATTGTGCAGATCTCGTTGATGACCACGCCGTCGCCGCCGGAAGAAGTGAATACGGTCGGCATTGCGTCGCCCGGTCTTCCAGCCTGCACGAGTGCCTGCAGTCCCACCGATATCGACAGCTTTACCACCAGCCCGACGCGCCGGCGCTCCGCCGCCGGCAGCACCTCGAAGCGCGGCAGGACCAGATCGGCAGGGACGTAAGGTGCCGAGCCCGCAAGTATGGACCGGGCTGCCTCCCAGCCGCCAAGTCCGGGGCCGAGGACTGCGGCGGCCTCGACGAAGAACTTAAGTGTCATGCGCGTCCCAGCACCAGGCAGCAATTGGTTCCGCCAAAGCCGAAGGCGTTGCTCATCACCCGGTCGGCCGATGCGGTCTCGTTCTCGAGTCAGATAGCGCAGGCCCATCGCCGGATCGACGTTGCGCGTGTTCACGCTGCCGGGCAGGAAACCATTTTCGATCGCCAAGGTCGAGATGATCGCCTCGATCGCTCCGCATGCCCCCAGGGTGTGCCCGGTCCAGCCTTTGGTGGAACTGCAGCGGGTTTGCCTGCCGAACACATGGACGACCGCCTTGTCTTCGGTCGCGTCGTTGGCCGGGGTACCGGTGCCGTGCAGGTTGATGTAGTCGATTGCGCCCGGCGCGAGCCCGGCATCCCGCAGCGCGCCTTCCATCGCCAGCCGTGCACCCAGACCCTCTGGATGCGGCGAGGACATGTGATAGGCATCGCTGCTCTCGCCGACGCCGAGCAGCGCCACGGCGTCCTGCGGCGGAATTCGCCGCAGCGCTTCTCGAGCAGGATGAATCCGGCACCCTCGCCGATGGATATGCCGTCGCGCCTGTTGTCGAATGGCCGGCAGTATCCGGCCGAAAGCAGGCCGAGCGAGCTGAAGCCATAAAGCGTGGTCAGGCACAGGGTGTCCACGCCTCCGACCACTGCGGCGTCGCACAGGCCTGCCGCGATCATGCGCGCCGCCGTGCCGAACACCTTGGCGCTCGAAGAGCATGCAGTCGAAACCACCAGGCACGGTCCACGCAGGCCGAGATAGGACTGCACGAACCAGGCGACGGAGTACGTGTTGTGCGTGCCGCCGTAGTGAAAGTCCGCGGGCAGCGCGCCGCTAACCGGATCGCGGCGGCGATAGGCAAGTTCGGTGGAATGAATCCCCGAGGTGCTGGTGCCGAGGAACACGCCGATCCGGCTGGCGCCGTGCCTTTCGCGTGCCTCCAGCACGGCTTGCTCGAATCCGTCCTGCCTGAGCCCGAGCTGTGCCAGGCGATTGTTGCGGCAGTCGAATTCCGCGAGGTCCGGACGCACCGGCAACAGTTCGCCATCCGCTACCTGACCGACGCAGGTTTCGAGCTGCACCGTCTCGAAAGCGCACGGGGCCAGGCCGGTGCAGCGCGCGCGCAGCGCATCAACGGTCGCGTCGATACCGATTGCGACGCTGCTGACGATTGCAGTGCGGCTGAATATGAGCGGATGCAAATCGAGGGTTCCTGTTCGTCCCGTTCCGTGCGCAGTCTGAATGTCGCACACTCTAGGAATTGCGAACGAGGTTACGTGCCCGGACAGGGTGCGTCAATGCCGGGATCGGGTATGCTCTGCGGGTTTCGACGCGCGGCCTGCGGTTATAATCCCGGGTCACGCAAAGAACAATCTTCAGACCGGAGCGTATACAAGGAATGGAAGCCCCGAACAGCATGAATGATCATGAGCGCGAACTGGCGGAATTGATCGTGGCGGTCCTGAACCTCGAGATTGCGGCCGCGGAGATCGATCCGCAAGCGGCGCTTTACCGGGAAGGACTGGGCCTGGATTCGATCGACATCCTGGAAATCGCGCTGGCGGTATCGAAAAAATACGGCTTCCAGCTTCGCTCCGATGACAGCGACAACATCAAAATCTTCAGTTCCCTGCGCAATCTCAGCGAACATGTCCAGCGTCATCGAACCAGTTAAGGTGCGGCCTCGTGGCGGATGGCGCATGGGCCTCGTGTTGCTCGCCGCGCTTGTGGCCTACCAGGTCCTGCTGCACTGGGCGATTTCCAGTGATCCCCGCGGCCTTGGCGAGTTCCTCACGATCGCGCCTCTTGCCGCGGTGCTGATCTGGTTCATGGGCCGCTCATGGCGCGGCCGGCTCGGACTCGCCGCACTCATGCTGGCTGCGGTCGCAGCCTGGGTTGCGTGGGGGGCCGCCAGCGCCAATCCGGCCCTGGTCTATTTGCTGCCCCATGCCGGCGCCTATCTTTTCATGCTGTGGCTTTTCGGGCGCACGTTGATGCCCGGCCGGGACGCGCTGATCACGAAGCTGGCGCGCCACGTGCATGGCACGCTGCCGGATGACATCGAGCGCTATACCCGTCAGGTGACCACAGCCTGGTGCCTGTTCTTCGCCGGCATGGCGCTGACCTCCGTGCTGCTGTTCCTCCTTGCGCCACTGGCCGTATGGTCGGTCTTCGCGAATCTGCTCAATGTACCGCTGGTGGTCGCCATGTTCCTGGCCGAGTACCTCTACCGCATCCTGCGCTACCCCAATTTTTCGCACGCCTCGATCCGCTCCACCATCCGGGCGTTCCAAAAGCACGGCGGATCGGGCCGGGCGCCCTGACGCTGACGTCATCCCGTTTGCCGGCGCGCCGGCGTTTTCCATGGCAGCCGTTCCTTTCCTGAGCCACAGCGATCCCGACGAAGTGGTTGCCTTTCGCGGCCGGCGCGCCGTGCGGGTGGCGGAGTTCCTTTCCGATTTGCGGCGGGTGGCGGCAAGCCTGCCGGCGCGTTCGCACCTGCTCAATTTCTGCAACGATCGCTATCGATTCGCGGTGGCGCTGGGTGCGGCGCTCAGCCGCGGACAGGTGAGCCTGCTGCCACCCACCCAGACCCCGGAGATGCTCGCGCAGATGCAGCTCGCCTACCCCGGGCTGTACGCGTTGACCGATGCACCGCAGGCGGCGCACGGCATCGAGCAGGTGCTCTATCCCGATGCAGAAGGTTCCCAGGCGGCGCCCGGCCCCGTTCCCGAATTCGCGCCGGAGCAGGTCGCCGTCATTGCCTTCACCTCCGGTTCCACCGGTCGCCCGTCGCCAAATCCAAAGACCTGGGGCGCGATCGCTCGCGGCGCGGCCGGCGAGGCGCTGCGCTTCGGGTTATGCGGGTCGCGGAGTGCTCGCGCGGAAAATCGGGCACGGTTCTGGTCGGAACCGTTCCGCCGCAGCACATGTACGGACTGGAATCCACCGTGCTGATGGTGTTGCGAAACGGTCTGGCGCTGCACGCGGCGCGCCCGTTTTACCCCGCCGACGTGCGTGCCGTCCTGGAGGATATTCCCGGCGGGCGCGTGTTGGTGACCACACCGGTGCATCTGCGCGCGCTGCTTGCAGATTCGGTCGAATTGCCCGCGCTCGAGTTGATCGTCTGCGCGACCGCGCCGTTGTCGCCGGAAATGGCGGCGCAGGCGGAGGCGCGCTTCGGGGCGCCGCTTCACGAGGTGTACGGATTCACCGAGGCCGGAATGGTCGCAACCCGGCGCACCATCGACGGACCGCTTTGGCACACGCTGCCCGGGGTCAGGCTGCGGCAGCACGGCGACACGGTGCGGGTACACGGCGGGCACGTGCAGAACGAGGTGGCCTTTTCGGACATCGTCGAACTGCGCGATGCCGAGACCTTCGTACTGCACGGCCGCAACGCCGATCTGGTCAATGTTGCCGGAAAACGCAGTTCGCTCGCCTACCTGAACCATCACCTGAACAGCATCGAAGGCGTGGAGGACGGCGTGTTTTTCATGCCCGACGAAACCGACGCGGGCGTCACCCGGCTCACGGCGTTCGTGGTGGCGCCCGGGCTTTCGCGCCAGACCCTGATCGAAGCGCTGCGCGCGCGCATCGATGCAATCTATCTGCCGCGGCCGCTTTACTTCGTCCAGTCGCTGCCGCGCAATGCCACCGGAAAATTACCGCGCGAAGTCCTGCGGAGCTTCGCCGCGGACTGCGCGCGGCGCAAGGCCTGCGGCGACCCGACGGAGGGAACGCGGCTTGAGCCAGGACTGGCTCAGGCAGCGCGAACGGGCCAATGCCGCGAGTCTGCGCTTGCTGGTCCGGCTCGCGATGCTGCTGGGAAGGCCCGCCGGGCGCTTGCTGCTCTTCCCGGTGTGTCTTTACTTCCTTGTCTTCTCGGTGCGGGCCAAGGCGGCCTCCAGGCAGTATCTGCGCAAGGTGCTCGGACGTCCGCCGGGACTGTCCGATCTGTTTCGCCACTATTACAGCTTCGCCACCGTTGCGCTCGATCGCATGTACCTGCTGCGCAGCCGCTTCAAGCAGTTCGAGATCCGGGTGTACGGCGAAGAAGTGCTTGCCCAAGCGCGGGCGCGCGGCGAAAGCTGCTTCCTGCTCGGTGCACACCTCGGCAGTTTCGAGGCATTGCACACTTTCGGCGAGGAGAACGGCATCCGGGTGACCATGATGATGTTCGAACACGGCAACCGCGACATGAATACGCTGGCCAAGGTGATCAACCCCGGCCTGGAGCGCACCGTGATCGGCATGGGCTCGCTCGACTCGATGATAAAGCTTCGCGACCGGCTCGAATCCGGAGAGTCGGTGGGCATGCTCGGCGACCGCGGACTGTTCGAAGGCGACCACGTCCTGGCGCCTTTCTTCGGCGAACCGGCGGCATTCCCGACGGCACCGTTCCGCATCGCCGCCATGTTCGGGCGGCCGGTGGTGCTGATGGTCGCGCTCTACCGCGGCGGCAATCGCTACGATCTGCATTTCGAGCGCCTGGTGGATTCGCCGAAACTGGATCGCGCCGCGCGCGACGCGACCTTGCGCCGCTGGGTTGAACTCTACGCCAGGCGGGTCGAACATTACTGCGGGCTGGCACCCTACAACTGGTTCAATTTCTATGACTTCTGGGCCGGCACCGGGGCGCCGCGCTGAGCGCCTGCTCGTGGTGCTGGCGATCGTGATAGCGCCGACCGCCGGCGCGCCTGCGGGCGCGCAGGACTCCGAACCGCAACAGGACGGGGCGGGCTGGGGCTTGCAGCAGCTTATGCGTGAACTGGGCGCGGTCAAGCGTTCGCAGTCACGCTTCGTCGAGCGCAAATACCTCAAGGTGCTCAAGGCGCCGCTCGAACTGCGTGGAACGCTTACCTACGTGGCGCCCGGCAATCTGGTGAAACGTACCCTCAGCCCGAAACCGGAAACACTGACGGTCGACGGCGACCGGCTCACAGTGGAAAGTACTGCCCGCAACGAGTCTCGCACCCTGCGGCTGCGCGACTATCCGGTATTGTGGGCTTTCGTCGAGAGCATACGATCGACGCTCAGCGGTGACATCGCGGCGCTGGAGCGCTTCTATCGCGTCGAACTTGAAGGCGGCCGCGCGCGCTGGCGTCTTTATCTGGTTCCGCGCGATCCCGACATGCGCGCGGTGATCAGCCTGATCAACATCGGCGGCAGCCGCGACCGGGTGGAGCGCATCGAAGTCCAGGAAACCCGCGGCGACCGGTCGGTGACGACCATTGTCGAGGAGTCGCGTTGAAAGCTGCGCGGCTACCCATCGCAATCTGGCTGGGCCTGGTCGCGGTCTGCGTGCTGATCGTGGTCCGCACCGAGTTCAGCACCGACATGGCGGCCTTTCTGCCGCGCTCGCCCACGCCGGCACAGCAGATATTGGTGGACGAACTGCGCGAAGGCGTGGTGTCGCGGCTGATCCTGATCGGCATCGAAGGCGCGCTGGAGGAGCAGCTTGCTGCGCTAAGCCGGGGGCTGGCCGACCGGCTGGAGCACGATGCGCGGTTTGCCTACCTGGCCAACGGAGAGCAGGACCGGCTGCGCGCCGACGGGGAGTTTCTGCTGCGCAATCGTTATCTGCTCAGCGCCGAAGTCAGACCGGAACGCTTCAACAGGGCCGGCCTGCGCGCGGGGCTGGAGCGCCAGCTCGACCTGCTCGGTTCGCCGGCGAGCGCGCTGGTCGGGCCGCTATTGCCTCGCGATCCGACCGGGGAGTTCCTGCATCTGCTGGAACAGTTGCGCGAGGAGGGCGGGCCGGACAAGCGCGGCGACGTCTGGTTCTCGCGTGACGGCAGCCGGGCGCTGCTGGTCGCGCAGACCCGCGCCCCGGGATTCGACCTGGACTCCCAGGAGCAGGCGCAGGCGGCAATCCGCGCGGCTTTCGGGCAAGCGGCGGGCGAGCACCGCGCGGACGGGGCGCGTTTGCTCTTCAGCGGGCCGGGCGTCTTTGCAGTGAATTCACGTGCCGGCATCAAGAACGATGCGCTGCATTTTTCCCTGATTGCCACAGTCCTGGTGTCCGCGGTGCTGCTGATCGCGTATCGCTCAGTGTGGGTGCTGGGTCTGACGCTGCTGCCGGTGGCGAGCGGGGTGCTGGCCGGCATCGCCGCGGTAAGCGTAGGCTTCGGCTCGGTGCACGGCGTGACCCTCGGCTTCGGCGCCACGCTGATCGGCGAAGCGGTCGACTACGCCATTTACCTGTTCACTAACACGGCGCCGGGCAGCCTGCCACAGGCTGCGCTCAAGCGTATCTGGCCGACGCTGCGGCTGGGTGTGCTCACCTCGGTGCTGGGTTGCGCCGCGATGTTGTTCTCCGGATTTCCGGGACTGGGGCAACTTGGGCTGTTCTCGATCGCCGGACTGGTAGCGGCGGCGGCGGTGACGCGCTGGGTACTGCCCGAACTGGTCCCGCACGGCTATAGCGTCAGGGCGGTGGACACGCTGGCGCCAGTGCTGTTGCGACTGATTGCGCGTGGCCGGCATTTGCGCGTTCCGTTGCTCGCGACCGTCCTGGTACTGGCCGCATGGCTGGCGCTACAGGGCGCAACACCCTGGAATGACGAATTGTCCGGCCTGAATCCGGTGTCGGTGTCCGATCAACGCATGGACGAGGCGTTGCGCCGCGATCTTGGCGCGCCGGACGCGCGCCATCTGGTCGTGGTGACGGGCGATTCCGAGCAGTCGGCACTCGAAGCGGCCGAGCGCGTCGGCAACGTGCTGGCCGGACTTCAGACCGGCGGCGTGCTGGCGGGTTACGATTCCCCGGCTCGCTATTTGCCGAGCGTATCCGCGCAACTGGCCCGCCAGCGGGCGATACCGGACGCCGGAAAACTGCAACGCAATCTGGCCGAAGCCGTCGCGGGCATGCCGTTTCGCGCCGGGGTATTTTCACCCTTCGTTGCGGAAGCGCAAGCGGCGAAGAAACAGCCCGCGCTGGTGCATGCGGACCTGCACGGCACCGTGCTCGAGATGAAGCTCGAGGCGCTGCTGACACAGCGGCGTGCGCTGTGGTATGCGATGCTGCCGCTGCGCGGCGTATCGGACGCGGCCGCGCTGGAGCAGGAAATCGCCCGGCTCAGTCCTCAAGGCGTCGTGTTGCTTGACCTCAAACGCGAATCCGATGCGCTGTATCAGGGCTATCGGGCGAGGGTGCTGAAATTCGCGCTGCTCGGCGCGGCCGCGATTACGCTGCTGTTGGCGGCGGCACTGCAATCCTTGCGGCGCACCTGGGAAGTGCTGGCGCCGCTCGCCGCCGCACTGATCGTCACGGTCGCGATCCTGGTTGCCGGAGGCGACCGGCTCAACATCTTCCATGTGGTCGCGCTGTTGCTGGTGATCGGCGTGGGGTCCAACTATTCCCTGTTTTTCGAGCGCCGCACCATGGCCAGCGGCAGCCCGGAGCGTACCGTGACCTCGCTGGTGTTCTGCAATCTCTCCACCGTCATCGGCTTTGGCGTCATCGGATTCGCCAGCACGCCGGTGCTCTCCGCCATCGGCTCCACGGTCGCGATCGGTGCTTTCCTCAGCCTCGTCTTCGCCGCCATCCTTACTACATCTGCCGCCCCGAGGGCGGCGTGAAGAGCGTTGACACAGAGGGCACAGAGGAAAAACAGAGAACACAGAGTAAGGACGACAAGAAATTTTTTCTCCGCGTTGTCTTTTGTATTTCTCCGTGTACTCTCTTGCCCTTCCTCTGTGTCCTCTGTGTCCTCTGTGTCAACGCGTTTGACATTGACTTACTCAGAACCGGCTAGCCAGCAAGAAAGGTACCGATAGAGCCGCGGACGAGAAGCGAGCCCTCGAGAGAGACTTCGAAACGGTAATGCGTGAGCGGAGGTGAGGCGGCTTCGAGGTGTATTGAAACGAGAAGCGACTTATCGGCGGGAATGCGGTCGGTGAAGAAGTCCACGTCGCGCATGGCAACCAGGTAGCCCACGCGCGGCGCGGTGACGCCCTGCCGGTGCCGGCGTCGCAACGCTTCCCACGCTGCAGCCGCCTGGGCGGCGGCCTCGATTGCGGCAACAGTCGGCGCACTGCCGCCGGAGACGAGCGCACACCTGTCCGGAATCCGTGCAGTGCCGTCGAGGGTCTGCGCATCCTGCCCAAGGATCGAGGTCAGAAAGCGCATCGGCGGGTGGTGGGGCAGCAGGGCTTCCGGCGCGGTGCCGGTGTCACCCGGTGCGCTACGCGCAACGATGGCGGGGGCGGCTTCGGCTGGCAGAAGCGTGCCGACGATGAACTCACCATTTGCCACTAGCGCGCCGTCTCGCTTCAGGTTGAAGCGCAACCGCCCCGCATCGCCCGCCGCGCCGGTGCTCTCGCGGACCGACAGTTCGAGGCGGTCTCCCGGCAGCACCAGATGGCGCAGCCGCGCGAAAGCGATGCCACGCAGAGGCAGCGGTTTGCCCGTTTCCTTTCTGAGGGCTGCAATGGCAAGCGCCAGTTCCGCGACGCCGGGAAGTATCGGCCGTCCCGGAAAATGCCCTTCGAACCAGGGGCCGTCGGCGGGAATCGCAAGTGTTACCTTCAGCTCCGCCGTGTTCACGACCGCCGGGCCAGGAGCGCCCCGATCACGCAGCTCGGATAGGCGTCGCGAATCGCCGCGATATCGGGATAGATCCGCACGTCCCGAAAGCCGTTGGCTTCCAGCGCTGCGGTCCATTGTTCCGGGGTGAGGAAGCCGCCATTCGGCCGCCATTCCGGCACCAGCAGCGCATCGCGGAACGAGCCCAGAAGATTGAATATCAGTTCGAGATGCAGCGGAACATTCGCAAACGGACGGATGCACTCGGTCATGACCAGCAAGCCGTGATCCCTCAAGGCGCCGCGCAGTTCCGCCAGCGTTTTGCCCAGATCCCGCGCGACATGCAGCACGTTGACGCCGTAGACCATGGAAACGCTGCCCGGCGCGATTCCGGCCAGTGCGAACGGCTGGTTGATGTCGAGCGCCGCGAATCGAAGTGCGCAACGTGGATTGCGGGCGGCGAGATTGCGCTGTGCGCGCTTCAGGAACAGCGGCGAGATTTCGGTCAGGGTGTAGGAGCCGATCTGCGCCGTGCGCCCGATGCTCTCGAAATGGTCGAGCAGCGCAATTGCGCCGCTGCCGAGCCCGCCGCCGATTTCCAGGATTGCTTCGGTGTCCGCTGCCGTCGCCTGCGCCGCCGCAATCGCTCCGACTTTGTTGCTGATGTCGTACAGCGGGTTGTCGTTGGAGAAGTATTTCACCCACGGGATGATGCCGGCCTCGCCGAACAGGGCCTGTTCCCCGTTGATCCGCCCGTTGAGGACGTCCGGGTAATGCGCAGCCGCGAGTGCCGAAATGTCGTAAGCCGGCAGGCAGCGCGGGTCGTGCGCCTGTTGCTCGGCACGCACTTCCTCGGGATCCAGAAGCGGCAGGGGCTGTCCAACCCGGTAACGGATCTCGCCGTCCACCCCGGCTTCGCGGACGATCCAGTCGCGGGAAGCGAGCAACGCCAGGATCCACGACACCGGCAAGCGTGCCTGTTCCGGCAGCAGTCCGGCTCGGGCAATCGCCCCTGAAACGCTGGTCGCGCTGCTGCAGGCCGCTTCCAGCCCCGTGGTGCGGAACAGCACCAGCGCAAGCCGCGATACGTACTCCTCGAACAGATCGAAGGAAGCGATCATGTCGTCGCCGAAATGCGCCAGCAGTTCCGGCGGAAACAGCGCCGCACGTTCGTCCTGACCGCTGCGTTTGGATAGGGTCGGCATGAAATCGGCCTTAGCGTTCCTGGTTTCTATTGCGCGAAATCATCACGCTTCGTGCCAGCAGCAGCGGCACGCGCAGCAGGAAGCCGAAAAGCAGGCGCAGGTGCATCCAGGTGAGCAGCGCGTTGTCGCGCAGGTAATTGAAATGCGACACGCCGCCTTCCTCGGGTCGGAAGTAGCGGACCGGCGCAGGCAGGTTGACCGGGTGGGCGCCGCCCCATACCAGCCTCACCGCCGCTTCGACGTCGAAGTCGAAACGACGCATCCAGCGCTGCGACGCCATTACCTCCAGCAGCGCCGCTGCCGGATAGACGCGCATGCCGAACAACGAGTCGCCGATGCCCGCCCAAAGTGTCTCCAGGTTTGCCCACCAGTTGGAAATGCGGCGGCCCACCACCCGCAGTCTGGGGGCGCTCGCGTCGAAAATCGGCTTGCCGAGCACCAGCGCCCCGGGCTGCTGCGCCGAAATTTGCATGAATGCGGGGATGCACTCGGCCACGTGCTGGCCATCGGCATCCATCGTCAGCACGTGGGTGTAGCCTTGTGCGACGGCCGCGCGCAGGCCGTGCAGGATCGCGGCGCCCTTGCCCTGGTTGCGGGGGAGCACGAACACCCGCAGCCCGCCATCGGCGCGGGCAAGGGCCTGCAGTCGTTCAGCAGTGCCGTCGGTACTCCCGTCAACGACGACCCAGACCGGCTCCCAGAATCGCCGCGCGTCGCGGACCGTTTCCAGGACCTTGTCGCCGGTGTCGTAACTGGGGATCAGAACCAGATGCGTCTGGGAGCGATCAGGCATGGTGGATTGCTTCTTGTTGGAATTGTGCGGCGGCGACATGCCGGGGTTGCCGAGCCGCCATTCTAGACCGCCGGGACTACGACACGGATCTCGGCGTGCCAGGCCGGCGCGATTCGCAGGCAGGTTCCGGCTCGACCAGTACCGGCGTGGACAGTTCCTCGCGATAGTAGTTTTCCAGCTTCGACACGAAGTCCTTCACGTCGCTTTCGGTAGTAAGGCGCAGGCCCAAGCGCGCGCGATAAAACAGCGGGAACTCCGGTTTCTTCAGCAGCGGCCAGCCCTTGCACAGAAATTCACTGTTGGTTTCGATGAATACGGTCTGTACCGCCGCGCCGGATTTTTTTGCCATCAATGCAAATCCGCCTTTGAAGGCATTGACCGGCGCCGCGCGCGTGCGTGTCCCCTCCGGGAACACCAGCAACTGGTGTCCCGCATGCAGCTCATCCACCGATTGCCGTACCAGGTTTATCGGGGCATCGTTGCGAATGTAGCCCGAGAGCCGCGCGCCCCCGCCGAGGAAAAAGCTGTCCCAGATCTCGGCCTTCATTATGCAGGCGGTTTGCGGCAGACGCGAGATGACGAATACCGCATCCAGCAGCGACGGATGATTGGGCGCGATGATGATCGAACGTTCGCCGCGCAGCTGGTCGAGCGCAGTCAGGTCAATGCGCACCAGCCCGCTGGCCCTGAGCAGTGCCAGAAATCCGCGAAAATGCGTACCCGTCATCCATCGGCCCAGGGGTACGCCGAGGCGGGCCGGAAGGATCGGGTGCAGCACCGTGCTGAGCAGCGACACCAGCGCACACCCGGCGCCGAAATACACGTAGCCTAAACAGAAGACGAAGTATTCGTAAGCCAGGCGCACCGGGCGAACCAGAAAACGCAGCGGCGATCGCGCCGATTCGCGCTCTGGCGAGCCTCGCGGCGCGGTCACATCTTGCCCTGCCGTGCCCGGCTGTTGCCGATGTTCCTGTGAGGATCTATTCATTGTCTGGCGCATTCACTCGTCCGCCTCGACCATCTGTTGCGAACGCCCCAGTATCCACGCGATCGCAAAGCCTGCGGAAAATGACTCAGTTTGCCGGACCAGAGGGCTGTTTTCGAATTCTGCACCCGCGAGCGAATCCAGCCGCACGAAGCCGCCCACCCAGTAGGATCGAAAGCGCTTGCTGATCGCGCCCAGGATCTGGCTGCCGGCGTAGCCGCTTGCGGCGTTGAAGGCGGGACGTTGCGGTGTCGCGAAATCGGGAGCCACGCCGTAGAAATAGTTGTGATAACGCTTGTCGCCGAACAGTGGTCCCGCCGCAAGGCCGAGGTTCCAGCCTTCGCCGGGCCAGATATTGCGAAAGTCCACATTGAACTGCGGCTCGAACACCCAGCCGATATTTTTCGAGTGTGAGAAGTCGGTCGCAATCACGGTTCGCACCGGAAGTCCCAGCGTCACTTCGATGCTGCGATCGGGCTTGCGCAGAAGCGTGATATCGAGTCGCACCCCGATTTCCAGCGTCGGATCCAGATCCGGCATGCCGCTGCGCGCAGAATTGTCCGTGCTGTCCACCGGCACCGAGCCGTTCAGGCTCAGGTGCAGGTCGAGCCGGTCGTTCTTGAAAAACTGCCCGCGCAGTCCTTCGCGATCCGCTTTCAGGATCTCGCCGCGATAGACGAAGTAGGGGATCGGCAGGACGTAACTCTGGCGTTCATCGGATCCACGGTAATCCGGAAAGTCGATGACCGCAATGCCGGCCCCGGCTTCCCACAGCGGAAACTCGCCGGCACGGGCGCCACAGGGCGCAATTGCGATCAGGGCAAGCAGCAGGCGGCCGGCGTGACAGGACGCGCTCATCGGCGCATGGGAACGGGTTTCAGTCGGGCTGCCTCATGGAACAGACTGCTTCGATCTCCAGCAATAATTCCGGGCGGCAGATGTCGGCTTGTAGATAGACGATGGAAGCCTCCGGCCCGAATGCCTTGCGCAGCCGCGTTTCCACCACCGGCAGTAACTCGGGCCGCCGCAGGTAGACCTTGAACAGCCTGTCGCTGGAAGCGGCCGCATCGATCAGGCCGTTCTTGCAAGCCTCCGCCATCACCGCGCGCAGATTGACAATGGTTTCGCCGGCCTGCGCGCGCGCGTCGCCGGCGTGCTGGCTCAAGTGCCCGAGAATGCTGGCTGTGCCCGAAATGTAGAGCTGTGGCGTGCCGCTCCAGGTGGCGAACAGCGCGCGCGAAAACGTTGGTCCCCTCGGCCCGTATTGCGCCGGGTAGGAATAGGCGCTGACCTGGCGCGGATTCTCGATCGCGGTTCCAGGGTGGCGGGCGGCGAGAAAGCAGATGACCGTGTTGCCCGGACGCTTTCCCACGGCGCTTGCCGCAGGCGCACTGCCGTTGATGGTCCGGCCTCTTGGCGACGAAGGCTTCGTGACGCCCAAGCGAGAAGCGCTTGTAGCGCTCCAATCCGCGCTCGTCGAGATGGATGTCCGGAACATAGTGCCAGGCGCGCAGCAGGTGCGGATATCCCAGATCGTCAATGCAATCGAAGATCAGGCAATAATTCCTGTAGATCAGTGTGTCGTAGTCAGCCTGTGTGTCTTCGTCGAATTGCAGGCAGCCGAACAATACGTGGTCGTCGCGTGCAATGCGGATGCGGTCCGACCAGTTCGGTGCGCACCGTCGCATGGCTC
Source organism: uncultured beta proteobacterium (assembly GCA_963695915.1). GTDB lineage: Bacteria > Pseudomonadota > Gammaproteobacteria > Burkholderiales > JACQAP01 > JACQAP01. The sequence continues at coordinate 45,396 of CAVOIO010000046.1, forward strand.
GCCCACAACTCGAACACGCGGCCTGCGCCCACCGTCGGCAGGTCCACCCATGCGAAGGGAACATTGCCGGCGTGATGGTTGGGATCGGGCTCACCGAAGCCGAGGTAGCCGAGCACCGACCCGCCGAACTCCGCCAGCGCGGAGCCGATTTCATCCGCTGCAACGTAGTGCAAGCCTGCCGTGGATGAGCGTTTGCTGCATCAGGCGTGTGCCGGCGACTCGTCCTGCCGGTTGCGTATCGCCCGCTTGCGCCCGCGCCAGGCCTTTGAAGCTGCGCCACGGATGAGCGAGATTATTCAGGTAATACACGCACTCGAAGGCGCGCGCGCCTCGTGTAATGCAGTTCGTGAACAGGATGTGCTCGAACACCGATCGGCGCACTTCGCAGGCATAGGGAAATGCCTTGTCGCAGGCGTTGCGGAATTCGAGAGTGACCGGCGCCCCGTGCCGCGGTGAAGTGAACTCGGCCCCATACTTGATCAAACCTATGCGCTCCACTTGCTCCCTGACCCCGAGTCTGTCCAGCAGCGGCAGGTGCAAGGGCAGCAGCGATTCGCCGATGTGGAAGCGCGAATGGCTCTCCTTCTCCGCAATCACCACGTCCCAGCCGCGTTCGGCGAGCAGGGCGGCGATGGTCGAACCGGCCGGGCCGCCCCCTGGAACGAATACGTCGCACGAGGAAACCGGGGTTTCCAGTAGTACATCCTGTTGCTGGTTTTGAAGTTTAGAGAGTATTCCGATCTCCTTATGTGCGCTACCGTACAGACCGCCTCCTGATGAGACAGGGATGATTTTGCTCGCAATCTCCTTGATTTGTGACGCAAAGCCTGCAAGTTTATGGGGCCTTGATGAATTCTCCCTCCCCACGAGGTCCCAGCCGCCTTCTAAGCAAAGGCGGCCATTTTTTTTGGGTGGCGGCAAGGCAACTGTTGCCAATTCCGCATCCCCATCGGGCCTTCAGTTCTCCCAGGCGGTCGCCGCGCTCCTGCCCGGCGCGCGCTTGAGCCATGCCCGCAGACCGCCGACTACGTCGGTAACGTGTCCGGGGCACGTACCGCTGACGAGTCACAGCCGTCCGGCTACTCGGGTGCCTGCCGTCTTGCCCTCGACCCGAATCGCCTGGGTCGTGCATGCGAGACCTATGCAGAGCTTCCATTGGCGTGCAGCGCGGTGAAGAACAGCAGCGCTTCGGTTTGGTGGACCGCGGATTGCATGAGATCATCTGGCTGTAGACAAATCGTCCTTGTGTCCCGGCGCTTTGGCCGCCGACGTATGCGCGAAGCATAGCATTGCGCGTGAATATAATAATGCGCGAAACAAAATGGAGACGAATTGAAACGAGCATTGGTTACCGGTGGCAGCGGTGCAATCGGCGCGGCGATTTGCCGCATGCTCTCGGCCCGGGGCTTGCAGGTGATCGTGCACGCCCACAACAGGCTGGAGGCCGCGGAAGAACTCGCCGCGCGAGTTGCGCGCCGGCGGGGCGAAGGCACAGGCGGTCGCTTTCGACGTAACCGACCGCAACGGCACCGCCAGGGCGCTCGGCGATGCTTGTCGAGGAGGCGCCGATCCAGGTGCTTGATCAACAACGCCGGCGTGCACGACGACGTGCCGCTCGCAGGCATGCGCGGCGAGCAATGGGATCGTGTGATCGACGTGTCGCTCAACGGCTTTTACAACGTCACCCAGCCGTTGTTGCTGCCGATGATGGGAACGCGCTGGGGCCGCATCATCAACGTTTCCTCGTTGTCCGGCGTGATCGGCAACCGCGGCCAGGTCAACTATGCCGCGGCAAAGGCGGGCCTGCACGGTGCCACCAAGTCGCTCGCGCTCGAAGTTGCCACGCGCGGCATCACCGTCAATGCAATCGCGCCCGGCATCATCGTGTCGCCGGCGACAGAGCAGGTGTTTCCGGCGGAAAGCGTGGAAACCCTGGTGCCGATGAAACGTGCCGGCACGCCCGAGGAAGTTGCGGCGCTGGCCGCATTCCTCGCCTCCGACGAAGCCGGCTACATCTCCGGCCAGGTCATATCGATCAACGGGGGAATGGCCTGAATGCAGGTACGAGGGTTCGAGGTACGAGTGATGCAAGTCCTCAATGCTCGACTGATCTGCCGATGTGTAATTCTCGGCAATTTTGTTTTGATACTCGGCCCTCGGCCCTCGAACCTCGGCCCTGAATTCATGCGTTGGGACCTCTTCTGCAACGTCGTCGACAACTTCGGCGACATCGGCGTGAGCTGGCGGCTGGCGCGCCAGCTTGCTGCCGAGCACGGTGCGTCAGTGCGGCTGTGGGTCGATGATCTCGTGGTCTTCAGGCGGTTGGCGCCGACGCTCGATGCCGGGGCCGATGTGCAGTTGCTGGGCGGCATCGAGGTGCGGCGCTGGTTTACGCCGTTTCCGGCGGTAGAGCCCGCCGACGTGGTGGTGGAGACTTTCGGCTGCGAACTGCCGGCCTCGTACGTCGAGGCCATGGCCGCGCGTGCGCGGCCGCCCGTGTGGATCAATCTCGAGTACCTGAGCGCGGAGCCCTGGGTCGGCGGCTGCCATGGCCTGCCGTCGCCGCATCCGCGGCTGCCCCTGACGAAGTACTTTTTCTTCCCTGGCTTCGCGCCCGGTACCGGAGGTGTGCTGTTCGAGAGGGGATTGGCCGGGCGGCGGCTGGCATTCCAGTCCGACGCCGACGGCGTGGCGAGGTTTCTGGCCGTCGCTCGGCGTGCCGCCGCGGACGCAGGACGAGCAGTTGGTCTCGTTGTTCTGCTATCCGCAGGCGCCGGTCGCCGCGCTCCTGGACGCCTGGGCCGGCGGCGGGCGCCCGGTGCGCGCACTGGCCTTTGCCGGAACTGCGGCAGCGGATGTGCTCGCGGCGCGCGGCCTTGGCGGCAGGCCGACGCGACGGCGCGCTCACCGCGCAAGTGCTGCCCTTCCTTGCGCAGGACGATTACGACCGGGTGTTGTGGTCCTGCGACTGGAACTTCGTGCGCGGCGAGGATTCCTTCGTGCGTGCACAGTGGGCGGCACGGCCATTGGTCTGGCAGGCTTATCCACAGGCCGGCGATGCCCACCGATTGAAAGTCGAGGCCTTTCTGGCCCGCTATTTCGGGCATGCGGATCCCGGCACCGGCGCGAATCTCGGCGCGCTGTGGGCGGCGTGGAACGGTTTTGCCGCGGCCGAAGGGCTGGGCGCAGTTGGGCAGCCTGCACCGGACCGGAATATCCGGAACTGGCGCGGCGCTGGGAACAACGTCTCGCAGGACTCGCCGATCTTGCCGCGAATCTGGTTAAATTTTGCGCGGAAAGGCTATAATTCGAGGCTTTTTTGGCTCAACCCACAATTTTTCAGGAAACACGATGAGACAGGCACAGGAACTGCGCGCCGGCAACGTGATCATGGTCGGCAAGGATCCGATGGTCGTGCAGCGCGCCGAATACAACAAGGGCGGCCGCAACTCGGCCGTCATGAAGATGAAGCTCAAGAACCTGCTGACCGGCGGCGTCAGCGAGGTGGTTTACAAGGCCGACGAAAAACTCGAGAACCTGGTGCTCGACCGCAGGGAACTGACCTACTCTTATTTTTCCGAGCCCTCGTATGTGTTCATGGACAAGGAATACAACCAGTACGAGGTAGACAAGGAAAACATGGGTGACGCGCTGAACTACCTCCAGGAAGGCCTGCCCTGCCAGGTGGTGTTCTATGACGACAGGGCAATTTCGGTGGAATTGCCCAACTCGGTCGTGCGGGAAATCACCTACACCGAGCCGGCCGTGCGCGGCGATACCTCGGGCAAGGTGCTCAAGCCCGCCAGGATCGCCACCGGCTTCGAAGTGCGCGTGCCGCTGTTCTGCGCCATCGGCGACAAGATCGAAATCGACACGCGCACCGCCGACTACCTGCGCCGGATCACGGGCTGAGCCCACCTGTCCCCCGGGCGCGCGGACAGGTTACTGACGAAGTCAGCCGTTTGCGGGGCGGCTGTGACACGTTAGCCGTAGGCCCGCTCGCGGGAGCAGCCGCATAACGCCCCGATCTACAACACCGCGCAACACAGCCTTGTGCGCCCCTACCCGCAAACTGGGCTACGCCTAACGAGTTCGGGGCGCGCGCCAGAATTCCGTCTCCCGCCCCGGATGGCTCCGCCAACGCCGAGTCGACGGAATCTCCCCCTGAAGGGCGGAGAGGGTGAAAGTGAAAATGCAGGTCGCTGAGCGGCCCCCCGCTTGCTACTCCACCAATGAGTGGGGCCCGATTTTCCCGCAGCACGTAGCACTGAGCACCCAGCATTTTTTTCAAACCCGCGTCCTGTGTTTCTGCAATCACCAATCACCAAGTTCCAATCACCAAGCTCCAACCACCAGTCACCGCTTCAGATGAAGGGACATCTGTTCTGGATCGCGGTCTGGGTCGGCTTGGTGTTCGCCGGTTATCTCTTGACCGAGCGCATGATGGCGCCACCGCCGGTTGCGCGTTCGCTGGCCGACGGAAGGCAGGAGATCGTGATTCGGGTCTCGCGCGACGGTCATTACTACCTCGATGGTGCGGTGAACGGGGTGCCTCTGCGATTCATGATCGATACCGGCGCCAGTTACGTGTCTGTCGGCGCGGAGTTTGCCCGTTCGGCCGGATTACCGAACGGTATCCCCGGCTATTTCGGCACCGCAAACGGCACAGTCGAGGGCCGGGTGGTGAGAAACCAGACCGTCAAGGCCGACGTGTTCGAACTTTCAGGTCTTACCGTTGCGGTGATGCCGGCACACAGCGGAGAAGGCCTGTTGGGCCAGAATTTTCTGCGTCATTTCGACGTTTCGCAGACCGACGGCACGCTGCGCCTGCGCATGCGCCAGGAGAAGCCCTGATCTGGTGAACAGGTGAACATTTGATTTAGTTCCGTAGCGGGATTTCCCATCTCGGAGGCATTAGAAACAGAAAGAATGCAGTACCTGTATTTTTCGTGTTTCTTCGTGTCTTTGTGTCTTCGTGGTGAGATCTTCGAATGTCCTATTCAGCGCGCCGTCAAGGCTGCCGCGATCAAGGCGCCCAGATGATCTCCGGCACTGCGTGCCGTGCGCAGGAGCGTTTCCTTCGCCTGGTCGGGTTTGCGAAACTCGACGGCGGTCAAGGTCACCGTGGCCGGCGCCGTCTGTAACACTCGGCCGCGCGCATCCATCGATACCGGGACCACCGGCAGGATCGGGTAGTGCTCCCAGTACTTGTCCAGGAAGTAGTGCAACTCCTCGACGTCGCATTTCAATCGCATCGCCAGCAATACCGGGTCGAACACGAGTTTCGAGTTTGCCGATGTTTCCTTGTCGCCACACCGCCTCAAGCCGCAAGCCGATTGCGAGGTCGCGCTCGGCTCCGGGAGCGACGTACAGCCGCAGCGGGCGCACCTGCACGTAGTCGCCGCTGTCTCCGATGCCGCAACTGTCCGACAAAGTCGAATGCCGGCATTTCGTCGTCGCGATTTACGAATCGGGTGAAGCGGAAACACCGCCACGCCGGTTCGAGGTTGCGGCGTTCGGGGTCGGTGTAGAACGGCCGGCGTGCGTCCTGCGCGGTCACGCGGGCGTAGCTCTGCATCGCCTCTTCCACTTTTGCGTCCGCAAGTGCCGGACGCCACAGCACGTACTGGTTGTCGGAGGGTACCAGCACCGCGGCCGCGGATTCCTTGCCGTTGCCTTTCGGTTCGCGCGCATCGCACGCATCCCGTACCGCAGTCTCGTCCGTGCTCCACACCGACAGAGCGGCCGGCACGCGCTCGGCGAGTGCGCGGTAGGCGAAGTTCGGATTGTCGGTGGGGATGAGCGTGAGCGCAGAGAATCCCGAGGTCGGCAAGGTTTCATCCGGAAGCACGACGATCTGTTCGCGCCACGGCGAGGCGCAGGCCCCCAGTACTGCCGTGACGCAGAGAATCAGGATGTGGACTCGCATTGCAGACGCCGGTGGGGGAAAATTCTTGCAAGTTGTGGCGCCCCGAACACGAATCGAACGTGCGACCTACCCCTTAGGAGGGGGTTGCTCTATCCACTGAGCTACCGGGGCGTAGGGGCGAATTCTAACCGATAAGGAAACCAGGACTGAGGGCCGAGGTACGAGGCTCCGAGTGATCTAGGGCACAATTCGATTTGTCTCGGCCCTCGTACCTCGGCCCTCGGCCCTTACTTTGAAATCCCGCCTTCCCCGCACGGTGATCGTGCTCGGCTTCGTCAGCCTGTTCAACGATCTCGCATCCGAGATGATCGTGCCGCTGATTCCTATCTTGCTCGCCGGCGTTCTGGGCGCGGGCCCGCTCGCGTTGGGACTGATCGAAGGCGTTGCCGATGCAGTGGCGAGCTTTCTCAGGCTCTGGTCCGGCCGTCACTCCGACCGCTTGGGCGGGCGGCGCAAAACCCTGACGGTAGCCGGTTATGCGTTGTCGAACATCGCACGGCCACTGCTTGCGTTTGCCGGTTCGTGGGCGTCGGTGTTGCTGTTGCGCAGCGTGGATCGGGTCGGCAAAGGGCTGCGCAGCGCGCCGCGCGATGCGCTGGTGGCCGATGCAACGCCCGCGCACATCAAGGGCTATGCCTACGGTTTCCATCGCGCGCTCGACAATTCCGGCGCGGTGGGCGGCAGCCTTGTTGCCGCAGCGGTGCTGGCATGGTCCGGGCTGCCGATTGCGCAGGTGATCCTGCTTTCCGCGATACCGGGATTTTTCGCCGTGACTCTGATTGCGTTGGGCGTTCGAGAACCACCGGCTGCGCCGGCAGCCGTGCCGCGCACGCTGGCCCCGCTGCGCTGGAGTGCGCTGTCTCCAGCCATGCGCCGCTATCTTCTGGTGTTGGCGTTATTCACGTTCGCGCGCGCCTCGGAGACGTTTATCGTGTTGCTCGGCTACCAGATGGGGACCGGGACGGTGGAACTGCTGTTGCTTTGGGCCGCACTGAACCTGGCAAAGGCGCTGACGTCCACAGCGGGCGGCAGGCTTGCCGACAGCATGGGAAGGGGGCCACTCATGGTGCTGTCGTGGACCGCGTTTGCCGCCTGTTTTCTGCTGTTCGGCAAAGTGAATTCCAGCATCGGCCTGTGGACGGTGACCATCGCTTATGGTCTGTTCTTCGGGCTGGGCGAGGGTGCAGAGAAGGCACTGATCAGCGACTTTGCCGCGCCTGCGGAGCAGGGCACCGCGTTCGGCTGGTATTACCTCATGCTCGGGCTTGCCGCGATCCCGGCGGGGCTGCTGTTCGGTGCCGTCTGGCAATTCCAAAGCGCGGCAATAGCGTTCTTCCTGGCCGCCGCAATTGCCGCAGTCGCAGTGCTGCTGCTGCGCGGCTGGGCGTGGCCAATTCGACGAAAACCTAACGACTGAAAAGCTCATCACGAAGGCACGAAGAACGCGAAGGAACACGAAGAAATGCGAGAACGTGCAATTGTCTATCGGTTCTCTGCTTGAATTTCTGCTATTCAGCGTCGTTACGCTCGCCACACGATCCGTGGCTTTCGATGATTCGTGTGTCGTATCAAGGGAAAAGTCGAAGCAAACGGGTCAACCCATCTTTTGATTTTCTTCGTGTTCTTCGTGTCTTCGTGGTGCGAAGTTCTTTTCACGGTTATCGTACAATAGACTCAGCTATGCCGATAGCAACGTTCGAAAACGTCTCGCTCGCCTACGGCCACGTACCGCTGCTTGACCACGCCGATCTGGTCATCGAGCCGGGCAGCCGCATCGGCCTGATCGGCCGCAACGGTGCGGGCAAATCGAGCCTGCTGAAAATCCTCGCCGGGCTGGCTGTGCCCGACGATGGCCGGGTATGGCGGCGGCCGGGTTTACGCATCGCTTTCGTTCCGCAGGAACCGGTGCTCGAACCGGGCCACACCGTTTTCGAAGCCACCGTCGCGGGTTTGGGCGAACTCGCGGATCTGCTCGCTTCGTATCATTCGGCGCGCGCACGTGCTCGAACACTCGCCTAATGACAAAACGGCCATGGCCGCCATGCAATCGGCCCAGGAGGAACTGGAGCGCCGCGACGGCTGGAACGTGCAAAGCCGGGTTGAAACAGTGTTGTCGCGTCTGGGACTGTCGGCGGATGCCCGCGTCGAAGCGCTTTCCGGCGGCACGCGCAAGCGCGTGGCACTGGCGCGCGCGCTGGTTGCCGACCCGGAACTGCTGGTGCTCGACGAGCCCACCAATCATCTCGACATCGATTCGATCACGTGGCTGGAAGAAACGTTGATCGCGTTCCCGGGTGCGGTGCTGGTGGTGACCCATGATCGGGCGTTCCTGGACCGCGTGGTCACCGGCATCATCGAACTGGACCGCGGCCGGCTCGGGGCGTATCCCGGCAGTTTCGCCGATTACGAGCGGCGCAAGGCCGCGCAACTGGAAGCCGAGGCGGTAACCAATGCGAAATTCGACAAGCTGCTGGCGCAGGAAGAGGTGTGGATACGCAAGGGCATCGAAGCCCGCCGCACTCGCAACGAGGGCCGGGTGCGCCGTCTCGAACGGCTGCGCGAGGAGCGCGCGGCGCGGCGCAACCGCCAGGGCCAGGTAACGATGACGGTCGCCGAGGGCGAGCGCTCCGGGCAACTGGTGGTCGAACTCGATCATGTCAGCAAGCGTTACGACGGGCGTTCCGTGGTCGAGGACTTCTCCTGCCGCATCCTGCGCGGCGACAAGGTGGGTCTGATCGGACCGAACGGCATCGGCAAGTCGACCCTGATCAAACTCATTCTGGGTGAGATCGCGCCGGACGCGGGCAAAGTCCGCCGTGGCAGCCGCGTGAGCATCGCGTACTACGACCAGTTCCGCACCCGGCTCGACGAAGAGGCCACCGTGGCGGAGACCATCGCGCCCGGATCGGACTATGTCGAAATCGACGGCGCACGCCGGCACGTGATGACTTACCTCGGCGATTTCCTGTTTTCTCCGGAGCGCGCCCGTGCCCCGGTCAAGGCGCTCTCAGGCGGCGAGCGCAACCGCTTGCTGCTGGCACGCCTGTTCAGCCAGCCGGCGAATCTGATGGTGCTGGACGAGCCGACCAACGATCTCGACATTGATACGCTGGAACTGCTGGAAAATTTGCTGCAGGACTATCGCGGCACGGTGTTGCTGGTAAGTCATGACCGCGTGTTCCTGGACAATGTCATCACCGACTACATTGCCGCCGAGGGGGCAGGGCGCTGGAGCAAGAATCCCGGCGGCTATGCGGACTGGAAACGCATTGCCGATGCTCGCGTCGTGGCCGCCCGCGCACAGACCGTTCAACCGGCGCCGGCGCGTGGGCGTGCCGATTCCGCGCGCGCGCGCAAGCTCAGTTTTGCCGAGGCGAAGGAACTTGAGACCCTGCCGGCGCGCATCGAGGCGCTGGAGCGGGAACAGGCGGATAATCGGCAGGCGCCTTGCCGACCCGGCGCTCTACCGCGACCAGCCCCAGGAAGTGCAGCGCCTGAACCAAAGCTTCGCGGCAATCGGGCGCGAACTCGCTTCGTTCATGGCGCGCTGGGAAGAGCTGGAAGCGGCCCAGACGCGCGCCGGCTGACGCCGCGCCGGGCGCGCGATTCAAGTAAGCTCACGGAAACCCATGGCAGATTTCCAGAACACCGACAGGATGCTGGGCCTCGGCGCGCTCGCCGTGCTGATTGCCGGGTGCCTGCTGGTCCTTTTTCCCTTTGTCACCGCGCTGCTGCTGGCGGTGATCCTGACTTTTTCCACTTGGCCGCTGTATGTGCGCCTCAGGCGTGGCGTCGGTGGCAGGAACACCGTGGCGGCTGGATTGATGACGCTGGCGGCCACCCTGTTTCTGCTTGCGCCGTTCGTCATTGTCGCGGCCGGTCTGGCCGACAACGCAGCCGCGCTGATGGAGGCGTTGAGCAGGGTATTCGAGGCCGGGCTGCCCGATACGCCGGCATGGGTGAAAAGGCTGCCGCTGGTGGGCGAGCGCATGGATGCGTATTGGAGCAGCCTGGTGGACGACAACAGCCAGTTGCTCGAGGAAATGAAGAACTTGATTGCGCCTGCCAGGGAAGTGTTGGTCAAGACGGGCGGGTTTCTGGCTGCGGGCGTAATGCAGTTGGCGTTGAGCGTGCTGGTCGCGTTCTTCCTGTTCCGCGACGGCGATGCCGCCGCGGCACGCGTACGCGATGCGGCGTCCCGGGTCGCGGGCCCCGATGCCCGGCATCTGCTCGACGTCGCCGGCAAGACCGTGAACAGCGTCGTGTATGGCATTCTCGGCACCGCTCTTGCGCAAGGCGTCCTCGCCGCAATCGGTTTCCTGATCGCCGGCGTGCCGGGCGCCACCCTGCTCGGACTGGCGACTTTCTTTCTCTCTGTGGTGCCGGTCGGGCCCCCACTGATCTGGGGTTCTGCAGCGGTCTGGCTTTACTATCAGGGGTCGGTCGGCATGGCGATTTTCATGGTCCTGTGGGGCGTTCTGGTCATCAGCCTCGTGGACAACTTCCTCAAGCCGATTATCATCAGCCGCGGCAGCCACCTGCCGTTCATCCTGGTTTTCCTCGGGGTGCTCGGCGGCGTGCTCACGTTCGGATTCATCGGCGTATTTCTCGGCCCGACCCTGCTGGCCGTTGGCTACCAGGTTCTGAACGAATGGATGCGCCGAGCCAATCCCGAAGGCAGTGAACGTCGTCAAACAACAAGGCGTGAATGCGACAGGAATTCGTAGGCGGTATGGACGTTGGACTGTTCATGCGACATTTACCGCCCCTCGCGCATCGCACGGTACCTAAAAAGCCTTCCGGAATCGAAGCTTATCCTGTAACATGCGCGCTCAATCCGGATTCGGACCGGCCGCAGGCCGCCACTTCCGGCGTCAATCGCATCGTCGATTCGAACGATGCAGGAGTTCAAGTTAATGTCGTTTTCTGATCTGGGGCTCGCCCCGGAGTTGTTACAGGCTATCGCTGATCAGGGTTACACCGAGCCTACGCCGGTCCAGGCAAAGGCGATTCCCCCCATCCTCCTCGGCCAAGACGTCATGGCCGCCGCCCAAACCGGCACCGGCAAGACCGCGAGTTTCACGCTCCCGATGCTGCAGCGGCTGAAAGAATTTGCCAACAACAGCGTCTCACCCGCCCGTCACCAGGTGCGCGCGCTGATCCTTACGCCGACCCGCGAACTGGCGGCCCAGGTGCAGGAAAGCGTCAAGACTTATGGCAAGCACATCGCATTGCGTTCCGCGGTAGTCTACGGCGGAATCAACATCGATCCGCAGATCAGGGAACTGCGCACCGGGGTTGAAATCCTGGTCGCCACCCCCGGACGCCTGCTTGACCACCTGCAGCAGAAGACCGTCAACCTTTCGCAGGTGCAGTTCCTGGTGCTGGACGAGGCCGACCGTATGCTGGACATGGGCTTCCTGCCCGACATCAAGCGCATCCTGTCGGTGCTGCCGGCGCAACGCCAGAGTGTCATGTTTTCCGCGACGTATTCCGACGACATTCGCGGGCTGGCCAAGCAGTTGCTCAAGAACCCGGTGAACGTCGAGGTCGCCCGCCGCAATTCGACGGTCGATACCGTGACGCACCTGGTGTACCACGTCGATGTCAGTGCCAAGCGCGATCTGCTCACCCACCTGATCCGCTCGCGCGACATGCGCCAGGTGCTGGTGTTCTGCAACACCAAGATCGGCGCCAACCGCCTTGCCTACAAGCTGGACAAGGACGGCGTTGCCGCCGCCGCGATCCACAGCGACCGCACCCAGGGCGAGCGCACGCAGGCGCTGGCCGAGTTCAAGGAAGGCAGCACGCAAGGTGCTGGTCGCCACCGATGTCGCCGCGCGCGGACTGGACATCGAACAACTGCCGTTCGTAATCAACTTCGACCTGCCCGGTTCTCCCGAAGATTACGTGCACCGCATCGGCCGCACCGCCCGCGCCGGCCTGACCGGCGAGGCTATTTCTCTGATGGCCGACGACGAACGCGAGAAACTCTGCGCGATCGAAAAGCTGCTCAAGATCAAGCTGCCGGTCGCCGAGGCTCGAGGACTTCAAGCGTACGCCGGCACTGCGCGGCGAATCGCACCAGCGCGAAGGCCCGCCGTCCGGAAGGCCGGCGCGACCACGGCCGCCGCGACGAGAACCGGCATCGCGAGGCTCGCCGTCCCGAAGCCGCCCGCAATCCGCCTGCGCGCGGTGCGCAGTCCGCGGACCCGCTGTTCTCCAAGCCGTATAACCCGCCCGCATCGACACTGACCGACGTCGCGAATACTGCGTCCCGGCCGCAGGTGTCGAAGAAGCAGGTTGCCGCTCTGTTCCTGCCGCCGGTCGCGGAGAAGCAGGACATATCGAGTTGAGCGCGCGCTATCCGTCCCCGACGGAAGTCCGGCCCGCAGGCTGGATGAGCGAACGCCTGCAACAGGTGATATCCGGTCCGGAAGAAGCAATCGATCTCGCCGAAGCTGCACTGCTGATCGCCACTCACGTTTATCCCGATCTCGACGTCGCGCACCATCTGGCGCGCATCGAAGAATTGGCCAAGACCCTGAAGTCGCGCATCGAGCCGGATTCGGGCTCCCGCGCAACGCATCCTTGCGCTCAATCAATACCTGTTCGCGGAACTCGGATTCGCCGCCAACGAGGAGGACTACTACGATCCGCGCAACAGTTGCCTCAACGAGGTGCTGGACCGCCGCGTCGGCATCCCGATCACGCTCAGCCTGCTGTACATGGAAGTCGGCGCCCGCATCGGCCTGCCGCTGGAGGGCGTGAGTTTTCCGGGGCACTTCCTGGTGAAGTGCGCGTTGCCCGAAGGCACCGTCGTGCTCGATCCGTACGCCGGCGGCATTTCGCTCGGCGTTGCGGATCTGCAAAAGCGGCTGCGGGACGTGCGCGGCGATGAGGTTTCAAGCGCCATCGTCGCCGGCATGCTGGACCGCGGCCGGCAAGAAGGAGATCATCTTGCGCCTGCTGCGCAACCTCAAGGCCATCTACCTGCGCAGCCAGCAATTCGATCGCGCGCTGCCGATCATGGACTGGATCATTGCCACTGTGCCCGATCATCCCCCGGAACTGCGCGACCGGGGCATGATCTACCAGGAACTCGAGTGCTCCCGCGCCGCGCTCGCCGATTTCGAGCGCTATCTGGAACTCTCCCCCGGCTGCGACGATCGCGACGAGATCCGCGGCCGCATCGTCGAGCTGCAGCGGCAATCGGCGCGATTGAACTGAGAAATACCGGTTCGAGGGCCGAGGTACGAGGGCCGAGTAACGGCGATGAACAAGAATCGCCAATGACATTTGCTCGTCCCCATTAATCTCGCAACTTCCAAGCTCCAAGGGTTCGGTTATTGGAATTTCACTCGTACCTCGGCCCTCGTACCTCGTTCCTTAGTCATGCAACAGGAAACGAAACCTCACCGTTGGTCAGCGTACCGGTCACCCTACCTGCTACTGACTCTTGCGTCGCTGTTCTGGGCCGGCAACTGGGTGGTCGGGCGGGCGATGCGCAACGACATCCCGCCGGTGGCGATGGGCTTCTGGCGCTGGGCTGTTGCGTTGCTGATCCTTCTGCCGTTTGCAGCCCCGGAACTCAGGCGCAACTGGCACGTCGTGCGCGCCAACTGGTTCAGCCTCGCGCTGCTGGGCAGCCTTGGGGCGACGTTGTTCAACACCATGATCTACGTCGGGTTGCAGTACACCGCGGCGACCAACGGCGTGTTGTTCAACTCGGTCACGCCCATCCTCATCATGGTGATGTCGTGGCTGGCGTTTCGCGAGCGGCTCGGGACCTGGCAGACCATGGGCGTGGCGCTGTCGCTGGCGGGGGTCGCGGTGATCGTTGCGCGCGGTGAGCCGCAGATACTTGCGGCGCTGAAATTCAACCGTGGCGACCTGTGGTTGATTTCGGCGATGTTCCTGTGGGCGATCTACACCATCGTGCTGCGCCGGCGACCCGCCGGTCTGAGCGCGGTCGGATTCCTAACGGCCATGCTGCTGCTCGGCCTGCCGGTCCTGTTGCCGTTTTACCTGTGGGAACTGTTCACGCGCGGAGGTTTTTCGCTTTCCGTTCCCGCCGTGGCCGCGCTCGCTTACTACGCCACTTTGCCGTCCATCGTGGCCTACCTGTTCTGGAATCGCGGGGTGGCGCAGATCGGTCCGAACAAGGCGGGATTGTTCGTGCACCTGATGCCGGTGTTCGGTGCGCTGCTGTCGGTGATCTTCCTCGGCGAGCGGCTGTACGCCTACCACTTCGCGGGAGCGGTGCTGATATTCGGGGGGATTTGGCTGACTACGCGCCGAGGCGCGTAGTCAGCCGGTGACTGGTAACTGGTGACAAGTGACTGGTAGAACCAGGATCGCACACTGAGGACGGAAAGCGGAGCAACCAAATGACTGTTCGCAATCAAAACAGTTTGACCCTACCGATCACCGACCACCAATCACCAGTCACGCCATCAAATTCTGAGCATGCTCAGAATTTGATGGACAGTCCGATGGAATGCACGCTGGCGTCCAGTCCCACGCCGGAACCGGGGCTGTTGGTGTTGCTGCCCCAGAGTTCAGTGTAACGTTCCGTTTCAGCGCGAAAGGTCACGGCCTTGGAAAACTCGTAGCTCAGGCCGATTCCATACACCGTGCCAAGGTCGTCCAGGATGCGATGGCTGGAGCCTTCTTCCCTTGGGCCATTCTGCCAATAGTGCATTCCCATCTTGCCGAATAGCGCCAAGCCTATCGATTCGAAAGGAATGGTGGCCACACCCGACACGCTCCACGCCGAGCCGTAGCAGGACCGGTACGCATCGCCGGTCAGGGGATCGCCGCCGCAGGCGGATCCGCTCAGGCCAAAACTGGTCTGCGCCCCCTCGATGGCAAACAAATCGGACATGCGGTAGCCGCTGTAATACGTCGATGCCGACAGGCCCTCCGGGACTGCTGCCCGGCATTCCGAACACTCCGGGCAACGAACCCTGAAATCCGACCGAATCTGCAGACCCCAGAAGCCGCTGCTATAGCCGCCGTACCAGTTATCTCTTCCTGGGCGACAACCGGCCCGCCGACGGCAATCAGGGCCGCCAGCGCAATTGCCTTGAGCGGGGCAGGGAAGGTTGGCATCATGTTTTGATGTCGTTCCTGGTTCAATTCTAGACGCATTTCCTGCGTTTATCTGCCACATTTTCTCGCCTGGATCATCCTTGAAACCGGGTCCCGGAATCCGAAACCCATGTTACCGACCGCGACCCAGGCGCAGATGTTGCTCAACCGTGTCGCCAAGAATTACAAGCACTTAAGACGTTGGGCGCGACGGGAAGGAATCGAGTGCTTCCGGGTATACGACCGCGACATTCCGGAACTGCCGTTCGCGCTCGACGTGTACGGCCAGCGTGCCCAATTGCAGGAGTACAGTGCGCCTGTTACGGATATGCGGACGCAGCGCGAATGGCGGTCGGCAATGCTTGATTCCGCGGCGCAAGCGCTCGACTTGCCGCCCAAACAGGTCGTGCTCAAGCAACGCCACGGCCAGCGTCCCGGATGCCCAGTACCGCAAACTGGGGCCGCGAGGGGAAGATTTCGTTGTTGGCGAGGGCGGGCACCGCTTTATCGTCAACCTCACCGACTATCTGGACACCGGACTTTTCCTCGACCATCGCCGGACGCGGAGTCTGGTCGCAAGGCCTCGCAGCGGGCAGGCATGTGTTCGACCTTTTCTGCTACACGGCGAGTTTCTCGGTCTATGCGGCGGCAGGCGGTGCGCGGACCGGCATCAGCGTCGATCGTCGACACCTACCTCGACTCGGCCAGACGCGGTTCGAACTCGATGGCATGGACGCCAGCCGCCATCGTGTCGTGCAGGCGGACGCGCGCGGTCGTCCGGGACGAGGCCGCTCCCGGGCCGCGCTACGATCTGGTCGTGCTCGATCCGCCCAGTTTCTCGAACTCGACGCCATGCAGGGATGCTGGACGTTCGACGTGACCACGTCGTGTTGATCCGGGACTGCATCGAATACTCACGCCGGAAGGCGGCTGCTGTTCTCGACCAACTGCGCCACTTCGGCCTGGATGCCGCCGCACTCGCCGGGTTGACCGTCGGCGGCATCTCCGCGCAACCGTGCCACCCGAT
>CAVOIO010000047.1:0-88994 GCA_963695915.1 uncultured beta proteobacterium
TTCGCTGTGGCGCACCCGCGGCGAGCACCGGCCGCTCATCGGAGAGTTCTCCTACCAGGTCAAGTTCCCGAAGCGGGAAGATCTACGCCTGAAAGCGATGCAGAGGGCCGAGGAGTTCTTTTTGTCGCTTCAGTACGCCGCGAAGGGCTGGATCGCTCTCGATGCGACCAAGACCGGCGTTGTCTACCGGCTCAAGGGCAACCCGCCGAACGCCCACGAATGAGCACAAGCGATTTGATTGAGGCGGCCGGTTTCGGGGCTTTCGAGGCGAGGCTCTGATGGCGGCAAGCTTTCCGCACCGCGGCGTTTTCGCGCTGCGGTTCGCGGTGAATGTCTTCGTCGGGTCGACCGTCATCTGGTACTCCTTGCGGCTTGTGAGCGATTCCAATCCAATCTGGGCCGTCGCGTCGATGATCGCGTCGGCGGACCCTCAGGTGAGCGTTGCAGCCCGGATGTTCAAGAGTCGATTCATCAACGTGCTCGTCGGGTGCTTCATCGGCCTGGTTTTCCTGGCAATCGGCGGCTCGAGCGCGTGGAAACTCCCAATCGCGCTGGCCGTCACGGTTCTCGTGTCCTCGTACCTGGTTCGCATCCCGACGATGTGGCGTCAAGCGCCGATCACCGCAGCCATCGTCATCGCGGCGGGCCTGACGCAACAATCGAAACTGGGCGGCATGGAGTTCGGCCTGCACAAGGTCATGGAGGTTTTGTTCGGATGCCTGGTGGGCCTGTTGGTGAGCTGGATCATGGCGAGGATTTGGCCCCTCGCGGAGCAGGCGCGGGAGGGCGAGGGAGCCGCCTGAGAGCCGTGTCATCGGAAACCGGTCCTCGACGAAACGCTTCGTCCAACGTTGGTAGACGATCGCGGGTTCCTTGCTTCGAGGGGCTGCGAAGGGCGCGGTCCGACGGCGACCACCTTCTGGAGGCGCGACAATGAATCGACGTGAATTCCTGAGCCTCGGCGCTGTCTCGACTTCCTGAAACGACGAAGGGTATTTCGATGCAGATCAAGCCTTCCATTAACTGGCTGTTCGTCTTCATACCGGTCACGCTCGCGCTCGAGCACGCCGGGATTGCCGGCGCCCTGGTATTCTTCTCGGCGGCCCTCGCGATCATTCCGATCGCGAGCCTCATCGTGCGGGCGACCGAGCAGATCGCCGACGCGCACCGGCGACGCCGTCGGCGGGTTGCTCAACGCGACCTTCGGCAACGCGCCGGAGCTGATCATCGCGCTCGTCGCACTGAAGGCCGGGCCTGCTCGACATGGTGCGCGCTTCGCTCATCGGCGCGATCCTGGCGAATCTGCTGCTGGCGCTGGGCGTCGCGTTTCTGCTCGGCGGCCTGCGCTACCACGACCAGGAATACAATCCGGCGGCCGCGCGCGTCTACAGCTCGATGATGCTGATCGCCGTCATCAGCCTGGCGGTGCCGAGCGCGTTCAGCCGCTTCTTCGCGCCCGAGGAGACGATTCGCCAAGAGACACTGCTGAACGTGGGACTGGCCGTCGTGTTGCTCATTGCCTATGCGCTCTACCTCGTGTTCATGCTCAAGACCCATCCCGGCGCCTTCGCCGCCAAGGGCGGTCACGGTGACGAAGAGGCCGAGGGCAAACACTGGAGCTTGCCGCGGGCGGTCGGAAGCCTCGTGGGCGCCTCGCTGCTGGCGGCGTGGATGAGCGAGATCCTGGTGGGCGCGGCCGAGGGTACCGGCAAGGCACTGGGCATGACGCAGACGTTCATCGGCATCGTGTTCCTCGCGATCGTCGGCGGCGCGGCCGAGAGCTGCTCGGCGATCGCGATGGCGCGCAAGAACAAGATGGACATGACGGTCGGCATCGCGCTGGGCAGCTCGATCCAGATCGCCCTGTTCGTCGCGCCAGTGCTGGTGCTGGCGAGCTATTTCATCGCGCCGCAACCGCTCGAACTGTCCTTCGGGCGCGCCGAGATCGGCTCGCTCTTCCTGGCGGTCCTGATCGGCGCGGTGGTGTGCGGCGACGGGCGGTCCAACTGGTACAAGGGCGTGCAGCTCATCACGGTCTACGTGATCATCGCCCTGATGTTTTACTTCATGCCGGACATCGTGCACTCCGACTAGCACGGTAACCCGCGGCGCCGCGACGGCTGGTAGCGGCGTCAGCAAGGAGGCTTGCATGTCGAAGTCAGAAAACGAAAAGCGCGAGCGGGTTCTGGATCCGGTCCACCGCGTGTCGGAGGTCATATTCGGCCTGCTCATGGCGCTGTCGTTCACCGGTGCGCTCAGCGTGGCGACCGCCGGGCGGGAGGAAATCCGCACCGTGATGTTTACCGCTCTCGGCTGCAATCTCGCGTGGGGGCTGGTCGATGCGGTCATGTACCTCGTCCAGACGCTCACCGAACGGACACGTAACTTCACGCTGATGCGGCGTGTCCGAAGTGTAGTGGCCCCGCAAGAGGCCCACGCGATCATCGCCGACGCAATGCCCGGGCGCATCGGCAGCGTGATCAATGCCGAAGGTCTGGAGGAAATTCGCCGGCGCCTCGCCGCGCTGCCCGAGCCGCCCGCTCGCGGGCGCCTCGGCCGGGACGACTACGTTGGCGCCCTTGGCGTCTTCCTGCTCGTCGTGCTCGCGACCTTTCCGGTCGTGGTCCCGTTCATGCTGTTCGCCGAAACCGCGCTGGCGATGCGCGTCTCCAACGGGGTCGCGCTGGCAACGCTGTTCCTGGCCGGCTACAAGCTCGCGCGGTATTCCGGGGGCAGTCCCTGGCGGTCCGGCTTCGCGATGGCTGCCATTGGAGCGGCCCTGGTGGCAGCTATCATGGCGCTCGGGGGATGAGCGTGCTTCTGCGGTCGACAGGTGCCGCCATGGCGGCCGCGCTGCTCGTGCCCGTACTGGCCTGCGCCGCACCGGAGAGCGGGGATGCAGAGTCGCCGCCTTCGTCCGAGCATGCGCCTGGCTGGGCCTTTTCCGCGACGGGCATGTATTATTTTCCTCCCGATCAGGACAATTTCCTGCTTGTTATTGGCACGGCCGATCGCGGGTCGCTGCATCTCGAGGCACGTTACAACTACGAGGCGCTCGATACCGGCTCGCTGTTCGCCGGCTGGACGTTCTCGGGTGGCGACAAGCTGACCTACGAGCTGACGCCAATGCTGGGCGCGGTGTTCGGTGACACGCAGGGTATCGCGCCGGGCTTCGAGGGAAGCCTGGCGTATGGTATTGCCGACTTTTACATCGAGGCCGAGTATCTGCGCGACTCCGAGAACCAGGAGGACAGCTACACCTACGCGTGGAGCGAGCTGGGCTTCAGTCCCCTGGAGTGGCTTCGTTTCGGCCTTGTCGGCCAGCGCACGCGTGTCTATAGCAGCGATCTCGATATCCAGCGCGGCGGTTTCGCCCAGATCATATCCGGCAAGGTGACGCTCGGACTGTATGTCTTCAATCCCGGTGACAGTGCGGACCGGGTCTCGATTCTGTCGCTCGGGGCGGAATTCTAGCCGCCCGGCGCATGCGCTGCACCATAACGGGCGCGTGGCGTGGACATGTTCCCAACGCTCGCCAAATCTGGCGACGCGAAAATTCCCGTGACCGGCCATTCGACCGAAATTTTTCGTGTGGCCCCGTGTTATTCCACGGTAAAGACCATTCTTGAAATGGTTTTCACGCACAACGATGCAGCGATCCGCGAGTGCGCAGGGCGGAGCGCGGCGGGGTGGGAAATGAGAAACCGGTCTCGGCCGCTTTTTTCCTTGAGTACAATGGTCGGGTTGTGACCGTTGGTGAGGCATGCTGATCGATGCTCTCAAGATTCCCGTCTCGCCGCGCACTGAAGGACGCGCGCGGGTGCTGGTGGCGCTCGCGGCGCTGACCTTGAGCGCGTGCGCCTCGCTCCCGACCGATTACCCGAGGACGGAGTCGTTCGCGTTGACCGATACTCACGACACCTTGCTCGGACGGGTGGTCGCGCCCCTCGCTTCCTCCCACCCCGGCGAGTCCGGCTTCAACCCTCTTGTCCGGGGGCTGGACGCGTTCGTTGCCCGCATGGTGCTCGCCGAGACGGCGCAGAAGAGCCTCGATGTCCAGTATTACATCTGGCACCGCGACACCACCGGCAGGCTGCTGGCCGATGCGCTGGTGCGCGCGGCCGAGCGCGGAGTCAGGGTGCGCATGCTGCTGGACGATCTCGGCACGGCCATCGGTGACGATGTGCTGGTGGCGCTCGACGCGCATCCGAATATCGAAGTCCGGTTGTTCAACCCGGTGGCGATGCGTTCGGCACGTGGTCTGGGCACGATACTCGACTTCGGGCGCGTCAACCGCCGCATGCACAACAAGTCGTTCACCGTCGACAACCAGGCGACCATCATCGGCGGGCGCAACGTAGGCGATGAGTACTTCGAAGCGCGTCCCGATCTCGACTTCGGCGATCTCGACGTGCTGGCGATCGGGCCGGTGGTGAAGGAGGCGTCCTCGGCATTCGACCTCTACTGGAACAGCGCGGCGGCGTTCCCGATCTCGGTACTCACCAACCTGCGTCTTCCAGACGAGGAGCTGGCACAGCGCCGCGAGGAGTTGCGCGCGAATCGCGAAACGCAGCATGAGTCCGCCTATGCGCAGGCGTTGAGGAACTCGCAACTTCGCCGTGCAACTGCGGCAGGGCGACGTGTCGTTCTTCTGGGGCCGCGCGGGGCTCGGCTACGATCATCCCAGCAAAGTGTCGACCGCCCCCACGGACACCTCCACGCACCTCGGTCCGCAGTTGCGCAAGGTGATTGATCTCACGCACCGCGAACTATTGATCATTTCGCCGTATTTCGTGCCGGGCAAGGAAGGCGTCGAGTTCTTTCGGTCGCTTCGTGCGCGCGGTGTAAACGTGAAGGTCCTGACCAATTCGCTGGCCTCGACCGACGTGAGCGCGGTGCATGCCGGTTACGCCCGCTACCGCGAACCACTGCTGCGCGAAGGGGTGGAACTCTATGAGGTCAAGGCGACGGCGCGGATTCGCGGCAATGACCGGAACTCAGGAGAGAAAGACAAGGGCGGACTCACGGGATCGTCGCGGGCGAGCTTGCACGCCAAGACTTTTGCTTTTGACCGCACGGCGGTCTTTGTCGGCTCGCTCAACCTCGATCCGCGCTCGGTGGAACTCAACACCGAGATCGGGGTCCTGTTTCAGAACCCGCAGGCCGGGGAACTGTTCGCGCAGGGTTTCGATCAGGCCGTGAAAGAGCATGCCTACCGCGTCGAATTGAATGAGCGCCCCGGCACCACGTCCCGGCACCTGGAGTGGGTGAGCGAGGAGAACGGCCGGGAGATCCGCTTTACCACCGAGCCCGATTCCAGCATCTGGCGACGCATGGGCGTGTGGTTTCTGTCGCTGCTGCCGATCGAGAGCCAGCTCTGAAAAACAGCACGTGCTGTGAGCGTGACATGAGTTGCGGTCGTGACTTCCTGCCATTCATCACAATCAACACAGGGGGAATCGAAGTCCCGGATCTCGTGTCTTTTGACCGGCCGCCGCTGCAGGGCGCTCAGAAGGTGAACCGCGGGCCGAGATAAACGTATACGCTTTGATCACTATTCTCGGTGCGGCCATAGCCTACGTAGAGCGGGCCGATCGGCGTGTCGAAGCCCAGGAACAGGCTGCCCGCAAGGATGCTGTTGTCGAAAGAGATATCGTCCTTTTTCTGCCAGACGTTGCCGAGTTCGAGGCTTACCCCGGCATAAGTTTGGAAGAACTGAACGTTGGAAAGACGGCGCATGTAGACCAACGCCATCAGCCCGGCGTTCTGGCCCGACAACTGGTTGTCGGTCAGACCCGACAGCCGGAATAAACCGCCGAGCCTGGGCAATCCGTCCACCGACGCCTGGCCGTCAACTGTGACCGCGCCCGCAAGCTGGCCTATGATTGTATTGTCTCCCCAGGAAAGCGCATGGATATAATCAAATTGCGCCTGGTCGTAGTCGCTATTGGCGCCATACTGTTCGTCTGATGTGCGGTATTCGAGTCTGCCTAAATTTCCCGTGCGGGGAAAATAGAGGCTGTCGAGCTTGTCGGCCGACAACCGTACAAAGAGCTGGCCTTGTTCCAATTCAATTTCAGGCGCCGGCGCACCGATACTGATTTCCGCCGTGCCGCTTGCCCGGCGATAACCGAGCCGACCCTCGCCCCATGTGCCCAATTCGCGGCCGAATCCCAGTTCGAGCCCCGTGGAGCTCATCCGGTAGCGCGAAATCATGTTTCCGGCAGCGTCGAATGTATTCACGTTCTGACTTCCGGTGAAGACCTTGCCGGCCACGAAAAAACGCGACAATGCATCGAGCGGCTGGTGGATCTCGGTGAAAAACGACGGTTCGTCGCCGAGCTGCAGGCCCGTACGCCACTCGCCGTTCAGTTCATTGATCTCGGTGAGCGTATGGAGCACGCCCAACCGGAACGTCGAGTCGCCCTGCATATTATTCGAAGTGGCGAGCCCGAACTGCAGGTACCCCGGACCCCAGTGCTTCTCCTTCGCGCTGATCACCAGGCCGGTCTTCTCGTCCTCGCGCACCAAGTCGTAGCGCACGGACTCGAAGATCTCCAGCCCGTAGACCGTGCCGATGTCTTGTTCGAGTTGCTTCACATCCAGCGGCTGGCCCGGCTTGGCGGAAATACGGTCGGCGATGACGGCGTCGCTTAACCGGGATTGATTTTCGACGCGAACGAAGTCGATAACCGGTATAGGCGGTCGTCGTTGGCCGCGCGCCGCAAGGTGTCGAGCGTATTGCTCGGGGTCAAGCGAATACCGCCGCAAGGACTCGAGTCGCCGCCCGTGCGCTCGCCTCGCCGGCCGGGATGGCTTCGGCGGCGCGATTAAAGCTGCCGCCGCCGATATCTCCGAGCTTCGGGCGAATAAACACATCCCGCGGGCTCAAGGTCTTCAGTTGCTCCTCGGTGTTCAGGGTGAACAGGTAATTAGCGAGTTGGCCGGTGATGCTCAGCGCGCTGGTGATGTCCTCCCGGGTGAAGAGGCCGCTGCCCACGTCCACCACGATCAGAACCTCGGCGCCCATGGCACGCACCACGCTTACCGGCACGTTGTTGGCAATGCCGCCGTCCACCAGCAGGCGGCCGTCGATCTCGACCGGATCGAACGCGGCCGGCACCGCCATGCTGGCGCGCATCGCCTTGGCAAGGCTGCCGGAGGCCACAAGCACCTCCTTGCCGGTCTCGACGTCGGCTGCCACCGCCCGGTAGGGGATAGGCAAACGATCGAAGTCCCTTACGTCGACAACGGGGAGCGTGAGCCGGTTGAGCGTGAGATCTAACTTCTGTCCACGGATATAGGCGAGCGGGATCTCGATCTTGCCGTGGTTGAAACCCGGCTTGACCTTGAATGCATAATTGTCGTCGTCACGCTTGCGGCGAAACGAACGGTCCGCGCGGCTGGGGTAGTCCTGAAACATGTCCTCCCAGTCCATCGCCAAGCATTTCCCGTTCGATCTCCTGCGCGCTCATACCCGACGCGTAGAAGCCGCCAACGATCGAACCCACGCTGGTGCCGGCGACGTAGTCGACCGGAATGCGCAACTCTTCCAACACCTTCAGCACCCCGACGTGGGCGGCCCCGCGCGCACCGCCGCCGCCCAGCACCAGGCCGATGCGCGGCCGCTGGGCGACGGCCGGTTCATCCGCCGCCTCGGCAGCCGGTGCCGGCAACAAGAACAGGGCGGATAGCGCCAGAGCCGAAAGCCCGGTCGTCCAATGATTATCATGACCTGTACCGATTGCCGATTTCAGTCGCAAGGAAATCCTTATGCCGCTTGGGCTTGCGTCGTGCACATGCCATTTGTGTGAAAAGGCCTCCATGATTCTATGGCAAAGCAGATGTCCTTGCTTCCGGCAATCCCGCACGGATTTGACGGGAGAAATCCGCGGCCTTGTCCGCTGCCTGGGCGCGCGCATTGACCTGCGCGCGGCGCTGGAGCTCGACGAACGGCAGGCCGCTGTCGAGCCTCCCGATCTCGTACAGATATTCGGGCAAGTAGCCGCTCGCCAGGATCTTCCAGGAAAGGGGCGGGTGACCCGGGTTGACGCGGGTATGCATCCAGATCGCGGTGGTGCAGTTGGTGGTGAGCGTGTTGTACCACTCCGGCCGGTCCTTGAGTGCGTTGATCTCGTCGATGTATTGGAGAAACACGCGGCGCCCGTTCTCGACCGGGCCGTGCACTCGGTAGACGTAGACATCCTCCGGCGGGTCTTTGCGATAGTTGGTGCGCAGGCGGATCACGATCGCGCTCGTCGGCCACCACATAATAGAGTTCGTACTGCCGGAAGAATCCTTGCACGGTCGAATAGCCCTCGCCGCGCTCCTTGCGCGTCTCGATGGAGATGGCGAGATGATCTCCGCCCTCGAAGCTCGAAACTCAGAAAAATGTGGGCGATGGCCGGCCCCATCCAGTAGGTAGCGACCAGATCCACCCCTTCGAGCTTGCGCAGGTCGAAGGTCTTGTCGTAGTACGCGGGAGTGAAGTCGGTTTCGCTCCGGTAGTCGAAGTTGCGGATGTTGTGCACCGTGACCCGGTCGCCGTCGATCGTGGCATACGGCAGGACCGCGACCTCCGGTTGCCAGTCGCGGTCGTTGGAGGGCTCGATGGCGTTCCACGACAAAAGCAGCACCGCGAACAGCGCGAGAAATGCGCCCAGGAAGCGGCCGCGCCATCGCGGGCGCAACATACCGAGGATTGTGGCGATGCCGGCGAGTCCGAACACGCCCGCCAACAGCGTTTGCAGCGGACCCGTTTGCGACTCGCCGAAGAAATAGATCGCGAGCACACCCCACCCGGTCAACGCCACCACGACGATCACTGCCAGCAACAGGACTGCGGCGCGTGCCAGGGTCCGTGCCATTCCGCTGCCTGCCGACCGAGGGACGGGTGCCGTCACCGTGTGTTTACCGTCCACCATTTTCCGCCGGTCGTGGCCGTCAGAAACGGAAGCTCGCGCCGAGGGCGGGTCCGCTGAAGCTGAAGTCCTGGAAGAGCTTGTCGCCCTTCTGGTCGTAGAACAGGTGACGGTAGGCGAGAAGCGCGTCGCCCCAGCGGAACGAATATCCAATCCCGGTCATTCCCTGCCACGTCAGCGTGGAGGAACCGCTGCCGGCATCAAGGTAATAGGGCACGAACCAGTTGCCGCCGCCGAGCTTCGCCCTGCCCCGGACGCCGACGATCGCATCCCACATATCCTCTTTATTGGTGTGACTTCCCGCCTGGGGAAGCAGGCCGATCGCTCCGGCGAGCTGCCATTGGACCGAGGCTTCCACACCGAGATAGCGGAATCCTCCGAGCACCTCAAGTGTCGCCATGGGGCTCCGCGCCACGGTATGGCTGGCGGCGAGTTGCCACACCAGCCCTTTCAATCCGGTGCGGGTGTCCGTGTTGACTGGAACCTGGACTACGCCGCCGGGGCCACTGACCGACTTTACCGCGCTGCCCTCATCCGAGAAGTCGAGATAGATGACATCGCTGATGATGGCCCAGTCGCCCCTGCGCGCCTCGCCCGCGAGCATAATCGCGAAATCGAGGTTCTCGAGATAGTTGTTCGGCCCGACCTCCACCGAAGGACTGCCGCCCGCGCCGGGCGGAGTGCTGAAATTCAACGTGCCGTCGACGTTCGGCAGCCACAAGTATGGCGTAAGCGTGAAGCGCCATTGATCGCCGCCGGCCTGCGCAATTGCGTGAGGCGGCGCAAGTAGCAGGAAGGCAGCAAGCGTCGCAGCAATCACCGCATGACGTTTCATCCTGTGTCCTTTTTCACGTCGGGTCAAATGGGTGGGGGACGCAAAGGGTGAAAAGGGACGCACCTCTTTTCAGAATACAGTGTGCGTCGCCTGTCTTCTGTCACTGCGTCACTTCGTCCCGGTCGTCACTCAACGAGCGGAATCTGCGCCGCCAGCTCGTACCTGATGATCGCGCGGATCTTGTTCTCGATCTGCATGTAGCGCGCGACCTTCATGCCCGGGATCACTTTCTCGAGCTTCGGCACGTAGGAGCGCTTGAGCTTCACTTCCGCGTCCTCGATGGCGATCGCCTCGTTGATCAGCTGCTTCGCGGTCTCGTCGGAGACCGGTCCCTTGTTGTAGGCGTCGGCGTAGCTCATGATCGCCCCGACGAGCTGCTGGTTGATGCCTTGCAGGTCCTTCTGGTAGGCCTCGTACACCGGCCAGAAGCCCTTCGCTTCGTCTTCCGTCAACTGCATATTGGCCGCGACGACCAGTTTCTTGTCGGCCTTGATCTTCTGCGCGAGGATCTGCATGTCCGACGTGGTCTGCGCGATTGTCGGTAACGCCAGCATTGTTGCAACGGCAAATAGTGCGACTTGAGCAAGCTTCATTTCGGGTTTTTCCTTCGGTTGGATAAGACGTGATTCGTGAATTGTGATTCGTGAATCGACCACCCTCTCCCCGCATGCGGGAGAAGTTTGGGCCACAGGTGATTGGGTCGACTCACGATTTGCGGCGCGCGCATTATAGATTCGTTTTTAGCTCTTGTGTGAAAATTGCGCTTCGTGATCTTGCCGGCAACAGCGACCGCGTCAATGCTGAGGCTGCCGGGGGACCGGTTCGCTACCCTCCGAATTCCATGGCGTCAGTGCCATGTTTGACGGCAGGAATGGTGTCCGGAACGTTTTTGATCTGGCTGTGTTTCCACCGCACTTCGCTAGAAACTGATCGCGAATCCGACCGACCACCCTCTGACATTCTCGCCAAATTTGTACCGGGCCACCAGCCGCGTGCGCGTCACGATGATGTCGTACTTGCTGGAGTCGAGCTCGAGACCGGCGCCGACCGAGTTCAGGTGATTGAACCCGAGCGCTCCGTCCAGGTCGCCGAGGAAGGTCGTGTGGGTGTACTCGAGCACGTAGCGGAGCGGCCGCTCGAGCATCGTGATGCCCGTCGGCGCGCGCCACCGGGTCCACAGGTTCACACTCCGGGCATCGGCGCTTCCCTGCACCGCCGTCGAGGTGCCGCCGTAGCTCTGCAGGTAGATGTCGGTGTACCGCAGCTCGACGTCGATCTCGTTCTCGGGCCGATAGCGCTCGTAGTCGAGAACCAGCGAGCCGCCAAGGCCGTACGCGTCGAGCTTGCCGTTCTGAAGGAAGTTGAGTTCGGCGCCCGTTTCTGCCTCTACAAATCGGCCGGCAAGGGACGCATCGCTTTCGACGTGGCCGAACGAGAAGTTGAACATCGGGCGAAGTACCAGCTCCTCGGCAACCGGAAAGTCCCACCCGACGCCCCCGGTCACCGAGAATGCGTTCCATTTCACCGGGATGGCGCGCTCTTCCTGGCCGTTGCTCGCTATGAACGTCGGATCGTAGCGGCTGAAACCGGCGGTGCCCTCGAGGTAGAGCGGGAATGTCTTGCTCATCGTGAAGCCGCCACCGAGCGAAGTCATGGCTAGGTCGGGGTTCCCCGTCGGCTCGTTGGAGAAGGAGAGCGAGCCGGTGGTGACGTCCGGCGTCAGCATAAAGCCCATCAGCCCGAGCACGCCGTTCACCGCCTTCTCGATGTTTACGCCGGTCGGCTCGAACGTCTGCCCGAGCGCAAGCGCTGGAGCGAGCGCGAATGCGGCACCCAGTGCCAGCGCTGCGACCACTGAACGAGCGCCGGTACACCGACGCCCGCCGGGTTGCGGCGGCCATCAGGTTTTGTCCCAATGCGGTTATCACGTTGTGTGTTCGCTGGCGATATTTTTGGTCACTTCACCTTCTCGATGTCTGGCATCGCCGACGAACGAGAAGGAAAAGGTTCCTGACACCCTTTTCCTTGCGTAGATCGAACTTCGTGATCTTGCAGATAATGGCGACTGCGTCCGGCCCGAGTCCATTTTGCGGACGAAGCGGTCGTCGAGGAAAAGGTGTCAGGAACCTTTCTGACGCTCAACTGCATGTTGACCGCGACGACGAGCTTCTTGTCGGCCTTAGATCTTCTGGGCGGGGATCTGCATGTCCGATGCCGTCTGGGCGGGAACCGACAATGCGAGCGACGCTACGAGTGCAAACAAAGTGACTTGCAGGAATTTCACGACTGTGTCTCTTTTCAGTTGAAGTGGAAGTCTAGAAGCGGATCCCCAGGCCAAGGTAAAGACCGCTGTTGGCCATGTCGTAAACGAAGCCATCCTTGCGAGCATTGCCGCGGTCAAAACGCAGCATCCCTGCTTTCATGAGACCTGCTCCATAGTCTTGTCAGTCAAGAACCACGCCCAGGCGAGAAGCAGCGTCAGAACTGCGTGGCCCATCACGGCCGGCCAGAGCAGTATTCCGCTTGAACCGTCCGCGAAGCCGACGTAGGCGAGATACAGAGTGACGCCCGCGCTGTAGGTCAGCATGCCGGCCAGCGGCGTACCAGGCCAGAACAGGCAACTCCTAATGCAATCAGGGCAATGCCGGCCACGCGGGCGACGGTATGGCGATGCTGGTCAGTTCCTCACCCAGCAATAACCGCCCGACGAGCGATGGAACGATCAGCAGCGACAGGCCCGTTCGGCTTCCCCGACTGCAGCGGGAAGATCAACACCCATTTCGCAATCATGGCATAGCTCCGACTCTGCCGCGTCTATCGCGCACGCGACCTGGTTCGCAGTGGCTTGAAGCTGCTAGCGCCCCGGACCTTCAATGTCCTTTGGTGCTGGCATGGGCCCCAGTTCCGCCTTGGGCGCTGGTGCTGCCATGGGCTGCGGTTCGAGCTTGAAGGTCAGCTTGGTGATCTCGCCGGTGAACTTGAACGGAGGATCGTAGCGATGCCTCAGCAGCGCGACGCCGGTGCGCGTGTCCTGGCCGATGTCGAAGGTTTCGTCTTCCGGGAACGTGATCGGGGTGGTGTGCTCCATGGAATTTCTGGCCACTTCCTTGCCGTCCACCGAGAGCACGCCGGTCCCGCCCTTGGCGAGGCCCGGGCCATCGGACTTGAAGTCGAAGACGATGATGTGCTTGCCGGCGCCCAACGAAGGCCCCTCCCAAATCGTGCGCTTGAGATTGAGCAGGTTGTGGACGAACACAGGCTTCCCTTTGCCTAGATCCAGCGCCCATGTTGCAAGCACCGCGACCGCCCATAGCGATCCAAGGATCATCATTCCACGGCCAAACCACAGTTTCCCGCCCGCCCACGCTCGACGTTTGCCGATCCAGATCAGAAGAACTCCGGCGACCAGCAGGCCCAGGCCTGCCGTCCTGAAGAACTCGTTTTCGAGCCAGTAGTTGTAGTTCCTGCTCAGGAACAGTCCATAGCCGCCGAAACGTCCGCCTTCGGTGACGATCATGCCTTCGGCGCCGCCTGCGGGGAATCTCGACCTCGGCAGTAATGGTGTAGGAACGTCCAGGATGCTCGGAGCGCCGCTGGGGGACGCCGCTCAGCTCCCCGGTGTAGGTGAACATGGTCCGTCCCGCCGTCGGGCTCGGGCGCGGCGTATTCCAGCGCGCGAGCGTCGAGTTGTCGAGCGGCAGCACGTCGTGCTTCTTCGCCTCCTCGATAGAAGAGGTACTGCATCTCCTTGAGCTTCTCCGGCATCCTGGCAGCCAGATCGTTGGACTGCGTGAAATCCTCCTCGACGTTGTAGAGCTCCCACTTGTAGCCGGTGATCACATCGGGCGGCGGGTCGCTGCTCAGTTCCCACGGAGCGTCACCGGGGTGGTGCTGCGACCCAGCCGTCGTGGTAGATGGCCCGGTTGCCGAGCATCTCGAAGTACTGCGTCGTGCGCTTGGAGGCGGCGTTGGCGTTGGCCTTGTCCCACGTGTACGCCATGCTCACGCCGTCCATCGGCCGCTGCTTGATGCCGTTGATCGTGTCGGGCGCGGGAATGCCCGTCACTTCGAGAATCGTCGGCACGATGTCGATGACGTGGTGGAACTGGCGGCGGATGCCGCCCACGTCCTTGATGTGGCCCGGCCACGACATGCACATGCCCTGGCGCGTGCCGCCGAAGTGCGACGCCACCTGCTTCACCCACTTGAACGGCGTGTCGAACGCCCACGCCCATGCCGGCGGAGTAGTGCGGGAAGGTCTGGTCCGACCCCCAGAACTCGTAGAACAGGTACTGGTCCTTCGACCGGCACGGTCGACGCCGTTGAAGATGGTGAACTCGTTCGGCGTGCCGTTGATCGTGCCTTCGGCGCTCGCGCCGTTGTCGCCGCTGATGTAGATGATCAGCGTGTTGTCGAGCTTGCCCATATCCTCGACCGCCTGGATGACGCGGCCGATCTCGTGGTCGGTGTAGGCGAGGTAGGCGCCGAAGACGTCGGCCTGCTTGATGAAGAGCTTCTTCTCGTCCCAGTCGAGCGAGTCCCACTCCGGCAGCTCCTTGGGCCAGGCGGTCAGCTTCGCGTTCTGCGGGATGATGCCGAGCCGCTTCTGGTTGGCGAAGATGGTCTCGCGCAGCTTGTTCCAGCCATCGTCGAACAGGTGCATGTCGCTGATCTTCTTGATCCACTCCTTGCGTCGGATGATGCGGCGCGTGGATACCGCCGGGCACGTAATAGACGAAGAACGGCTTGTCCGGCGCGACCTTCGTTGAGCTCCTTCATGTATTGGATCGCCTCGTCGGCCATGGCGGTGGTCAGGTTCCAGCCGGGGTTGCCCTGGAACGGATAGATCGCCGTCGTGTTGCGGAACAGGTTCGGCTGCCACTGGCTGGTGTCGCCGCCGACGAAGCCGTAGAAGTATTCGAAGCCCATCCCGTCGGCCATTGGTCGAACGGCCCGGCCGCGTTGCATGGTAGAAGGGCGTGTTGTGGTTCTTGCCGAACCACGAGGTCGCGTAGCCGTTCTCGCTTGAGGATTTCGCCGATCGTGCCGCACTCCTTCCGGATGACCGAGTCGTAACCCGGAAAACCGGTCGCCGCTTCGCCGACGACGCCAAACCCGGCCGACGTGATGATTGCGGCCGGTGATCAGCGCCGCGCGCGTCGGCGAGCAGAGCGCGGTGGAGTGGAACTGCGTGTAACGCAGTCCGTTCTTCGCGATGCGATCCAGGGCCGGCGTCGGAATGACGCCGCCGAACGTGCTCGGCGCGCCGAAGCCGCAGTCGTCGGTCATGATCAGCAGCACGTTTGGCGCGCCTTTGGGCGGCACGACGCGCGGCGGCCACCACGGCTTCGACTCGGAGGCTTTTTCCTTGATCACGCCGCCGAATTTCGGGTCGGGCGGCGGGAGTTGTTTGCCGCTGATGGTGGTGGTGGCGCCGGCCGAACCCAACTCACCGGAAAATTGCTGTGCGATGCATGATGAGGAGGAGAACGCAAAAGCAGCACCTGAAATCGTTACAGCAATAGTCAGCTTCACTGTCCCCATCCGAAGGCCCCTCCGATTCGACACGCTCTTGCCGACTGACATTCGCAGGCCGTGAGCCCCGTGCGCGTTGCATTCGACTGGCGACAGTTACACAGCACCGATCGTGCCCGTCTTTCTCGACGGGCACCATGCTGCCGATCGGCATCCCTCCTCAAGAATGCAACAAGCATACTCCTCCCGACGCCGCGGATTCGCTCGTCCCCCAGCGCTACTTCACGCTGACTGTCACCTGGTTGATCTTGCCGGTGAAAGCGTTGTCGCCTTGCTTGTAGTCGGGAGACACGTTGGTCTCGCCGTCCACGCCAACGTCCGCGCCTTCATCCGCGGAAAACGCGAAAGGCTGGGTCTTGGGGATCTGCCCTTCGGCGACCTTCTTGCCATCGACGCTCAGGATCGACTTGCCGCCGGTGCCGGGTTTGGCCTCATCGGGAATGAACTCGTAGACGATCGTGTGTTTGCCGGGCGCGAGGGCCGTGTCGCCCGCGATGTTGGTGCGCTCGAGGGCGAAGAAGTTGTATTCGTGGTGCACTTTCCCGTCCTTCATGTAGAGGATCCAGCCGCCGAAGTAGCCGGCCTGGGCGAGGATCACGCCTTGCGTCTTACCATCCTTCAGTTCCACCTCGGCGGTGATGGTGTGATGCACGCCCTTCACGTTGATGAAGGCGTTCTCCAGCATGCCCGTCATGCCGGGGTAGACCGTCAGCGTCTTGCGCCCGCCCAGCAGGTCGGGACGGCCGGCGATGGCCGGGTTGAAGCGCTCGGCGCGACGATCGTCGATGGGCAGCACGTTGTTCCTTGCGGCTTCCTTCAGGAAGATCGTCTGCAGTTCCTTGAGCTTGGCGGGATTCTGCGCTGGCGAGGTCATTCGCTTGGCTGAAGTCCTCGTCCACGTTGTAGAGTTCCCACACGTCGTCCTTGCAGCCGGGGGCATCTTCGCGGCCATGTCGCCAGGGGATCGAGTGCCGCGTGCAGGCCACCCAGCCTTCGTGGTAGATGCCGCGGTTGCCGAACATCTCGAAATACTGCGTGGTGCGGCGATCGGCGGCCTTGGCGGCGTCGGCTGAATAGAGCATGGACACACCGTCCATGGGGCGCTGCTTCACGCCGTTTACCATCTTGGGCTGCGGCAGTTTCGCGGCTTCGAGCACGGTGGGAGCCACGTCAACGACGTGGTGGAACTGGCTGCGGATCTCGCCCTTGGCTTTGATGCCTTTGGGCCAGTGGAGCACCATGCCGTTGCGCGTGCCGCCGAAGTGGCTGGCCACCTGCTTGGTCCACTGGAAAGGCGTGTTGCCCGCCCAGGCCCAGCCGATGGCGAAGTGCGGGAAGGTGGTGGGATCGCCCCACGCATCGATGTGGCCCATCATCTGGTCGGCTTTGCCGATGATGCCGTTGAGCGCCATCATCTCGTTGTAGGTGCCTTCGGGTCCGCCTTCGGCGCTCGAGCCGTTGTCGCCCACGATGTAGAAGAAGAGCGTGTTGTCCAGCTCGCCGATCGCTTCCAACTGCGCCACCAGGCGTCCCACTTCATGGTCGGTGTGCTCGGCGAAACCGGCGAAGGTCTCCATCTGGCGTTCGAAGAGCCGCTTCTGGTCGGCGCTCATGTCCGTCCCACGCGGGGATCTCTTTGGGCCGTGGGGTCAGCTTGGCGTCGGCGGGGATCACGCCCAGCTTCTTCTGACGGGCGAAGGTTTCCTCGCGCAGCTTGTCCCAGCCGCCGCTGAACTGGCCCTTGTATTTGGCGATCCATTCCTTGGGTGCGTGGTGCGGGGCGTGCGTGGCGCCGGTGGCGAAATACATGTAGAAGGGCTTGTCGGGCGTGAGCGCCTGCTGGGCGCTGACCCAGTTGATCGCCTGGTCGGTCATGTCCACGGTGAAGTGGTAGTCCGGGCGTCTGCTTGTGCTCGACGCGCGTGACGCCGTCGTAGATGGCCGGTGCCCACTGGTTGGTCTCACCGCCGATGAAGCCGTAGAACTTGTCGAAGCCGGAACCCGTGGGCCAGCGGTCGATAGGACCGGAGACCGAGACCTCCCAGGGCGGCGTCTCGTGATACTTGCCGAAGGCGGCCGTGCTGTAGCCGTTCTGGCGCAGGATCTCGGCCAGCGGCGTGATGCTCCTGGGGCGCACGCCGGTGTTGCCGGGGAATGCCGTGGCGAGTTCCATGATCGCCCCGGCGTTGTTCGCATGGTGGTTGTGGCCGGTCAGCAGGGCCGTGCGGGTGGGGCTGCACAGCGCGGTGGTGTGGAAGCGGTTGTACTTCAGGCCGCCGTTCGCCAGCTTCTCCAGCGTGGGCATGTGGATGGGCCCGCCGAAGGCGCTGCTGTGGCCGAAGCCGATGTCGTCGATCAGCACGATCACGACGTTGGGCGCGTCCTTCGGGGCCTTCACCTCGAAGCGGGCTGGCGCCTTCGCATTGCGCGCGTCCAGCGTCGGTGATCGGCTTGTACTTCGGCTCCGGAATCGGCAGCACCGTGCGGTCCGCCGGCAGTGCCGCCTGAGCGCTGGCGTGCGTCGATAGTGCAAGCAGCGCGCCAATCGTTAAAGTCAGGACGATTAAGCTCACTGTTCGTTTCATCTTTTCTCTCCGTCTTTGCATGTCAGTTTCATTGTCGGCTACGCGAGTTACAGTTCTTTGAACGCGAGCACGCGCTTCGAATCCTCTGGGTCCTGATTGGCTCACCGGCCGGTCCGAAGGCAGGCGACGCACCAAGCCGCCAGTGCGGCGTGAAGAAGCATCGTCGAGACAGGGATCCATGGCTGAGGGCGGATGCCGGTGCGGATGTTGCCAGCGCACTACTGATTCTGCGCTTGCCCCTGTTACGAGTACTCCCGGCACGAGGAGCCGATCAGAAGAGATACCTCGCATACATCAGCAATCCGGTGAAGTTGAACTTCAGCTCACCATTCAGGTTCGTCCCCCCGCTGTTGTCGCCATCGGACTCGATCTTCATGCGCACGCTGTTGATTCCGAGCCCGAAGGCCGCGTGTTTGAACGGCAGATATTCCACCGCCAGGCTGGTATCGGACAGCAAACCGGTGTACTGGTCGTACGCCAGATAGAACACGTCGGCACCTCCTTTCAGGCGCCAGCGCTCGGTGACTGCCACTTCGCCCCGCAACCCCACCACCGGCAACGGCGCAGTGAAGCTTTGGTCCTCGAAGAGTGTCGGCCCGGGCGAGTCCACCTTCAAGTGCACACCGGTCGTATGCAGGCCCCCGGAAACCGACAGCCGGACGCGGTCGTCCTGGACGAAGGCGTAGGAATAATCGAAGTTGATGAACTGCAGGTCGAACTCGGAAGAGACCGTAAACCCAGACGGGAAGGTCGTGTCCCCGATCACGATATCTTCGTCCAGCACCCTGGTGCCCGAGCGGCGCGAATCGAAATAGTGCAGTTCGACCTGGTGGCGGCGCATCTCCCCGAAGCGATAGAAGCCGTCGATGCGGTAGGTGGATTTCTCGCCGCCTACGCCAAGGGCGTCCTCGACGTTGACCACGGCGCCTACGGCCCCCGTGCTGGAATTGACGCGCATCTCCGTGTCCGAGCTGGTGATGAATCCGCCGATCTGAATGGACCCCTTCTCCCACGGCAGGCTGGCGCTCTGCGCCCGGACGGTGCCGGAAGACACTGCCAGCAGACCACACGCGATCAGTACCTTGGAAAGTTTCGTCATCGCAGTCTCCTTCTGTGTCTTCGTTTTCTTTCCTGCCCGAGCCCCCGGCACCTTCTCAGGCGACCTCCGGCGTGCACTTCGCTCCTCACTTTATCACCACAGGCGCCTTCTCAGTCCTTTCTCGCGTAGCGGTCCTTTGTGCGTCACTCTTTGATCATCTTCATCGCCAGGCTCTCGGTGTAGCGCACCACGACGATGTCCCCGGGCTGGAACTCTCCGAATCGCTCTACCCTTTCGTCCACGGTGACCGTCACGCGTTTGCCCTGAGGTCCGATAAGCACGACCGTCCGGGCCGCATGATCGATCTCCTCCACGCGTGCCCGGAGTTGCTTGACATTCACGATGATACCGCCCGGCGTAGCCCCCGCCGAATCAAGCTTTGAATCCGGGCTGACGCATCGGCATGCCACTTGATGGACGCCAGAAAAAGCCGCACCCGCCATTGCGACGGGTGCGGCCCGGTGGGTTGAGTCAGCGTTTCAGCCGGCGCGGCGTCAGTTGCCGCCGGCATGCGGCTTGGTCACCGCTTCCATCACGTGGTCAAGGTTGAAGCTGCCGGGCTTCTGGCGCGGCGGGAATTCGCGGAAGCTTTGCAGCCACTGCCCGACAAATGCGCCGGCAGGCGCGAACAGAAACATGTGCTCGGCGAACCACTGGTTGTAGCCATAGCCCTCATACTCGGCGCGCTCGAATGGATCGCTACGCAGATTGCCCAGCAGGGGTGCACGCAGCTTCTCGAAAGGCTCAATCCAGACATGGAGACCGTGCGCGTTCTGCCTGAGGAAGGTGATCTTCCAGTCGTCGTAACGCAGCGCGGCAACGCTGCCGTCGTCGGTCCAGTAAATAAACTCCTTGCGCGGCCACTCGGACTTGCCCAGGAGCGCCGGTGCCAGGTCGTAGCCATCCAGGTGCACCTTGTAGGTGCGGTCGCCGATTTTGCGGCCCTTGAGCAGGTCTTGCTTCGCGGTTGTATCGCCTGCCGCGGCGACGAGGGTGGTGAGCATGTCCTCGTGCGCCGCGATGTCGTTGATCACCGTGCCGGGTTTGATGACGCCGGGCCATTTTAAAAGGGTCGGCACGCGATAGCCGCCTTCCCAGTTCGTGTTCTTCTCGCCGCGGAACATGGTCGTGCCGCCGTCAGGCCAGGACATGGATTCCGCTCCGTTGTCGGTGGAATACATCACTATGGTGTTTCCATCGAGGCCCAGTTCCTTGAGCTTGGCAAGCACTTGGCCGACGTGGGCGTCATGCTCGACCATCCCATCCGCGTAAATACCGCGGCCGGTCTTGCCCGCCGACTCTTTCTTCAGGTGCGTGAAGATGTGCATGCGCGTGGAGTTCCACCAGATGAAGAACGGCTTGTCCGCTTTTTTGGCGCGCTCCATGAAGTCCAGCGCCTTGGCAGTGACTTCTTCGTCGACCGTCTCCATGCGCTTTTTCGTCAGCGGGCCGGTATCCGTGATTCGGCCATCGGCGAAGCTGTGGATAACGCCGCGCGGACCGAACTTCTTTTTGAACTCCGGGTTCTTCGGATAGTCGGGATGCTCCGGCTCCTCCTCCGCGTTCAAGTGGTAAAGATTTCCGAAGAACTCGTCGAAGCCGTGCGCCGTCGGCAGCATCTCGTCGCGATCGCCGAGGTGGTTCTTGCCGAACTGGCCCGTCATGTAGCCCTCGGCCTTGAGCAGCGTGGCGATGGTCGGGTCTTCCTTCTTCATGCCCTCCGGTGCACCCGGCAGGCCGACCTTGGTGAGGCCGGTGCGTATCGGCGATTGCCCGGTGATGAACGCAGCGCGGCCGGCGGTGCAGCTTTGCTGGCCGTACCAGTCGGTAAACAGCGCGCCTTCCTTGGCGATGCTGTCGATGTTCGGCGTCTTGTAGCCCATCATGCCCTGGTTATAGGCGCTGATGTTGAAGCCTCCGATGTCGTCGCCCCAGATGACGAGAATATTGGGCTTTTTCTGCTGCGCGGCAGCCGGAAGCACCATGCCAAAAAGCGTCACGGCCACAAGCATGCAGCACCACTGCAATAGTTTTTTCATATTGGTATCCACATTGGATGAATATCGATTGATGGCCGGGCGTGACCACGCTATCCCGGCATCGAGGTTGGAAGCCCACCGTTGCGCGGGCGGCATTATATTCCAAATTCTGTTTTAGAAATGTTCCAATTCGCTCGTTCCAGCCCCGTCACCAGCCGTTGCACAGCAAAATCGCCAGGACGCGCGGGGCCGATTATTCAGCGCATGGACAACGATGGCTACAACTTGCTCGAAGCCGCCAATCCCGCCGTCGAGCGAAAAGAAAATATGCGCCGTTATGTCGTTCCGTTTCTATGCGTTGAGCCAGCTACAAGCAACGAGGTGGATTCTGCCCGAACAGGCCTGCACGCCCGGGATGCGTTTCGGGTATCCTCCAAGCGCGGTGTGTCACGCCGGAAACTGAAGCTGAGATAATGACTGCGAGGTCTCAGGGATGTTCAAGCGCGCGTTTTTCACTCTTGCATTAGCGGTACTGCCCGGACTGTCTTCAGCGGCAGTGTCTGTCGCCCTGCCCGAGTTCGCGGGCTGCAAGCCCGGATCGGACGATCCGATCGTGACCCATGAAGGTCTGTTCAAAGTGCACCTGGTCTGCGATCACCTGCTGCTCGAGATCCCCGACCGGCTGTACAACCGGGACATGCTGCTGAACACCGAGTTCGCGGCCTTGTCGGGCAGTTCCAGCTTCATTGCGCCGGGCTCCGTCGTGGACAACCGGGTCGTCCGCTGGGTCCGCCGCAGCAACAAAGTGCAACTTGTGGACGTCACCTACGAGATCGCGTCGGCCCGCGCACCGGGCATCGAGCGCGCCGTGGAAGCGAGCTCCCTGCCCAGCATCGTGAAAGTGTTCAACGTCGTCGGCCGCGGTTCCGGGGGCGATGCGGTGATCGACGTGACACCGCTGTTCGCCTCAACCCCGAGGGGGTTCGCAATCGGCTTCATGAAGCACTTCGGCGTGCGCGACATCGATCCCGAGCGCTCGTATATCGATGGGGTCAAGGCATTTCCCGATAACATCGGCATCCGCTTCTACCAGACCTGGGTCGCCGACCGCGTCGAGTTGCTGAAAAACGTGGACGAATTGCAGGAGTCGGTAGCAGCTTCCATGGGCTTCATGTTCTACACCAACATCTATCTGCTCCCGGAGAAACCGATGCGGCCCCGGTTCTGGGATCGACGCGTGGGTTATTTTGCCACGGCACTTCAGGACTACGGCACCGGCGACTTCGGCGGCATCGTGCGCGGCTATATCCAGCGCTATCGGCTGGAGAAGAAAGACCCGAAGGCACTGCTCTCGGACCCCGTGCAGCCAATCGTGTTCTACATCGGCCGCGGAGTGCCTGAGGTGTGGCGCCCGTACATCAAGCAGGCCGTCGAAGACTGGCAGGGCGTATTCGCGCAAGCAGGCTTCAAGGGTGCGATCGTCGCGCGCAATGCGCCCAGCGAGGCCGAGGACCCTTCCTGGGACCCGGAGGACGTGCGCCACAACGTAATTCGCTGGACGCCGAGCGGGCGGCGCAACGCGCTGGGCGCCGCCGTGGTCGATCCGCGCAGCGGCGAGGTGATCTCCTCGCACACGCTGTTGTGGCACGATGTGCTCAAGCTGCTGGAGACCTGGTACTTCACCCAGGCCAGTCCGCTTGATCCACGCGCGCAGAAGCTGCCGCTGCCGCCCGAACTGATGGGCGAATTGCTGCGCTACGTGGTCCGACACGAGATCGGGCACGCGCTGGGACTGCGCCATAACTTCAAGGCCAGTTCCGCCGTCACCGTGAAGCAGCTGCGCGATCCGCAGTGGACGCGACTCTGGGGAACTTCGGCCTCCACAATGAGCTATGCCCGCTTCAACTACGTCGCGCAACCAGGCGATGATGCCGCACTGATGCCGAATTTCGGGCCCTACGACTACTTCGCCATCGAGTGGGGTTACAAAGTTTTCCCCGAGAACATGACGCCCGACGAGGAGAACGCCAGGCTCGACGAAATTGCTGGACGCCAGGTGAGCAACCCGCTGCTGCGCTTCGGTGGCGAGAATGACGTGGCAGAGGTAGACCCCACTATATCCACGAGCGCACTGGGAGCCGACCCCGTGGCGGCAGGCGATCTGGGCCTGCGCAACATCGATCGCGTCATGTCCTTCATCGTTCCGGCTACGACGCGCACCGGCGAGGGGTACGAAAAGTTGAGCGAGATGTACGAAGCGCTGATGCGACAGCGCCACAACGAGCTGGTCTACGTCTCCGGGATCGTCGGCGGCGTGGAGGAGACCCGCTACCAG
This sequence comes from uncultured beta proteobacterium, assembly GCA_963695915.1. Taxonomy (GTDB): domain Bacteria; phylum Pseudomonadota; class Gammaproteobacteria; order Burkholderiales; family JACQAP01; genus JACQAP01. The sequence continues at coordinate 23,290 of CAVOIO010000047.1, forward strand.
GCAGGCCGTGGTACCGCGCCCTTCGCTCCCGTCGAACCCGACCGCCAGCGCGAGGCGGCCAGGTTCCTGCTCAAGCGCGCGTTCATTGAGCCCAAGGCCTTGCTCGATCCTGACGTGCTACGCCGCATCACGCCATCGGGCGGCGCCGACCCGCTGCAGGGATCGAACGCAGCTCTGCTGCGCCGTTTGATCAACCCGGAAGTGTTCCAGCGCATGCTGGAAGCCAGCAGCGTGGGTAAGGGCCGCTACACGGGACTGGAACTGCTGTCCGATCTCAACGACGGCCTGTTCAGCGAGCTGGGCATGAAATCTCCAGTCGTCAGCCCCTATCGCCGACAAGTGCAGCGCAGTTACGTGACGGTCGTTCTGACGGCTACCGGAACGATCGACGGCCCCTCCCAGAGCGCCAACATCGACAGCGCCAATCTCGACAACGAACACGCGGACTCCGGCAGCGTGCGCAAGTCCAGGTCGAACCCGGGCACCACCCGATCCTTCGATTCCGAGCTCGCCTCCATTGGCCAGCAGTTCCGTGGCGGCGCCGACGCCCTGAGCGAATACCGCGCGGCGCTGCGGTCCGCCGTCTCAGAACTGTACAAGAAGATCGGCGAGGCGCTCGACCGGACCACGGATACAGACACGCTGCTGCATCTGCGGCTGATCCGATCGCAGCTCGCCAAGGTGGAGTAGTCAGAGAAAAGGTGTCAGTCAGAGAAAAGGTGTCAGCAGAGAAAAGGTGGAGAAAAGGTGTCAGGAGAAAAGGTGTCAGGAGGAGAAAAGGTGTCAGGAACCTTTTTGACCGGCAAGAAAGTTTAATTTAAGCTTTCAAGGCATGGGACGACCATTACGGGCCGCGGCCGGCGACGTTATCTATCACGTCCTCAATCGCGCCAATGCGCGCCTGCCGATCTTTGAGAAGCCATCTGACTTCGAGGCGTTTGAGCGCGTGCTTAGCGAAGCGCACGCACGCTTGGCGATGCGGATCCTCGCCTACTGCATCATGCCCAACCACTGGCATCTCGTGCTGTGGCCACGGCGAGATGGGGAGCTCTCCGAGTTCATGGCCTGGGTGACGCTGACCCACACCCAACGCTGGCACGCCCATCATCGCTCGGCCGGAGCCGGCCATCTGTATCAAGGACGCTTCAAGTCCTTCCCGGTCCAAGACGATGGTCATTTTCTGATGGTGTGCAGGTACGTCGAGCGCAATGCCTTGCGCGCGAATCTGGTCGTTCGTGCAGAGGACTGGCGCTGGTCGAGTTTGTGGCGTCGAACCCAGGGCAAACGCTCGGCACCCGCGTGGCTCGCACCTTGGCCGCTGGAGCGGCCACGAAACTGGCTCGACTGGGTAAATGAACCGCAGACGGAAGCGGAACTAGACGCCCTCCGGTGCAGTGTGCAACGTGGCCGGCCTTTCGGATCTGGCACGTGGGTGCGGAGAACAGCCGAGAAGTTGGGCCTGGACGGCACGCTGCGGCCACGCGGCAGACCATCGGAGCGTCCCGAGACACGTCATAAAGGTTCCTGACACCTTTTCCTAAAGGTTCCTGACACCTTTTCCCCTGACACCTTTTCCCCTCCTGACACCTTTTCCCCTTTTCCCTTTTCCAAGAAAGAACTAGCGGGGGAGTGTGTGGTATGCTCCGCCGCGGAAAAAAAAGAGCGCCTCGCGCAATTGCGCGGTGCCACCCCATCCAACCCCAGGAGACCATCGTGCGAATCCTCTCTGCCGTCGCAGTTGCTGCTTTGTTGCTCAGTACTCCCGTGCTTGCCGCCGACCCCGCCGGCACTTTGAAGACGATCAAGGACACCGGCGTCATCAAGCTCGGCTACCTCCCCGAGTCGGTCCCGTTCTCCTACGCCGATGTTGACGGCACGCCTCGCGGCTACTCTCCCGATCTTTGCCTGCGCGCCGCGACCGGCATCCAGGAGCAACTCGGGCTCCAGAAACTCGACGTGCAGTGGGTACCGGTAACCCTGGAAACGCGTTTCGACGCGGTCAAGACCGGCGCCATCGACCTCGAGTGCGGCATCACGACCAACACACTCTCGCGCCAGAAGGACGTGGACTTCAGTGTGATGACCTGGTTGGACGGAGCCAACTTTCTGGTGCGCGACAATTCTCCCTACAAAACGTTGTCGGATCTCGCCGGCAAGAAGATCGCGGTCATTCCGAACACCACGACCGTGGGAGCGCTGAAGCAGGCCCTCGAGAAAAGCTTCATCAGCGCCGAGATCGTCCTGGTACACAGCCACTTGGAGGGGCTCGAGGGACTCAACAAGGGTACCGTCGATGCCTACGCCTCCGACCAGACCGTGTTGATCGGGCTGGCGGTAGCCATTTCAAAGTCGTTGAAGGTTCGGCTCGGCGACAAGAATCTGTCCTACGAACCCTATGGCCTGATGCTGCGCAAGAATGACCAGGACTTCCGTCAGGCCGTGAACACCGTCCTCGCGCGCCTGTACCGTTCCGGTCAGATCGTGCAGATCTACGACCGCTGGTTCGGCAAACTCGGCAAGCCGAGCGAGTTCATCGTCGCCATGTACCTGATGAACGCACTTCCCGAGTAGGCAGAGAAAAGGTGTCAGGAACCTTTTTGATACACCTGATGAACGCACTTCCCGAGGGAGAAAAGGTGTCAGGAACCTTTTTGATCGGTGAGCGGCGCGGATTCAACATCTAACCGCACCACTTGATCGCAGGCAGCACACCGCGTGTCGCAGCTAACGCATAGTACGTCGCGACGTGAGATACACTGAGCGATCCGAACAAGACCCGCGGAATCCCTTGGTGGACAAGAACGATCGCAACCGCCTGCTCACGCGAACCGGCCTGATCTGGTCGGTCGGCGCGTTGGTACTTGTAGTGGTGGCGGTCGCAATCGTCGCGATCCTGAACCCGCCGCCACCACGCACCGTGGTCATGACTACGGGCCCGGAAGGCAGCGCCTACGCGTTGTTCAGCGAGCGCTATCGAGCGCTTCTCGCGAAAGAAGGCATCGAACTGCAATTGCGTCCCTCTGCCGGTGCTGTTGAGAATCTCGCCCGTCTGAGTGAGCCGCACTCGGGGTTCGATGCCGCCTTCATTCAGGGCGGAATCGGCAATCTGCAGGAGTCGCCCGACCTGGTGTCGCTTGGCACTCTGTTTTACGAGCCGCTGTGGTTTTTCTACCGGAACGTACAACTCGAACGGGGTCTGAGCGGGCTGCGCGGCAAGCGCATCTCGATCGGCCCTGAGGGCAGCGGCACACGGGCGCTGACGCTCGCGCTGCTCGCGCGCAATGGAATCGATCAATCCTTCGCCGAGTTGCTCCCATTCACTCCGCAAGTGGCTGGGGAGAAGCTGCTCGGGGGCGAAATCCAGGCCGCGATCATGCTGACCTCGTGGGACACTCCCGTGGTTCGCAAGCTGGCAGGCGCCACCGACGTGGACCTCGTGAGCTTCCCGCGCGCGGATGCCTACGTCGCGCTGTATCCGTTCCTGAACAAACTGGTGCTGCCGACCGGCGTCGGTGACCTGGCCAGGAATCGACCGCCGGTCGATACCGTGCTGCTTGCACCCAAGGCGAGCCTTGCGGTGCGCCGTGCCCTGCATCCCGCGATCCAGTATCTGCTGCTCGACGCCGCCTCGCAAATACACGGTGAGCCGGGCATCTTTCAGAAAGCGGGACAGTTTCCCGCCGCCGAATCGATCGACATTCCGTTAAGCGAGCCGGCACGCCAGTTCTACAAGTCGGGGCGTCCGTTCCTCCAGCGCTATCTGCCCTTCTGGCTGGCCGTGCTCGTGGGGCAGTTGCTTATCCTGCTGATCCCGGTGGTTGGAGTGCTTTACCCAACGTTGCGGCTAATGCCGGCAGTCTACGGCTGGACCATGCGGCAAAGGATTTTCCGGCTGTATGGCGAGCTGAAATTCCTCGAGGCCGAACTGGAGCGGCGCGGCGCGGAACAAAGCATCGAAGATCTTGGCGCGCAATTGGACCGCCTCGAGTACCGCGTGAACCACTTTCGCGTGCCGGTCACTTTCGCGCACATGCTTTACACCCTGCGGATTCACATCGCTCTGGTCCGCACACGGATCGACAAGCGCTAATACGCGGGCCTCGCCATCCATGTCCAGCGGCTTGGTACGGCGCGATCGATATGGCGGTGATGGCGGCCCCTTGGGAATAAGCGGTTGTGCGCAAGCTTCTCGTTTCGCAACGGGTCAACGCAACTTCCTGTCCGCACGCAGATGTGCACCCGGACCAGACAATGCTGTGTGGGCTGATTTCGACCTGCAATGCGGGTAGCAATAGCAATGGCCGTCAGAACGCCTCGCCGACTCCGACGTAAATCGCAGTGTCGTTCTTGTGCCGGATCGCTTTTTCTGGATTCGGTGCCGGCCGTGTACGGCCGGCAGCGGCCGTTCAAAACTGATAGAACGCGCTCACCGAGATCATCTCGACAGTTTCCAGCTCCTTGACGTCGATCTGTTCGTACTCCGCGCGCACGCCGATGCCGAAAAGCGTGAATCGAACGCCAACTCCGTACACAGGTGTGTTGCCATCGAAACTGGTCTTTGTGCCGCTGTTGGTCTTTTCCAGGTCGTATTGCATGCCGCCGACGCGGGCAAACAATTCGATCGGGCCGAGGCCGACGCCGGCGAGCGCGCCGTAGTCGAATCCGGTGACCTGGTACTCAACTGCCCCCGCGTTCGGGTTGCCGAGGTCGCGGTAACCCACTTCACCGGAGAGGCTCACGATCGGCAACACATCGAAGCGATAACCACCAAAGATCTTGTACGACCCATCGGACTCGTCGAATGTCGCCCCGCTGGGGTTGCTTGTGCTGTCCTCCATGGTGGTGGAGCCGACACCGCCGCCTATGTAGATGCCGTTGGCGAAGGCAGGGGTGGTGGCGATAATGAAGAGGGCTGTTGCAATTGCAAGGATTCTTGTGTGGCGCATGATGATCTCCTGGTCTGAAACTACGGGTAGTCTTGGTGACGGAATTTCTCTTGCAAGATCTCACTCTCGTAACGCTCTATTCGGTCTCCCACAGTAAGAATCAGGAGGTTACGAAGCGGCCTGGCGTCTGCGTGACTCAGATTCCGAGATCCGCGTGCCTCCCCCGAGAAGCCTGCGCGGCTCGAAACATCTTATTCTTCGTCAAGCTACACTATTTGTCGGCCAGTCATCAATCCTCCAAACGACGTGATTCTAATTGAATGACTGCGTGCGTCGCGTCACCATTGCCGGCGGGCGTGGCAAGTAGAACAGAACCTCCGCTTGTCGGCGCAGGCGAGGCGACCGTGGCAGCGAGACCCCCGATGCCGTCGGGGCGTGCTTGCGTACGCGCCGTTTGTTCGATTCGCCGCGACGACCTGCCATGGGAGAATGCGGGGCAGAACGCCGGTACCAAATTGAAGACCCTTGCCCACGAAGGAAATGTGTTATCCATGAAACCCGATCTCCTGCTGATCTGCCCTCTGTTTCCCGCCACCATGGCCCAACTGGATTCGGTCTATACGGTGCATCGCTATTACGAAGCGGCCGACAAGGACAGCATTCATTGCCGGCCTCGCGGATCGCGTGCGAGCGGCCGCGACCGCCGGCCACGAGGGCATGAGCGTGGCGCTGATGAACCGGCTGCCGAAGCTGAAGATCATTGCCTGCTTCGGCGTCGGCGTGGACGGCATCGACGTGGCGGCTGCGCGGAAACTCGGGATCGCGGTGACCAATACCCCGGACGTGCTAACGGAGTGTGTCGCCGACAACGCCTGGGCGTTGATCCTCGGCACCATGCGGCGCACCGTCTTCAACGACAAATTCGTCCGCGCCGGGAACTGGCTGAAAGGCAATGCGCCGCTGGCCCACAAAGTGTCCGGCAATCGCCTCGGCATAATCGGCCTGGGCCGCATCGGCAAGGCCATCGCCCGGCGCGCCGAGGCCTTCGGCATGAAAATCGGCTATCACAGCCGCCGGCGCCAATCCGACGTGGCTTACGAGTATTACGACAATGCACTTGATCTGGCTCGTTCCGTGAAGATACTCGTGCTGTCGTGCCCGGGCGGCAAGGAGACCGAGCGCATCGTCAGCCGCGAAGTCGTCGAGGCGCTCGGCAAGGACGGTTACCTGATCAATGTATCGCGCGGCTCCACGGTGGATGAACCGGCGCTCGTTGACGCACTGGTCGGCGGCAGGCTCGGTGGTGCAGGTCTCGACGTGTTTGCGGCCGAGCCGAAGGTTCCCGAAGCGCTGTTCAAGCTCGACAACGTGGTGCTGCAGCCGCATGTTTCGAGCGGCACGGTGGCGACCCGCACCGCCATGGGTCAATTGGTGGTGGACAATCTTGCGGCTTTCTTTGCCGGGAAGCCGCTCGTGACCCAGGTCTGACCCCCTCTCTCCGGCCCTCTCCCACCGGGGGAGAGGGAGCTCTGGAATCTTGTAAGCACTAAATCCCTCTCTCCCCCGGTGGGAGAGAGCCGGAGAGAGGGGGACGTCATGACGGCCTGTACGCCCGACTGGAAAGATGAAGGCAAGCTCAAGCCGCTCTCGTCACGCTACGTCAAGACGGATTCACTGCCGTGGCGGAAGACCGGCTTCCCCGGAGTGGAAATCAAGGTGCTCCTGGAAGACAAGGAAACGGGCTTGTTGACGTCGCTCACGCGCATGGCGCCGGGCGCGGTGCTGCCCTTGCACGAACACGCCGATGTGGAGCAGACCTACGTGATCGAAGGACGCCTGGTGGACGAAGAAGGCGAGGTCGCGGTCGGCGAGTATGTTTGGCGGCCCAAGGGCAGTACCCACGTCGCCACCGCGCCCGAAGGCGCGCTGCTCCTGGGCATGTTCCTGCGGCCGAATCGCTTCCTGTGATCCGCTGCCGGCGATTAACTTCCGGCGGGGTCCGGTCAGGACCGCCAGAGCGCGCTGACTTCACGTCTGGCCGCTATTTCGCTCCCGCGAAGGTTTCGTTGAGCACTTCAAAAGCCTTGCCGAAAGTGCCGTTGCCGACCGCATCGATCAGGCCCGCCTCGTCGCCGTCGGTGACCTTGCACTCGGCGATCCAGATGCCGAAGGTCTTGTTGCCCATGGTGACCGGGTAGAGCGTGAGCTGCGCCACGTAGTCCTTCACCGGCAGCGGAGAAGTGAGGATGCAGTATCTGAAGTAGTGCTCGGTGTCGGAAAGTGCCAGCAGGCGCTCGCGTATGGTGCCGCCGCCGCCGGCGATATCGAAATTGCGCACGCAGCCGACCTGGTCGCTCGGCATACCCCCTTCGATATGGCTTCTGGAAAACTTCGGGTGCCACTCGGGCAGGTTGTTGAAGTTGCGAATCTTGTCCCAGACTTTTTCGATCGGGGCGTCGATCACCGCACTGGTGCAGATTCTGGTGGTCATGGTGTCTCCCTATTTCTTTGCGAGTTTGCGGTTCATCGCGGCAAACCCGACGACGAAGACGTTGTCGCCGATGTCGCTCACCTGGACGTGCTCAGGACCGGAGGTGACGTCGAACTCGGCCCACCACTCGGCGAAACTCCTGTTGCCTACCGTGATCGGGGTGATGCGCATGGTCGCCACGTAGTTCGCCACCGGCATCGGCGACACCAGGATGTTGTAAGTCAGCTCCCGGGCCGAATCCGAGAGTGTCAGCAGCTTCTCGCGCAGCAACCCGCCGTCTGCCTTGAGGGTGAAGCGGCGCACGCAGCCGACGCGGTCTTCCGGCAGCCCGCCTTCGATTTCCGATTTTCCGATCGCCGGGTGCCACTTCGGCAGCCCGTTGAAGTCCCGCACCAGGCCCCAGACCTTGTCGGCCGGCGCATCGATCACCGCGCTGCGATATACGTTCGCCATTTTTCCTCCATTGCAAAAGAACTAAACCCAACGCAGAGGCGCAGAGGGCGCAGAGGAAAGGCAAGAGCAGGAAAATAAGTTCGGGTGAAAATCTTTCATTGGCCCATAATCCGCCGCAGCAAAAGGTGGCGACAAGAGTTCGCGAACACTCACCCCGCTTTTATCCCCCATTTGCTTTTCCTCGTTCTTGTTTTTCCTCCGCGGCCTCTGCGTTCTCTGCGCCTCTGCGTTGGGTCTAATTTCTAGAAGGTGATCGCTTTGAATTTCTTGGTCTGGTCGGTGAGCGCGACTTCGGTCGGCAGCCGCTCCATGCTGCTGGCGCCGTAGAATCCGTGGCAGTTCTTGGCGTGCTTGAGGATGTAGCCGGCATTCTCGGGCGAGGCGATCGGCCCGCCATGGCAGAGCACGATCACGTCCTTGCGCACCTGCAAGGCCGCCTCGGCGATGGCGTCGATCTCCTTCACGCAGGTGTCCAGACTCTTCGCGGAGGACGCGCCGACGCTGCCGCCGACGGTCACCCCCATGTGCGCGACCACGATGTCCGCGCCTGCCCGGGTCATGTCCTTTGCTTCGCCGGTATTGAAGACGTAAGGCGTGGTCAGCAGGTCCTGCTCGTGCGCCAGCCTGATCATGTCCACTTCCAGTCCGTAACCCATCCCGGTTTCCTCGAAACTGGCGCGCATCACGCCGTCGAACAGGCCGATGGTCGGGAAATTCTGCACGCCCGAGAATCCCAGGTACTTCAGCTCCGCGAGGAACTGCGGCATCAGCACGAAGGGATCGGTGCCGTTGACGCCGGCGAGCACCGGTGTCTTCTTCACCACCGGCAGCACTTCGCGGGCCATGTCCTTGACGATTTCGTTGGCGTTGCCGTAGGCGAGCAATCCTGCCGCCGAACCGCGTCCCGCCATGCGGTAGCGCCCGGAGTTATAGATGATGATCAGGTCGATGCCGCCGGCCTCTTCGCATTTCGCCGAGAGTCCGGTGCCGGCGCCGCCGCCGACGATCGGCACGCGCTTGCGCACCATCTCCTGGAACTTCTCGAGGATTATTCTTCTTTCGATGGCGGGCATGCTCGTGATCCCTCTATTTGGTGATTTCGTGGAAGCTTGCCGCCAGCGCCGCGGAAAACTGCGGGTCGTTGATGTGATAGGGCAGACGCGTTAGCCGGCGCGACTGCGTCTGGCGGAGCGTCGTCTCCAGGGACTGGAACAGCGCGTCGTCGGCCTCCGGGTCGTAAAAGGCCTGGCCCGGCGCATCCAGCGCCGACACGCCTTTCTCCGGGATCAGAAAGCGCACCGGACCCTCGCAGGCATTGAGCCGTTCCGCAATCCAGGTGCCGATCGCCCGGCATCTCGGAGGCGGTGGTGCGCATCAGCGTCACATTCGGATTGTGCTTGTACAGGTTTCGTCGGCGAAAACGCTCGGGCACGGTATCCATCGCCCAGAAGTTCACCATGTCCAGGGCGCCGACCGAGCCGACATAGGGAATGCGGCTGCGCGCAATGGCGCCGAGGCGATCGGGTCCGGCGGAGAGCACGCCGCCGACCAGGTGGTCGCAGACTTCGGTGGTGGTCACGTCGATCACCGCTTTCAGCATTCCGCTGTCCGCCAGCTTTTCCATGGAGCGGCCGCCGGTGCCGGTGGCGTGGAACACCAGGCAGTCGTACCGGTCCTCCAGTTGCGCGACGACCTGCGTTACGCAGGCCGTGGTAACGCCGAACATGGTGAGACCGATGGCCGGTTTCACGGCCGCTTCGGGCACCTTGTGCATCGCCATGCCGGCGATCGCGTGCGCGGCATTGCCGAGCACCACCCGGCTGATCCGGTTCAGCCCGGCCACGTCGGTCACCGAGTACATCATGGTGATGTCGCCGGCGCCTACGAACTGGCTGACGTCTCCGGCCGCGAGGGTGGATACCATCAGCTTCGGCAGTCCGACCGGCAGCCCGCGCATCCCCGCGGTGACGATCGAGGTGCCGCCGCCGCCGCCGATGCCGACGATGCCGGCAATGTCGCTGCGGGTGGCCAGATAGCGCGCGAACGCTTCTCCCATCGCCTCGACCGCCATCACCGCGGTCGGTGCTGCCGAGCACGAATTGCGCGCCCTTCGGGTGGAAGGCCGCGATTTCGGCTGCCGCCACATCGACCGCAACTGTCGGCGCCTTGATGCCGACGTCGACCAGCAGCGCGGGCACGCCCGCCGCCTCGATCAGCGATTTGACGTACTGCAGTTCCTGGCCCTTGGTGTCGGCGGTGCCGGCGACGTAAACCCGTTTCATTGCGCAAGTTTCCTTGCGTGCCCCTCGGGGGGTATTGAAATGAGTACTTGGCGTCGATGCATTCCGCGCCTTGAGGCGCGCAGCCGCGCGCGGCGACCGTCGGATACTTCTCCCTGAAAATCATGGTCCGCTTCCATGCCAGTGCTGCGGCGCAGCGCGGAGAAAAGCAGCAGAGCGGTTGTTTTTTCGTAAGACGCTGGTATCGTATTGAGATGGTCGTCTCAGGTCAAGAACAGCGTCTCACGGGTCGGAAGGACAAGGTGCGGGAAGACAAGGCGCGGGCCGACAAGGGACCGCGTGCCCGCATGCGCAAGATCATGCTGGACGCGGCCATGCGCCTGATGCAGGACGGGCTCATTCCCTCGGTCAGCGACGTGGCGGCGGCGGCCCAGGTGTCGCGGGCAACGGCGTATCGTTACTTCGCGACCCAGGCATCGTTGATCCAGGCGGCGGTGGACGAGGCCCTGGGCCCGATCCTCGCGTGGAAATCGGAATCGGAGGACGCGGAGGAGCGCGTCACCCAACTGGTGACTTTCGCTTATCCGCGCATGGAGTTCTACGAGGCGACGCTGAAGGCGGCGCTGCGGCTGGCGCTGGACCAGTGGGCGCGCAAGCACGCGGGCACGCTCGGCGACGAGGCACCGATGGTGCGCGGGCATCGCATCGCGTTGCTCAAATCCGTCCGTTGCGCCGCTGAAGGTTAAGCTCAATCGTCAGGGATTCGACCGCCTGACCCAGGCGTTGTCGTTGATTTTCGGCACCGAGGCTTTCGTGGTGCTCAAAGACATCTGGGGTCTGGACCGCAAGCATGCGCAGGATGTAGCGTTGTGGACTTGCCACGCGCTGATCCAGGCAGCGCTGGCCGAGGAATTCAAAGCCAAAGCGCCTGGCGCTGCGCGGGGCGTGCGCAGGAACGGCACCCGCAGCACCAGTGCGCTCCTCAAAAAAGGAAGTCGAGTAAGGGTAAAGTAGGGGCAGGGAACGGGAATCAGCAAGTGAATTCGGACGCGGCGGCAAGACCGCGGGCAGGTTCAGGGGCAGATGGGCGGCTGAAACAATCCGGCCTGATGCAAAAAAATGACTAACGTAACTTGTGAGGAGAATCAAATGAGCAACAAGAAATGGTCCGGCCTGCTGGCCGGCGCTGTTTTCGCGCTAGCCGGCAGCACGGCGTATGCAGCGGAGTCGCTGACCATCCTGTGGGCGCAGTGGGATCCGGCGAACTACTTGCAGGAACTGGTCAAGGACTACGAAAAGCAAAGTGGCGTAACGGTCAAGGTCGAAACCACGCCATGGCCGGATTTCCAGACCAAGGCTTTCCGCGAATTTGCAGCCCGCGGCGACGCCTACGACATGGTGGTGGGCGACTCGCAGTGGCTCGGTGCCGGTTCGACCGGTGGCCACTACGTCGAACTGACAGACTTCTTCAAGAAGCATGGCGTCGACAAGAGCATGGCGCCGGCAACGGTAGAGAGTTACGCCGAATACCCGAAGGGCGGCGGCAAGTACTGGGCGATCCCGCTCGAGGGCGATGCGACCGGCTGGTCCTACCGCAAGGACTGGTTCGAGGACCCGAAGGAAAAGGCCGCGTTCAAGAAGAAGTACGGTTATGAGCTGGGCGTGCCGAAAACCTGGGCGCACATGCGCGACATAGCCGAGTTCTTCCATCGTCCAGGCGAGAAGCGCTACGGCATCGCCATCTATACCGACAACAGCTACGACGCCCTGGTCATGGGTTACGAGAACGTGTTGTTCGGCTACGGCGGCGAGCTCGGCGACTACAAGACCTACAAGGTCAAGGGCATCATCGACGGCAAGACGGCGGTGGACGCGCTCAATTTCTACAAGGAGCTGTACCAGTACACTCCGCCCGGCTGGGGCAAGGTGTTCTTCATGGAAAACAACCAGGCGATAACCGAAGGCCTGGCGGCGATGAGCATGAACTACTTCGCCTTTTTCCCGGCGCTTACCAACCCGGCGACCAACAAGCACGCCAAGGTCACCGGCTACTTCGCCAACCCCGAAGGTCCCACCGGAAAACGCTTCGCGGCGCTCGGCGGCCAGGGCATCTCGATCATCAAGTACTCGAAGAAGCAGGCCCAGGCGACCAAGTTCCTGGAGTGGTTCATCCGCGACGACGTGCAGGAGAAGTGGGCGGAACTGGGTGGTTATACCTGCAATGCCAAGGTGCTGAAGTCGGACAAATTCCGCAAGGCCACTCCGTACAACGAAGCCTTCTACCAGACCATGTTCATGGTCAAGGACTTCTGGGCGGTGCCGGAATACGCGGAGCTGCTTGATTCGATGAACAAGCGCCTGCATCCCTTCGTGGTCGGCAACAAGGGTACCGCGCAGGAAGCGCTGAACGGTGTTGCCAACGACTGGGACGCGGCCTTCAAGAAGTACGGACGCATCAAGTAACTTCAAGTGCAGTGATCGAAGGGGAAGGCTCCGGCCTTCCCCGTTTCCCGTTTGAGTCTTAGGCGGGAACGACAAGCTGCCGGAGAAACTAGTGTCCTGTTCCGCTAATTCGTAGGATAAGTCTCCAAACTTCGCAACCATTCCTATGCATTATTTGACAGCAATCCACAATCGATCGGAAAACCCGCGAAATCGGCGTCAGGCAAGGCGCGAGTCCTTGACAGTGGCGGGGGCCGGTGGAACGTTGAGCAGGGGCCCCGCTTGCGGGGATGCGACCGTGCAACCGGCCAATAGCGTGTCGACCACCGGCCTTACGCGTGTCTCCGCGGTCAGATCCCCAGAGGGGCCCCTCTTCCGCGCTCCGACACGCACGGCGAGGACTCGTAACACAGCATGGCGCCGATTCTCGCCGGGTTTTCAGCCACGAATTAACGGAACAGGACACTAGGGAGAGCAATTCATGCTGGCCAGGCTGGATCCTGGCTCCGCTTCGGCGAAGCGGGGCTTGAGCGACATTGCCATCCGCAACCTGTTCATCATTCCGACGATCGTCTTTCTGATCGCCTTCAACATCTTTCCGCTGATTTATTCTCTGGGGTACTCGTTTACCGATTTCCGGGCGTCGACGTCGGCGCCCGCCAATTTCATCGGACTGCAGAACTACCGCGAGCTGCTCGCCGACGAGTACATCTGGAACAACTTCACCATTACCGCCAAGTACGTGCTGGTCTCGGTGGGCGGCCAGGTGCTGGTCGGCTTCGGCGTGGCGCTGCTGCTCAACCGGAAGATTCCGGCCAAAGGCCTGGTGACCACGTTGCTGCTGCTGCCGATGATGATGTCCATGGCGGTGGTCGGCCTGTTCTGGCAACTGCTTTACAGCCCCTCGTGGGGGATCATCAATTACGCGCTGGGCCTGGAGGACTTCGAATGGCTGTCCGACCCCGACGTTGCGCTCTACGCGGTGGCGCTTACCGACATCTGGATGTGGTCGCCGTTCGTGATGCTGCTGTCGCTTGCCGGGCTGTCCGCGATCCCGCAGCACCTGTATGAGGCCGCCGCGATCGACCGCGCGAGCGCGCTGGTACACCTTTACCCGCATCACGCTGCCGCTGGTGACGCCGCTGCTGCTGATCGCGATCATTTTCCGCACCATGGAGGCGTTCAAGACCTTCGATCTTGCCTTCATCATGACCAGCATGGAATCCACTGAACTGATCGCAATCCGCCTGTACAAGATGGCGTTCCAGGAATGGCAGACCGGCAAGTCCTGCGCCATGGCCTACATCGTCCTGATCATGGTGCTGGCGATCACCAATATCTACGTGAAGTACCTGAACCAGGCCAAGGCGAGGTAGCACCCCGATCGGTCAACCACCGAGGCGGGCGTGAATAGTTGCGAGAGTTCTCTACCAATGAAAAAAGGAAAACCGGGGAAGAAAATGGTGACACAAAGAACCGCTCAATTTGTCGTCAGACAAGGCGCGGCCTGCAGACAATACGCGGTTATTGGCAAAGGCTGTAACGCAGTATGGCGGCACAGTGAGCGCGTTCTTTCTCGGCGGATTGGCCGATCGGGGTGCTGATAATGGCAGCAGTTACGTCGAAAGGGCACAAGGTCTGGAACCGGACGCTGGTCGCGATCGTCTTTGTGCTGCTGATCATTTACCTGCTGCCGCTGTACTGGATCAGTTCCACCGCGTTCAAGCCGCGCCGCCTCGCAACCACAGTGCCGCCCACGGTGGTGTTCGAACCCGAAGTGACGCCCTTCGTGAAACTTTTCACCTCGCGCGTGCAGATGCGCGGCGAAGTCGAGCCCGAGATATACGAAAAGGCGCCGTGGTACGAGAAGCGCGTGTTCGACGCCGGCGAACGCATCATCAAAGACGGCGGCGGCAAGGTCGAAACCTCAGGTTACTGGAGCCGCTTCCTCAACAGCATCATCATCGCGGTCACCAGCACCTTCCTTGCGGTGGCGATGGGAACGCTGACTGCGTACGGATTTTCGCGCTTCAAGCTGCCCGGAGAGCAGGACTGGCTGTTCTTCATCCTGTCGACGCGCATGCTGCCGCCGGTGGTGGTGGCGATCCCGATGTTCCTGATGTACCGCACCGTCGGCCTGGTGGATACGCATATCGGAATCATCATTCTCTATACCGCGTTCAACCTGTCGTTCTCGGTGTGGCTGATGAAGGGATTCATCGACGAAATCCCGATCGAGTACGAGGAGGCCGCGCTGGTGGACGGTTACACCCGCATGCAGGCGTTCTTCAAGATCGTGCTGCCGCAGGCGGCAACCGGCATCGCGGCGACCGCGGTGTTCTGTTTCATCACCGCGTGGAACGAGTACGCCTTTGCGCTGATGATGACCAACTCGAAAGCGCAGACGGCGCCGCCGTACATCCCGTCGCAGCTCGGCTCCGGCGTGACCGACTGGACCGTGATCGCCGCGGGCACCTTCCTGTTCCTGGTGCCGGTGGCGGTGTTTACGTTCCTGTTGAGGAAGCATTTGCTGCGAGGTGTCACCTTCGGTGCCATCCGAAAATAGGGACGAGGGGCGAGGGACGAGGGGCGAGAGGAAAAAGGAACAGCAGGACTGTCGAAGCCATGTCACACCTGAACACTAGTCACCGGTCACCCGTCACTGCACGCGAGTTTTACGGGAGCGCGCAATGAACTTTCGCGAACTGAGCACCCGGGTGTTGGAACCCCTATCCATGTACACCATGATCTTCGGCATCGTGGCGCTGTGCCAGCCGTGGATCGAGGTGCTGCACCGTTACGGCGTTACCATCACGCTCGTCGGGCTGATCGGGTTTTCGGTGTTCTCGAAAATCAAGCCTTTGCCGAAGGAAGGCCAGTAATGCGGGTGAGGATGGGTATGGTCGGCGGGGGGTTGGAGGCGATGGCGGGCGAATTGCACCGTCGTGCCACCGCGCTGGACAGCCGCGTGGAATTGGTGGCGGGGGCTCTGTCTTCGACTCCCCAACGCTCGCGGGCTGCCGCAAAGGCCTGGGGCCTGGCGCGAGGCTACGATACCTGGATGGACATGCTGGACGCGGAGCGCAAGCTCCCGGTCGCGGAACGCATCGAATTCGTCACGGTGGCCACACCCAATCATTTGCACGTGCCGGTGTCGGCGGCATTTGCCGAAAGCGGATTTCATGTGGCTTGCGACAAGCCGATCGGCGTGTCGCTGGAAGAGGCAAGGCATTTATGTCGCGTGGTGGAGAAAAGCGGCATCGTGTTCCTGCTGACCCACAATTACACCGGTTACCCGATGGTCAAGCAGGCGCGCCACATGGTTCGCAGCGGCGAGCTCGGCGACATCATCAAAGTAATGATCGACTACCCACAGGGCTGGCTGCTGCAGCCGATCGAGAAACAAGGCCACAAAGGCGCCGCGTGGCGCACGGATCCGTCGAAGTCCGGGGCGGCGGGCTGCCTGTCCGACATCGGATCGCATGCGCAGCACATGATGCACACCGTGACTGGGCTGGAGATCGACGAGTTGTGCGCGGACTTCGGCAGCTTGCATGGCCGCAGGGTCGACGACGACATCAGCATTCTGCTGCGCTTCCGCGGCGGCGCGCGCGGCATGCTGTCGGCGTCCCAGGTCATGGCGGGCGAGGAGGGCGGCCCGAATTTCCGCGTATACGGCACGCGCGGCGCGCTCGAGTGGAAACAACTGGAACCCGAATCGCTGATTCACCGGCAGCCGGACCAGCCCGTGCGGACGCTGCGGCGCGGCGAGCCGTATCTGTGCGACGCGGCGAAGAGCGCCAGCCGCATCCCGCCCGGCCACCCGGAGGGCTACTACGAAGCGTTCGGCAATTTGTATCGGAACTTCGCCGATGCGATCATCGCCCGCCGACAGGGTACCCCCGTGGAACAGGATTTTCCGACGGCCATCGACGGCGCGCGAACCATGGCCTTTATCGAGACTGCGCTGGAAAGCAATGCCGCCGGCGGTAAATGGGTGCGCGTGAAGGACCACACGCACTAGGCGGGAGATCCGTGACGGCGTGACGAACGTGACGATGTGACGGAAGGCAGATGCGGGTTCTGGTTCAGGCTTTAGGTAACTAACTACGACGTCACGATCGTCACGACCGTCACGCCGTCACGAAAGAAAAGGCTTGCAAAAGCAATGGCCGATATCGTTCTAAGAGACGTCGAAAAATACTTCGGCGACAACTACATCATCCGGAAGCTCAACCTGGAGATCCGGCATCGCGAGTTCGTGGTGTTGCTCGGGCCGTCGGGATGCGGCAAGACCACCACGCTGCGGGCGATTGCCGGCCTCGAGGAAATCGACACCGGAGATATCCTGATCGACGGCAAGCCGGTGCAAGCATTGCAGGCGGCGGATCGCGACATCGCTTTCGTATTCCAGTTGTTCGCCTTGTACCCGCACCTGACCGCGTACGAGAATATCGCCTTCCCGTTGCGCGCCACCAACGAGACTCGGGATACGGTGGACATGCGCGTGCGCGAGGCGGCCAAGTCGCTCAGGATCGAGCACCTGCTGGACAAGCGGCCGAGCGCGCTGTCCGGCGGCGACCTGCAGCGCATCGCCATCGGCCGCGCGCTGGTGCGCCGGCCCAAGGCGATGCTGATGGACGAGCCGATCGGCGCGCTGGATGCCAAGTTGCGCGAAGAAATGCGCACCGAGTTGAAGCGCCTGCACATCGAGAACGAAGCCACCACCGTGTACGTCACTCACGACCAGGTCGAAGCCATGTCGATGGCCGACCGGATCGCGATCATGAACGACGGCGTGCTTCAGCAGGTGGGTACGCCCACCGAGGTGTACCAGCACCCGGAGAATCTGTTCGTCGCCCAGTTCATCGGCAGCCCGATCATGAACGTGGTGAACGGCGCGGTGCGCCCGGGCAGCGGCGACACGCAAGTGACTTTGGGCACCAACGACGCGCAACTCAGTTTCCCGCAGAAGCTCTACCCGATGATTGTGGAAAAGAAGCATGCGGAGGACGAACTGGCGATCGGCGTGCGCCCGGAGGGCGTGCTGGTGGCGCGTGAGCAGACTCCCGGATATGTTCCGGTGGAGGCGCACATCATCGAGCCGCTCGGCCCCTACGACATCGTCGACCTGAAGTTCGGCACGCAGATGCTGCGCGCTCGCACCTCGTCGGGTTATGTCGCCAAGGCCGGCGACGTGGTGTGGGCGAAACTCGAAGAGGCGCAGACCCATTTCTTCAGCACCCGCACCGGCGAATCGCTGCACATACGGCTGTAGAAAAAATGGCTAACGTCAGACTCGAAAACATCACCAAGAAGTTCGGCAGCCACACGGCGCTGAGCCAGCTCGACCTGGAAATCCGTAACAGCGAATTCTTCGTGCTGCTGGGGCCGACCGGCGCGGGCAAGACCACCACGCTGCGGCTGATAGCAGGACTCGACAGCCCGAATGCCGGCACCATCTCCATCGACGGCACGAACGTGCTGAACTGGAGCGCGGCGGAGCGCGATGTGGCGCTGGTGTTCCAGTACTACTCGCTGTATCCGCATTACACTGTGCGCCAGAACCTGGAGTTTCCGCTCAAATCGAAGGTCCGGCGCATGTCGCAGCAGGATATCGATGCGCGCATCGCCAAAGCCGCGAAGACCCTGCGCATCGAGCACCTGCTGGAGCGCAAGACCGACCGGCTCTCGGGCGGCGAGATGCAGCGCGTCTCGATCGGCCGCGCGATCGTGCGCGAGCCGCGGGTGTTCCTGATGGACGAACCGCTGTCGAACCTCGATGCGAAACTGCGGGAGATCCTGCGCGCGGAGTTGAAGGACCTGCAGATGAAACTCGGTGCCACCTTCCTGTACGTGACCCACGACCAGGTGGAAGCCATGTCCATGGGCGACAAGGTGGGCGTGCTCAACCAGGGCCGCATCATCCAGGTCGGTACCCCGCAGCAGATCTACAACCAGCCGCACGACACTTTCGTCGCCACTTTCGTCGGCTCCCCGGCGATGAACCTGATGCAGGCCAACGTGGCCGGCGGACGCGCGGTGGTGGTGCCCGGCAAGCTCGAAATTCCGGTAAACGGGACAGGTGGCGGACGGGCAGGGCGGCTTTCCGGGCCGGTCACGGTGGGTGTACGTTCCGAAGACATCGTGGTCGGCGCCAACGGAACAGTTGTGGCCCGGGTCCATGGGGTAGAGAATCAGGGGGTGGAGAAGGTGGTGACCCTGCGGGTGGACGAAAGCCTGCTCAAGGCCACCGTACCGGCGCGCCTGGAACTGGGCATCGATACCAGTGTGAGGTTTTCATTCAAACAGGAAAAGCTGCAGTTTTTCGACGCCGGCAGCGGCGTCAATCTGTTCTACGGTGAGGGGGACAAAAATGGCTAAGGTTCTGTTCAAGAACGTAAATGTCCTGGATTGCAGTGGCGCTCCGGCGTACGCGGGCCAGGTTCTGGTCGAAGGCAACCGAATCAAGGCGGTCGCGCCGCAGGGCTCGAAAATCGTGGGCGAGGGCGCGCAAGTGGTGGACGGCGGCGGGGCGACCCTGATGCCGGGCCTGGTCGAATCGCACTCGCACCTGACCTTCCTCGATACGCCGGACCTGGAATCGCTGGGCTTTGTTCCGCCCGAGGAACACATCCTGCGCTCGGTGAAAAACGCCAAAAAAATGCTCGACCAGGGTTTTACCGCGTGCAACAGCGCGGCGTCGGCAAAAGCGCGGCTCGACGTGGTGCTGAGGAACGCGATCAATGCCGGCGATTTCCCGGGGCCGAGAACGCTGGCCGCCAGTCCTGAGCTTGCCACCACGGCCGGGCTCGGCGACGTGCGGCTGATGCACATGCACCGCGAAACGTTCGCGATTATCTGCGATGGCGCCGAAGAGTTCCGCAAGACGGCGCGTGAGATGGTGCGCGAAGGCGTGGACACGCTGAAAATCAACCCGTCGGGCGACGAGTTCATTCCGCACGCACGCGCCCATCATACCGTGATGACCGAAGCGGAAATCGCGGCGGTCTGCGATGTCGGTCATGCCCACGGCAAGCGCCTGGCCGCGCATGCGCGCAGCGCCGAGTCGGTGAAGCTGTGCCTGAAGCACGGCGTGGCGGTGATCTACCACGCCACGCTGATTGACGACGAAGCCTGTGCCGCGCTGGAGAAGGCAAAGGACTGGTGTTTTGTTGCGCCGACGCTGGGCATCAGCTACACCACGCTCAACGAGGCGGCGAAGTGGGGCTTGACGACGCAGATCGCGGAGAGTCTAGGCATCCGTAGCGAACTCGATGCGGCCTGCAAGAACATGAAGGAACTTAAGAAGCGCGGCGTGCGTGTCCTGCCGGGCGGCGATTATGGATTCGCATGGAATCCGATTGGCACCAACGCCCGCGACATCGACCACTTCGTGAACTTGCTGGGCTTCTCGCCCATGGATGCGATCCTGGCCGCGACCAAGCTCGGCGGCGAAATCATGATGGCAGGCAGCGAAATGGGGCAGATCAAGGCGGGCTATCTTGCCGACATGATCCTGGTGGACGGCAACCCGGTCGCCAACGTCAAGATCCTGCAGGACGCCACCAAGATGCTGGCGATCATGAAGGACGGGCAATTCCACAAGGAGCCGCAGACCGCCTCGCAGTCGCAGCGGCAAATCGCGTAAGAGATAAACAAAAGAAACAAAAATAATCCTTCTTCGCAGGGAGGGTGGGCGCCCGCTTGCGGGCGTTTTTTTTTGCCCCACCCGCTCTCCCAGCCCCTCTCCCCAGCCCTCTAAAAGGGTACTCCCGGCTCCGCCTGGGTATCCCGCAAGGGGAGAGGGAGTTTGTTACGAAGCGACTTGAACAGCAATGCAATGATCCGAAGAAAGCAACGCGCTCAGATATGAGGACGTACGGCCCTTAAGCTCCCTCTCCCCTTGCGGGAGAGGGCCGGGGAGAGGGGTGCTGGCTCCGAGACGGGCGATATGGAAAGAAGGATCAGGCGCGGCAGCGGGGCAGACCCGCAAAATTACGTAACACTTTCCTCTTGCACGAATGCTCCAATATATGCATCGCCATCTGCGCGACACCGCTTCAACCCGCGATCAGCCGTTCGATTTCCACCGCCAGCGCCACCGCATCGTTGCTGAAGTAATGTGTGTGCCCGCCGGCGCCGAGGCAGAATTCCGTACGATCGCCGGCACGTTGCGCCTCCACCCGGCCATCGTGACCGACTGTGGCGATGCGAAAGCGCGTCGCGTCGCTGGGTGGCGTCCAGATGAAACGTCCAACATAGTCGCCCGAGCGGCAGGCGTTGACCCATTCGGTTGCACCGAGATCCGCCGCAGCCGGCGTCGCAGTCATGAAGCCTGCTTCGTTGGAGCCCATCCACTTGTACAGAAGCGGGAATCGCTCCGCGTACAGATCGCGCAGCGGTGAGCCCACGGTTAAGAGCGCGACTGGAATCGCACCGACGATGCCGGCCAACCGCCGCTGCACATGCAGGTAGCGGAGCAGGTCGGCGCTGATCACGGTGCCCTGGCTGTGCGAAACGATCACAATGCGTGCGTAGCCTCCGTCGCGCAGGTAGGCGAGCAGAGAGGCAAAGCGTGAGTAGATGCGGGCGCGCGGTGGCTGTCGATTGGGGGGATCGCCGAAGTAATTGTCGATGTCCAGTACCGCGTCGATCGCGACACGCAGCCGGCCGAGGGTCTGCGTAAAGCGCGCGCCGAGCGCAGCGATCGTCAGCGCACCGCCGGCGAGCCATTTGCCAGCGGCGACCAGCGTCTCCCCCTGAAAATGTTCCAAGGCGCCGGCAAGCCATTGCGCAAGGGCACCCGCAACACCGGCCGTGAAAGCAAACTGCTGCATGACGAAGGCAAGATACAACGCGCCGCCGGCAATCGCTCCGAGCGGCACGAGCACCGTGAACGTCCTGCCCAACCATTGCATTCCGCCGCCAAGCCAGTTGCCGAGCCGCTCCGACCACACGGCTGCACCGCGCTTCGTACCCCGCGCATCGACGTTCGCGCTGGGGACCAGCTCTTCCAGCAGTGAGGGCGCCAGTACCAGTAGCCCCGCAGCGGCAAGCACGGTGAAAGCAAGCACCAGCGGCGTGAAGAATCCACCGAAGCTTTGCACACGGTATTCGAGAAAGATGGCCGCTGAACGATAACCCGTACCAAAAACCGCGGGTTCATAGTACAGGTCACTCAGAGCAAGGCCGGCGACGTAGCCGACAACCGACCAGAGCACGAGGCTCAGGAGGGCGAACAGCGCGGTGGAGACCACCAGGGTCAGGCGCGACGTATGCAACGACGCCCTGACACGGCCGTCGCCGGCGCGTCCCAGCCACAATCCGAGCAGCAGCGCCGCGATCTGGACGACGACGAACGCCGCCCACACCAGCAACACCGCCGCGAGCTGCCATTCGCCGACATGCAGGGCGGCGGTGAGCATCCATTCGAGCTGCGTGGTCACGTCAGGCAACAATCCGCGGGCCTCGACGCACAGCGTGATCACCGTGGCCGCGACCAGCAGGTGGCCGAGCACGCGTACCCCGTGCGTGACACGCGCGTAGCGCTCGACCAAATACGTACCCAGCAGCGCGATCACCAGCGCGCCGGCGCCGAAGTAAATTCTTGCAATCCAACTCTCGGCGCGCAGCGCGACGATGGCGGCCGCTAGGCTCGCGACGGCGCCGGCCAGCAGCAACAGCAACGGCACCCATCGCGCCAGAAGAGATTTTCCGCGCAGCCAGGCGAGCGCCGCCAGCGCGGCCAGTCCGATGCCGCCGACTGCGAACAGGGCGGCGAGCAGTTGTCCCTGTTGCTCGGGCGGCACGAACGCCGTCGCACCAAACGCAACCAGCAGGAGCATGGACAACTGCACTAGCGCCGCCGGTGCCTTCATCAACCACGCCGACCACGCATGCAGACGCTGCAGCGTTCGCCACGCCGCACTGGTACCGGCGCTGAGCGAAATCTGATCGACCACATCCGCCGCAAGCGTGCTCAGATGGAAGAACAACTGGTACAGCGCTGACAGTGCGCCCAAGCCTCCCGTGCCGAGGCGCGACAAATCCGCCCAGTGGAGTTCGTAGACATCGACCGTCCGATCATCGGCCCGACGGCGCAGCGAGACGCGCGTCGACTCGTACAGTGCATCGGCTTCGGACAGCGTGAGGCGGCCCAACAGATAATCGTTCAGCGCGATGCCGAGGTCCTGTGATTTTTCTCCGGAGGCGGTGAGCCCGGCGGACGAAGGCTGCTGCACCTGATAGAAGCCGCTCGGCGTGCCCGGCTGCCGCCGGGATGGATCGGGGCTTCTCCCCTCCTTGCCCGCATGCTGCACCGGTGTTTGCGTCGAAGCGGTCGCGCCACCCGGCTCGAGCTTTGCGACCGGCACCAACACGTCGTGCATTTCGCCCTGCACGAAGCGCGGCGCGCCTTCACCGCCATGACACAGCAGCCGCACGACTTCGCGCACCGTCTGGCCAGGGCGCTGATCGGCAATGCCGTGGACCACGACGACGGCGACACGATCGGCTGTGCTCATTGGCCGGTCCGCTTCACGCTCGCACGGTCATCGACGCGAACGCTTTGAAATCGCCGGCGAATCCGACGGCCCTGGAGTAGCGCTCGCGAGAACAAAAGAAATGCGCACTCATTGTCAGCGATACTTTACGGACGCAGTCTGAAGTGGTCAACGTGAGAAGTGCTGGTAATAAAGGGGTTCAACGGTGTCGCGCCTCATGCGTCAAGCGCAGTGCCGGGGTGACGTTCGCATAACGTACATGGACCCGAAGTGAATAGCGGGCACCCCCCTGAAAGAGGGAGCCTCGGTTTCCCTGTCTGCGGCGCGAATCGCCGCCGCTTTACAAATCTTTACCTTCGCGAGAACGGGCATTAACGCTCCGCCGATAAGGTGGCGGCATCGGGCAATGGTGCCCGACCTTCCTGACGGAGACACTTTCATGGAAACCCTGGATACTTCCCCCCAATCTTCCGGATCGCGCTGCCATCAATCCGGCCACGGCGGCGCCCGTTTCGGGCGCGGCATTTTTTTCCTGCTGGTCGCGCTGGCCGCAGGTTTCATCGGCGGGTATGCCGGCAAATCCTTCGGGCATGGCCCGGGCAGCCTGATGTCGGAAACGATGGATCCGGCGCAGATGGATGAACGCGTCGAGCGCATGGTCAAGCATTTTGCCGTCGAGGTGGACGCCACGCCGGAGCAAAAGGAGAAACTCACTGTCATCGCGCAAGGCGCCGCCCGTGACCTCGCGCCGTTGCGGGGCAAAGTGAAGTCCGCACGCCAGCAGGCCATCGAACTCATGAGCGCCGAGAAGGTGGACCGTGCCGCAATCGAGAACCTGCGCGCCGAGCAGATCGCGTTGATGGACGCCACCACGAAGCGCCTGACCCAGGCGCTGGCGGACGCGGCCGATGTGCTGACCGTGGAGCAACGCAAGAAACTCGCCGAGCGCGCGCAGCGATTCGGTCACCGGTTCCACCACAGCTAACACTCCTTCCCCCTCTCCCCGGCCCTATAAAAGGGTACTCCTGGCTCCGCCTGGGTATCCCGCTAGGGGAGAAAGGGGGGCCTTCGACAAGCCCGGCCCGAGCGGGTAAATTCAGACTCACCATGCCCGCCACAAATTCTGCATCCAGCCGCATCCTCCTGATCGAAGACGACGCCCGACTGGCATCTCTTGTCAGCGAGTATCTGGGCGAGGCGGGTTATCGCGTCACCGTGGCCGAAACTGGTGCCATCGGACTTGAACGAGCATCGCGGGAACCCTTCGATGCCCTGGTGCTGGACCTGATGCTGCCCGACATGGATGGCCTGGACCTGTGTCGCAAACTGCGCATCGATTCAGCGTTACCGATTCTCATGCTCACTGCGCGCGGTGACGCGATGGACCGCGTCGTCGGCCTGGAAATGGGCGCGGACGACTATCTGCCCAAGCCCTTCGAACCGCGTGAGCTGCTGGCGCGGCTGCGTGCGATCCTGCGGCGCGGCCGGGCCGGCGCCGCGGCCGATGTGCTGCGCTTCGGGCGGCTCGAGATCGACCGTGGCGCCCGCGCCGTGCGCGTCGACGGCGTGGCGCGCGAGTTGACCAGCCATCAGTTTGCGCTGCTAATCGCGCTGGCGGAAAGTGCGGGTCGCGTCCTCTCGCGAGAGGCTTTAATGGAAAAACTGAAGGGTGAAACCCTGGAAGCCTTCGACCGTTCGATCGATGTGCATATCTCACGTATCCGTGCCGCGATCGAGGACGACGTGAAGAAGCCGCGCCGGATAGTGACCGTGCGCGGAAGCGGCTACGTGTTCGCCCGGCAGCAGGATTGAGTCGTCCATGAGACGCCTGTACTTCCGGATTTATCTTGCGGTACTGGCGAGCCTGATCGTGTTTGCGCTGGCTGCCGGCCTGCTCTGGCGCACGCTTGGCGAATCGTGGGGTGCCTGGCAAGGCGGCGAAATGGTGGCGCAGTTTGCGCAAAACATCCTGCCGCCGGTTTCTACCGAAACAGCAGCCCAACAGGCCGCATTGGAAAAACTCGGCGCCGGCTTGCACACAGACGTTTCGCTGTTCGCGCCCGATCGCAGCCTCGTCGCCGCCGTGGGCATGCCCCTTTCCCTACCGGAAGAAGGGATCGACCGCGGCTTGTTTGGCTCGCGCATGAGAGGCCATCCTGCGTGGACGGTTCGGCTTCCTGACGGGCGCTGGCTGGTGGCGCGCAGGGTCGGGACGGACCGCCCGTTCCGACACGTGCCGGGAATTGCGCTGGTCGTTGCGTTGATGCTGTTGTTCGTCGTGGTCGCGATCGCCGCGCACCCGGTGGTGCGGCGCCTTACGCGCCGTCTGGAACGCCTGCAAAACGGCGTCGAAACGCTCGGGCGCGGCGACCTTTCGACGCGCGTGAAAGTCGAGGGGCGGGACGAGGTCGCCCGACTGGCCATAAGCTTCAACCGCGCCGCCGCGCGTATCCAAGATCTGATCAACGCGCACAAGTTGCTGCTGGCCAATGCCTCGCACGAGCTGCGTACCCCGCTCACGCGCATTCGCCTGGGCGTGGAACTGCTGAAAGCGGACGCCAACCCTGCACGCAAGTCCGAGCTGGAGCGCGACATTGCCGAGATCGACCAGTTGATCGAGGGCATCCTGCTCAGCAGCCGGCTCGACGCACTCAGCGAACCGGAGGTGAATGAAGAGGTGGACCTGCTCGCGCTCGCCGCCGAGGAATGCGCGCGCTACGAAGGCTGCAGCGTGAGCGGCGAGCCGGTGATCGTGCGCGGCAACCCCGCGCTGCTGCGGCGCCTGCTGCGCAACCTTGTGGAAAATGCGTTGCGCCACAGTAAGCCGCCGGTGAGCGTATCCGTGAGTCGGGAAGGCGAGGGCGCCGCGCTGCGCGTGAGCGACCAGGGTCCGGGCATCGCGGCGGCCGAGATCGAAACGGTGTTCGAACCTTTCCGCCGCGCCCAGCAGGCGAACTCGGCTGGCACCGGGCTGGGCTTGTCGCTGGTGCGCAAGATTGCCCGGCACCACGGCGGCGATGCACGCATCGAGAAGAACGGGCCTGGGGGCCTGACCGTTCTGGTGGTGCTGTAGGGACGCGGGGCTTCCTGCAATCGACCCGTCTGTTTATGCCAACGAGACCGGCGGACTTGATCAGAGCTTCCCCAGTCGATAGGTACCGCAGCGCCGGAACCCGGTAACATTGCCCGCGATGAGCATCAAGATCAAACGTTATCTCCTGGCGCAGTACCCGATGCATGCCGGGGTGCTCGGAAAGGTGGCGACGATCCCCCGCCTGCGCAGGCGGGACATGGCATTGCCGGAAGCGGTCGTCCGGATCGTCACCGGGCAGATGCTCTCCTCAAAGGCCGCCCACGCCATCTATCAACGGGTGCGAGGCAAGGCCTCCGATCTCGGACTCGAAGGCTCATGGCTGCTGGATTACGGGAGCCTTCGCGGTAGCGGCCTGAGCGGCTCAAAGGCACGAACAATTTGCGAGTTCGGTGCCCGCATCGGCACCGATGCGAGTGCACTGGATTACTGGTATTCGCTGTCGGCCAAGGATCTGGCCGAGGAGATCGGACGCCACAAGGGTATGGGGGACTGGACCGCCTCGATCATCGCGCTGTTCTACGTGGGTCACGAGGACGTGTTCCCCTACGCCGATGGCAGTATCCGGCGGGCGATTGCGTTGCTGGAGGGCACGCGGCGCAGCAAAAAGCAGCGCGTCGATCCGGAGCTGGCGGCGCCTTATCGTTCCTATCTCGCGCTTTACCTATGGCGCGCGTTGGATACCGGCGTGATCGGGTAGGCGGTCAGCGCGCCTTCCGGTGTCAGCTCTCGCCGTCAGGATTTGAACCAGCAGCACGAACGCATCGTCCCGCGTGGCGGTTGCAGGATGTCCGCAGGATTCCTGCCTGCAATTTTTTTTCCAGGATATGTCCGATGGTTCCGTTATCATGACCAGGGAACTGCCATTCTCGGGATTGGATAGATCGTGGACCCGAACGAAAAATACAACCTCATCGCGAAAATAGCCAAATCATTCAGTCCAAGCGCGCCAATCGACAAGAAAGCGCTGTTCGCGGGCCGGGCATCCCAGATATTGGAAGCCATCAACGCGTTTCATCAGCGTGGCCAGCATGTAGTCATTTTTGGAGAGCGCGGTGTCGGCAAGACGTCGCTCGCCAACGTATTGATCGAGATCCTTGGCCCGCAAGTGAACACGCCCGCCTGCGGTCCGATCAACTGTGACCAAACCACCACATTTGATTCTCTCTGGAGAACGATATTTCAGGAAATGCCGCTCTCCAGTCAACGCGCGTCGGACCGATTCACAACGGAAACTGATTCTGAAAAGGGCAGTCTGGCTGATCTACTCCCAAGAAAACCAACACCTGACGCCATAAGAGCGATACTTCAGCGGGTCGACAAGTCTGTGATCGTAATTGACGAGGTTGACCGAATAGGCGATCGCATCACAACCACCCTCCTGGCTGACACGATAAAAAACCTTTCTGATCACTCAGTCGATAGCACCATCATTCTTGCAGGCGTTGCCGACTCAGTGGATACCTTGATATCCGAACACGAATCGGTCCAGAGGGCTCTGGTTCAGATTCGAATGCCACGCATGTCCGAAACCGAGTCGTTCGAAATCATCGAAAGAGGGTTGAGAGCCTGTGGCATGACGATCGACGCAGTCGCGAAACGGCGAATCGAGCATCTCTCACAGGGGTTACCACATTATGCTCACTTGCTCGCATTGCATTCTGCGCAGTCGGCTGCAAGTGAAGGCAGATTGAACATTCAGACAGAAGACACTCAAAAGGCTATCGAAAAGGCCTTGCAACAGGCCCAGGAAAGTGTCGCCCGGGACTACCACCGGGCGACCGTGAGCCCCCGAGAGAATCTGTACAAACAGGTTTTGCTGGCGTGCGCACTTGCCGACACGGATTCGTTGGGGTTCTTTTCGGCCGACGATGTCAGGGTGCCCTTGGGTGCAATAATGGGAAGGGCGTACGATACTCTCGCATTCGCGCAGCATTTGTACTCATTCTGTGAGAGGGCGCGCGGTCCTGTTCTTCAACGGATCGGACCAACCGGCAGGTATCGATTCCGCTTCAAGAATCCGCTGATGCTGCCTTACGTAATCATGAATGGCTTGAAGTCAGGTTTGATTTCCGAAGCGCAAGTAAACACGTTGACTACGTCACCGGCCGGCCAACACGATGGTTCGTGAAAGAGGCAATGGCGACGTGCAAATTGAATTTTTCATCTTTCGGAGGAGTCCATGAAACCTGTTACTCGTTGGGCGCTTTTGGGTCTGGTCGTGGTGGCAATCGGAATTCTCTGGGTGCTCTGGAGCCAGCGCGATAAGCAGCAGGCACCACCCGAACGCGGAGTTGCCGAACAGCCTGCCGCGCCGATGCCGCCCAAGGCGGAGGGGCCGGTTACTGCATCGGTGCTCTTCGACTTTGACCGGTCAGTGCTGCGACGCGGGGAGACCCCGAAGCTCGACGAGCTGACCGCCAAGTTCAAGGGCGGGGCGTATGCTCGCGTCGACGCCGTCGGCCACGCTGACCGGATAGGCACGGACGCGTACAACCTTCGACTCTCGGAGCAGCGCGCGGAAGCTGTGCGCGCTTACCTGGTCGGCAAAGGTGTGGCCACCGGGAGCATTCGCACCGAAGCCAGGGGGGAGAGGGAGTCCGTCAGCGGTGAAGCATGCAAGAAACCGGGCGCGCAAATGAGGAAGCAGAAGTTAGTCGAATGTCTGCAGCCCGATCGCCGCGTGGAAATCGCGTTCGTGGCATCGCGCTGATCAAACGCGCGAGTGGGCCTTGGCCGCGCAGGCTTTGGCAGCGCTAGACAAACGCATACCCCAGGTTCCAAAATGGCGTCCGCCTTGGGAGGGGCGCGCTGCGCCATTGGCTCTGCTGTGAGTCCGGGAACAGATGTTCTCAATCCGCCGCAAATCTGTTTGCACTCGCACTCCCTTGCTTTGAAAAATGACGCCACTGCAAGACACGGGAGAGGCGTCGTACTGATCACTGGAGAGACATAAAAACATGCAGGTTCGAACCCAGATTGCCCTCCGCGTCACCTGGCCTTGTTTTCTGCTCATGTTGTGCCTGCCGCTGCCGTTGCCTGCGCAAACACAACCGGCTGCGTCGTCCGCGGCCGAAACACTGCTCAAGAAGCCCACCGATTTCCGCTCGCGCGCGGAGATACGCAACGAGTATCAGGATCTCGAAGGCGACAGCTATCGGAATCTGATCATTCCGCGCTTCGAATATGCCGTGACCTCGGCCTTCGCACTCCGGCTCGAAACGCCTTACGTGACATACGATCCCGGCGCCGGCGGAGAGAGCGTGAGCGGGCAGGGCGACCTGCTCGCGCGCGGCGCCTGGCGCGCAACCCAGCGCGACGGATTTGCACTGATCGTCGCGACTGACGTGATTTTCGATACGGCCGATGACCCACAGCTGGGATTCGGCAAGACCGTCGTCGCACCGCTTGTCTACGCTGCCATCGATTGGCCGAAGTACGACTCGGTGTTCTTTCCCAACATCCAGCACTACTTCTCGGTCGCCGGTGACGACACCCGCGGGGATGTCAATTTCACCACCCTCAAGCCCAACCTGCTGACCCGCTGGCCAAATAAGGTGTACACATTCCTCGAACCGCAGTTCACCATCGACTGGGAACGCGATGCCAAGGTCGGACTGACGATCGAACTGGAAGTCGGGAAAATCCTCTCCAGGAACATCGCCGCCTGGGCCCGACCGGGGATCGGGGTGATCAACAAGTATGATCTGCCGCAGGTCTACAACTGGAACCTCGAAGTGGGGATGCGATATATCTTTTGAGTGAGGGGTGAGGGGTGAGAGGTGCGCAAAGGATGGGAAGGGAAATGAAGGCGGATCCTGAGGTACATGGCGCGCAAAGAATATGAATGATCAACTCTTCAAGACTGACCGTTTCACGCTGTGCGTTAACGGATTGCACGGCGGACTCGTGCTCGCCATTCTGGGGCTCGCGCTTCTGGGAGCATGCGCGCAGCAGCCGCCCCGCAACACCGGCTCCAAGGTCACCCTGGTGCTCTTGCCCAAGCCACCCGACGGCCATGTCGGCGCGGTCATGGTGCGGCCCCTCGGTGGTGGCAAAGCGGTGCTTGTGAACAAGCCCTATGTCGAGGCCAGCCTCAGCGATTCGAAAAAGGTGCGGACATCGACCATCGACGCAAAGAGCGTGAATGAATCGTTTGGCAAATCTCTGGCGGCGCTACCCGCGCCGCCCACGTCCTATCTCGTTTACTTCGTGGAGGGTACTGACGAACTGAACCCCTCTGCAAAGGGTGCAATCGATCGCGTAGTCGCCGAAGTCGCCGCGCGACCGTCGCCGGAGATCGCCGTAGTCGGCCATACCGATTTCGTCGGCAGCGATCAGTACAACGACACATTATCCCTGCAGCGCGCCCTCAGGGTACGGGACCTGCTGGTCCAGCGCGGTATCCCGGCGAATGTCATTCAGTCGGCCGGGCGCGGCAAGCGCGAGCCTATGGTTCAAGCTCCCGATGATGTGGCCGAACCTCGCAACCGGCGTGTTGAGATCATCGTGCGCTGATCTCGGCCTGGCCCTGGCGAGCGGTGTGTTCGCCGTCGCACACAGTTCCGGTGCCTAATCCACGAAATCCGGGCACCCTCATCCGTGTGGTGCCGCACCGACACCGGGTAACCCCTTGCGTTAGATTGAAACGATCGAGAGTTTTTCTCGCATCGGCCGATCTATTAATGGATCGCTTCGATCTGGCTGGAATGTCTATCTCCGATATCCACAGATCAGGCAGAAGTTGCAGGAGGATGTCATGAAATTCGTTCTCATTGTTGCAGCCGTGTTCTCAGTCCTCGCGCTCGCCGATATCTCCGCTCAGCAGTGGGGGTCGAGTCAGATCGGGAATTCGAATGTTGCCGGCACGACCAACCTGCCCGACCTGTTGAGCATGGGCCCGGACCCAGGCGGCCATACTGGGGCTACCGTCACGCCGGAGACAAGCAAGACAGGCCAGCCTGCCGTGGATAGCGCGCGCGCAACTGCGTCCGGCGGTAAGACCGAGAACAGCGGACCACCGGTCAACAGTTCCCAGCAAACCAGGAAACAGTGATAAATGGAAACATCTGTTAAAGAAACCTGCGTCCGCGCGAATTTCCTCGCGAGTGTCATTTCCGTGTAGCGACACAGTGGGCAATGGCATTGTCGGAAAGCCGGTGTTCCGCGGTTTCGGGAAGCGTCTGGTCCATTTCTCGCCGGCCTCATTGGCCTACTTGGGGCGTGTTTACCGAGTCCTGACCGATTCGGTGCAAGCCTGGATCAATCACCGGGGGGCGAGCAAAGGCGCTGCCCTGGCCTTCTACACCCTGTTCTCGATGACGCCCATCCTCGTCCTTGCCATCGCGGTTGCCGGTTACTTCTTCGGCGCTGAAGCGGCCCAGGGCGAAATCATTGCGCAACTGCAAGGACTGATAGGACCCAATGGCGCGCAGGCGATCCAGGCAGTTTTGGCAGCTGTGCGCGATCCAGCGTCCGGCCTCGTGGCCGCCGTCGTATCCGGCGTTCTTTTGCTGGTGGGAGCCACCAGCGTATTCACGGAACTGAAAAACAGCCTCGATGATTTGTGGGGTATCGAGCAGCCTCTGCAGTCCGGCATCATGGTACTCGTCAAGAACCGACTCCTCTCCTTCGGACTTATCCTGGTTCTTGCCTTTCTGATGCTCATTTCCCTCGTCGTCAGTGCCGCGCTTGCCGTGCTTGCCCGCTATGCAGGCGACATCTGGAGTAGTTCCGCCGCTGCGCTCGTGACACTTTCCTCGTTCATTTCATTCAGCGTCATCGCCTGTCTGTTTGCCGTGATTTATAAGACGCTGCCCAATGTTGTGCTGGCATGGCGCGACGTCTGGACTGGTGCCGTTGTCACGGCAGCATTGTTCAGCCTCGGCAAATATGCGATCGGCCTGTACCTTGGCAACAGCGCGGTGGCCTCCGGCTTTGGCGCCGCCGGATCCGTTATCGCACTGTTGCTGTGGGTCTACTACTCGGCGCAGATCTTCTTCCTCGGGGCGGAGTTCACCAGGCAATACGCGGTTCGGTTCGGCAGCCTCCGGCAGGAGAGGGAATCAGAGGTTCAGGGCTATACTTCATAGGTGTGTCGCGGTTAATCTGGTCCCGGCTGATTCCTGCCCGACTTTCGGTCTGCTTTCGGGGTGGGACTTGAAGAGGTGCATCACGAGCGCCCCAGTTCCATCAGACGCTTCTGGAACAGGGCTCACCGTAGACTCTGAAGTCAGAAATGAAAACACCATTGGTACTGCTCCCCGGCCTGCTTTGTGACGCGGCACTGTGGAAACCTCAGTTGTCCAAGCTTGCCGACATCGCCGATTTCTTCGTTGCCGACCTCACCGAATACGAAACCATGAAGGAGATGGCCAAGTCGGTGCTCCGCGATGCGCCGTGGAAGGAGTTCGCGCTCGCCGGGCTGTCGATGGGCGGCTACGTCGCGCTGGAACTCATGCGCCAGGCTCCGCAGCGGGTGACCCGGCTTGCGCTGCTCGATTCCCGTGCGCGGCCGGAGACGCCCGATGAAACCGGCCGGCGGCAGCAACTGATGAAACTTGCCCAGACCGAGCGCGGCTTCACGCCGGTGACCAGCCGCATGCTGCCGCTGATGCTGCATCCCTCGCGGGTGAAAGATGCGCAGTTCACCAGGATCATTCGCGACATGGCGGAACGCACCGGTGTCGAAGCCTACCTGCGGCAGCAGCGGGCGATCATCTCCCGGCCCGATTTCCGGCCAGGGTTGCCGAAGATCAAATGTCCGGCGCTGGTGCTATGCGGGCGCCAGGACCAGCTCACGCCGCTCGAATGCAGCGAGGAAATGGCCGCGGCGATTCCCGAGGCGAAGCTGACGGTGGTCGAGGAGTGCGGCCACCTGTCCACGCTCGAGCGGCCGGATGCGGTCAATGCGGCGATGAGAGCGTGGCTGACGGCCTGAGCGCATACTGGATTTCTCTGGATCCCGACACGCCAGCCAATGCAGATAGATCGACAAGGCCCCTCGCCAGTTAATGCCCGGCGCCATCGCGTGCAGGAATACGTGCGCTGGAGCGACGTCGATGTGAGCGGCATCATCCGCTGGGGCACTTACGTGCGTTTCGTCGAGTTGGCCGAAACAGAACTGTTTCGGGCGGCGGGTTTTTCGTATGCGACGCTGTGGGACCGGTTGGACATCTGGCTGCCGCGAGTCCAATTTCACCTCGATTACCGGAATCCGGCTCGGCTGGACGAGTTGCTCGACATCGAGATCTGGGTGGGACACATCGGCCGCAGCTCGATCCGTCTCGAGTTTGCGGTCAAGAAGCCCGGCGGTGATCTGGCCGCGGAAGGCTACCTGGTGATTGTCTCGATCGACCGTAAGAATGCCAAGTCGGTGGACGTGCCGAAACCGTTGCGTGATGCGCTGGCGCCATATACCTCGCCTTCCCCCTCTCCCCACCCCTCTCCCGCGAGGGGAGAGGGAGATGAAAAGCATTAAAACAGGCGATTGCACCGTGGTCTGTTTTTTTTCGGGATGCTCTTCATGTTTCTGGGAGATGCCGACTCGATCCGTCTGTAGCGGACCGCTATACTTCGCGCTGGCGGCATAAAAAAAGGCTTCGCCGCGCAGCAACCCACCCGGAGGAGATCAGCGTGACTGCACGATCCTTGGGCGCCCTGGCGCTCTTCCTTGCCGCGGCCTGCGGCGGCGCTCTCGCCCAGGACAAGCCGGTCGAGTTGAAGTTCTCCCACTGGGTGCCACCCGCGCACCCGTTGCACAAGACCGCGCAGGCCTGGGCGCAGTCGATCGAACAGGCTTCAGGCGGCACGATCAAGATCGCGATCTATCCGTCCCAGCAACTCGGTAAGGCGATCGACCACTACGACATGACGGTCAAGGGCATCGCCGACGTGTCGTACATCAACGTCGGCTACCAGGCGGGGCGCATGCTGGTGGCGAGCGCGGCCCAACTCCCGTTCATGATGGACAACGCCGACAACGGGTCGCGTGCCTATGATGTCTGGTACCGTCCGTACGCGCAAAAAGACATGCCGGGCGTGAAGCTGTGCCTCATGTTCGTGCACGATCCCGGCACTTTCCACTCCAGAACACGGATCAGCTCGCCGGAGCAGATCAAGGGCCTGAAGGTGCGGCCGGCGCAGGCGGTGGTGGCCGACTGGATGAAGCTGCTCGGTGCATCCACGGTCAACGTCAGCGCCCCCGAGGCGCGCGAAGCGCTGGAGCGCGGCGTTGCCGACGCCATTACCTTTCCCTGGGGGTCCATCTACCTGTTCGGCATCAACAAGGTCACGCATTTTCACATCGACGCGCGCATGTACACCACCGGCTTCGCATGGATTCTGAATCCGGATCGGTACAATTCGTTGTCTCCCGCACAGCGCAAGGTCATCGATCAGCATTGCAGTTCCGAGTGGGCCTACCGGGTCGGCAAAGAGTGGGGGGATTTCGAAGCGGCCGGACGGGAGAAGACGAAAGCCGACACGGCGCACACGGTTGTGCCGCTCACGCCGTCGGAACTGGCTGACTGGAAGAAATCGGCCGAGCCCGTGGTCGGAATCTGGAGCGACGAGGTTCGCAAGCAGGGGTATGACCCGGCCAAACTTCTAACGGAGTTGGACGCGGCGCTTATGAAGTACGGGGCCAAGGCGAAGTAACGGCGCCGGCGGGGTCCGCAATGGATCGCTTCGTGCGCATGGTCGAGGGAACGGCGGGAGTGCTCTTGCTGTTCATCGCCCTGGCGACTTTCGCAACGGTGATCCTGCGCAAATTCTTCAATTACTCGCCGCCGGACTGGTTCGATCTGGCGCAACTGCTGTTGGGCATCAGCATCTTCTGGGGAATCGCCTCCGCCTGTTACCGCAACGGCCACATCCTCGTGGATCTGGTCTGGGAATTCCTGTCGTCGCGCGGACGCCGGATCCTGGACATAATCGCGACCTCGATCCTGCTGTTGTTCATGGCGGCGCTCACGCTGATGCTCGCCGACGCGATCCGCGACACGGCTGCCGCCAACGTGTTGACGATGGAATTGAAGCTGCCGCTATGGCCGTTCCATCTATTGGCCGGGGCCGGAATCCTGGCCGGCACGATCCTTACCGCAGTGCGACTGGTCCGGCTCTGCAGCCGCGGCGAATGATCGAGCGATGATCGACAAGGACATTATTGCTGTGCTCGGCTTCGCACTGATGTTCGTGCTGATGTTGCTGCGCGTGCCGATCGGCGTTGCGATGGGACTTGCCGGCGTCCTCGGTTACGGCATTGTGTCGGGCTGGGGCCCGGCCCTCGCGCTGCTGGGCAAAGTGCCGCTGTCCACCGTCACCGACTACAAGCTCGCGGTGATTCCGATGTTCATCCTGATGGGATCGTTTGCCGCCGCTGGCGGCATGAGCCGCGAGCTTTTCAACGCGGGAAGCGCCTGGTTCGGGCATTTGCGCGGTGGGCTGGCAGTCGGCTCGATCGCCGCCTGCGGCGGATTTGCCGCGATCAACGGCTCTTCGGTGGCTACAGTAGCGACGATGACCAACGTCGCGCTGCCCGAAATGCGCCGCGCCGGTTATGACCCCGGCTTCGCGGCCGGCGTGATCGCCGCCGGCGGCACGCTCGGCATCATGATCCCGCCCTCGGTGATCTTCGTGCTCTACGGCATCATGACGGAGACCGACATCTCGCAATTGTTCGCGGCCGGCGTGCTGCCAGGGCTGCTGGCGATGGTGATGTACGCGGTCACCATTCAGATCGTTGGCCGTCTGCGCCCGCAGCACATGCCGCGCGGCGTCCGCCACAGTTGGCGTGAGCGCTTCAGCGCCCTGAAGGAAATCTGGGCGACCGTCGTGCTGTTCCTGCTAGTACTCGGCGGCATCTATGGTGGATTTTTCCTTGTGGACGAAGCGGCCGCGGTCGGCGCAATCGGGGCGCTTGCCATAGGACTGGTGCGCGGCCGACTGTCGCGCCGGGCGATCATGGACTGCCTGGTCAGCTCGGTGCGCGTGTCGGCTTCGATCATGGTGATCGTGATCGGCGCCTATCTGTTCGGCTATTTCCTCACCATCACGCAGGCCACGCAGCAAATCGTTGAATTCATGGTGCAGCTTCCGCTCGGCGCCTACGGCGTGCTCGCGCTGATCATGATCGGCTATCTGATCCTCGGCGCGATCATGGATGAGCTGGCGATGATCCTGCTCACCGTGCCGATCGTGTTCCCGGTGATCATGCAACTGGGGTTCGACCCGGTGTGGTTCGGCGTGATCATCGTGATGGCAGTGACTCTCGGCCTCGTCTGCCCGCCGGTGGGCATGAACGTATTCGTGCTCAACTCGATCGCGCGCGACATCAGCCTGCCGCGCATCTACGCCGGCACCATGCCGTTCATCGCCTCTGACCTCATCCGGCTGTTGGTGCTTTGCGCCTTTCCCGTAATCTCGCTGTGGCTGCCTCGGACCATGGGATAGTAGGTAAGCTCTCAACGCAGAGGGCGCAGAGGACGCGGATACCCTCACGATAGCGTGGAGTACCCCCTTAGGAAAGGCAAGAGCAAGAAAATAGGTTCGGGTGAAAACCTTTCGTTGGCTGATGATCGGTGGCAATGAAAGTCGGCGGCACAGGTTAGCCGTAATAGTTCAGACATGAGCCAACAGGGAATGTCTGACCAAGGCCACCCAAAATCATAGGTGATCGGCTGGAATCGGCCAGGATTAGGCGGTCGAGTATTTCCTCCATTGCAGTCACTCGGTCCGCACTATCATTACATATGCGGACAGATGTGCTCGGAGCATGGGCAATGAATCAAGCTGCTATTCCGCGTCGGCACGTTCTGCGAATTTCAATAGCCCTGACCGGTCGGTCTGGTGAATAACTGTTGGGCGTCACAAAGGAGGCGGGGCGTGGAGCTGAATTATCTGGGCGTGCTGCACTCCGATGAGGTGATCCGGTGACCACACCGATTGGACGGCGCGCTTTCGCGTGTGGCCTTGCCGCGCTGGTTGCGTTCCTCGGAGCCTTGTGTCTCCCTTGCGCGTCGGATGCACAGCAGCCCGCATCGCCGCGACGCATCGGAGTGCTTCTCGCGGGCTTCTCACTCGAGAGCAAGGAAGCGCAGGCGTTCCGGCAGGGCCTGCGTGACGCGGGCTACACCGAGGGACGCGATGTGGTGATTGAGTGGCGACTCGCCAACGGCGACTTCGCACGGGTACCGGAGTTGGCCGCCGACCTGGTCCAGCGCAAAGTCGACGTGATCGTCGTGCAGAGTACGCTTGCAGCCGAGGCGGCCAAGCGGGCTACCTCCTCCATTCCCATCGTCATGGCCAGCGTCGCGGATCCGGTCGGATCTGGCCTGGTCACGAGCCTCGCGCATCCTGGTGGAAACGTCACTGGGCTCTCGCTCATGGCGACCGAACTCAGCGCCAAGCGGCTGCAACTGCTCAAGGAGGCGATCCCGCGGCTCACCCGGGTCGCAGTCCTGTGGAATGCCGACACGCCGTTTCACGCAAAGGTGATCGAGAACCTCAAGGCGGCGGCGTCCTCGCTCTCGATCGAACTGAGTATCGTGAGCGTGAAAACGCCCGAGCAGTTCGGTCCAGCCTTCTCGACTGTGAGCCGAGCGCGCGCCCAGGCGCTGTACGTAATCGAGGACTCCTTCTTCTTGGCTCATAGAACGACGCTACTCAAGCTGGCGTCGAAGGCCCGGCTGCCGAGTATCTATGGGGCGAGAGCCTATGCCGAGGCGGGCGGATTGATGTCCTATGGCGTGAACCGCGGAGACGTGTTCCGCCGTTCGGCTGGGTACGTCGACAAAATCCTCAAAGGCGCCAAGCCAGGCGACCTGCCGATTGATCAGCCGACCAATTTCGAGCTGGTGGTCAATCTCAAGACCGCAAAAGCGCTTGGCATCACCATTCCGCAGTCGATCCTGCTGCAGACGAATGAGGTGATACGATGAATCGTCCGAGTATGTAACCCACACGCACGCAGCGGACCGGTCGCTTCGCTATGCTGTTTACAAGCCGGTTACGCACATCCCGTTGAACGTCCGTTTCGAAAAGGATTGACCGGCCGCTTCGGGTCGTGAGCCGACATGCCGGCAATCGGCCAAAACCGGACCGTCGAGAAATTCCTCCAAAGCGGACCTTCGCGCCAAGGCTCCACAACGGCCCAACACTATCTGTCCGTACTATCATCGCATATGCGGACAACCAACCAAGAAGCTCCAGCCATGAATCAGGCAGTTGTTGCAAATCGGGAACTTTTGAGAATTTCAATAGTACTGACTGGCCGGTCTGGTGAATAACTGGTGGGCGTCACGAAGGAGGCAGGTGTGCAACGGATTCATCCGCGTGTGATGTGTACCAGTGAGGTAATCCGGTGAACCGACGTTTTGCTCTGCTCGCCCTCGCGTTGAGTTTCACTTCTGCGATCGCCGTGCTTTGCTCCCCATTTGCGCACGCGGCGGAGCCGGCGGACAAAGTCGCACGCGTGGGTTTCGTCGGCACGGAATCGCTGTCGCGCGGCGTGCCTGCCTTTTGGGAGCACCTTCACGAACTGGGCTGGGTCGAGGGCAAAAACCTCGTTATCGAGGCGCGCTGGGCGGAGGGACAGGTAGATCGGCTGCCCGCCCTGATGAACCAGGTCATCGCGCAGAACGTGGACGTCCTATTCACTTATGGCACCCCTGCCGCCGTTGCAGCCAGGAAAGCAACGAGCACCGTCCCGATCGTTGTTGCGATGGTGGGCGATCCCTTGGGTACCGGGCTCGCGGCGAGCCTCGCACGGCCCGGCGGAAACCTCACCGGGATCTCCTTGGCGATGGCCGAAGGACTAGGCAGCAAATGGTTGCAGTTGCTCCATGAGACCGTGCCCCAGCTTTCCACGGTTGCCGTGATCGGCAACCCGAACCCATGGGTCCTGAACATGACAAGAGAACTGGAAGCCGCTGCACGGACACGAGGGCTGACGATCCGGTTCATCGAAGTACGAGACGTCAAAGGACTCGACCGGGCTTTTGCGAGGGCGCAACGAGAGGCCCAAGGCGCGATCGTGCTCAACGACCCTCTGACGCTGCACAACTGGCAGCGAGTCCTGTCACTCGCCGCGAAGCATCGTGTGCCCACCCTCTACCCGAACCCGGAGTCCGCGGAGTTTGGTGGGTTGATGGCCTATGGCGTGGACTCGGTTGTCGCGTTCCGTCGTGCGGCCGAGTATGTGGACAAGATCCTCAGGGGCGCTAAGCCCGGGGACCTTCCCATCGAACAGCCGACTCAATTCAAGCTGGTCATCAACCTTAAGGCCGCACGTGCGCTGGGGCTCAACATCCCCGAGTCGATCCTGGTTCAGGCGGATGTGGTGATTCGATGAACTGTCGAGCGCTTCGATTAAGGCTTGCTGCTGAATGCGGTCGAGTGAGCAGGAACCATGTGACGGGCGTGGCGCTGAATCATCTGGGCGTACTGCGCATCGAGGAGGTGACCGGGTGATTCGACGACTTTCTCGCCGAGCGTTTGTGGGCAGTCTTGCCGCTCTCGCCGCTAGCCCTGCAATTGTATTTAAGCCGCAGAGTGGCTGTGCGCAGCAGCCGACATTGCCGCGGCGTATTGGAGTCCTTTTCGTGCTCTTGTCAACCGAAAGCAAGGAGGCAGAGGCGTTCCGGCAGGGGCTACGGGACGCGGGCTACGTCGAGGGACGCGATGTGGTGATCGAGTGGCGATCCGCCAACGGCGTTTCCGCACGGGTACCTGCGTTGGCTACCGACCTAGTCCAGCGCAAGGTCGACGTGATCGTCGCGGACACTACGCTAGCAACCCAGGCAGTCATGCACGCCACGTCCTCGATCCCCATCGTCATGGCCCTAGTCGCCGATCCAGTCGGATCCGGCTTGGTCGCGAGCCTTGCGCACCCTGGCGGAAACGTTACTGGGCTCTCGATCATGCTGGCTGAGCTTAGCGCCAAGCGGCTGCAACTGCTCAAGGAGGCGATCCCGCGGATGGCCCGGGTGGCGGTCCTATGGAACCCAGACACACCGTACCACCCGAAGGCAGTCGAGGACCTCAAGGCGGTGGCGCCCTCGTTGGCGATCGAACTAAGTTTCGTGGGCCTGCGAACGCCCGAGCAGATCGATCCAGCTTTCTCGGCTGTCGGCCGAGCGCAGGCCCAGGCGCTGTACGTGCTTGATGCCCCCCTCTTCTTTACTCATCGAACGACGATTCTCAAGCTGGCGTCGAAGGCCCGGCTACCAGTCATCTCTGGGGAGAGGCCCTTCGCCGACGGAGGTGGGCTGATGTCCTACGGGGCGAATTACGCGGACCAGATGCACCGATCGGCCGAGTACATCGACAAGATCCTCAAGGGCGCCAAGCCGGGAGATCTGCCCATTGAGCAGCCGACTCGATACGTGCTCGTCGTCAACCTCAATACCGCCAAAGCCCTCGGGCTCACCATCCCGCAGTCGATTCTTCTGCAAGCGGACGCGGTGATACGGTGAACTGTCCGAGTATCTAGCAGCTTCACAACAACATGCAGTGAACCGGGCAATAGAGTTGCCTAGCGGTGCTGTTGGCAAGCCGGCAACCGTGAGTCGTTGAACGTCCGTTTCGAAGAGAATTGACCGGAGGTTTCGGGTCGACCTGCGTTATTCGCCGAAGTCTCCGTTGGGGCCAACACCTGCGCGTCCCCGTTATCTCCCCAACGTCCGCAGCGCCCACTTTTGATCTGCCTTCTGTGGCACGCCAATAAACGCCTATCATCCCAATAGAGCAATGACCCTCAGGAGAAACTGTCATGGTCGATTTCAAACAAAACCGCCGCTCCATCGTCGGCGCGGCGTTGTTGCTAACGATCATTACACTTGGCATTGGTCAGGCAGTGCTACGGAGCAATGCCGAGGCTCAACCCGCATCGCCGCAGGGATATGTGCTCAGCGCCACCGAGGGCGAACAACTCATGCGCAACGGCGGAAACATCTTCATCAAGGCGGATCCCAGCAGGGGCTCTAACAGTTTGGCCGTGGGGACTCAGCAAGTCCCGCTCGGTGCGGGCATTCGAGTTCATCAGCACGAAGGGGCGGATGAGGTTCTATTTGTTCTGGAAGGCACTGGAATCGGCATTTTGGGCGATACGCACACGCCCATCGAGAAGGGAACATCAATTTATATTCCTAAAGGCATTTGGCATGGCGTTCAGAACCCTGCCAATGAGCTGCTGTTGCTTTGGGTGGTGGCACCGCCTGGTCTGGAAGCATTTTTTCGGGAGGTGGGCAGTGTTCCCGGAAAACCGCCCAAGCAGCTCACTTCTGACCAGGTGGCTGAAATTGCGCGGAAACACGGGATGCAGTTCAGATAACGTCATCTTGCGGCGACCAGGCCAGTTGGTCGGCTATATGCCGGCACCGAGCGAGCGGCCGCTTTTTGGAAACATGACCGGCAGCTCCGGGTCACATCGCACCTCTCGTCGGGCGGGCGCGCGCAGTACCGCAACAGCCGTTTCAGCCCGGCGCCGTCGGGGCCCTCGATGCGCACCGCGGCATCCAGCGAGAATCCCCCGCCGTGGTGCCAGCGGGCCATGTCTGAATGCCACGCGACTGATAGAACTCCACGAGGCACTGGCCGCGGTTTAGCTCCGCAGCCGGCAGGCGCGTCACATGCGGTGCACCTGCCGGCGGGAGTCCGGGCGGCCCCAGTAGAGGCCAGAGGAACAGCTCAGAGCTTGTAGGGATTTCCCGGAAGCACGTTCACGGGGCCGGTGTCTTTCTTGTCCTTCACGTTCCGGTATACGATCTTGTCTCCCTCGCGCTCGTATTGATAGCACTGGGTACCCCAGTCCTTGCGCTCCCAGGCCGTGCACATGGCCTTCGCCTGAGTGGTCATACTCCCCTTGATTACGCTCGTCTGGGCGTTCGGCTCCTTGTACTTCAAGACGACGTGCTCGCCGTCCGGGTGGTACGCCTGGTAGTGGCCGCCAGCTGCGTTGGTGCCTTCAACCGTGTTGCCGGCAATCAGAGCCTTCATCTCGTCACCTGTCATGAGGTCAACCGGCTTCGACGGCGTTTCGGCGCACCCGTTGAGCAGTGCAAGGCAGGTCAGCCCGGCCAGTGACATCGTTGAACGCGTGCTACGCTTCATACAGTCCTCCTGTTTTGCTTTTGGCTCCTGCTTGAAGTCCCTTTACCAAAACGCGGATCAGGAGCGGCTCCGCGCGCAGTGATCCGCAGTCCTCATCGCCGTGCCATTGGCATGCAATGGTAGGTTGTTCGCCAGCCGGCCGCCAGCCTACGGATAGGGAATTCAACGGATAGGGAATTCAACCGTATCACCGTGGAGGATGAGATGCCGCATAGCAGACACTCGCGATGACGGCTGTGGGTCGAGGTTGTGTGAAAACTCAAAATCTACGACTCGCGCAAAGGCTTTTTCCCACTCGGGCCTGGTTACTTCCGAACTAATGACAGGCGAATTTCCACTGCTGCCGCAGTCTGTATTCGCTCGGAGATGTGCGGACCCACCGCAAAGAATTCGATGCCAGTTTTCACACAGCCTCGGTCGGAACTTGCCGTTCGGACACTTCCTGTCTTGTCGTGCATAAACTAAAACAGGGTAGCGAAAACTTGCCTCTCTTTGATCCTCAGTTTGGTTTTTCTCTTTCTTGTTTTTCCTAAAAGGGTACTCCACGCTATCGCGAGGGTATCTGTGTTCTCTGTGCACCCCTCAAGGGGGGAATTGTGGAGATGACATACCAAGATAATACCGTAGAATTACCGCTTGAATTGCGTCCTCAATATGTTGTGGAGCAGCCCATTGGAAGCGGGGTTTTTGTGCGACTGAATGACAGTTTCTTGCGCTGTGTTGTTTATCTAGGTTGGCCGATTGCTGGCAGTGATGACCAGCTCGATCCCGTTGGAACCGGTTTCATCGTCGCTCATGATCTGGCGACTTATATTGTAACGGCCGCTCATGTTGCCCTAGAGTTTTCTAGGGATGGCGTGCCATTCGGCATTAGGATGAATAAGAGCGCAGACGGTAGCGGCAAAGTAATCCATATTGATTCCGCCAAGTGGTATTTCCATCCAGACGACAAGATCGACGTTGCGGTATTGCCCTTCATGCCGCCAAGTTGGGCCAAGGCTAACGCGTTCCCAACGACTAACGTTATCTCAGACTATAAGGCGCAGACAAAAGATATTGGTCCCGGGGATCTGGCTTACGTAGTTGGTATTTTCAAACTTTTGCCTGGATTGAAAAAAAACAATCCAGTTGTGCATGTTGGCCACGTCGCATCAATGGCGCATGGGGAGGATATTGAAACGCAGGATTGGAGGTCCACCGCGAAGAACCCACCGCCACTAAATATCAATGGCTACATCATTCAGGTTCATACGATGCCACAGTCCAGTGGGTCTCCCGTATTCGTTCGTAGATCGTTGCTTGGTCACAGCTCCATGAG
Organism: uncultured beta proteobacterium; assembly: GCA_963695915.1. Classification (GTDB taxonomy): domain Bacteria; phylum Pseudomonadota; class Gammaproteobacteria; order Burkholderiales; family JACQAP01; genus JACQAP01. The sequence continues at coordinate 66,826 of CAVOIO010000047.1, forward strand.
CGAAAAGGGCCACCCCGCCGAACCAGTGGAGCGAATGCCACAGCTTGTTACTGCGATGTACGGAAGCGTCTGGTTACTCGGTCTTTGGCATGGTGCTTGGACTGATGATATTGCCAAGTATTTGAGTATTGCCAAAGACACCGTGACTCTTGGTATGGGAATGGGCATCACAATTCCCGCTCCGAGGATAATCGAAACTCTTAATCAACCGGAGTTGAAAGCCATGAGAAAGGCGGCAGTAGAAGTCATGGAGGCGCAGTGGAGCGCCCCCAAAGTCGTTCCGCAGTCAGCCAATACTATGAAGCAAGGCGATGATATTTTGCGCGCTGCGCTAAACACTCCGCCACCTCGGAAGCCGAAGCGTAAGGCCAAGGCGAGTCGCGCAAAAGTCAGTAGTAAGTAAGCCTCTTGCCGCCAATGCCTTTGAGCAGTGCAGCCGCACGTTCTGCATCGCTGAATCCACATTTAACCCATTTGCCGTTTATCTTCTCTTTTGTTTCACGATGGTTATAACGGAAGTCAAATTCGGTCGTATAACGCAGCAAGTGCTGCGGGCTGACATGGTGAAACGTGCCGATGATCCCGCGCTTGAGAATCGAGAAGTAACCCTCGGCAGTGTTGCAATGGGCATCGCCGCGCACGTATTCGCCAGCGCCATGATTGACATGCTCATGGCTGGCAAACATCGGGGCGAGCTTTTGATATTGGCGCTCGCCGTCCGTGCGCAGATGAGTTTTCTTTGTGTTCAATTGTTCCTCAAGGATCGGCTTCAGATTGTCAGCGTGGACCGAAGGAAGGTGGAACGAGCGCACTTGTCCACGCTCGCGGTCAACAAGAGAAAAAACCATCTGCTTGCCCATGCCGCCAATCGCTTTCGGGTTGCGCTTGCTGCCGTGCTTGTTGCGCTCTTTGCCGCCTACGTAGGTTTCATCCGCTTCTATCGTGCCGCCCCCAGAGTTAAATTTGCCGCCCTGCTGTTTCATCGCTTCGCGCAAGCGCATCTCCATGAACCAAGCCGTTTTGTAGGTGACGCCAAGCGTGCGATGCATCTGGTGCGAGGAGTAGCCCTTTTTGCTTGCCGCCATCAGGTGAGCACAGAGCACCCATTTGTTAAGCGCAATCTTGCTGCGTTCAAAAACGGTTCCTACCGTCACTGTGAACGGCTCAAGGCAATCTTTGCACTTGTAGAGACCGGGACGCGTCGTCTTGCCCTTGAGCGCGTAGTGCTCCTTGCTGATGCTGCCGCAGTGCGGGCAGACAGGGCCAGCAGGCCAGCGCAAAGCCTCAAGGTGGACACGGGCTTTGTCGGCGTCTTGGTAGATCGGGTTGGTTAGGTTCATGGCATATCCTCAGTTGGTATGCCAAGTATCTGCCTTTATTCTTGGTATGTCAAGTATCGAATTGCCCTCAAGGGGGTATTGAAGTGAATCCTCTGTGGCAAACGCCTTAATTCTTCGAGTCCCTGCGGTGAGCGCAGAGGATGCGAGGCGAGGGGAGCGGGGCGTAAAGTTCCTCGACCAGCGCGGCACGGTGCTCGAGCACCGCGCGCTGGTTGATCGAACCCTTGTCCGTAATTTCGTTGGCGTCGATCGAGGGCGGTACGTCCAGCAGCAGCGCGCGCTCGATGCGGGTCGCGCCGCCGGTGGCTTCGGCGGCCAGCAGGTCCAGTAACGCCTGGAAGCGCGCGCGCACCGACGGATCGGCGAGCACTTCGGATGCCGATGCCTGCTTCGACAATCGCGGGCAAAGGGCGCGGCACTCGTCCAGGCGCGCAAACACCATCACAGCGATATAGTCGCGGTCGTGACCCGCGACCACGACGTCCTGAACCAGGGGCGCGCCCGCCGCAATGAATCGCGTTCGCAAGGGACCGACGCTGGCCCAGGTTCCGCTGGAAAGCTTGAAATCCTCTGCCAGGCGGCCGTCGAACATCAGGCCTTTTTCCGGATGGTCCCGGTCGGCAAAGCGCACGGCGTCACCCATCCGGTAATAGCCTTCCTCGTCGAAAGCGGCGCGAGTAAGCTCGGGCTGCCGCCAGTAGCCGGGGCTAACGTTGGGTCCAAGAAAACGCGCTTCGAATTTCTCTCCGACGGGCGCGAGCTTCATCACCTGGCCCACAGCCGGCAGTCCGATCATTCCTGAGCGTCCCGCCTCCCAGTTGGCGCAGGTGGCGAATGGCGCGGTTTCAGTCGAGCCCAGCCCGGTGATCCAGAGGATGCGCTTGCCGCAGGTCTGCACCGCGAGCTCGTCGAAGGCGTCCCACACCGGTTGCGACAGTCCGGCCCCGGCGTAGAACAGCATGCCGACCCGGCTGAAGAACTTTTCCCGCAGCGCCTGCTCGCGCTTCAGGTAAGGCACCAGTTCCTCGAATCCGCGTGGCACGTTGAAATGGACGGTGGGGGCGATCTCCCTCAGGTTGTGGACGGTGCGCTCGAATTGCCCGGGCAGCGGCCTGCCGTCGTCGATGTAGAGCGTGCCGCCGTTGCGCAGGACGAGTCCGATATTGTGATTGCCGCCGAAGGTGTGGTTCCACGGCAACCAGTCGACGATGACCGGGGGGACTTCTTGCAGATACGGCAATGTCGCGGCAATCATCGCCTGATTGCTGCACAGCATGCGCTGGGTATTGATGACGCCCTTGGGTTGTCCGGTGGAGCCCGACGTGAACAGAATCTTGGCAATGGTGTCCGGCCCAGTAGCGGCATGCGCCTGCTCGACTGTGGGCGTGGCAGAGCCGTCAAGCAACACGCCGAACATCGTGTTGACGCGTCCGGACATGGGCGCCTCAGTCACGACCAGTTCAGTATCAGGCGCCACTGCCGCGGCAATTGCCTTGGCGTAGCGTTTCCCGTGCGCCGCGAAAACCAATCCCGGCCCAAGCAACTGCAGGATGAAGCGCAGTTTTGCGTGGTCGGTGGAAATCAACGAATACGCGGGCGAGATCGGCGCATACGGCACGCCGACGTGCATCGCCCCCAGCGCCAGCAGCGCGTGCTCCAGATCGTTGCCGGACAGGATCGCGACTGGGCGTTCTGCGGACAGGCCGCGATTGATGAGTCCCTGTCCGATGGCGTGCACCTGCCTCAGCGTTCGCGCGTAACTCAGTGTGCGCCAGTCCCCATTGGCATCGCGTTGGGCGATGAAAATCCGCTCCGGCGCAACGGCTGCCCAGTGCACAAGGTGCCAAGTCAGCTTTTCGGGATAGGCCGCCAGCGCATGCGGCGAGCGGATCAGGATTGCGCCGTCTTCGCGGCGCGTGAATATCGCGTCCGCAGGGCCGAGGGAGACCTTGCGAATCGGCGCCGTCTGCGCCTTAAATTCAGCGGCGCGCACTCAGAGCGCCTGGTGCGAACGTCCGGCCGATTGCAGGCGCAGTTGCAATGCCATGCGTAGCGCGGTTTCCCGCCCGCGATAGTAACCGACCGCCCACCCGGCTTCCTCGAATCCGAGGGACCGGTAGAAATGCTGCGCGACTACGTTGTTGGCGCGCAACTCCAGCTTCACGACGGCGATGCCGGCGGTCAGTGCCGATTCCTTCAACCACACGAACACTTGTGTGCCGATACCCTCGCGCTGATATCCGGGTTTCACCGCCAGCAGCGATAGGTGGGCCGTTTCTTCGCCGAATTCCATGATGCCGAACCCGACGACCCGGCCGCGATGGCGGCCGGTCAGCACCAGCGTTTCCGGGTCGCTGATTGCCCGTGCCACCCTTTGTCGGCTCCAGGACCATCCGAGCCCGGCCTCGATCTGGTCGCGCGACATTTCGGCGACCGCCAGGGCGTCTGCCGGGATGGCAGGCACGAGGTCAATGTTGCGGGATGCTCTGTCGCTCATATGAGCATTGTTTCTGTTTTCCTTGGGATTGTCATTGCCAGGCTTGCGCAGATTATGACCCGTCTCTGCGAAAGCGGCCAACGTAGAATTCCTTGCCAAAACATAGGTTCGAGGGCCGAGGTACGAGGGCCGAGGTTCGAGTAGGAGCAATTGATTTTACCCGGCCCTCGTACCTCGGCCCTGGTCTGAGTTGCCATCCAACTTTAGCCAACCACCAGCCGTTTGCCCCTCGTCACTCGTTCAAGTACTCCTTTGCGTTTTTTCATTTTGGCTCCCACGTAACCTGAAGGTTAGTGTCCGCCGAAACAAATCGCTTCGCGCTGTGTTTTCCCTTTGCGACCTTTGCGTCAACGCTCTTGATCTATTATTTAATGACGTCGTTCAATGTAAGTTGGTGGCGTCCGCCTTTCACAGCGAGGAATATCTCCCTGAGGAACATCCCCAGGGATCCGATCAGTGCGAACATGGCAAGGATAAACAGCGTACCGACCAGCTTGGCAAGGTCGGCGGTAATGAAAACGCCGAGAAACGCACCCGCGACCAGCAGGCAGACAAGCAGGGCGCATAAAACGGCGAGCATGATGGCGTGATAAATCAGCCTGACGCGCTGAGCCAGCAGGCTCAACTCTTCGATGTCTTCCTTGACCCGTGCGGCCTCCTCGCCCGGCGGCGTGCGCAGTCTGTCCTGGAGAACGCGGCGTCGATCGACGATGCGGCCGAGCCGGTTGTTCAATGCCGAGAGAATCGTTCCGATCGCGGTCAACAGGAACACCGGCGCGACGGCGAGCTGGATGATGCGGGCGATATCGGTGACATGCGTATCCATCATTCCCCCATTTCTGCGCAGCCGGGTACGTCTTCAAAGCGCTGATATACCGCTTTGCCGTGCCGGCGCGCGAGTTCGACCATTTCGTCGGCGCCCCTGGAGAGTCCTCCGATGCGCAGACAAGCGTCGCAGCGCGCGACCAGTTGCCGCGAAATCGGATGGAAAATACCGTCGAAGACCGGGTCGCCGATGTGCTTCGAACCGGCCAGTTCGATCAACGGCAGCGCGAACCACTCGCCGAGTACCGGCAGATGGCCGGCACGGAACAGGCGCAGCGCCATCGCGGTCATGGCTCGAACATTGGCGGTGATCAATGCGGGATCATCGTTTGTCCCGGACCGGTAAGGGCCGGCCACCAGGATCATCAGCGGCTGCGCAACCATGTAGCGCAACTCCCGTCGCGGCTGTCGTGTTCAGGCATTTCGGAAACGCGTCATTCTCGCGAACAGGATGGCCAGAAACGGCAGCGCAATGCCGATTACCATCACTGTAATCATCAGAGCGCCCAGTTCGCTGTAGTCGGCGGGTGTGATGATCTGACCGGTAACGGGATCCTTCACTTCGCGTGTCACCGAGAAAATCCTGTTCAGGTATTTGGTGCCGAGTTGCGCTGCCGACAGGGCGAGGTTGGTGAACGAGGCCATCACCGCAAAGAACGTGGCCTTGAGTTTTTCCGGCGCCGAGTTGGCGATCCAGGCCAGCATGGGAATCATCGCGATCTGACCCAGCGGTGACTCCAGGGCAGTGTCTATCAGAGCGATGAAACGCGCATCCACCACACCGTTGGTGTGTGCCGCCGTCCACTCATGAAGCCCGTAATACATGCCGATGTTGGGCAGCGAGAGTATCGTTCCGATGATGGTCAGCACACCGACGACGTAGGCGATCGAATGCTCGGCCATGAAGCGGCGGAAAATGAACAGGCTGGCCAGCGTCAGGGTCGAAGCGATCAGCCCCAGCATGGCCATGAACTGCTGGTCGAAACCAAGTGCGTCGATCACCCACCAACTCGAGCCGGCGCCCAGACCCGGTATGGCGCGGAAGGCGAACACCACGATCGCAGTTCCCACCAGAAAATTGCGCGCCTCGGGCCCGAGCTCGCGCGTCAGCCGCCACATCAGGAAAATGACGATAGACATGGACGCGCAAAATACGATTTCCTGCGCGGCTGGCATCTGGCCCAGTCCGACGCTCAGCGAAACCACAGTGAACGCCAGTCCGCCGCCCAGTATCCACCAGTTCACCGGCGGTGGGTCAATGTGGCGATCGAGGATCGCCTCGGATTCCGCGCGCGTGCGCCCTTCGGCGCCCAGCCGTGCCAGCTCGCGCCGCCGCAGCCACGATGCCAGTGCCACGCCAAGCACAGAAACCAGCGGGATAATAAGCGCAAGCTGGTAGATGGAAAGGTACGCGACGGCCTTCTGCGCCTCCGGCAGCGCGCCGACGCCCTGCAGCAGGAAGATATTGAGTATGGACACGGCCACGCTGCCGCCGATGATTGCGACCCGCCCCAGCGTCTGCATGGTCGTGTGCATTGCTTTGCGCTCGGCAGCACTGATGGGCTGGCCGGTGTCATCGGAGCGCGGCACTGCTTCGACGGTCATCGCGTCGGCTACAACGTCCTGCACCACGTAACCGATCGGCGCCAGCAGTGCGGCCAGCACGAACCAGGTCTCGATCGGTGCAACCGCACGCATCGCGTCGGTGTGGCCCAGCAGACCGATCATGATCACGACGCTGAGCGTAATCAGTCCCGCACCGAGGTACACCAGCAGGCTCTTCCACCGCCAGACCAGGTCCACCAGATGCCCGAGAGGCATTTTCAGCGCCCAGGGCAGCATCATCCAGAAACCGAGCGCGGCGAGGAACTCGGCGGACAGTCCGAGTCGTTCCTTCACGTAGAAGGTGCCTACGATGGCGGTAAGCCCGGAGATGCCGGCAGCGGCGTAAACCATCAGCGGCGGCAGATAAGATAGCCGCATCTCGCGTCCGAGCGCGAAGATGTTGCGGTCTAGCCAGCCCAGTACCGCGGCGGGGAAACCGGATGCAGTGGTGGCAGTCATGCTGTGGATGATCCCGAAATGACCTTACCGACTTGTTGTTCGTACCCGACGGGCACGCGACGCCTGCAGGGCAGAGCGGACTTTATCACGCGGCTTGCACGCGGCTACGTGGACCGATCGACTGCCGCAAAGTCACTTGGACCCGCCGACAGAAGAACTGTTCGCGCCCAATTCCCCCGATTCCGGGTCGTCGGCCGGCACCACATCGGATACGGGAATGAACGTGTAGCCCAGGTCCTGCAGTGCGAAGGCGATTCGCGCCACTTCGTAGCCGTAGATGACCTTCGGACCGATCGCCGAAACCGGGATGCCGCGGGCGCGCAGCGTCCAGAAGCCAAGCTGACCCTGCAGGGACTTCTCGACGTCGTGCTCCACGAAGGGTATGCCGCTGGCGGCGAGACTGGTGCGCAGCTTCGCGCAATACGGGCACCACGCAGTGGTGTAGATCACCACATTTTTGGAGTCGGCGCCTGGGCGAAGCGCGAACGCGGCGTAGCGATCCAGCCCGAGCAGCACGAGCGTGAGGAATGCTGCCACAAACAGCAGTGCCCAGCGGGTTCTTCGGACCCAGGCCGGTTCTGTTCTCATCCCTTCATGTCCCCGCGCCTGTACTTGCCCGCCCGGCATCTGCGACTCCCGACTTTTTTGTCTCGCGAACCACGAAAACCAGCAGCATCGCGATGATCGTGAACTCGACTGCGGTGAACAGCAGGATCGACATGGTCAGTTTCCATGTGCTTTCGAGCAGAATGTTGTTATCGCGGATGGCGTCGAGCGAAACGGTGCGTAGTTGCTCCAGATCGTTCGTGTTCGCGATTCTGTCCTGCACGTGCACGGGCGTGGGGACTTTCCCCTGGAGCACTTGGAAACCAACATAGCCCGCGAACGACAGTACCGAACAGAAAAAGGCGAGGACCAGGGTGATCAGTGCGAGTTTTTTCATGCTTGCAGAGGCTCCGTGCCTTTGGTTGTACCGACTGCGTTGAGCAGCAGTTCGATGCATTGTGTCGTCAACGTGCCGAAGAAATCATCGTAGTGCCTGTCCACGTGTTGCCAAGCGTCGTGCTCGAATCTGCTGAACGCGGCGGCCAGCGTCATTCCCGCGCCGTCACGCCGTCACGGCCTTTTCTGGCTTCTTCGACTATCGCATCGAACAGTTTCTGCTGCAGAGGATCGCTGGCCGCGTTGAGTTCCGGATGCCACTGCACCGCAATCAGCCAGGGGTGGCTGGGCATTTCAATGGCCTCGATGGTGCCGTCGGGCGCATGCGCGACGGCTTCAAAGCCCGCGGCCGCGCCACGCAGTGCCTGATGGTGCCAGGAAGTGGCGTCAAACTGGTCGCGTCCGAGGATTCTGGCCAGCCGCGATCCGGTCTTGAGTTTGACGCTGTGCATGACCGGTTCGCGCGGCGGAGCGCGATGCAGCACTTTGTCGCCGACCTCATCCGGGATGTGTTCGATCAGCTTGCCGCCCTGGACCACGTTCAGGATCTGTGCGCCGCGGCAGATGCCCAGCGTCGGCATGCCGGAGGCGATGATGCGGCGGGCAAGTTCCAGTTCGAGCGCATCGCGTTCCTGGTCGATGGCATAGTTGGTCTCATGGCGTTTGCCGTTGTAACGGCCCGGATCGATATCGCCGCCCCCGCTGAGGATGAGCGCGTCAATGGCGTCGAGAATGGCTGCCGGGCGCGACTCGCCCGGCGCGATCAGCACCGGCACGCCGCCGGCGCGGCGCACCGCGTCGAGGTATTCGGCGGGCAGGGTGTAACGGTTGTCGGCGCCGCGTCCGTAGGTGGTCAGGCCAATAAGGGGATTCTGGCGTCGGGGCATGTTGGCGAAAGGCTCTGCATCGATATTCATGACATTCTAAACCGGTGTCCCGCCCCGTTGCCCGGACACTCTTTATCCACCATACTGGGCGCCGGCAGCATGGGAACGGCGTATCACCACGTTGTCATATGCCGCGCCGACGCACCTCTCCCGCAAGGGACAGCAACCGCAAGTGCGGCCGCGGCAGACGGCCCCGACCCACCCACCACTCATGAAGGAGGGAGACGATGGCACATCAGGAGCAGTACGAACAAACCAAAGAACATCGAGAGGATCTGAAGACCCTGCACGGCATGGGCTATGCGCAGGAGTTGTCCCGCCGCATGGGCCCATTTCAGAATTTCGCGATTTCTTTTTCGATCATCTGCATCCTTGCCGGAGGGATCACCGCTTTCCCGCTTTCGCTCAGCGCCGCCGGCGGCGCGTCGGTTGGTTACGGCTGGCCGCTTGCCTGCCTGTTTGCGTTGCTGGTGGCGGCAGCAATGGGCCAGATCGCCTCTGCTTATCCGACCGCGGGGGGCATTTACCACTGGGCTTCGCTGATGGGTGGCCGGGGCTATGGCTGGGCGGCGGCCTGGTTCAACCTTCTTGGCCTGATGTTCGTTGTGTCGTCGGTCAATTTCGGTGTGTTCCTGTTGTTTCGCGATCTTTTCCTCGGGAGCGCGCTCGGCATGGATGTTTCGACCTGGACCACAAAGGAGTTCATGGACCAGGGCTGGTGGACCCAGACACTGTTCATCACCGGCATCACCGCGACGCAGGCAATGCTCAACCACTTCGGCATCCGCGCCACCACCATCCTGACCGACTTCAGCGGTTATCTTATTTTCGTGTTCGCGGTGCTGTTGACGCTGGGTTTGCTGGCCTACGCGCCTTCGATCGATTTTTCGCGCCTGTTCACCTTCAGCAACTTCTCCGGCGAAGCCGGCGGCAGCGTTTGGCCGACTGCAATGCAGTCCGTGGGCTTCGTCTTCCTGCTCGGCCTGCTGCAAGGCGTGTATACGGTGACCGGCTTCGACGCCTCCGCGCATACCGCGGAGGAAACGCGCAATGCTTCCCGTGAGGCGCCGCGCGGCATGATTCATTCGGTGTTCTGGTCCTTCCTGTTCGGCTACATCATGATCTGCGCTTTCATACTCGCGCTTCCGAGCGTCGAAGAAGGCGCCAAGCAGGGCTGGAATGCCTTCCCCTGGCTGATGTCCCAATCCGGGATGCCCAAGGTGTTCAAGGACATCCTGATTATTGGCATCGTGATTGCCAATTATTTGTGCGCGCTTGCCGGACTGACGTCCACGTCGCGGATGATGTATGCCTTTGCGCGCGATGGCGGACTGCCCTTCTCCGGTGCGCTGCGCCAGGTGAGCCGCAAGCACCGCACCCCGGTCAACGCCATCTGGTGGGGAGGCGTCCTGTCGATCATTGCCACTCTTTATGGCAATGCTTTCGTGGTGCTCTCGACCGGCTGCGCGGTGTTCCTCTACCTTTCTTACATGATGCCGGTGGCGGCGGGATTGCGGGCGGAAATGAAAGGAACGTGGACTACCAAAGGTCCCTTCGAGCTGGGTGCCGCCTCGAAGATCGTTGCGGTGCTGGCCATCATCGGCTGCGCACTGCTGATATTTGTCGGGGTGCAGCCACCCAACGAGAAGGTCGGCTACCTCATCGTCGCTATGCTGATTGTCATGGTGATCATCTGGGTTGCGTTCGAAGCGCGGCGCTTCAAGGGCCCGCCGATCGGCGACATGATTGCGAGGCGGCAGGCGGAGATCCTGGCGGCTGAGAAAGCCGTCGGCGAAGCCGCTTGACGTTTCTCGTCGCGCCGGCTTTTCATGAGGAAGGGTGAGGCACCGAAAGGGCCTCACCCTTTGTCTTTATGCCCTACCTTCGGTGGTCTTGAAACGCGCATAGCCTGAAAGCAGTGCATCTGCCCGTAAATGAGTGAACAGGTCTATGACGTTGCGGTCGTCGGCGGTGGCGTAGTGGGCTGTGCCGTCCTGCGCCAACTGGCATTGGGCGGTCTGACTTGCGTGATGCTGGAAAAGGGCGCGGACATCCTGTCCGGTGCAAGCAAGGGCAACAGCGCGCTGTTGCATACAGGGTTCGACGCGCCAACCGGCAGCCTGGAACTGTCCTGCATGCAGGATGGATATCGGGAATACCTGGCGATCCGCGAGCGGCTCAATCTGCCGCTGGTGCAGACCGGCGCAGTGGTGATCGCGTGGAACGATGATGAACTGGCGAGGCTTCCGGCTATCGTCGCGCAAGCGCACCTAAATGGCGTCGCTGATGTTCGAAGCATTGAGCCGGCCGAGCTTTACATACGCGAGCCCCATCTCGCGGCAGGCGCACTCGGTGCGGTGCTGGTCCCGCGTGAGCACGTCATCGATGCCTGGTCGGCGCCGCTGGCCTACGTGCTGCAGGCGATGGCGCACGGCGCTGCGGTCCGGCGCAGCGCGCAGGTCACCCGCGGAAATCGCGACGGCGATCGCTGGGTGCTCGAAACTTCGGGCGGCAAGGTTTCTGCACGGGTGGTCGTGAATGCCGCCGGGCTTTACGGCGACCGCGTCGAGTCGATAGCGCGCGACGCGCCGTTCGCGATCCGTCCGCGCAAAGGGCAGTTCGTCGTGTTCGACAAGACTGCCTACGCGCTGGTCAAGTCGATCGTGCTGCCGGTCCCGACCGAACGCACCAAGGGCGTGCTGGTGTCGCGCACCGCGTTCGGCAATCTAATTGTCGGGCCTACGGCCGAGGACGTCGAAGAGCGGGACTCGGCAACCGTGGATTCCTACCAGCTCGAACGGGTGGTGGAGCAGGCGCATGCGCTGATCCCCGCACTTGCGCAGCACGCCGTCACTGCCACCTATGCGGGCCTGCGACCCGCGACGCAGTTCAAGGAGTATCAGATCGAGGCTTTGCCCGATCGCGGCTGGATCACGGTGGGCGGCATCCGCTCGACGGGCCTTACCGGCGCGCTCGGCATCGCTTTGCACGTCGCCCGCCTATACACGCGGTACTTCGGGCGGCTCGATGATACCCGGGAGCCGATCTGGACTCCGGTGGTCAACCTGTGCGAAGAGCGCACGCGCCGCTACCAGGAACCGGACGCCGGCGAGATCGTGTGCCACTGCGAACTGGTGACGCGCCACGAGATCGAAGCGGCACTGTCCGGCCCGCTGCCTGCCGGCGATCTGGGGGGGCTGAAGCGGCGAACGCGGTGCATGATGGGCCGCTGCCAGGGCTTCTACTGCAGCGCTCGCGTGCTGGAACTCGCTGCCGGCAGGCTCGCCGAGCCGCGTCTCGAACGGCTACGCGCATGACCGCGTCGAGCCGGAATATGGCGAGAGAAGATGTGGCGAGCCATGACGTGGTAATCATCGGCGGCGGTCCCGCGGGTCTGGCCGCCGCCGCCGAGCTCAAGCGCCTCGGCATCGGCGACGTCGTGGTCATCGAGCGCGAGCAGCACGCCGGCGGCGTGCCGCGCCATTGCGGCCACCTCGGTTTCGGCTGGAGCGAGTTCCGGCGCCTGCTCGCGGGCCCGGCGTACGCGCGCCGTCTGGTCGCTGCCGCGGACGGCGTCGATCTGCGCACTGGTTGCACTGCGTTGAGTATCGAATCGCAGCGTCTGGAAAAACCGGCACGGGTTCGGGTGCTGACTGCCGCCGGTATCCAGGTGTTGGAAGCCCAGCGCGTCCTGCTCGCTCTGGGCACACGCGAGACACCGCGCGCGCCGCGGCTGGTATCAGGCACCCGCCCGTGGGGCGTTTTTACAACCGGCGCGCTGCAGCAGCTGGTCTATCTTGCCGGTCTCAAACCCTGCACGCGTGCGTTGATCGTGGGGACCGAACTGGTGTCGTTCTCCAATCTGCTGACCATGCGCCACGCCGGCATCCAGCCGCTGGCGATGTTGGAGGAATCGGCGCAGGTTGTGGCCCCGCATATCGGCGCGTGGATCGCGCGCGCGACATTTGGAACGCGGATCCTGACGCGCACCCGGGTGATCGCAGTGCGTGGCGGGACGCGCGTCAGCGGCGTGGATGTCGAACGCGATGGCAAACGCGAGACCATCGAATGCGATGGCATCGTGTTCAGCGGCCGATTCGTTCCGGAAACCGCCATCGTCAGGACCAGCCACCTCCTCCTCGATCCGTCAACCGGCGGACCGGTCGTCGATCAATATGGGCGCTGCTCGGATCCGGCGTACTTTGCGGCGGGCAATCTTCTGCGCCCGGTCGAGGCATCCTGGACCGTATGGCGTGAAGGCCGCGACGTTGCGCGGGCCATTGCGGCCAGCCTGCGCGGATTTCTACCGACCGCAACGCATCACGCGGCATTCGAGACGCAAGGCGTGGTGCGTTACGCCTGCCCGCAGCGCATCGCATTCCCCGCACCGCTGCCGCCGGCTCTTCCGCTCAATCTGCGCGTGAGCAGGGAGGTTCACGGGCGATTGCGCGTGCAGGGCGCGGGAGGCGATATTTGGAGCGCGCGGCGCCACCTGCTGCCCGAGAGGCGCATCATCGTCCCATGGCCGTTACATCTTCCGCCCGACACCGACTCGTTAATCATTGACGTCTCGGCGCCGTTGATCGGTCACTCGTCACTCGTCGCTCGTCACTGATTCATGTCTCCGTTCGTCGTTGGCATCGACCAGGGCACGACCGCCACCAAGGCGTACCGGCTGCGCGCGGACGGCGACTTCCAGCCGCTTTGCTCGATCGAGCACCACCAGATCTATCCGCAGCCCGGCTGGGTCGAGCACGACCCGCGCGAGCTTCTGGCCAACATCGAGCGTTGCCTCGATAGTGCCGACGGCGTCGTCGGCGCTGGCCTGGACAATCAGGGCGAGACCGTGATCGCCTGGGACGCTGACAGCGGCGAGCCCGTCCATAACGCCATCGTCTGGCAGGACAACCGCACCAGGGATGTCACCGACCGCCTTAAAGCCGAGGGCGCGGAAAAAATGACGCTGGAGCGTGCCGGCCTTCCGCTCGATCCATATTTCTCGGCGTCGAAGTTGCGCTGGATTCTCGACCACGTTCCCGGCGCGGCGGCGCTCGCACATCGCGGCAAGCTGCGCCTCGGCACCAGCGACGCGTTCTTTGTCGACCGCCTATGCGGCCGCTACGCGACCGATATCGTCACCGCGTCGCGCACCAGCCTGATGAATCTCGCCACCGGTGAATGGGATCCGGAGTTGTGCCGGTTGTTCGGGGTGCCCATGCATTTGTTGCCGCCGATCCGGCCCAGCGTCGGAGAATTCGGCATCGCCAAACGCGTGAAGGTCCCGATCGTAGCCGGCATCGTTGATCAACAGGCTGCTCTGTTCGGGCATGGCTGCCACACGGTGGGGCAGGCCAAGATCACCTTCGGCACAGGGGCATTCGCGCTCGCCGTAAGCGGAACGCAGCCGGTAAGCGCACCGGATTCGGGACTGCTGCCCACTGTCGCCTGGCGCCTGGGAGCGCAGACGATCTACGCGGTTGACGGCGGCGTGTACAACGCGGGCTCGGCACTGGACTGGGCGCGACGCCTGGGCCTGTTCTCGCAATATACCGAGATCGAGGAGTTCCGGGCGCCGAGCGCAATCGAACGCGATATTGTTTTTGTCCCTGCACTGTCTGGACTCGCCTGTCCCTATTGGGACCGGAGCGCCGCGGGCCTGTGGCTGGGCATGGGGCTGGACACGTCGTCCAGGGATTTGGTGCAGGCAGTGTTCGAAGGCGTGGCGCTGCGAAGTGCGCAAGCGATGGCGGCCATAAACGCGCGGCTGCCGCTCGCGTCCAGCGTCTCGATCGACGGGGGGCTCTCGCGCAACCCCTACTTCGGCCAGTTTCTCGCCAATGCCCTGAACCGTACCGTGGTCGTACCTTCGTCAGTTGACATCACGGGTCTGGGCATTTCGCAACTCGCGTATCTCGGCGCGGGCCTGAGCAGCGATGGGTCGGTCCCGCCGGTGGCCGCACCCGAGCGCACCATCGCACCGCGCGCGCCCCTCCCGGACGAGGTTCACGTCCGGTTCGCGGACGCCGTGAAGCGTGCACGTGGATGGCGAACCGCTTGAAGTATCCTTATGCCTTCGACGGCGCTGACTACTGATCTTTGACCCATGGTGGCGGATCGCGAATCACTCGACCGTATCTTTCAGTTGCCTTGCTGGTCGGGCAAGGTCGATCCGACGCCGCTGTTGGGCGGGATCACCAACAAGAACTATCTGGTCGCGGACCGCGCGCAGAAATTTGTTGTGCGGCTGGGCGAAGATATTCCCATTCACGGCGTGATGCGCTTCAACGAGCTGGCTGCCAGTCGTGCAGCGTTCGCGGCCGGTATCTCGCCCGAGGTCATCTACGACGAACCCGGGATTCTCGTGCTGCGCTACATCGAAGGGCGCGCGCTATCCCCCGAGTTGGTGCGCGATGCCGAACGGCTTCCACGCGTGGTGGACGTGGTCAAGCGTTGCCATGAACAAGTGCCACGCTATCTGCGCGGGCCGGCGCTGGTGTTCTGGGTATTCCAGGTCATTCGCGGCTACGCAACCGAACTTCAGGCCTGCGCAAGCCCGCATGTCGGGTTGCTTCCACGGCTCATCGAGCGAGCCGCTCGTCTCGATCGCGAGGTCGGACCGGTTTCCATCGTGTTCGGCCACAACGATCTGCTGGCGGCCAACTTCATCGACGACGGCAAGCGGCTGTGGTTGATCGATTGGGATTATGCCGGCTTCAACAGTCCGCTGTTCGACCTCGGCGGACTCGTTTCCAACAGCGAGCTCGACGCGGATCAGGCCCAACTCGTGTTGGAGCGATACTTCGGCAAAGTGGACCGCGGGCTGGAGCGGAAATTCGAGGCGATGAAATGCGCTTCACTGCTGCGTGAGACGATGTGGAGCATGGTGTCGGAGGTTTATTCGAAGGTCGAGTTCGACTACGCGGCTTACACCAGTGACTACCTGGCGCGCTTCGGACGCGCTTACGACGCCTTCACGAAAGGCGCGCAATGAGTTCGATCCCCTCGGCTGCGCAGGTCGTCATCATCGGTGGCGGAATTATTGGTTGCAGCACCGCTTACCACCTTGCGCGCACCGGATTTAAGGATATCGTCCTGCTGGAGCGTGCCAAACTCACCAGTGGCTCGACCTGGCATGCCGCCGGCCTGGTCGGTCAGCTGCGCACATCCGCGAACGTGACGCAGCTTCTCAAGTACAGCGTCGAGCTGTACGAAAAGCTGGAGCAGGAGACCGGCCAGGCGACCGGCTGGAAGCGCAATGGGGGCTTGCGCCTCGCTTGCAATCGGGAGCGGCTCACGGAGATCAAGCGCCAGGCCACGACCGCCCACAGCTTTGGGTTGGAGATGAATGTGCTGTCCGCGGCGGAGGCGAAGGCGCTGTGGCCGATCATGGACAGCTCCGACGTAGTGGGCGCCGCGTTTCTGCCAAACGACGGCCAGGTCAGTCCCTCCGACCTTGCCCAGGCGCTTGCCAAAGGCGCGCGCATGCGCGGCGTCAGGATCGTCGAAGATTGCCCGGTCATCGGTATTCAGTTGAACGGCGGTCGCGTATCTGCCGTGGCGACATCACACGGTGCGATCCAGGCTGAGATCGTGGTCAATTGCGCGGGACAGTGGGCCAGACAGATCGGGCGATTCGCCGGAGTTAACGTACCGCTGGTCTCGGTGCAGCATCAGTACATCGTGACCGAGACCATTGCCGGAATCCCCAGGAATCTTCCCACACTGCGCGACCCAGACCGGCTGATCTATTTCAAGGAAGAGGTCGGCGGATTGGTCATGGGCGGCTATGAACCAGACCCGATTCCTTGGGCCGAACAGGGCATACCCGAGGGTTTCGAGTTCCAGCTACTGGGTGAAAACTGGGACCACTTCGAACAGCACATGACGCAGGCGCTGGCGCGGGTACCCGCCCTGGAGAACGCGGGCATCAAGCAGCTCATCAATGGGCCGGAATCGTTCACGCCGGACGGCAACTTCATCCTCGGCGAGGCGCCCGAAGTCAGCGGCTTCTACGTCGGCGCCGGTTTCAATGCCTTCGGCATCGCCTCCGCCGGCGGCGCCGGCCGCGCGCTGGCCGAGTGGATTGCCGGCGGCGAACCGCCGATGGACTTGTGGCCCGTGGACATCCGGCGCTTCGGCCGCCACCATCGTTCGGACAACTGGGTGCGCACGCGCACGCTCGAGGCCTACGGCAAGCATTACACGATGGCCTGGCCGTTCGAAGAGTATCGCAGCGGGCGCCCGTTGCGCGTGTCGCCGCTCTACAAACGGCTCAAGGATCAAGGCGCGTGCTTCGGCGAGAAGCTCGGATGGGAGCGTCCCAATTGGTTTGCGACCATCCGGTGTCGAGGCGAAGGATGTATACACCTACGACCGCCAGAACTGGTTTACCATTCGTCGGCGCAGAGCATCAGGCATGCCGCGAGCGCGTCGCGGTGTTCGATCAGACCAGCTTCGCCAAGTTCCTTCTGATTGGCAGGGACGCCGAACAGGCGCTGCAGTGGATCTGCGCCAACGACGTCGGCAAGCCGCCGGGAAGCCTTACCTACACCCAGATGTTGAACGCCCGCGGCGGGGTCGAGTGCGACGTCACCGTTGCCCGGTTGTCGCAGAGCGAGTTCTACGTCGTCACCGGTACCGGATTCGCCACCCACGACTTCGCCTGGATTCGTCGAAACATGCCGCCGGATTGCGGGGACGTGACGCTGGTCGACGTCACATCGGCATATTGCGTGCTGGCGTTGATGGGTCCGAGAGCGCGCGACGTGCTGGCAAGCGTAACTCGGGCGGATCTATCCAACGCGGCCTTCCCGTTTGGCACATGGCGCGAGATCGACCTTGTGGGCGCACCCGTGCGCGCGCTTCGCGTGACCTACGTGGGCGAGTTAGGCTGGGAACTGCACATTCCCGTCGAATGTGCGCTTGCTGTCTATGAGCGGTTGATGGAGTCCGGAAAGCGGCACGGGATCGCCAACGCAGGCTATCGCGCGATCGAGTCGCTGAGGTTGGAAAAAGGTTACCGGGCCTGGGGAGCCGACATCGGCGCCGATCACACGCCGCTGGAAGCGGGATTGAGCTGGGCCGTCAAGCTGACAAAGGAAATTCCGTTCCTGGGGCGCGATGCATTGTTGGCGCAGCAGTCGCAGTCCTTGAAGAAGCGGCTGGCCTGTTTCACCGTGGACGACCCCGGTGTCGTATTGCTCGGGCGTGAAACGATTTACCGCGACGGCGAACGCGTCGGATGGCTGTCCAGCGCGGGTTGGGGCTATACCGTGGGCAAGAACATCGGGCTCGGCTACGTGCGCAACGAGAAGGGCGTTGATGAGGCCATACTGAAATCCGGTAGATATGAACTCGAGGTCGCATCCGCGCGGATGGCCTGCACGTTTCACGTCGGTCCGTTGTACGATCCTCGCGGGGAACGGGTGAGAACCTGAAAACACCGGAGCAACAATGATCAAAAAATTTTCCGTGCTCTATGTCGGGCAGATTGAACTCGACAACGTCGGCCTGAACGGCACGCCTGCCGATGCGCGCCGCTATCCGAACGAGCGACTGGTGGAGGCTTTCCAGACGTCCAATGAGATCGCGCAATTGATGGACGGGCTCGGCTTTTATTGTCTGTGGATGGCGGAGCATCATTTTCAGCGTGAAGGGTATGAAGTGTTTCCGAACCTGATTCTGCTTGGCACTTGGCTGGCGACGCAGACCAAGCGCTTGAAGTTCGGTTGCGCCTTTAACGTGTTGCCGATGTGGCATCCGATTCGACTGGCCGAAGATTATGCCGTTGCCGATATCCTGACTGGCGGGCGCGTGATCTTCGGTGTCGGCCGCGGCTACCACACTCGAGAGGTGGAGAGTCTTGGCGCACCGATGATCGACAATAAAGCCAATCAGGAACTGTTCGAAGAACAGATGGAGGTGCTGCTGAAAGCGTTCAACGACGAATCGTTTTCGCATCAGGGCAAGCATTTTCAGATTCCACCGCCAGTGCCGTATCGCGGCTACACGCTGCAGGAGGTGACCCTGGTCCCACGGCCGCTACGCCGCCCGGTGGAGATCTGGCAACCGGTTGCCAGCGGCAAGACGCTCCCGTACATCGCGCAGCGCGGCATCAAGGGCATGGTCACCCTCAATGGTGAAAAGATTTTCGACCAGGTGGCGCGCACCTATCAAACCGAAGCCGCGAAAGCCGGACGCACGCTGACGCTGGGCGAGGATCTTTGCTGGGGTGTCGGTGTCTGTCTGGCCAACTCGGCGGAAGAGGCGATTCGTCGGATCGAGCCTTATCACGATGAGCGTTACAAGTGGTTTGCGCCGTTTGGTTTCGTGCGCTACGCCGATGAAAACGGTCGCCCTTGGGGCACGCCGGGCGCACCGGCACGGATGCCGACGATTCGCGACGGCGTCGAACAACGTGCCTGGTTGTGCGGTCCGCCCTCCCTGGTCATCGAGCAGATTCGCGAATTCGAAGCCCGCTATCCCGGTTTGGATCAGATGATGATTCACTGGGCGGAGGGCATGCCGCCGGCGGAGTTCAAAGAACAGTTGCGCTGGTTCGCGCGCGACGTGATGCCGGCGTTTCAACGTTAAATGTTCGGGTCCGGCAAAACCGGTTGAAAGTATCGTCTTAGCAACCCGGCGGATTTCCTTTGACTACCGACAATCCTGATCGCGATCGCAAAGCGCAGCTCGACGCTCTCCTTCTCGCGCTCCCAGGCGTCAGCGCAAGAAAAATCAATGGCCTTGACGCTTACTTCGTCAGCGACAAGATGTTCGCCTGCATTAGCGGCGACGGGGTTGGACTGCGCCTGCCTGTTGCCACGGCGACCGAGTTGCAGTTCTCAAGGAACAATGTTGTGTCGTTTCAGCCCCGCGGTATAGCAAGTACGAGGGAATGGATACAGATCAATTGCGCCGACGTGACCGAATACGACAAGGATCTCCCATTATTTCGGACATCGCTCGAGTTCGTAAGAGGCGGCCGGACCGGTTAGGCGATAGCTCAAATCGGCCACGAGCGGACATACGCGACCCCACTTGAGACCCGCAAGCAACGGGCGGAGACTTGGCATCAACGTAAACGAAATATGACAAATGTCGTGTTATCCCGCGCTAACGCTATACACCGACGGTACGGGATATTTGGAAGTTGGACGGCTTGAGCGAAGGCGGCACATCGTGGGTGTCCTCACCGACAATATGAAGCGAGTCGTCCAGAACCAGCGCCTCGCCTTCGTCGCGACCGTCTGCCCAGACAACACGCCCAATCTCTCACCGAAGGGCACCATCGCCGTCTGGGGCGACGATCATCTCGTCTTCGCGAACATTCGGTCGCCTCGCACCATCTCCAATCTCCGGCACAACCCCGCCATTGAAATCAACGTGGTCGACCCCATCGTTCGCAAGGGTTACCGCTTCAAGGGCACCGCAACGGTCGTGGACGCTGGGGCGAGGTACGAGGAAATCACGGCTTTCTTCCGGGCACGCGGCGCCCCAAACCCCATCCGAGAGGTAGTCGTCGTCACGGTCGAGCATGCACTGCCCGTGACGTCACCAGCCTACGATCTCGGGCTCTCAGAAGCGGAGATCCGCGCGCGGTGGGAGCGTCATACACGCTATGTGATGTTGGTGAAGGTCGCCAGCAAAGATACCGAGACGGTGATCAACGCGCTGATCAAAAACGCTCGCCAGTTACCGCAGGAGCTCTACCAATCGTTGACTTGGGACAGGGGCAAAGAGATGGCCGACCACAAGCGCTTCACATTAGCGACGGACATAAAGGTCTACTTCTGTGATCCTCAGAATCCTTGGCAGCGCGGGACAAATGAAAATACGAACGGGCTATTGAGGCAGTACTTCCCCAAAGGAACTGACATTTCCGCCTATTCGCAAGCCAAGCTCAGCGCGGTGGCGAGAAAATTAAATGACCGCCCAAGGAAAACTCTAAACTACGAAACACCCGCCGAACGATATCGAAAATCTGTTGCGTCGATCGGTTGAATCCACAACCAATAGCAGACATTGGCCGGTGCTTGGCAGAGTTCCTTAGCGCCGTGCTATCCCGCAGCGGTGCAGGATAATTACAAGTTAGGGCTATTTGCGTCGGCTGATCAGCCGTTATTCATTTTTCAGACGCGTCGGCAAGCAAACCACATAAATGATGGGCTTGGCGACCAACATTGGAGAGAGCACTCACCCAATACAAATCAAATTGCTTGGTTCAGCTAATTCTTTATCCAATAGGAGAATAGTGATGAAGACTGTAGTGAATCTTGGCGCGATTGCCCTTGTGATTGCCTTGACTGGTTGCGAAACGACCAATTCGATACCATATAAGGCGTCTACATCAAACATCATATCCATTCAACAGACTCTGCATGCACGTGGCAAGAAGGTAAGCCTTGGTGCGATCACACTGGCACCTGGGAGAGAGCTTCTGAGCTCGACGGAATACTTCAGAAGTACGGGCCCTTTTTCTTAGAGGGCTAGTGACCCTACGCGTGGGAGATCGAATGATCACCGGACCGTCAGAATCCGTTCGTCTGATCTTGCACGGCAAAGTGGCCGGGCGCGATGACGTGCGTGCGGCAGTCCGTAAGATTCGCGACGAGGGATTCACGGTCGATGTGCGCGTCACCTGGGAAAGGGGCGACACGACGCGCTTCGCGCGCGAGGCGGCGGAAGCCGGGTGCGCGGTCGTCATTGCCGGTGGGGGGGACGGGACGGTCAACGAAGTCGTCCATGGCCTCGCGGAGACCGCAAACGGGACGGCAGCGGTTCCCAGTCTGGCGATTCTCCCGCTCGGCACCGCCAACGATCTGGCTCGCGCCTGCGGTATTCCGCTCGATCCGTTCGCGGCATTGCAGCTCGCCGTAACCGGGCCTGCGGCCGACGTGGACATCGGAAAGGCAAACGCGAGTTGGTTCCTCAACGTGGCCACGGGGGGATTCGGTACGCAGGTGACGGTCGCGACGCCGAATGCGCTGAAGAAAGTCCTCGGTGCCGCCGCCTATCTAGTGACCGGTCTGACTCATTTCACGAGCATCCGCCCGGCGCACGCGCGGGTGACCGGGCCGGGCCTGAAGTGGGATGGGTCATTCCTAGTGCTGGCGGTCGGCAACGGCCGTCAGGCGGGGGGCGGACACCCGCTCTGCCCCGAGGCGGTGATCAATGACGGCCTGCTCGACGTGCGTCTCTTGCCTCGATCGCCGAACGAAGAAATCGCAGATGTCCTGGGGACGCTGTTGCGCGAAGGAACCGATGCCCTACGCCGCTTTATCGTGAGCGCCAGGGTCCCCTGGCTGGAGATCGACACGGACGAGCCGCTGCAGATCAACCTGGACGGAGAGCCGATGGCGGAGAATCGCTTCCGGTTCGAGGCCGTGTCAGGCCGGCTCCGGATGAAGTTGCCTCCGGGTTGTCCGTTGCTGGCGTGAGCGACGATCAAACTGAGGAGTCACGTAATGTTCCGACGAAGCCATAATGTCGTGCCAACGCGCCATCCGCCGGGGCTTGGCTTCGCTACAATCCCGGCCACACAACCTGACAATTCCATCGCGACCCGTCGTTTGGCATGACCCAAAGTGCTGTTATCACATCCTTGCGAATGGA